>PBYQ01000005.1 GCA_002729695.1 Citromicrobium sp. | reverse complement strand
GTATGTGTACTCACTAGACAATTTGATTCCGCATCGCGCAACCTAATTGTCGTTCGCCCACCAAACGGCGGGAGAAACACATACTCACTCACTTCAAACGGCATGCCGTTCGGCAGGCGACCACCCCAAAAATTACGGAGGTGAAGACAGGCGGGCAGGGTTAGCAATGACGTGAAATCTGGTCGTCTACTCCCGGCAGGAAGCGCCGGTCAGGCAGTCCTGTGCGTGCCGCCTGCCGTGCAGATCTGGCGCCGATGAAACCTTGGCATTCGCAGCAATTCCCGGATCGGGCCTCCGATGCTCGGAGGTCTCCGGCCCGACCCGGATCAGTCGTCACCCCACAGCTCGTCCATGAACCCCTTCTGGTCGAAGTCGGGATCGACAGGCCCAATCTTGGCCGTAAGTCTACGGGCTATCTTCCGGCGCGATGTCTTGAGCATGGGAAGGGGAACCTCGAAGACCTGCGTTGGCTCCGTGGGCATCTCAGGGCACCAGCCCCATGCGAACCGGCGGTCAAGTTGCGATAGAGCATCTTCACCAAGCCAGCCCAGATAGCCGCAGGTCACGACCCGCCCGCTGTCGGAAAGCTCATGGCCGGTCGTGAAAGAACGGCTGTCCGATAATCCCGATATAGGGGTCATCTGCTGGTCCAGATTTTTCACGGTGACGCTGCCCTCGGACGTCAGGCCGATGCCCTCGAACTCTCTGTAAGGGAGGTGCCGGATTTCGACACGAATTCGCTCCGGTTCTGCAAGGCCTGCGGCGAGCAGATGCCGGGCGGCGTCGGTGTCGACATAGCCACGGCTGTTCAGTTGCATCAGGGCCTGTCCTGTCTCGGTGAGCCTGGTCAGGATCATTGAATGCTGAAGGGGCTGGCTCATGGGGCGTCTCCTTGAAGCTGGTCTGGAATACGCTGAATTATCCATTTTTTAGATAATCTAAAAAGCAGATTACCGCTTGCGCCCAAAGAGGTGGCGCAGCGACATGACGAAGACGATCAGAAGCACAGGTCATGTGGCTTTATGTGAGGCGCTGATCGACGCCCGGAAAGCGGCAGGCCTGACGCAGGCTGGAATGGCCGAGCGCCTTCGGTGCCATCAGTCTCTGGTTGCCAGGGTCGAGAGTGGCGAGCGCCGGATCGATGTCGTTGAGCTGGTGGTTCTTGCCCGTGCGATCGGTGTTATGCCGTCTGTGATCCTGGAGCAGGTCGTGGATGCGACTGAGCCAGATCATCGGATCTGACTTCATCTTCCCAAAAGTATCCTCGGGGAGCGCGGCTAGGCGCAGGGACGGTCACATCATCAGAGCCCATTTTCGCGCAACTAATCATAGATAGCCTCTGGCTAACCCGGGGCAGTTCAAAGCCGGATATACATCAAAAAACGCGACAGGCCTGGGCTTAATCCCTTGGCGCAACTTGGCCTTTATAGAGCGCCGCTGCGCTGGCGCGATTGGTCGCGCCCAGTTTCTGCTTGATCTGTTCGAGGTGGTAATTGATCGTGCTCAGCGTGCGGCCCATGATCACGGCGATCTCCCGGTTCGTCTTGCCCTCCGCAACCCAGTGCAGGATGTCCATCTGCCGTCTGGACAGCGACTTAAGTGGGACGGGCGTGCGGCTTTGCAGGGTGATCCCTTCGCGCAGAACTTGAACACGGGCCAGCCCGAAAAGCGCCACAACATTCGCAGCGTGCAGGGTCTCGGCGGCTAGGATATTATCCGAGACAGCTAGGAATGTCATTGCGCCAAGCTTGCCCGGCCCGCCCCCAAGAGGAACTGTTGCGCCGCCCGCGATACCGTTGAGCGCGAGGTATTGGGAATATTCGCAATGGCCGCTGTTACGCCACCCGTCCGCTGACCAAAGGAAGGGCGCCTCCTGTTCCACCGCGCTTTGCAAGAGTGGATCCCTTTCGGCCCAGCCGTCGCCTGAGTAGGCCAGTAAATCCTCTCTGGACCAAGTGGTCAGCAGCGGTTCCTCCATCAACTCGACCGCATGACGCTTGTCGATGGTGATGTTGAAGGAAACGAAGCCCAGGTCCTGCACCGCAGCTTCCATGGCATCGCCAAGTTCCGCCATGTCCTCAGAGTCAGAGAGACGGCAAACCGCCTTTGATAACGTCGTCAACATATCACTGTAATGTAAGCATGCGCCGAAGGCCGTCTTGGATCAGGTGTTTTTCTCGTGTTCCATGATCGTTTCGATGACGTCTGGGTCACACTGTTCGCCGATGAGGAACTGATGGATGCCGCCCTCCCACGTGCGCAAATCCGCCAGAAGCTCCTGAAGGGACTCGATGCCGCGCTCGGTGAAGGTGACGAGGCTTTCGTCGGTGCCGTTGTAGACGCGGATCATCTCGCCGTAGTCGATGTTGTCGTCGTTCCAACTGACGATTTCGATCAGGTCCAGGCTTTCCCCGATCCGCCTCGCAACCTCGTCGATGCTGTAGACCTGCGTGACCCGTGCCATCATGCGGCTTCCCTCGACGGCCCGACAGGTTGGGACCATTCCCACGGCAGCAACTCATGCAGGCGCGAGACCGGCATGTCGGAGATGCGGGCGATGACGTCGGCGAGCCAGGCTTGCGGGTCAATGTCGTTCAGCTTCGCGGTGCCGATCAGGGAATACATGAAGGCGGCGCGATGCCCGCCGCGCTCGGACCCCGCGAAGAGCCACGACTTCCTGCCGAGAGCCACGCCGCGTAGCGATCTTTCTGCCGCGTTGTTGGTCAGGCAGACGCGGCCGTCGTCGAGGAACCGGGTGAAGCCCGGCCAATGGTTCGGCGCCAGCAGATAGTCGATCGCCTTGGCTACCTTGGCGTGCTTGGACAGGAGTACGCGTTCGCCGCGCAGCCAACGCTCCAGATCCTCGACCAACGGGGCCGACAGGCGCTGCCGGGCCTCCAGTCGATCCGCCGGATTGAACCCGTTGATCTCGCGCTCGATATCGAAGAGCGCGTCGATGCGCCGAACGGCCTCGAATGCGATCGGGGAGATCTCCTTGGCGTCCTTGCCCTTGCGGATATTCCCTTCCACGTCAGCCAGCTCAAAGAACTTGCGGCGGGCGTGTGACCAACATAGGGCCGACACAACAGTCCCCGGTAATCGCTTCGGGTCGTAGAGCTGGTTGTATCCGGCATAGGCGTCAGCTTGCAGGATGCCCTGCCAGCCCGCGAGATGCCCAGTCGGATGTTCGCCGCTGCGGTCGCGGGAGAAGCGGAAAGCCACCGCCGGCGGGGCGGTGCCGCCAAAGGGCCGATCATCACGGACATAGGTCCAGAGCCGGGCCGTCTTCGTGCCGCCCCGGGCCAGCAGCGGGACCGTCGTATCATCGCCATGTAACCGCTCTGCGGCCATGACATGGGCTTCGATCAGTGTATGCAGCGGCTCCAGCAACTCGGTCACCGCGCCGACCTGGTCGGCGAGCGTGGAGAGGCTGAGTTCCACGCCCTCGCGGGCATAGCGTTCGGCCTGGCGGTTCAGCGGTTGGTGCTGCCCGAACTTCTCGAACACGATCATCGCGAGGAGGCTTGGCCCCGCCCATCCCCGCGCAACGGGGTGGAATGGGGCGGGCGGCTGCGAGATCTTCTCGCAATCCCGACAGGTGAACTTCTCGCGGACGGTCTGGATCACCTTCCACTGCCGCGGCACCACCTCCAGCGTCTCGGTGATATCCTCGCCCATCTTCTTGATCCGGTCCGACCCGCAGCAGGCGCAGGCCGTCGGCGCCTTGATCACCACCCGTTCGCGCGGCAGATGCTCGGGGAACGCCTTGCGGACGGGCTTGCGCCGATCGAAAGCACGGACCTTCGTCGCCTTTTCTGCCGCCTGCTCGGCGCGAATGGCATCCTCGGCCGCGGCCGTTTCCAACTCCTCGAGCTGCAACTCGAGCTGATCGAGGAGCCGAGCAGTGCGCTCGGCGCTGCGGCCATACTTCTCGCGCTTGAGCATCGCGATCTCGAGCTTCAGGCCCGCGATCATCGCTTCTGATGCCGACACCACGGCATTAGAGCGGGCCAGTTCGGCCTTTGTGGCCGCCAGCTCGGCGCGCAGTATCTCGAGTTCGGAGGCGGCATCTGACATGGTCAAGATTTACCATGCCGGCTCAATAAAGCTATATAAAATAGGGCTCTGAAGGATATTTACCCTACCTTTGCAGGGCGCTGCGTCCAACGCGGATTACGCCAGTCGATCCCTTCCAGAAGATAGCCGATCTGGGCCGCAGAAATCTGGACCGTCTCGCCCGAGCCGCTGACCGGCCAGATGAACTTGCCCGCCTCCAGGCGCTTCATATAGAGCGACACGCCGACCCCATCATGCCAAAGCAGCTTCACGAGATCGCCACGGCGTCCTCGGAAGCAGAATATCTCCCCGGCATAGGGATCACGCCCGAGGCCTTGCTGCACCTGCAAGGCCAGCGTGTTCATGCCCTTCCGCATGTCCGTCACGCCGCCCGCGATCCACACCTTTGCGCCTGCCGGAAATGCGATCATGCCCGTTCCACCACCTGGATGAGCCGCGCAAGGGTCGACGTCTCGGTCGATGCGGCGGTCACGAGGCGACGTCCGTTTGGCAGGATGATCTCCACCCGATCATGGCTCATCTCATCCGCCCGACACTGCGCATCGGTGGCGACTTCCGGCGTCACGGCAACCGCTGCGAAATGCGTCCGGTCCCCATTGCCGATCAGAAGGCCCTCACGGGCCAGGCGACGCCACCGTGTGAGAAGCGAACGAGAGATCTCGTAGTGTCGTGCCGTTGCCGCGGCCATCCGCGGCGCCGCGTAGCTCTCCTCCACGATCCGCACCTTCTCGGCGTCGGTCCACCGCCGCCGCCGACCTGTATCCGAGACCGAAAGAACCTCTACTTGGGATATGAAGCTATGATCTGTCATAGCTTCATGCTCTTACAGGCAGCCGGGTGGGTCGGTCAGACGGCCCTCGGCGGATGCTTACGGACGAGCGGTGTTAGCGGGGGAGATTTCAAGATGATCCGCTGGCGGTAGTGCGCGATTGTATCAAGGAGCGCTCTCTGCGCTTGAGGGACCCCTGAGTGGGTAAATTCGGGGGTCGGGCCTAGAGATGTGGTAGGGACTGCGTGAACAGCTTGCGGGCGGTTTCTGAGTTGGTTCTGAAAAGCTGGTTCATGTATCCAACTGTTCCGTCATTTCCAACTCGAGCCGCGCAGTCTCCTGGTTCAGTCGCCATCTTCTAACGACATAAAACACGAGCGCCTTGCGAGTTTCGATCAGTAAATGCGTCTTGTCGTCAAAGCCGTACTCCAGCCGGACGGCTCGCGCTTGTACATCAGATAGATCTGAACGCGGACGTATCCACANGCGCACCAAGCTGTTCCAGTCCGTGTCAAAAGGCAGGGGAGCAGGCCNCTCCCGCGTTTTCATNTNANTTTGTTTCGTTATTCGTATTGGGAGATAATCGCGGTACGCNTCGTGATTATAGCTCCAGGCGCGNAGATAAATTGCCTCTCCGTCAAAATGAAACTGAACTGGACTGATCCACTGCGGGTCGGANAGGCCGCTTGTCATCGAGGTGTANGTAATCTGGATGTCNCNTTCGCCNNTCNTGGCGCGGTAGAGCTGTGCGACNACNGTGGAATCCATCACGCGAGTGGGAAGCGGGATGCTCGCGCCAAGCGATNTCGCCTTGCCATCAAGTAATTCGAAAACTTGTTCCGGGCCAGCCTCAGTCAATGCGCAGTGGTCGCCGGTCGAGAAATAGGCCTTCTCGGTGGCATCGTAGACTGGCGGCGTATTCGTCAGAGAAAGATAGGTTCGAAAGTCAACGGCAGCCTGTGCCATCGAGATATTGAAGCGTTCGATCAAGTCGCGGCGGTTCGCCTGACCTCTCCAGGTCAGACACTGGTCGAGGAACAAAATTCGCTCACGTTGCGCGTGCTTGAGGGCTTTCAGGCTCATATGCCGAGTAATACTTGACTCCGCTCGCATAGTCCATACATTTACTATACGTATAGAAAATGGATTGATCTGATGCGAATACTTCATACGGCAGATCTGCACCTGGGGCGGCAGTTCATGGGGTTGAGCCTCGAGGAGGATCATGAGGTCATCTTGGGTCAGATCCTTGAAACGCTCGTGGCCGATCGGGTCGATGTTCTTGTCATCGCCGGNGACGTTTTTGACCGTGCCTCGCCGCCCAATTCGTCGATCCGGCAGTTCAATCGNTTCCTCAANCGCGTGGCNGAGGAGACCGAAGCCGCTGTGGTNATGATCTCTGGAAANCACGATTCTGGCGACCGGATCGAGGCAATGTCTGTCTTTTCCACCGCGTCTCGTGTGCTGGTGCGCGGGATTGCNGATGCGGTGGAAGCGCCGCTGGTGCTGCGTGACGCGCATGGCGAGGTCGCCTTTTCCGCACTGCCTTTTTCCTATGAATACGCCGCACGCGAGGTGTTCGGGGATGAAAGNATTANTGCGCCGGCGGANGTANTTGCCGCCCAGATCGCTGCGGCGAGGGNGCAGGTGCCTGATGGGGCGCGTTGGGTCGTCGTNGCCCATGCNTTCGTCGCGGGGGGTGCGGTCGGCGAGACCGAGCGCNCCCTGACGCGAGTCGGGGGCATCGAAACTGTTCCCTCCGATGTCTTCGATGGGGCGGACTATGTTGCACTGGGGCATTTGCACAAGCCGCAGGAAGTNGGCGCGAGCCATATTCGTTACTCCGGCGCACCGCTCGCTTTCGGTTTCGACGAGGTGGGAAACNAAAAATCCATGACTGTCGTCGATNTNAAAGCTGAAGGGGTCGAGATCCGCATCGTACCGTTCCGACCGATCAGGCAGGTTCGCTCGCTTACCGGGGCATTCTCGGATCTTCTGGAAGGAACGCCGTCTGATGACTTCATCCAGGCTATCCTGACGGATGAAAACCCTCTGATCGATCCGATGAAACGGTTACGCGCGACCTATCCCAATGCTTGCCATCTGGCCTATGCCCGGCAGGAGCGCGCNGCNGAGACCAAGGCGCTCGGCAGCGGGCGGGCCGCGGTCACGCCGATCGAGATGATTGGCGACTTCGTGAAGGTTATGCGCGGCCGGGAACCAAACGCCACCGAAGTCGCGATCNTCGCGGAAAAGCTCCACGCAGTAGCCTCCGGGGAGGAGCAGACATGAGACCCATTCGCCTATCGCTTCAAGCCTTCGGGCCATTTGCNACAACCGAGGTAGTCGATTTCCGGTCCGCGCTGGAGACGGGTCTGTTTGGAATCTATGGTCAGACCGGCGCGGGAAAGTCGACGCTGTTTTCGGCGATGTCCTTCGCGCTATTCGGGGCGCCGACCAAGACTGATCAGGAACCACGTTCACTACGCTCGGATCACGCCGCGTCGGATCTACCTACCGAAGTCGAATTTGTCTTTGAGCTGGGCGCCAAGACCTACCTCATCCGTCGTCGTCCGGCGCAGGAACGTCCGAAGGCACGCGGTGAAGGGACCACTGAGGACGCGGCGGAAGCNTCNTTATTCGACGTCACCGGGATTCCGGTGGACACNCTTGGTCCGAGTCAGTCNGGCCGTGTCATTGCGGAAAAGAAGGTCTCGCTAGTNGGGCAGCANNTCGAGGCGCTGCTTGGCTACGGGGCAGATCAGTTTNGACAGATCGTGCTCTTACCGCAAGGCAAGTTCGAGACGTTCNTGGCCGCAAAAACGGATGNGCGGGTCGAGATATTGCGGGATCTNTTCGACGTGAAGNTCTATCGCGATCTCGCCGCANGGCTGAAGGAAGAAGCCTCAGCGGCAGAACGAGCGTTGCGCGACCAGCGCGCGCTCTACCTGGCTCGCCTCGAGGAACGCGGGTTCGAGAGCGCCGAAGCGCTTGAACTTGGGATTGCTGCAGCCGCAGCCGAAGTCGAAGAAAAGCAGGGCGTTCAGCGTGGTGCGGAGATGGCAAACGAAGCTGCGCGCAAAGCTCTGACCGAAGGCGAGCAAATCGAAAAGGCATTTTCTTCTGCCGACACGGCACAGCAGGCTGTCGATGATCTAGAAAAGAGAACGATCGAGGTCGAAGAGCTGGCCAAGCGCATTGAGGCTGTCCGGAATGCCTTGCAGGCCCGTGATCTTGAGACGGCTTGGTGCGATGCGGAGCAGGATAGCCTGAAAGCGGTGGAGGCTGTCACGAAGGCCGAGGCGGAACTCAACATCGCCACTGGCGCGAAGGAGTTGGCGGAAAAGAAACTTGCTGAGGCACAGTCTGGCGAGGACCGACGGCAACAAGTTCAGGCTGACCTGACAAGGTTGGAGGCGATCGAGAAGCAGGTCGGGCAGGCAGCGGATCTTAGAAGCGCGTTTGACGACGCTGTGAAGGACGAAGCTTCAGCGAAGAAGGCTCTGACCGAGGCCATTGATGCCCGAGAGAAGCTCAAGTCTCAGCGCGATGCGACCGATCTGGCGCTTGATCAAGCGCGAAAGACCGAAACGGAGCGAGGCCAGCTGACCGGTGAGCTGGCCGAGTTCAACCGAGAAAGGGTCAAGGCAGCGGCGTATGCTAGGGCGCAAGAAGCTGTCGCGGATGCTCAACGAAATGTTGAAGCGGCATCGAGTGAACTGGCGACAAGAACCGACGCGGCGCAAGCCGCTGATGCGACCTTGGTAGATGCCGAGGCACGGCTTTCGCGCACGCAAGCGATCATTCTCGCGGAAAAGTTGACCGAAGGGGCGCCCTGCCCTGTCTGTGGTTCCCATGATCATCCTGCGCCTGCCCATGGTGCGCCTGAACAATCTGGTTTGACAGAAGCGTTTCGGAGCGCTCAGGTTCAGGCTAGAATCGCCTCCGAAGCCAGAGTTCGGGCCGAAAGCGACCTCGGCAATTTCCGAATGCGGCTCGACGAAAAGAAGCGGGCGCTGGAGGAACAGGAGCGCCCTGAGCGCACGTTGGCGCAACTCGAAGCCGAAATCGCGCGGATTGAAGGCACCGTCGCCACGCTTGGAGAGGCGGTTGATCTGGACGCGATGGCGGAGCAGTTGGCCGAGCTCAAGCGCAAGGTGACTGAGGCAGAAACCGGCGAGGCTTCGGCGCGCACCGCTGCGGGGAAAGCCGAGACCGCTCTTGCCGGCGCGCGCGCCAAGCTGGACACAGTGATTGAGGCCCTGCCGAAAGGTCTGCGCACGCCCGAGGCGGTTGTCGCTCGACGGGAGGCTTTGCAGAGAGAGCAAAGGCAACTCTCCGAGGCGCTGGAAGTGGCGACGCAACAGGACCGAGCCGCCAGTGAGGTGCTCACCCGTTCGCAAGAGCAGCTAGAAGCAGCGAAGCGGGCGCGCGACGGGCAGCAGCAGCGCGTGAAGAAGGCACAAGGTGATTTTGTCGCTCGGCTTACCGAGGTTGGGCTGGACAAAGCGGGATATGATGCTTGCAAGAGCCATTTCCCGACTCTAGACGCCGACCCCAAGAAGGTGACCGATCACCGCGATGGATTGATCGCTGCTCGCACGACACTGCAGAACGCCATAGCCGCTTGCGCAGATCGTGAACGCCCGGATCTTGCCCCGCTTCAGCTGGCGTTGGCAGACGCCACCC
>PBYQ01000004.1 GCA_002729695.1 Citromicrobium sp. | reverse complement strand
GGAAGCCGTCGCCCATGCCCGTGAACAGCACGGGCTGAGCGAGCGTCGGGCGTGCAGTCTGGTTGGTGTGAGCCGCAGGGTGATCCGTTACGAGCCGACGAGGCCGGATGACGGGGCGTTGCGGCAACGGTTGCGTGAGCTGGCGGCGGAACGTCGTCGGTTCGGCTATCGCCGTCTGGGCTATCTACTGGCGCGGGAAGGCATCACGCCCAACCACAAGAAGCTGCTGCGCATCTACCGCGAGGAAGGGCTGCGCGTGCGCCGCCGTGGTGGCCGTAAGCGGGCATTGGGTACGCGCAGGCCAATGGTGCTGCCGGATGGTCCGAACCAGCGATGGAGCCTCGACTTCGTCTCCGACAGCCTGATCTGTGGTCGCCGGTTCCGCATCCTGTGCGTGGTCGATGACTTCTCACGGGAATGCCTGGCGCTGGTGGCGGATACATCGCTGTCCGGCGCGCGCGTGGCTCGTGAACTGACCAACCTGCTCGGGCAGCGCGGCAAGCCGCATACGGTGGTCAGCGACAACGGCACGGAGCTGACCTCCTCGGCCATCCTGCGCTGGTCGCAGGAGCGACGCGTCGAGTGGCACTACATCGCGCCGGGCAAGCCGATGCAGAACGGCTTCGTGGAAAGCTTCAATGGCCGTCTGCGCGACGAGTGCCTCAACGAGACGCTGTTCACCTCGCTGGCCCATGCGCGGTTCGTGCTCGCAGCATGGCGGCACGACTACAACACGGTCAGGCCCCACTCGAAACTGGGCGGAAAGACCCCCGCCGAGATCGCCGGCGAACGTGTCTGGGGGCATGCCCCCAGACACGTTGCCATCGCATCAAACATCAATCATGAAGGAGCGAGACTCTACCTCTGAGTGGTAACAATCAGGGGAGCACGTCAGCACAATTGAAGACGCAGAAGCATTGTTGCGCGAGGCCAACGTAATCGTCGCGCTACCAAATACTCTGGAGGCCTGCGAACCGGAGGCTCGACGAGTCCTTTTAGAGGGATGTACCGACCTGATGGTGGATGAGGCGCATCATATCACCGCATCCACCTGGTCTTCCGTTCGCGATCAGTTTTCAGAAAAACGCATCATACAGTTCACAGCGACGCCATTTCGGCGCGACAGCCAACGGATCGACGGGCGCATTATCTTCAATTTCAAGCTCGGGGACGCTCAATCTGCAGGATACTACCGGCCAATCAATTTGATTGCAGTTGAAGAGTATGGCGAGCAACTTCGGCGCGATCAGAGGATTGCCTCGGCTGCTTTAGAAGCTTTGCGCCGGGACCGCCAAACACTCGGTCTCGATCATCTCTTGATGGCGCGTACTAAGACAAAAGAACGCGCGGCCGAGCTACTTGCGATTTACTCAAGCCTAGCGCCAGAGTTTCGCCCGGTCATGGTCTATTCCGGTTCAGGGCGCACGGTGCCAAATCGCGAAGCGCTGGTCCAGCTATTGGATCGCGGACCGGATGGCTCGCGCATCGTCATCTGTGTTGACATGCTCGGGGAAGGTTTTGACTTGCCCAACCTCAAAGTGGCCGCGCTTCACGACACCCACAAGTCGCTCGCGATCACACTCCAGTTTATCGGCCGATTCACACGCAAAGGAGACCCAGGAAAAATTGGGGAGGCAACGGTGGTCACAAACATTGCGGATCCCGAAGCCGAGCAGCGCTTAGCCGACCTGTATGCACAGGGCGCGGATTGGGATCGGCTCATCCGCAGATTGAGCGAAGAGCGAATTGTGGAGGAGTTGCGACTACAGGATGTCGTCGACAAGTTGCGCACCTCAGGTGACCTACATGCGCACTTGTCACTTTGGAATCTCCGGCCGGCGCTATCGACGCAGTTCTTCCGGACAAAGTGTGCCTCATGGAGCCCTCTCGCCTACACCTCGGTGCTACCGAAGGGAGCCGAGACTTGGCATGCATATGATGACAACGGTGAGGTGTTGGTCGCTGTCGTGCAACACTCCGGCAGAGTTTCCTGGGGCAACTATCAAGACGTCATCGACGTCGTACATGATCTCTTAGTCATGCGGTGGGATAGGGAAGAAGGGGTCCTTGCGCTTTATGCCAGCGACTACTCGGCGCTGCGCTCCGAGACGATGGCAGGCGCTGTAACAGACGAGCAGACGGAGCTGGTTACGGGCAGGTCGATCTTCCAAATACTGAACAATGTGGAATTGCCCTTAGTCAAAAGCTTGGGATCGTCTCGCGTCGGAGCGATCAGCTTCACTTCCTATTTTGGACCGAACGTAACCGAGGGGCTTGCGAGCATCGAAAAGGCAGAATCTTCGCTCAATAACATCGCGTGCCTCGGCTACGAGAACGGCGAACGAGTGCTGTGGGGAGGCACGCAGCGCCGCGGGAAGATATGGCAGCAAAAAGGCGGTTCAATCGCCGAGTGGCTGGACTGGGTCAGATTCACCTGGAGCAAGGTGACCGCCTCACACTCAGAGGAAACCAACATCACCCGAGACTTCTTAAGGCCCGAACGCCTTGAAGTGCCTTGGGAATCTCCACCAATCGCGCTGCAGTGGGGCGAGCAAGCACAGCTTCGCCTTAACGATCGTCAGTTTGTCGGCTTCGATAATGTCTTGATTCCGCTGTTCCTCGTCGATCTTGAAATCGCGGGCACCGAGGACGATAACTCGATACTGCTACGCATCTCGAGCGACACGCTCGTGTCGGTGTATCGGCTCCGCATTGGAGCAATGCTATCCAGGCGGCTACAGCCATGAGCATGTCTCAGGACCGCGTCTTACCTTCCAGAAGGGCCGTGACCCCGAAATTGCGCTCGAAGAGTATCTCGCAAAGGATCCATTCCTGGTGCGCTACGTCGATGGCACCTATTCCTACAACTGCTATCACATTCCAATCTTGCTCAATGCTGGCAGCTTCGACCGCGACCGGCTCGAGCACTGGAACTGGGATGGCATTCCGCTCAACCAGGAGTCGATGCATAAGACTGGCAACCAAGCTTCGATTCAATACCGCGCATTCACTCAAATTGCCGATGAGTTCGATATCGTGTTCAACGACGACGGAAGCGGCGAGGCCGCTGACCTTGTCTGCCTAAAAGATGTGGACGACACGACAATCAGGCTCTGTCTCGTACACTGCAAGGGCGCTCACGGAGGAGCGGTCTCGCGCGATATCCGCAATTTCTATACGGTATGCGGGCAGGCGCAGAAAAGCGTGACCGTCAAGCATGGCGGCATGAACACTCTGTATCACGATCTTAAGCGCCGACAGGACATCTGGATGCGGGAAGGCGTGAGCCGCTTCCTCAAAGGTGATCCCAAGCAGCTAGTCTACTTCAAGCACAAGGCACGCCGCGCGCGGATGGATTTCGAGATGATTCTCGTACAGCCCGGCGCTTCAGTGGCGACCGTGACGGATGACGCGCTCAAGTTGCTCGGAACGACCGAACTTTACCTGAAGAAAACGTCCGAAGCCAACCTGAGAGTGATCCTCTCTGCGTGAGCGTCGAATGTCAGGCGCGGATGATTGTCGATTGATCAGATACGTCCGCAAGCGGACAAGGAGACGCCATGCCGGCAACTGGAGAAGAAGACACGCCGAGGGCAGACCGCAATCTCGTCGTGCTGTGCGACGGAACCGGCAACGAACTGGGCGGCGCGCTCGCCGAAGACCAGCGCGACATGCGCAAGAGCGCGTCAGTCGAAAGAGGATAGACCATGCTTGAGGATCTCAAGACTGCGCGGGCGGCCTACTTCTACCGTCGGCGAAAGCCACTGACCAACAAGGCGGTGACGGACCTTTTCGTACAGCTGCGGAAGGAAGCTGTCGAGCCGGGCCAAGCCCATTTTCGCGTCGTGCGGACGAAGAGAGCGGATGCGCGCTATTCGGCGATCTGCTTCGCCTACAATAGGCCAGTGAGTTTCCTCGACAACGGCGCCACAGACCGGGTCCACGGCTTCCTGCTGATCGTCGAATGCGCCGACACCGTCGCCGTGTTCAAGGCGGGGCTCGATGTCACCAGCGCGTTCCGGCGCGACTTTCTCGACCCGCTCGGGCGTTCGCGGGTCGAACGTGCGATCGCGCGGCAAGACGCTGTGTTCGAGAAGCTGAGCCTGCGCAACATGACTACCTCGCCATTCGCGCTGCGCGCAAAGGTGCTCGAGGCGCGTGACCTCCAGAACGCGATCGCCTCTTCGAGCGCGACTCGCTTTATCCCCCAAGGATACCGCGTAAGGCGCGAGGACGGCAGCTATTCGGCGACGCCGAGCACAGGCCGCATAACTGTCCGCTCTGATCGAGCCGCGTGCATCGAAGCGGTCGATTGGGCCCGCCAGATCGTTGGCCTGCTCGACGACGACGCCGGTGAGACCTCGCCGTTCATACGCAACTTTGCGCGAGCAATGGAGCTGTCGCAGCTTCCGGCGGGCGTGCATCCGACGTATTTCGCGGTGGACACGATGGGCCTCGCCAACGCGATCTTCGAGGCAGACGACAAGGTCCGCATGGTCTGGGAGAAGGACGGCGGCTGGCAGGCACTGTCGAAGGTCGAGAGCGAGGCAGTCATTGCCGACCTCGACCGCACTTACGATGCCGTGGGCGACGGGCCTGATGTTCGCTTGGAGTTCGAAGGTGCCGAGGTCGGAGTCCTTCGAATCAACAAGTCGCGCGTCGCCTTGAAACATCTCGACACGCCAGCAATCGACGCGATCTTCATCGAGCGAGCAGACCACCCGGTGGGAGCCGATCCGCAACGGATGTCGCTCCTGCGCTACCTTGATTCCGAGGATCTCGGCACCGTCCTCTTTAGCGATCTGGCTCTCGCCTACGTCAATGGATCGCTGTTCCGCGACGAGGCGATGATCGGCGGCGGCGCCGAGTTCCTGCGACACCTGCAGCCCAGGCCTGAGCTCATTGCAGCCACCGACGAGAAAGGCACGTTCGCTAAGGACCAGACTGCGTTCGATGCCGATTCTGTCTTCGGGATCATCGCCAACGCGCTGGTCACGGACGACATCCTCATCTGCGACGACCTTGGCGACGAATGGGCCGATTTCATTGGGGTCGGGACGACGACCTCGCCCGCGACCGTCAATTTCTACCACGCCAAGCATGGTGCCCCGTCGCTGAGCGCGTCGGCTTTCCACGAAGCGGTTGGACAGGGGATTAAGAACCTAGGGCGGCTGTCGCTGTCGGGCGACGGTATGGCGAAGAAGTACGCATCGTGGGACGACATCTACCGCAAGGACAAGGTCGATACCGCGATCCGGCGGTACATGCGCGGAGGGACGCGCGTTGAGGTCGAGGGCGCGATCGCGGCAACGGTCGGCGCGCCCGATGTCGTGCGCAGGGTCTTTATTGTGACGTCGTCGCTGAGCCGGGCGGACGTCGAGGCAGCGTTCGCGCGCATCGCCGCTGGCCGGTCGGTCCGGCCGAACTTCGTACAGCTGTATTGGATCCTGATGGGGTTCTTCTCTGCCTGCGCCGAAATTGGTGCGGTCGGCTATGTCATCTGCCAGCCGTGAGAATCTCTCGCCATTTCCTTTTTGGCGGAGTCCGAGTTCATCGCTGCCGCAATCCGATGGGTAGCTGCTAGCAACGGTCCCTTACCTAACCAGCACCCCTGGAAGGAGACTTTCTGGTTTGTCCAATCCCGCCATTCTATCTGAACGGAGTTGACGTCCGCTATCAGGCGATCGCCGTTTGAGCTTCAATGGCCGAAATTGGGGCGCGAAGCGATCAAAGCTGATTGCGACATACGTTAGCCCTTAGGAATCAAGTTTTTGCACTACGGATTGCACACCATACCCCAGGTCCTCAGCAGGTCTGCCAACGGGGTCTGCCCTTCTATCTGAAATAGGTCCGGAGTGATCACGAACCGTTTGGGCCCGCTCATCCCACCAAAGCCATTCCTCGAATTGACGTAACCGCAGACGATACCCACTCCCGGCTCGGGCAGAGGGCGAACGATCATTCCCGAAAACTCGGCAGACACCGGGTCTCGCAGGATCGACTTGACCTTTTCTTGCGCGCCCTGCTCGAGAAGCGCCCGATTGTAGGCGGAGTTAGGGTCGTCCCCACTAGAGTTACAACCGGACAGGCACAAAGCCGATGCCGTTGCCGCGAGCTGAATCAATTTGCGGCTACAAAAGGCTAAACTCATCAGCACCTCCCATTACATACTATAGTGGATAACGAGAAGGTGCGTGCTTCGCCAATGGTTTCGCGCCATGGACATGCGCAAACTCGTCGGCGACAATTGCCTGCGCATTCGATTGAAGCGTGGGCTCACTCAGGAGCAGCTTGCCGAGCGCAGCGGTCTGACACAGCAGTACCTGAGCGATCTGGAACGCGGAAAACGCAATCCAACCATCGTGACAATCTGGGAGATCGCGCAGGCGCTTGAGGTTAGTCACGAAGAGCTGGTGAGGGTGTTGGCTGAATAACGATCACCCTAACGGGTCTCAGTTGTCCCAGCTCGCCGATAATGGGCATCAATCGTAACTCAGACCGGAAATTCGTGCCCGCTTCGCGAGGCAACTCGTCTCGTCTAATGCGCCAGCATGCGCAGGGCGCCGTCGAGACGGATGACCCCGCCGTTGAGCATCGGGTTTTCGATGATCTGCCGCACGAGAGATGCAAATTCTTCCGGTTTGCCGAGACGCCCCGGGTAGGGCGACTGCGTACCGAGCTCCACTTCCCGGCGGGGAGGGAGGTTGCCCATCATTGGTGTGTCAAAGGGACCTGGAGCAATACAGGCTACGCGGATCGCTTTGCTACCAAGTTCGCGAGCGAGCGAAAGGGTCATTCCAGCTACGCCCGCCTTCGACGCCGAATAGGCTGCGTGCCCGCTCTGGCCATCAAATGCAGCAATGGACGACGACGTAATGATTACGCCTGTCTCCTCATCGAGCGGCTCGACATCTTTAAGGCGATCGACAAAGCGACTAATCGGCAGGATGGTACCGGAAAGATTGGTCTCCAAGACATAGCGAAATGCGTCCATGCAGAAGGGACCATTCTCTCCGGTCATCGACAGCTTCGGCGCAACCCCAGCGCAGGTGACGAGGATACGCACCGGATCATTTGCGCCGATGTGATCAAACAGCGCTTCAACGTCCGAAACATTTCGCACATCGGTCCGCATGAATTCCGCACCGGTCTTGCGTGCGATGCGCCTACCGGCATCTTCATCAATATCGGCGATGATCACTCGCGCGCCCAGCGCGCAAAGCATTTCGGCGCAGGCTTTCCCAAGACCGGAAGCACCACCGGTCACGACTGCAGGAACGGAATCAATCTTCATCACGGGTCTCGCTTTCAGGATCAGACAGCGCTATGGATTCGGGGAGCGCACAGCTCGCGTACGCCGTGTTGAGGACGCCGCTGACGTAGTCCGCAAAGCGATGGCCGTTGTAGCGTTTCCAGATCACCCCGCCTGCCGTCTGCTCGAAATCATAATTACGGGCATCATCGGGGTCTTCGAGATATGCGAGCGGGTGGTCAGGCTCGTAAAGCTTGTCGCTCTTGTCCGGTCGCATGGGAACACCGCTGGCTTTGTCCAGCAAGAGCTCGAGCAATTCCATTTCGTAAAGCGTGAGAGTATCCATGTGCGGAAACGTCATCGGTTTTGACGCGTCCGGCATCTCCAACTGCACCTCGATCCCGAACTTGTCGGCGTATGCCATGATGGTATTGATCGCGGTGTTCTGGCCCCGGCTCGCGTTATCCATGAGCCGCATCATGATCGCGCGCTGCTTGGTCACGCGACGCGGCTTGCCATCGACCTTCAAGGACACCTTCGTGCTCAGTTCCTCCTGGAAATCAGTCGCGAGGTTCTTCGTGCCCTTCCTGCGGCGACCGCGCGGCCTCCCGTCGCCCTTCGCAAACTGGCCGTGCTTGGGCGGACGGTTCTTTCCCACCTTGTAGTCGCCGTTCGCATCGGTGTTTTCGGACTTGTAGGTGGTGGAGGTTTCGGACCCCTCCGCTGCCGGTGTCTCGTCATCCGCCATTACAGCACCTTGGAACCGAAGCGATCCTTGGCAACTTCGTCGAAGGTCATCCCGTCCAAGGTTGGGTCGCACCCGACGGCTTTTGCAAGGCGGCGCAGCGACACATCCGCATATTTGGGATCAAGCTCGACACCCCGGCCACGGCGGCCAGTGACCTGCGCGGCTGCGAGCGTGGTGCCTGCACCGAGGAAGGGATCAAGCACGATCCCACCATGCGTCGAGCAGTCGAGGATCGCATCCGCGATCATCTTGCGCGGCTTCACCGTCGGGTGATCCGCCAGGTCCTCCATGCGGCCTTTGCGGAAGGTGTTGGCGCCCGCATAGCTCCAGACATTGGTCCGGTAGCGACCCGATAGCCCGAAATTGTTGATGTGGCGGCCCGAGCTGACCTTGAACGCGTACACCAACTCGTGCGCCGAGCGATAGAACGCGCCCTGCCCTCCGTTGGTCTTCGCCCAGACAATCAGGTTCTTGGTTTCGTGGAAGATACCCTCGGCAACCGCGTGGAGGTACGGCGCCCCGCGCCAGTCGATGAACACGAACGCGATCGCACCTGGCGTGGCGTTCTCAGCGATGCGTTCAAAGGCGGGCTTGAGCAGGCCCGACGCGAATTCGGGCAGCGAAGTCTCGCCTGCCCCCATCACGAAGTTGCCGTGCTTGACCTTACCACTGCCCGACACATTGTTCTCGATCACACACCCGTAGGGAGGGTCGGTCACGATGAGCTCGGCCTGCTCACCCCCCATCAAGCGGATGTAAGCGTCTGGATCGCGGGCGTCGCCGACCAGCAGGCGGTGTTCACCGATCTCCCACAGATCGCCGATGCGCGACACCGGCGCGGCTTCATCGTCGGGCACTTCAACCGGGTCCTCGTCCACCCCCTCGTCGTCCATCGACAGCACCGTGTCGATCTCGAGGCTGCCGAAACCCGTCATCTCGAGATCATAGCCGAGCTCGGCCAGACCACTGAGCTCACGGCGCAGAGTTGCCTTCGACCACTGCGCCTCTTCGGCAATGCGGTTGTCCGCGATGATGTAGGCGCGCCGGTCCGCTTCGCTCAGGTGCTCCAAAGCGATGACCGGGACCGTGGAATCGCCATTCAGCTTGGCGGCTTCGAGGCGACCATGCCCGCAAAGCACCATGCCATCGGGACCGATGAGAATCGGGTTGGTCCAGCCAAACTGGCGCTGGCTCGTCGCGATCTTGCGGATCTGGCCCTTGGGGTGTTTGCGCGCGTGACCCGCATACGGGGTCAAGCTTTCAATCGCGCGGTATTCGACGCGCAACCGCGCCTCGTTCGACAGCTCGCTGTCCATGAAACATCTCCACCAGGAATTAGGTGGAGAACCATCTGAAGCAGGAAAACCGGTTTTGAAAGGACAACAACTGCAGTCTTGAAGAAGGGGTTTCTCAACCTGACCAGGCTGCGCGGACCCTCTTGAGCACGGGCTTAACCTTGGGAGCCAGCCACTTCTCACTCCAAGAAGGCTCAACAAGCTTGACCAGGTCGATGAGGACAGTCCCGGCCTGGCCACCCAAGTGAGGATCGGGTCGATCCTTGGTGCCGTTCGAAACTACCAAATCATCTAACCCGTGATCGAGAAGCACCTCGATGATCAGGCGGAACATCGTATCGCGATAGTGATTACGCGGTCGCCCGCCTTCCTGCACCAGCTCGGCGGCCGCATTGTCTGCCACGAGCGCAAAGTCGTGGATCTCGGAATAGAGGTCACCAAAATTTGGTCCGGTTGGCTCAATCGTGTCTGGAACATGAGGCCGCTTGAAGTAAAGCGCGGCAAAGACCTTCGGAGAAATGTTCGCCAGGGCATCGGCCAGCTTGTCGACCGCATCTGCTGCCTTGAGTAGCATTTCCCTTGAGGCCTTCGGATCAATGCCCGAGGCCTCAGCCTGCTTCTGCGAAAGGTAGAAGCAGCAGGAGACCCAGAGATGCTTCGCCATTCTCTGCGGTAATTGATGGCGGCTCAGGAGGTTCTCGACATCAGCTAGCGCAACCCTAGGCACTCCCTGCCAGCCCGCAGGCACCTCCTCGTTTAGGATGCGGTATTCTTCGACATTGTCCTCCAGTTCCCGCAAAGTGACGTTTGCGTTCCCATAACCCGTCCAAAGGACGTGAAATGGGAATGCGGGCATTTCTTCGCTGTCGCCTGCGGCATTGCTCTCGTCCATAGGCGGCAAACTGACCGTTTCGTGCGAATATTCCCACTACTTTCCCATATCTCTGGGAAAAGCACGTAGAGAGCGGTTCGCTCCAGACTGCGTCGCGCACCATTTACCCCTGTTTCTCCGTTCCCGGGTCCGGGTTGGCGAAGTAATGCCGGCGCGCTTGGCGCAGTCGTGCGCCATTTCTATCCTCACAGGCGCACTTGCAGCCGGAGGCGGATGGTATCGGTCGTCCCTCACACAGGTAATTGCGCCCGTTTCAGGCACAGGCATCCTGATCACCGGACCGCAATCGGGAATCCAAAGTCCGGGCGAAACGCACCCGCTGCGGCCGACCATCAATCATGCGTGGTGCCGAAGGCCTTTCTGGCCCACTCATACAGCGCAAGGTCCTCTGGCCTGTCGGCGTAGATCTGCGCGCGAAGCTCGGCAGAGAGCGTGACGTGACGGGCGATCATCTCGCCGTCCGAGGGATGCGAAGGCGATTTCAGTCGTTCTCCGCTCCCCGCAACACGCTGATTGGTCCATTCGGCGGGGATGCCGATTTCCGCACACAGAAAATCGAGACTAGCAGACAGGCGATCGGTGAACCCGACATGCCAGCAGCGCTCCAATAGGGCCCGGGCCGCCTGTGTCCGAGTGCCCTCATCGACCATCATTTCGGGAGGAAGGGTGCGGGATGCATAGAACCCGACGATCGAATTCCTATTGTGGGCTAGGAAGTCGTCTCGATACCACGACATGAAATCTGCTTCGGTCGTGCCCCTGCTCTTCCGAAAATTATACAGGGACACGCACCTCTCTGCCGGATCGCGCAGGAAGGTGATGTAGCGCACGTCGCGCTCCCCGGGAACGATACGGTGCGCACCATAACTGAGGCGATGCCCCGCCAGGACTACGGCTCTCGACCGCACTTCTTCCGGACGATCCGCGAATTCTGCGAGTTCCCTCTCTGCCCGGTAGCGACGGCCCCAGTCCGAAAACTCCACGAGCTGCTCGTCCCACGACAGGTAGCGTTCGAGATGGGCCTTGAAGGTCGTGCCCCCGGTCTTGGGCATGTGCAGAAAGACCCAGAGCGGACGCCTCATTGCGCCACCCGATAACCGAAGAAGTCGAACAGCTCGCCGTGCCGAACGAAAGCGGCACTCAGCACGGACAACTCATCGGCGGTCAACGCACCGATCGATTCCGCGTTCATGTTCCGCAATGGTTCGTCATAGAGACCCTTGACCGCCACACGATGCGCAAGATCGATCCTGCCAAGTTCGGGGACCAGACGAAGGATACGCCGGCTTGCTGACGCGGGATCGGCACACATGTCTTCGTACCGCAGCAGCGCACCCTCTGCGTCCGCGCATCCAAGGTTCGCGCGCTGGCGTTCGAAGCAGGCTATGATGTGGCGCGCGACCACTTCGACAAGTTTTTCTCCTGGCGACAACACCTGCTGCGCCCCCCGGCGAAGAATCCCTCCGGCTATCGCCAGCGGGTCTCGCACCAGGAAAACGAAGCGGGGATCGGGCAGCGCCCTCCCCAGTTCCTGAGCGAGAAACAGGAACGGTGGCGAGGACAGAACGATCACGGGGGATCCAACGTCGTCTGCCTCAGCCGAGCTCATCCAGGTCGCCCAGCTGCGGGGCCAGTCGTGCAATGCCGGATCGGCAACCCGGGCCAGCCTGTCTGCGCTCGCAGCCCAGATCAGGCGTGTGCCGGTGCTTCGGGTAGAGGGGCCGGGGAAGCCGGGAATGTGCTGTGCCTCGCGCTCCAGATGCCAGCATCCGCTCGATGCAGCGATGGATTTGCGCAACAGGGTCGAACCCGAATTGTTCGGGCCGAGCACGATCAGGCTGGTTCGAACGGTCCCGACGGCCGCGGCAGCGCGGTTGGCCGTGCCCGTCATCCTGCGCTGGTCGCAAGTCTGCCAAGACGCGCCTCGGCAACCATCCGCTCGAAGGCACGGTGCCACTTCGCAAGGGCGCAGCCGACCACTGGATCGTCGATCGCCCGTTCGACGATGTGGTCGGGTTTCCAAGGTTTGCGCGGCCCGTTGAAGTGAAACATGCACACCTCCTCGACGCTCCGCCCCTGCAACAGCTGCGCCGCGATGCGATGTCCTATCGGCAGGTTGTAGAGAGGGTCGACAAGCATCGTCTGCGGCGCGAGCCGGCGATTGAGCACGAGTTGGTCGGTGTGATCCGTTTTCACGCCCTTCCATGCGTCGGGTTCGAGCAGGTCGAGGAGATCGGCATAAACTGTCCCGTCGAGCAGATCGTGCCCGATCAGCATCATCCCGGCGTTGAAACTCGCGAGGCCCGCCTGCTCGTTGGCGTCAACGGACTCAAAGCTGGTCCGATCGCGTCGTTTGCCGATCAGGGTCGGTTTGTCGGGCGCGGCGATGAACGGCTCCGGACGACGGAAAAGCTCTTCGAAATCGCCCGAGACCACGGTGTCGCTGTCGAGAAACAGCACCTTGTCGTACCCGGCCAGGGCAAAGCTCTCCAGCGAGCAAAAGCGAAGCCGCCTTGTGCGCAGCTCGGGACGGGCGTCGCACAGGGCGTCGATCCGTCGCAGCAATTCGTTGGAAGGAGCACGAAATTCCGTTGGACCTGCCGCCCGGATCAATGCGCGTCGATCGTCCGAGAGATCGGTCGCGATCACCACGGTTTCGCCGGAGAACCACCGGTTCGACTGGCGAAACGACGCGAGCGCAACCGCACTGCCTAGAGCGAAATCGTCGGACGATACCGTGACGACGGCGAACTTGTCGCTCATTGCGGCGGTGTCTCCCGCAACGTGCTGCCAAGCGCATAATCGGCCGCGTAACGGTACTCTACCAGTTCTCGCAATTCGGCGTCGGGTGCGAAACCGGGCGGATAAGGCGCCGCGTTGACCCGCTGGAGCAGCGGCGGCGGCAGGTCGACCCGTGCGAAGATTGCAGCAAGATCGGAACCGAGCTTCGAATGGAGACCTAGGACGCTCACCATCAATTGCCCGTCATCGTCGCATAGGAAACTCACCTGCTGGGAAAAAAGGACGTGCGCGCGCCCTTTGTCGTCCGCCAGCAAGCGCTTCATCGCATCGAGCGCCTCGATGCTATCCCAGGCCTTATCGCGCTTGAGCAGGAAGAAAGCCGAGACAAAGCGCTCGAGCGGGTCGCGGAAAACCGCGAAGCTTGTCATCTCATCCCACATACCGGGCAGCAGCACCGCACGGATCGTGCGTGCTGGGACGTGCCCATGACCGATGGAAGCGATCTGCGGCACCGGACACAACCGGGTTTCGAAACGCGTGCATTGTTCCCAATCCGTCGCCGCCAAATGCGGGCGCAAGGCCGCGCGAACGGTGTGCGATCCAGTGCGTGGCACCGCGACGAAGATGAATCTGTGGGCGAAGGAGGCGATCATGACACAGCCTGCCGCTCGTACCCGAAGCGGGCCATCATGGCGCCGTGATCGGACACAATCCGCTCGATCTGGGTCTCGCTCAACTCGTCGCGCCAGCTGTTCGCGCTTCCGCGCCGGAAAAAACTACCCTCGGTCACTTTCTCGTGAAAACCTTTTGCAGCTTCGATACTGCGCAGCGCTTCGAAGCGGGCAGCCTCGACCGCCCGCGCGACCCGCGCACGGTCGGCATCTTCTCCGGCAAATTCCAGTATCGAGGCAAAATGCATTTCGGTGTCGCGGAGCAGATCTTCGTAGCGCAGGGTCAGCCGTGGGATTTCGCCCTGATCCTGCCAGCTGGCAGAATGACCGCTCCAGCTACCTATCCGCTGCGGTATAACCGTGGCTATCGAATCCGGTCGCCAGTCGTGCATCGCCGCCTCGTCCGCCATCAGGTCTATCGCGCGATCAATCGTACAATCGAGATGATGCGCATAGGACACGGCCACCGCACATGGATGACGCACGACATGCACCACACCGCGAAAAGCATCTGCTGCGAATACCGCGTCTCCAGCATGGTTGTAGTAGAAGCGATCGTGCAGCTTCACAAATACTGGGCCTTCCATTGCTTCGGAAACGGCCCTGTGAAAGCTCGGTCGCAGGGTATCTATCGCGTCCAGTCCGAGGTCGGCCGAAGAAATACCTGTGTGATCGTCGAACTGCTGCCTGACACTCAACATCGCGGGGGCTGCCAGACTACCGAGATCGCTCAAGGGGTCGCCAGTCAAAAACGCGGTCAGGAGACAGCGCATCCACGTATTGCCGCTCTTGGGAAAGGACGCGAGCAACACCAGCGAGGGCGGCGACGAAAGAACAGTCCTCATGCGGTCTCGTCGAGACGTTCGCCCTCGGCGACCGGTTCGAAGCCAAGCGCCTCTTCCAGCAGTGCGGCCAGGTCTGCCGCAGGAGCCCCCCGCGCAGGTCGCACCAGCCGGACCATCTGCGATTGCGCTGCCATCGCGGACACCATCCGGAACTGGAGGTCGTTGAGGCCGAAGCCGTTGAGAAATTTCTTGCGAAAACTGTAGCGGAGCAGCCATTTCATACGCTCGGCGGGTTCAAGCGGCTCGATGCGCGGCTGCCCGTTGCCGGCGACATGCAGGATCACGACCACCGCAACCGGCAACCTTGCGTCGCACCAGTTCTCCGGCACGACATAGTATTTCTCCAGATCCCGCTGCGCCCTTTGAAGGCGGCTGGTATCGTGGCCGAAATACGCCGCACTGTCGGCCCACAATCGGGATGCGGGAAAGCCCGAGGTTGCCATTGGACGACCTGCCGCATCGAGGGAAACGGGCGTTACGTCGTCGCCCATCATGCGATAGCCCCGCTGGACGAACGCATTGGTAAGCGTCGACTTGCCTACTCCCGATGTGCCGACCAGCAACATTGCGCCGCGCGACGTCTCGATCGCACCTGCGTGCATTGGGAGCGTGCGACGCTGCTGGAGAAGCGCAGCCAGTGCCGAGCCCTGCACATGGGGCACGGCGTCGGCCGGAGTGCGGCCTTTCGCCGGCTCGACCAGGATTCGCCGACCGTCCTCAATCCGAAAACGGGCGACGTCCGGCACGTCGAGCACCATCAGCCCGGGGCGGGCGATCCAGTTACGAAACCGCATCGCTTCTGCATCTTCGGGATCGCTCAGCCGCTCTGCCAGCCGGATTTCGACATCGACCTCGTTGGATCGACCAGGCGCGAATACCGAAAGCTCGATCTCCGACGCGATCTCGAGGCCGAATGCGCGATAGCGCTCTACCGTCATCGAGAGATGCCCCTCCCACCCGTCTGCGGTTCGCTTTCAAAAACCTCAAAGACCAGATGAATGCGATCCTGCGCACCTTCGTTGCGCACCGAATGTCTGGCGATATTGTTCACTTCGTAGGCATGGCCGAGCGCAAGATGGCGCTCTTCTCCGGCAGAGCTGAAAATCGCCCCCGGGTTTGTCTGCACCGGCACGTGTATCTTGTGGGTCAGCAGGTTGGAACCGGCTCCGTCACGATGCGGGTCGATGACGTGGCCAGCCGCAAGTCGGGCCAGCATAACCTTTGGAAACTCGGGGGAAACGAAGGCGTAGTCTTCGATCGCCTGATGCATGATCGGCAGCAGGATAGGCGACCATACATCCCACGCCTGAGTGGAATAGAAATCGAGCGGATTCAGGTTGCGGGGCGTGAATCGAAACACGAGATGCCTCGTGTGGTGAAACACCGCGAAATCGTTCTCCTTGCGCGCATCCTCCGCGTTCCATGTATCCTCGGAAATGCGGGCAACCAGCGGGACGAGTGCGGCGATATCGACCGGTCCGAGATCCCGGTAAGACGAAGGCTTGCGTACCGGGCGCAAGGGCTGGATCGGTTGTTCACTACCGTCCGCTTCGGCACTTGATCGCATAGCCTTGGTCATATCTCGTCCGGCCGATCCGTCGTGGAAGTGGGTTTGTCGGGAAATTTCAAGAATTCAAGAGCTACCCGCGCCTGCGACTGCCCCTGCAGGTCGTCCCGCTCCTGACTCAACCAGGCGTTCAGCGCGTTCATGTCGATATAGCCGGAGCGGTTCACCAGGTTGCCGCTCTCTTGCAAGTCGGCATGAAGTCTCTTGAAGGCCCCCAACAGCGGATCGGACAGATCTTCGACCCGGACCGGCTCGAATTTGCTGGCGTGGCGCTTCACCGTATTCGGAAGAAGATCGTCCATCGCGGCGCGCATCAACCATCTTTTCTGACCACCGCGAACGAACAGATCGGTCGGAATGGAATAGACGAATTCGAGCACGCGTCGGTCGAGCAAGGGATAGCGGTATTCTATCCCATGGCGCAAACCGCTGGCAGACCAAGTATCCAGGCGTGACTGGATTGCACCCACATCGAAAAGATCGCTCATCGTACGCCTTACGCTGCTCTTGCGCACGGTGCGCTGCGGCAAGAACTGCGCGCGGCGTCGCAAAGCGGTACTCGCGAAGCCATTGGGGGGGCCATCCCCTTCCTGCCGCAGGGTCTCACCTGCCAGCGCCCATGCAACAAGAGCGAATTGACGGACCTTACCCTTGACGGTCGCGCTTTCGAGATCGCGCCACAATCTGATCCAGCGTCCTTTGGCGAACAGTTCCATCCTGTAGCCGCGCCCCTCGAACGAGGCACCCTGGTCGCCGCCCCAGCCAGAAAGGATCACATCCACGCCCAAGCGTTCGGCCGCAAGCTGAACCGGCAGTTCGTTTATGAGGTTGCGGGGGTCGGGATGTCGGGTGACATCACGCCGGAGAAGTTCGTGGAGGACATCGACCTTCGGCGGAACCGCGTGAAGATCTATATTCAGCGCCGATTTGACCGACTCGCTCCAGGCAGGTTCGGTCTCTTCGGCGGCATCCGCATCCCGGCGATGCCACGAAAAGCCAATGGGCTCTGCGGCTCCGCTTTTAAGCAATCGGGGAACAGCAATCGCTGCGATCGCCGTCGAATCGAGGCCGCCGCTCAGATGGAGGCCGATCCTTTGCGAATCGCGCAGGCGGTCTTCCACTGCGGCTTCCACAAGCTTGCGCAAATGCAACGCGTAATCCTCTGGCGCAGCCAGCCGGATACGACCGCGCGGCCCGGGCTTCCAGTAGCGCCATTTACGAACCGGCGCGCTCCCCGCCATCATCGCGTGCCCCCAGGGCAGGTTGCGGATGCCACGATGCCAGGTGCGTTCCACGGGGACGTAGCGGCGCGCAAGCAATCGGGTGAGCACCACATCATCATCCAGCCGGTCGTCCACGCCCGGCAGAGCCAGCAATAATGCCGGGTCACTCGCGCACGCAATCCATCCATCCCCCTCGGAATAGAAAAACGGCCGAGCGCCGACGTGATCACGAGCGCAAAACATCTGACCGGAAGATCGGTCGAACACAACGAAGGCATAATCGCCCAGCAGATGCTGCGGGCAGGCCTCCCCCCACATCGACCACGCCGCGAGGATCAAATCGGGATCGCTTGGAGTTTCTGGGAGCTTCGAGGAGCCAAGCTTTGTTAGCAGATCTTCACGCGCGTCGATACGCGCATCGGCGACGACCAGAATGCCGTCCCTCTCGGCAGTTCCGGCACCAGATTCGCCACACTGCGCAAAGGAAAGGTTCCCGAGCGCACGCGCATCACCGATCGGCCCTAAACGGGCGTCACTCAGCGCATCGGTGATGGTCGCGACGAGTTCGTCGGGGCCCGCTGCACCCCGATCGAGTACGCACACGAAAGGCTGCAGGGATCGATCCTCCGCAAATCCGAGAGCGCCTAGCCCTCGAACAGGTCAGGAAATGCGGTAAAGAATATCATCCTGATCGTTGAGGTTGTTGAATCCGCCACGCGTGTGCGAGAGGGGAACCACGCTGCGGATCGCAGGCGCAGACCATTTATCGCGGTTCGCGCTGTTGGTTTCATTAACAATCTTGTCGGACATGATTCGCGCCCTTCTTTTCGCGTTGTATCAATATGCGTTAGCACAAACACGCAGGCATCCAAGAGGAAGGTGCTGTCTTTAAGGCCGCCTGCGTTCTGACACCCCTTTAGGACAGGACCGCAGCGAGGTTCACCACCTTCACTTCGCGCGCAGCGACTGACGCCGTCAGGAATCGACCCTGAGAAGGCCGAGGTCCTTCATTTCCTCGACGAAGCGGCTCGTATCTGAACCGCACTGCGACCTCTCAACCTCATACGCTTTGCAAAGCGTATCGCATATCTCGCCAAAGCTCTTCGGCTCTTCGAGCATATCCCAGATCCGCGCAGCACTCTTATCGATCTCGTAATAGGTGCCAGTGTCGATGTTCATGATCATCACCCGGTCTTCGACCTGGCTCGAAAGCGCACTTTCTTCGCGCGCGATTACGGCATCTTCGGCGACCATAGAAAAACCCATTCGTATCCATTAGCGAATGCTCGCGCTCTCACGGATTGAGAAAGCTTGCAAGGCCTGCAAAGATGCCAGCCGTGGCAAATCGGCAGGAATGGCAGAATGGGTAAAACGGCTTCCTTCGGGTCGCGCGAGACGAATGACGCAGGGAGGTCCACTGCCACGCAATTCGACGCGCTGATTGCGCCCATCGATCGCGCGACATTCGTCAACGAATACTTCAACAAGACGATGCTGCATCTTCCGGGTGAGGAAGGCCGGCTCGACCACCTCCTTGACTGGCAGGATATCGACCATGTGCTCGAATATAACCGGCTCGAGCCACCGCGATTGAGGTTGACCCGTGCAGGCAAAGTGATCGACCGGACGCTCTACACCCACGAGCGACGCGGGGGGCGCGATATCGACGCCGGTGCCACCACCATGCTGCTGCGGCAGGGCGCTACTCTGGCCCTCGGTTTTGCAGACGACTTGTTCCCCCCCTTGCGCAAGCTTGGAGATCATATCCACGAGGTGCTCGGCGCGCACATCAACATCAATGCCTACGCCAGTTGGGGAACACAGAGCGGGTTTGATGCCCATTTCGATCATCACGATGTGCTGGTGTTGCAGGTGCGCGGACGAAAGCGGTGGCGAGTGGCCGAGCCGGAATTCGAAAAACCGGTTCTGCGCAACCACAAAATGCCTGGCCCTGTAGAAGAGAAGTTCAAGTTCGACACGATCCTCGAAAGCGGCGACGTCCTCTATCTTCCGCGCGGCTGGTGGCACGAGGCGACACCGCTTGGCGAAGAGAGCCTGCACATCACCATTGCCATAACGTGCCCGACGGCGCGCGATGTACTCGACTGGATCGCATCAAGGGTTGAACAGGATCTTGTTGGTCGCACCGATGTGCCGCCCCCTAGTCAGCCAGAGGCAAGGAAGGCCTATTTCGCCGACTTGCTGAGCGCGATCGAAGCGCAGTTCGATGGAGACATTTCCGAAGACTTCGCCCGCTCTCGCGAGGCGGAACGGCCCGCTACGCCGCGCTTCAACCTAGCGCGGATAGGCGAAAGCGTTCCCACGATCGATCGCAACACCATCATCACTCTCGCCAGTGAGAAACGCGTGGATGAGCGCGGCAAGGACGGCACGATCGAATGTGTCGTGCTTGGCGGGCGCGAGTGGCCCTGCCACCCGCCATTCCTGCCCGCGCTTCGCCTGCTGCGTAGCTACCGTGGAACATCCTTCGGCGAGCTCGCCGCCACCCTGGCCGATCCTGCACAGGAGAAAGGCCTGCAAGGGTTCGTCCGGATGCTGGCAGCGGGCGGAGCTGTGTTTCTGGAGCCTCGCGAGTGATAGCGAGCTGGTCTCGCCTGCAGACGTTCGCCCGGATGGCGCCGGGCCGACGCGCGCTCGTGCTGGAGGCGATGGCCATGCTGGGGCTGGCACGCGCGTGGCTGATCCTTGCCCCCTTCCGCAATGTTGCCCGAAAGCTCGGGTCCCCCACCCCCACCGATGCGCCGCAGCTCCAGCTCGAAGGCGGAGCCAGTCTCGCCGCAGCCAGGGAGGTACGCTGGGCGATTGCGCTGGCCGCCTCGCGGGTGCCCTTTCGAGCGGTCTGCCTGCAGCAGGCAGTCGCGGCCAAGTTGATGCTGCGCCGTCGGGGCATTCCCGCAACCGTCCGCTTCGGCCTGGCGCCCGGCAACGCGCCGGACGCTTTTCCGCGCGCGCATGCCTGGGTAAGTGCAGGCAAGGTCAAGGTCGCTGGCTTCCCGGTCGAACCCGCGTTGGTTGTTGTCGCCCGCTTCGACTAGAGGCGCACGGTCGCTGGAGGACTACCAGAATGACCCGCGGAGTTCGGCAGACTGGCGGGTTAGCTCCAGTCGGTTGTTCCGGTCAGTGGGTCCGATCAGGGGCGGAATCGTCCAGCAGGAAATCGGCCAGGGCGCGATCCCTGACCACTTCCCCCGCGAGCGAGCGATCGCGCAGGCCCGACAGCAATTGCCATGCCCGCTTCATCAGCCAGTGGGGATAGCGCAGCCATAAGAGGCGATCCTCTATCCGCCCGCCGCTCGTCGCTGCAATGCCCGTGCGCGACGGCATGAAAGCGCGCGCGAAAGCTTTGTCGATGCCGGCCAGACGACCGGCACCATCCCTGGCTTCGCGCACCATCTTGCGCTGGTGCACCGCCTCGGCGGGCTGAACGAGCAAGCCCTCTGCATGGTCGACGAGAGCTTCTGCCACCGACGGTAGTTGCGCCCGATCAATTCCGAGCCGCCCCGTAGCTCCTCCATGCCGCTCAAGCAGTTGCAGCACGAGCGCGAGCGTAGGCAGCAAGCCGAATTGCTCGGCCCAGACGTAAAGCTCGGCCAATCGATCCGCCCTCTTCTCGATCAGCATCGTCACGTCGGCGAGAAGCAAAGGGCCGCAATCGAACAAGGACTTGGGCCCTGCGTGGAGGAGGAGGTGAAGAAAGGTAGCACATGGAGCGCTGACCGGTATCGAATGACCGCCTAGCGACACATGCTCGGCACTGTCGCGCACGAAGGCAGCCAGCGCTGCCGTATCAATCGATGCCAAGGCAGCGAGATCGTGATGCAGTTCGATCACGAGTCCGCTCGCGGAGTGGATCAGCGCGGGCTGCTGATAACCGCGGTCGAGCGCGGTCTCCAGATCGCCCGGCAATGCCTGGAAACCCAGACCGGTCAGTGCGTCGCGCGCTGCCACAGACCGGTCGCGCGGGATCAGGATATCCAGATCGCGCATCGGCCGCACCGCAGGCTCCGCAGCGATGCTCAGGCCGAGCGCCGTGCCCTTCAGGAAAACGTGGCGCACATTCGCATCGCTTAGCGCACGGCTCGTACGGACGATGCCCGCTTTGAATTTCAGCCAACGCACTTGCTGGGTGGCAAAGGACTGGGCGCATTCTTCGGAGAAAGGCTGCGGGAATGTCGGGCCGGTGCCCGAGCGCTGGCTTAGATGCAACAGAGGACGCAACCGATAATCTCGTGCCACCTGCGCGATCCAGTTCCATTCCGCCTCCGTCAACTGCGCGGTCGGTGCATCGCTCGAATTGCAGAGCCAGCTGAACAGGTGGTTGCGGGCTCTTCTGGAAGCTTCCCCCATATGCCCGTCAGGCCTCGACGCTGCGGCGCGGCTGCACTGCGGCAGGCACGATCTTGCCCCCTTCCAGCCGCTCGATCCGGTCTGCGATCCGGCGCGTTTCGGCGCGATGCGAAACGAGCAGGATGGCCGGACGGTCGGGCCACTGACGCAGCCTCTCGAAGATCTCGGCCCCGCCGTCTTCATCGATAGCGCTGGTGGCCTCGTCGAGGATCAGCAGCGCATGGCGCCGGATCAGCCCGCGCGCCAGACAGATACGCTGTCGCTCGCCCCCCGAGAACGCCTGACCTCGCTCGCCCACCCGCGTATCGAGCCCCTGTGGGCTGCGCGCCAGCAATTCCTGCGCCCCGGCCATCTCGAGCGCCATCATCATCTCCGCGTCGGTCGCCTCGGGGGCGCACCATTGCAGGTTCTCACGAATGGTCGTGTCGAACAGGAAGGGGTCTTGCGGCAGATAGGCGAGGGAACGTCGCCAGACCTCCCAGTCCGTATCCGCTCGCAGGACGTGCCCCTGACCGATGATGGTACCGCGGGCCGGAGGCATCAGCCCGGTAATGAGATCGAGCAGTGTCGTCTTGCCCGATCCCGAGGGGGCATCGAGCGCGACGATCTCGCCTCGATCGATTTTCAGGGAAGCGCCCTGCAGAATCCAGTCCTCCGCTTCGTACGCGAACCAGAGATCGCGCACTTCCAGCAAAGGTCCCGCCCGCTCGTTGCGAGCCGCTCGTTCAAGTGTCGCGGGCACGGCCTGCGGCTCAGGCCGGTCGAGATCGGCTGTGAGCGAGCGGAGCGCATCGAGCGCGGCGAGCATGTTCGCGGTGGACTGCGAGGTCTGCATCAGGGTGAGCGTGGGCCCTGAAATCCGCGTGAGGATCAATGTCACGACGATCAGGCGCGGCAGATCGAGCTCCAGCATGAAATAGCCGATCAGCAGCATGGCAATCACGGCAAGCGCCGCGAAGCACTGAAACGCTGCCCTCACCTTCGATTGCGATGCGACAAAATCGAGTTGCCACTTGCGGGCATCGCGCATCACACCGTCCATCTGATCGACGAACTTCCCCTGCGCATCGGACAGGCGGGCGAGCTTTTGTCCGGCCATGAAATTGCCGAGCACGTTGTGAACCTTGCGACCCGCGCTTGAATTTCGCTGCCCCAGCAGCCCGGCGAGACGCGAAATGGGGACGATGAAAACGCCTGCGAGCAGCAGCAGCGGCAGCGCGATACCCAGCATGATGGGCGCGATCGCCGCGATGGCAGCCAGCTGCGCAAGGATCATGGTGATCTGGACCACTCCCGTCAGGGTTTGCTGGGTGCCCGATGAAAGACGGCCAATGTCGACCATAATCGCATGTTCGATATCGGTCCGCCGCTTGCCCATCAGCGCCTGCCAGGGTGCGGCAGAAACCGCGATCATGGTGCGCCGGCGCCAGTGATCGACGAATTCGAGGCTCAGTCGCCGCATCAGGATGTCCCGCTTCCATTGAAGGAAGCTGCGCAAGGCAATGAGCGCGAGAAATGCAGCGGCCAGCGTCAGAGCCAGGGCGAAGGGTGTTGCAATACCGACGGCTTCAAGCCAGTCCAGCGCGGTCGCGGCCACGCCCGTATCCGGCTTGCTGAGCAGAATTTGAAACAGCGGCACAAAGGCGACGAAGCCCAGCCCCTCCAGCACGGCGGCCGCCCCTACCAGCGCCAGCGCCAGCCATAATCGCGCACCCGCGAACGCGCGCAGTTCGCGCAGGTAATACTGCAGGCCGCTCATTCCGAAGTTAAGGATTGTGCACTTCGAAAGACAAAGCAAGCTTGGAAAGGATATTGGCGGCAATCGGGTGCGGCGAAGCTCACACCCCAGGTGGGTGAGGCCTGCATTGGGACCTTGCTGGACGTCACCCATGTCGAAAACTCGCATCCAATCGCCGTGCAATAGCGATCCACGTAAAGCCGCCATGTCCGACTCGACTTTGCAGGAGCGGCGTGATTGAGTCCCCATTCGAACGGGGGGAGAACGTATGCGCGATGTCCGGAACACAGGCGGCGTTTCGCGACGTCGAGCGCTGGGAATGGGTGTCGGCGCATCGCTGTCGCTTGCCAGCGGCAGGGCGCTGGCGCAGCAGGCCATCGGGCAACCGCTGATCGGCAATCCCGCGCTCCCCGAAGCCCCTCAATCACGGATGCGGTGGGCGATCGTGGGTCTCGGCACCTTTGCCGTCGGGCAGGTGATCCCCGGTTTCGCCAACGCGCGCCATTCACGCATGACCGCCTTCGTGTCGGGCAATCGCGCGAAGGCCGAAGAGCTGGGTTCGCGCTACGGCGTCTCGAATTTCTACGGATACGATAACTACGACGATATCGCCGAAGCGGACGATATCGACTGCGTCTACATCGTCCTGCCCGTCGGCTTGCACGCAGAGTACACGATCCGCGCGCTCGAAGCGGGCAAGCACGTATTGTGCGAGAAGCCGATGGCCTCGACCACCGCCGAATGCGAGGCGATGATCGCGGCAGCCAAGGCCAACGACCGCAGGCTGGGCGTTGCCTACCGCGTCCATTTCGAGCCCAACAATGTCCACGTGCGCGACCGGATCGTAAACGGCGATCTGGGCACGATGCGGTTCGTTTCGGGCGATCACGGGTTCGATGCCAACCCCGACTGGCCGCCGCACAAGTGGCGGCTGGAGAAGGAACTCGGCGGCGGCGGCTCGATGTACGATATCGGGATCTACGGCCTCAACACGTCGCTGATGATGGTGCCGGGCGACACGCCCGTGTCGGTCAGTGCGGTCTATTCGACGCCGGCGGGCGATCCGCGCTTCACCGAGGTGGAAGGCGGTCTGGAATACCGGCTGCGCATGGCCAGCGGGATCAGCCTCTCGGGCTCGTCATCCTATTGCTGGAACCCTTACGTATCGCGCCAGCGCTATTTCGGCAGCAAAGGCTCGATCGAGATGCAGCCCGCAACAACCTATTACGACAACGCCATCCGGCTGGAAGAAGCGGGTAAGCCGCCGAGCGAATATATCGCAGGCAATCCGATCGAGCAGTTCGCCGCGCAGCTGGATGGGTTCTCCCAAGCCGCGCGCAACGGCACCGAGCATCGCACGCCCGGCGAGATGGGGCTGCGCGACATCCGCCTGATAGAGGCGATGTACCGCAGCGCCGATCAGGATGGGGCCGTCGTAAAGCTCTAGCCGACACCGGGCTGCGCGGTGGAAGCTGGCGTCCTAGAAGGCCAGCTCCACCTTCTCCCCACGATAGGTAGCCGTCTGCCCCTCACCCTGCTCGAACACTTCGCCAGCCTCGTCGCCCGTGTGCAGAACCACGGTGATCTCGCGGCTGTCGGCCATGCCGGGGAAGTGCCCTTCCCTCGCCCCGATGGTGAGGCGGCGGGCTGCATCGTCCCACGCAATCGGAATGCGCGCGAACTCACCGCGCGCGAAACCCATGTCGGTGCCCTGGTCCTCGTAGAGGGAGAACACGCCATCGGCTCCCGCGAAGACATGCACCGTCAGAGGCCCCTGCGGGTTCACGCCGGTCCATTGCACTACCGGCCCCATCGGCACGATCGACCCGGCACGGACAAACAGCGGCATCCGCTCGCGCGGCGCGGCGGCGGTGATCCTCTGCCCGCCCGCAAGCTTCTTACCGGTGGCAACATCGTACCAGTCGGCACCCTCGGGTAGATAAACCTGCCGCTCGCGCGCCTCGAATTCGGTCACGGGTGCGACCAGCATCGCGGGGCCGAACAGATACTCGTCGTCGATCTCCCAAGTCGCGCGGTCGGCCTTAAAATCCATCACCAGCGGGCGCATGATCGTGCCCGCATCGAAATGCGCATTGGCCGCAAGCGTGTAGATGTAAGGCAGCAGGCGATAGCGCAGGCGATGGTAGTAGGTCAGCCCTTCGAGCATCGCAGGATCGTCCTTCGCGATGATCGGCGTCTCGCGGTACGGATATTCGCCGTGGCTGCGGAACAGCGGGCTGAACGCGCCGAACTGGAACCAGCGCAGGTACAGCTCGCGAAATTCCGGCATCTCGGCGGGCACTTCGTCGGTAAAGCGCTGCTCGACCGCGAAGCCGCCGATATCGTGCGTCCAGTTGGGAATGCCCGATAGCGACATATTGGTGCCCGCGCTGATCTGGTCGCGTAGATCATCCCACCGCGCGACGACATCGCCCGACCACAGCGCGGCAGAGGCGCGCTGGATCCCGCCGAAACCGCTGCGGGTGAGGATGAAGGGGCGCTGGTCGGGCTGCACTTCGCGCAAGCCGTCCGCAACGCTGATCGCCTGCATCAACCCATAGCTGTTGAAGATCGCCGCCCCCGGCGTGTCGGTCGCGGCGCTGTACATCTGCCGCGCACGCTCTTCGATCGAGAGGTTGGAATGCCAGTCGGGCTCGGTGGCATCCATCCACCAGGCATCGAAGCCCATCGGCACCAGCGATGTGGCAATCTGGTTGAAGTAGATTTCGCGCGCCTCTGCCGGATAGGGATCGTAGAAGGTATTGGCATAGCCCGCCCCAACCCAGTCCTTCTGCCCCGCTTCGAGCGGACGGCGATAGAGGTAGCCCTTGGCGTCCAGCTCCTTTGCATTCTGCGTATCGGGATAGAACTTCGGCCAAACCGAGATCATCAGCCGACCATTCAGATCGTGGACTGCGTCGACCATGCCCTTGGGATCGGGGAAGCGCTTGGGATCGAAGCAGTTGCATCCCCACTGGTCTTCGGGCCAGTAGAACCAGTCCTGCACTATTGCGTCGATCGGGATGTCCGCATCGCGGTACATCTGGATGACGTCGACCAGTTCGTCCTGCGTCTGATAGCGCTGGCGCGATTGCCAGAAGCCGTAGGCCCAGCGCGGCATCATCGATGCTTCGCCGGTCAGGCGGCGATAGCCCGCGACCAGCGCATCCATGTCGTCACCCGGCACGACGTAATAGTCGATTGCCTTGCCCGCTTCGGAGGCGAAGCTGACCGAGTGGCGGTCTTCGCTGGGCAGCGGGTCGGCGTGATACAGCGCGATGTAGCCCTGATTGGGCTCCCACTCGACGCGAAGGTCGATGGGCTTTCCGGCGGTCAGGTCCAGCTCGAAATTGTGATACCAGGGGTTCCAGTTCTGCCGCCAGCGGTCGAGCACTTCCTTGCCGTCTGCGTAGACGGTGACGTAGCTCGACGAATAGAGCCTGAACTTGTGTTTGCCCGTGCTTTCCGGCGTGTAGCTGCCGGTCCACACGACCCGCTGCGTCTGCACCGCATTGCCCTGCGTATTCTGGCCCGAGGTCGCGGCAACGGTGTCGGCCTTAGCCTCCTCTGGCCACCGGTCCTGATCGTCGAGAAACTGGTAATCGATCACCGGCTCGCTGCGTTCGAGCGCGAGGCGATCGCCCAGATAATACTGCGTGTTCCAGTCGAGCGCGAGCTTCTCGTAAGGATCGGGATCGCCCACGCGGGTGATCGAGGCATTGTCCCACAGGATGCCGTAGCCGCGCGTCGACAGGAGGTAGGGGATCGCGGTCGCGATGTTGTGCTGGGCGAGTTCCACGTCCTCGCCATTATAGTTCATCTGACGGTTCTGCTGCTGGCCGAGGCCGTAGAGCCCTTCGTCGGTCCCGCGATTGAACTGCACACGCGTCTTGAACCATTGCTGCCCTTCGAGCGTGACAGGATCGATCCGCCGCGACCGGGCATATTCGTCGAGCAACAGTTTCCCCTCTGCATCGCGCACCGTCAGTTGGCCGTCGGCCAGCGCAATCCTGGCGGAAGATTGCTGGGTGGTGAGCGTGACGGAAGCTTCGTCCACATCCACCTGCGGCGATCCATCGGCTTCGGCCACCACCATCGCGGTCGGCGGTGCGTCGGGCAGCACATCGGCGACGGTCACGCGGAACGTGCCGTCGGCGTAAGCGAGCACCCGCACCTTCTGCCCCGCATCGGTGGTGATAATGGCGCCGTGGGGCACAACCTCTGCCTCTCCAGCCAAAGCCGGCGCAGCCGCGATGAGAGAAACCGTCGCGAAAGCGACAAGCCGCATGATCATTGTACCTTGCTCCGTGTCGGGATCGCGGCGGGCGCAATCGAGCCCCGCCCTGTTCCATCGATCGTGACCGATACGCGGCCACGAATATCGTCGGACGCACTGCCGACCATCAGTTCGATTTCTCCGGGTTCGATTACCCATTCGCCTTCCCGCGACCACAGCGCGAATTGGTCCGCCGAAAGGGTGAAGGAGACCCGCTTCGTCTCGCCCGGCTGCAGGGTCACGCGCCTGAAGCCGCGCAGTTGCTGCACCGGCCGCGAAACGCTGGCTACCGGATCGCGCATGTAGAGCTGAACGACTTCGTCGCCCGCGCGCGCTCCGTCATTGGTGACGTCGAGCGCAATCGTCACCTCGCCCCCATTGGCGGGAATGCTCGATCGGTCGACGCTCGGCTCACCGAAACTGAAGCGTGTGTAGCTGAGCCCGTGGCCGAAGGCGTAAAGCGGCGTGATCGGCTGATCCATGTACCGCGCGGTATCCTTCGACAGGTCGGGATCTGCGGGGCGCCCGCTCGGTAGGTGATCGTAACTGACCGGCACTTGCCCGGTTGTGCGCGGGAAGCTGGCGGGCAGCTTGCCGCCTGGATTGTTGTCACCAAAGAGCGTGTCGACGATGGCGGGGCCGCTCTCGATCCCGAGCAGCCAGGTTTCGAGCACGGCATCGGTCTTCTCCGCCACTTCGGGAATGGCCAGCGGGCGTCCGCCCATCAGCACAACGACCAGCGGCTTACCCGTTGCGGCCAGCGCTTCGAACAGCGCCAGCTGCCTGCCGGGCAGTTCGAGCGAGGAACGGCTGCGCGCCTCGCCCGACCAGTCATAATCCTCGCCGAGCGCGAGGACGATCAGGTCGGAGCTTTCGGCTGCGGCCACTGCTTCGGGGATGTCGGTAACATCATCGGTCCGCGCATCGGTGCCTGGCGCGAAGACCACGTTGTGATGCGCCGCTTCGAGTGCCGCACGTAGCGTCACCACGTCCTCTGCACGCCCCTGTGCACGCCACGAGCCAAGCTGCGACAGCGCATCGTCCGCCAGAGCGCCGACAAGCGCAATTTTTTGTGCGCCCTCGGCCAGCGGGAGGACATCGCCATCGTTCTTCAACAGGACGATAGAGCGCTCGGCAATGTCGCGCGCGGCGGCGCGGTGGTCGGACGAGAGGATCACCTCCGCTTCGCGCGCTGCGTCATGATACTTGTACGGATCAACGAACAGGCCGAGCTTGCGCTTGGCATCGAGGATGCGGTGCACCGCCTGATCGAGCAGCGGCAGCAGCGCCGGATCGCCCTTGATGGCCTCCTTCAGGTCGCCTGCGTAAACATCCGCGACCATGTCCATGTCGACGCTCGCCTCCAGCGCCAGCCTCGCGGCATCGCTGCGCGTTCCTGCCACGCCGTGCGCCATGAGTTCCTCGACCGCGCGCCAGTCGGACAGCAGCAGCCCGTTCCAGCCCCACTCTTCGCGCAGCATGGTGCGCAGCAGGTCTTCGTTGCCGGTGGTCGGCACGCCGTTGAGCGCATTGAAGGCCGTCATGTAGCTGGCAGAGCCAGCCTCGGCTGCGGCACGGAAGGGCGCGAGGTAGGTTTCGCGCATGGCGCGCTCGCTCACCTCGGCACCAGCGTAATCGCGACCGCCCTCGGCCGCCCCGTAGGCACCGAAATGCTTGGTTCCGGCCATGATCGTGTCGGCGGCAGAGAGATCGGTGCCCTGAAAGCCCAGAACCTGCGCGGCGGCCATGCGACTGCCGAGATAGGCATCTTCCCCCGCCCCCTCGACGATCCGGCCCCAGCGCGGATCGCGCGCGATGTCGACCATCGGAGCGAAGGTCCAGTGCAGGCCCGCCGCACTCGCCTCGGTAGCGGCGATACGCGCGTGGCGTTCGGCCACCTCAGGATCCCAGCTTGCCGCCATTGCCAGCGGAACGGGGAAGATCGTGCGATAGCCGTGGACCACGTCCATCGAGAACAGCAACGGAATACCGAGACGGCTTTCCTCGACCGCGACCCGCTGCAATTCGCGCAAGGCATCGGCCCCCGCAACGTGCAGGTACGAGCCGACCTCGCCGCGCCGGACCTTGTCCAGTTCCTCCGGGCCGAGGCGCGAATTGAGCGACTTCGACCGGCCGCCCATCCGCTGGACAAGCTGGCCGATCTTCTCGTCCAGCGTCATCCTGGCGATCAGTGCGTCGATATCGGCGCTCTGACTGGCACTATCGTTCTGCGCCATCGCCGAAACCGGCGTGGCCAAGGCCACGGTTCCGGTCACGAAGGCCTTGAGGATCGCGTGTTTCATCGGGGTCTCTTCGCTCAGTGCTCTACGGGTGCTGCCGCGCCGCGCGGGGTGCGTATCCGTTCGACCAGCTCGCCGATCTCTGCTGGAGGCGCGGCGGTCACCCGGCTGACCAGCAGCGCCACCGCGAAGTTGATCAGCATGCCGATCACGCCGATGCCTTCGGCCGAGATGCCCAGCAGCCAATTCTCCGGCACGTTCGCCGCCGGGTTCCACAGCTTGAACCAGGCGATGTAGAAGAAGGTGAAGGCAAGCCCGCTGACCATCCCGGCAATGGCGCCCTCGCGGTTCATCCGCTTTGTGAAGATGCCGAGGAAAATGGCCGGGAAGAGCGAGGAGGCAGCGAGGCCGAAGGCGAAGGCCACCACCTGAGCGACCCAGCCTGGCGGATAGATGCCGAGCAGGCCCGCCACCACGATCGCCGCCGTCGCTGCCAGACGCGCGGCGAGCAGCTCGCCTTTCTCGGTAATCCCGGGCCGGAAGGTGCGCTTAAGCAGGTCGTGGCTGACCGCGCTCGATATGACCAGCAACAGCCCCGCTGCGGTGGACAGCGCCGCTGCCAGTCCGCCAGCCGCGACGAGCGCGATCACCCAGCCGGGCAGGTTGGCGATTTCCGGATTGGCGAGCACCATGATGTCGCGGTCGACATAGACCTCGTTGGCACCCTCTGCGGGAGCATTCGAAAGCATTCGCTCGCCATGCTCGCCGCGCTCTTCGGTATAGGCGGGCGCGCCTTCGAAGGCGTCGCCCGGCGCAACGTCCATCGCGCCGTCGCCGTCCTTGTCGCGCCATGCGATCAGGTCGTTGTTCTCCCAGTTGCCGAACCAGCCGGGCGCGTCGGTGTATTGCGTCTGATTGATCGTCTCGTTGAAATTGAGCCGGGCAAACGCGGAAACCGCAGGAGCGGTGGTGTAGAGAAGCGCGATGAACACCAGCGCCCACCCGGCTGAGCGGCGCGCGTCCGAGACTTTGGGCACGGTGAAGAAGCGCACGATCACATGCGGCAGCCCCGCGGTGCCGACCATCAACGCCGCAGTGATGCAGAACACGTCGATCGTCGATCTGGTGCTGGCGGTATACGCCGAAAACCCCATGTCGACGAGCGAAGCGTCGAGCTTTTGCAGCACATACATGCCCGATCCGTCGGCGACCTGCGACCCGAGTCCAAGCTGGGGCACCGGATTGCCCGTCACCAACAGCGAAATGAAGATCGCAGGCACGAGGTACGCGAAGATCAGCACGCAGTATTGCGCCACCTGCGTGTAGGTGACGCCCTTCATCCCGCCGAGCACCGCATAGACGAACACGATGCCCATGCCGATGATCACGCCAAGGTCGACGGGCACTTCGAGGAACCGCGAAAAAACGATCCCGACCCCGCGCATCTGGCCTGCGATATAGGTGAAGCTGACGAAGATAAGGCACACCACCGCGACGGTGCGGGCAACCTTCGAATAATACCGCGTCCCGATGAAATCGGGCACGGTGAACTGGCCGAACTTGCGCAGGTAGGGGGCCAGCAGAAGCGCCAGCACCACGTAGCCGCCGGTCCACCCCATCAGGTAGACGCTACCGTCGTAGCCCATGAATGCGATCAGTCCGGCCATCGACAGGAAGCTCGCCGCGCTCATCCAGTCGGCGGCGGTCGCCATGCCGTTCACCACCGGGTGAACCCCGCCCCCCGCGACGTAGAATTCCGAGGTCGAGCCCGCACGCGTCCAGAGCGCGATGCCGATATAAAGGGCGAAGCTGGCCCCGACGAACAGGTAGATGAGCATCTGGGTGCTCATTGAGAAGCTCCTTCACCGGTAGCTTCCGATTCGTCATCGTCGTCGAGCGCGTAGCGTCGCTCGAGCCGATGCATTGCCCAGCTGTAATAAAAGATCAGGACGATGAAGACGTAGATCGACCCTTGCTGGGCGAACCAGAAACCCAGCGGATATCCGCCGATCATGAAGCGATCGAGAAAGTCGCGGAGAAGGATTCCGGCCCCGAACGAGACGGCGAACCAGATCGACATCAGGATTGCAAGCAGCTGCAAATTGGCGCGCCAATAGGATTTGGTAGCGCTATCATCGCGATGAGTCATCGATTCACCCTCTCCCCTGAGCGCGTGCGAATTATATGATATCGCTTGCGTGACGCTCAGCCTCGCAGCCTAAGACGTACGATCGCATTGGGCAACTCCGATCGTCGCCCCAGCCAAGGGCAATTATGGCCGCCAAGAGAATTCCCCCTTGCCCGCAGAGACATTTGAAGGGATGATAACGCTCCCATAGAGGTGCCGTGGCGCAAAGCTGCGCGAGGGAGAGGAAAGAATGACCGATTGGAAGCGCTTGGCGAGTGGGCTCGCTCTGGCATTGGCAGCAACCGCGTGCGCCACGGGGCCGGATGCAACCATCGGCCAATCGTCTGACGAAATGTCGAAGATGGAGGATGGCAAGGCCGTTGCGCATCCTGAAATCTGGCCTGCCTACGAGTACCCCATAGTCCTCCCCCAGTCCGACACCGCCATGGTGGCCGACTTCGTGTCCCGAATGACTCTCGAGGAAAAGATCGGCCAGCTGGTCCAGGCCGATCTGTGCTGCGTCACTCCCGAGGATGCCAAGACATATAACCTCGGTTCGATACTGGTCGGGGGCAACAGCGGTCCCAACGGCAACGACCTATCGCCCGCGCCCGACTGGCTGGCGGCAGCCGACGCGTTCTACAATGCTTCGGTCGACAAGTCCGACGGCGGCGTAGGCATCCCGATCATCTGGGGCGTGGATGCGGTGCACGGCCATGCCAACATTATCGGGGCGACGGTTTTCCCGCACAATATCGGCCTTGGCGCGATGCGCGACCCAGAACTGATCGAAAAGATCGGCGCGGTCACTGCCAAGGAAATTCGAGTGACCGGGCAGGAATGGACCTTCGCCCCGACAGTCGCGGTGCCGCAGGATTTCCGCTGGGGCCGCGCCTACGAAGGCTACTCCTCGAATCCCGAACTCGTCGCGTCCTACGTCGGCGCGATGGTCCGCGGGCTGCAGGGCCCGCCGAGCAATAACGACATTCTTGCCGGTCCGCACGTGATCGCCTCCACCAAGCACTTCCTCGCCGATGGAGGAACCGACGGCGGCGTCGACCAGGGCGATAGCTCGGTCACCGAAGAGGAACTGCGCGACGTTCATGGCGCGCCGTATGGCCCGGCAATCGGCGAAGGCGTCGCGACCGTGATGGTCAGCTTCTCCAGCTGGCAAGGCAAGAAGATGACCGGCAACAAGTCGCTCGTCACCGGCGTACTCAAGGACCGGATGGATTTCGGCGGCTTCGTCGTCTCGGACTGGAACGCGCACGGCCAGGTTGAAGGCTGCACCAACGAAAGCTGCCCGCAGGCGCTGATGGCGGGGGTCGACATGTACATGGCGCCCGACACGTGGAAGCCGATCTACATGGATCTGCTCAAACGCGCGCGTTCTGGCGAAATCCCGATGGCCCGGATCGACGAGGCGGTGACCCGCATCCTCGACGTCAAGGCGCGCCTCGGCCTCTTCCACGCGGGCAAGCCCTCAGACCGCCTGCTCGCGGGCGAGTACGATCAGCTCGGCTCGCCCGAACACCGCGCGGTGGCGCGCGAGGCGGTGCGCAAATCGCTCGTGCTGCTCAAGAACCAGGGCGTGTTACCGCTCAAGCCCGGTGGCCGGCTGCTGGTCGCGGGCGAAGGCGCAGATGACATCGCCCGTCAGTCGGGCGGATGGACGCTCAGCTGGCAGGGTACGGGCATAAACAACAGCCATTTCCCCGGCGCGACCTCGATCTGGACGGGGCTGGAGGATGCCGTCGAAGCAGCGGGCGGCAGCGCGCAGCTTTCGCCCGACGGCAGCTTCACGCAGCGCCCCGATGCGGCGGTGGTCGTCTTCGGCGAAACGCCTTATGCCGAGTTTCAGGGCGACCGCGCGACGCTGGCGCTCGATCCCGAACTGACCGGGCCTTACGAGACGATGCGCAAGCTCAAGGCGCAGGGCATTCCTGTGATCGCGTTGATGCTCACCGGGCGTCCGCTCTACGCCAACCCGGCGCTCAATTCCGCCGATGCCTTCGTGGTCGCGTGGCTGCCCGGGAGCGAGGGCGAAGGGGTTGCGGACGTGCTGGTGGGCGATGCCGATGGCACACCGCGTTTCGATTTCGTTGGCAAGCTGCCCGCTGCGTGGCCGCGCACGGCGGACATGAAGGACGGCAAGCTGTTCGATTACGGATACGGCCTGACCTATTCGAGCCCGAGCCGCGCGTGGTCCGCCCTGCCCGAACTCGACACAAGCCAGCTCGCTGGCGATAGCCGTCTGTGGTTCAGCGCGGGAGCACCTGCGGCGCGCTGGTCGCTGCTGGTCAACGGCCAGAACACCGGCGAACAGACGCGCGTCACCACCGTCCCGGTGGAGGCGCTGGGCGGCCGGGTTCGCGTCACCGCAGAAAACTTCGTCGTACAGGAGGGCGCACGCCGCATCTCGATCGACGATGGCACGGCCAGCGTGGCCCTGCGCAATTTCGAACCGGTCGATATTGCCAAGGAGACCAATGCCGACATCCTGCTGCTCGCGACCATGAAGGTGTGGGACGCACCCGACAGCGCGATGCTCGGTTCGATTGGCCCGGACAGCGAGGGTTTCTCTTCGATCAAGCTTCCGGAAGGCAACCAGTGGGTCCGCTACGGCATCCCGCTCAAGTGCCTGCGCAACAAGGGCGCAGACGTAACCGAACTGACCGAACCGTTCGTGCTGACGACCACCGGCAAGACCGATTACGCCATCGGCGAGGTACGCCTGGGCACCGACGCAGAGGTCATCCTCCCCTGTTCCTGAGGCCGGTTGACTGATGGAGACGGGGGAGGACCTCCCGCTCCCGCTTTCTGGATATCCCCATCACGCGCCCTTCTCGCGTGATTGCAGCCCGCGCCACGATCGATGATCGTGCGCGGGCTGACGCATTGCGGGGCATCGGTGAAGCGCATGTCGGCTGAGGACCTGTCTCTCGACAACCGACAGCTTCGGCAACTCCAGCTGGCGGATGTGACGCCGCCCGTCTTCCATGCGACAGGTCAGGAGCCACGCCCGGCCAGCGGCAGCCGGCGGATCATACTCCGCCGGCTGCCGCCGATCGTCAGTGCGCCGAGGCGGCTTCCGCTGCCCGGACCGTCTGCGCCCGGCCCGCCGAGAAGGCGAACAGGCACAGTAGCGCGTAGCAGACGCACGGGATGATGAAGGCGAATGTGTAGCTCGTCTCGCCCGAGAGGAGACCAACAGCGAAGGGGATCGCTGCACCGCCGACAATCCCCGTACACAGCAGCGCCGAGGTTGCTTCCTCGCTCGCACTCGACCTCTCGAGCGTGAGTGTGAAGATCACCGGGAACATGATCGAGTTGAAGAGCCCGATCGCCAGCGCGACGTAACCAGCAGTCACCCCGCCCACGGCAAAGACGTAGAGACACATCGCGCAGGTGATGGCGGTGAAGAGCGCGAGCAAACGGTTCGCCTTGACGAAATACAGCAGCCCGCTGCCGATGAGCCGCCCCACAAACGCACCGCCCCAGTAGAAACTGACCAGCGTGCCGGCTTTCTGGAGGCTGATGCCCCAGGTGTTTTCGCTGTTGAGGAACAGCGCCATCTGCGTTCCGATGGCGACCTCTGCCCCGACGTAGAGGAAAATCGCACACGCGCCGAGCAGCGCCCAGCGCGAAGAGAATGCCTCGCCAATGAGCTGCGCGATGTTCTTGCCCGATCCGATCACGGGTGCCGCGCGCTGCACCGTCTTGCGGGCGAGGAAGAAGAACAGGAACAGCAGGATCAGCAACCCACAGATCCAGAAATAGGCGCGGTCGATGCCTGCCAGCGCGTTGTTGCGCACTTCGTCGGTCAGCGCGACGCCATCGACGACCTCGACACCCGACAGGAACAGGCTCGCGCCCAGCGCCGGGCCGATGATGGTACCGAAGCTGTTGAAGGTCTGCGCCAGCGTGAGGCGAAAGTGGCTCTTTGCCGGATCGCCGAGCGCCGCCGCCAGCGGATTTGCTGCGACCTGCAGGATGGTAATTCCGCTCGCCAGCACGAACAGGCCGAGCAACACGAGGTTGTAATTGGCGATATTCGCTGCGCCGAGCATGATCAGGCACGCGATCACCATCATCGCCAGGGCGACGAGAATCGATGGAACAGCGCGCCATTTCGCGATGATTGCGGCCGCAGGAAAGCTGACCAAGCCGTAGGCGATGAAAAACGCCGAGGCGGACAGCTGCGCCTGCGCATCGCTGAGCGTGAAGATCCCCTTCACCGCCGCGACCAGCGGGTCGATCAGGCTGGTTATGAAGCCCCAAGCGAAGAACAGCGTAGTGACCGCAATAAACGCGGCGAGCGTGCCGGAACGACGACTCATTTCTTTCCCCTCAACCCCTCGGCGCTTTACCCGCCGTGCCTTATCATGTTAGCGCTACCCGACAGCGGTCACGTAGAGCCGACTAAGGGGAGATGCCGGATGAGACGTTCCATGACAATGGGATTATGCGCAATTTCGCTGATTGCATGCAGCACCGCTGGACAAAGCGTTGCTGCCATTGAGAACGTTTCCACAGCTTCGTCGCTTCCGGTCGGCACCTGCATCAACATGGGCAACATGCTCGAGCCGGAAAAAGAGGGCGCGTGGGGCGGTGCGCTGATCGTTCCGGAGGACTTCGCGCGGATCAAGGCGGCGGGCTTCGACACCGTCCGAATTCCGGTGCGCTGGCACAACAAGACGCAGCAGCAGGCCCCGTGGAAGGTCGATCCGGCGTGGATGGACCGCGTGCAGACCGTCGTCGACCAGGCGCTTGCCGCCGATCTCAACGTCATTCTCAACAGCCACCATTTCGATCCGATCTTCGAAGATCCGGCCGGGGTTGCCGAATGGCACGGCGCGGTCTGGAAGCAGATCGCAGAGCGCTTCGCGGATTATCCGGAGGATACGCTCTGGTTCGAGCTGGAGAACGAGCCGCACGATAAGCTCGACAATTCCAACCTGATCGAAACGCTCGCCCCGTCCTACGACGCGGTCCGCGCGGTCAGCGCCACTCGCCCGGTGATCTACGGCGGCCAGAACTGGAGCGGGGTCGATTCGCTCGCCACCCTGCCCCTGCCCGACGATCCCAACGTCTATCCGACCTTCCACTATTACGATCCGTTCGCCTTCACGCATCAAGGCGCGGATTGGGTGGCACCCGACGTTCCTCCCCCCGGTCGCACCTTCCCGACGCAGGAAGATCGCGCAATGCTGGCAAGGGATGCCGCAAAGGTCGCGGCCTATATCGAGCGCACCGGGAAAGTCCCCTTCATGGGAGAAACCGGCGCTTACGACAAACACATCTCCACCGCCGACCGCGTCACCTATCACCGCACCGTGCGCGAGGCTTTTGCGCCCACAGGCATCGGCATGTGCGCGTGGGCTTACGCGAACACCTTCCCCTTCTGGGATCGCAAGAGCGGCAAATGGCTGCCCGGCATGCGCGCCGCGATGGGCCTTCCCGAAGACGATTGACCAGCAAGGAGCCTGACATGCGTGCTCGCCCCATACTTTCCGGCCTCGCCCTCCCGATGCTGATGCTCGCGGCGCCGCCCGCCGCAGCGCAGATCCCTCCTGAATTGCAGGCCTTCGACGAACAGCTGCCCGGCAGTCTGATCAACGACCCGCGCGATATCGTGTGGCCCACCCAAGGGTCTGCGCTTGACGTAAAAGGCGTCCAGAACGCCGATATTCCCGGCGGCGGAGCCGCGCGTCGTTACGAGGTGAAGACCAAAGGACCGGAGCTCTGGTCCAGCCAGACCCACGTTCCGCTGCTCGCTCCGATCGAACGCGGCGACACCGTTACCGTCGGCTTCTACGCCCGCACGGTTTCCGCAGATACCGCGGATGGCAAAGGGCTCCTGGGCGTGCGGGTGCAGGAAAACGCACCGCCCTACGGCGGCTTCGGCGAGAAGACCCTGTTCATTGGCTCCGATTGGGAGTGGTACGAGGTTACCGGCAGCGCGAACCTGCCCATCAGGCAGAAAGACGCGACGATCGCATTCCAGTTCGGGGCCGCGAAGCAGACGATCGAGATCGGCCAGACGATCGTGGTCAAGGGCGCAACATCGATCCTCGGCACGCAGAAGCCAGCGGAAGAAAAGCCGGCGGCGACCGACGAGCCGCTCATTCCCGAACCGCTTGCGGGGGCCGGCACGCTGCTCAACAAGCCAGACCTGCGAAACTGGCAGAATTCGGCAGTCGTCGGCACGATCGAGAACCGCGACGAACCGGGCATCTGGCTCGGCCACGCCACCCGCTTTTCGCTCACCGAACTCGGCCAGAACGACTGGGATCTCGTGGCAGGCATCCCCATCGAGCAGGACATCGCCGCAGGCGACAAGCTGCTGATCGCCATCGCGGCCAAGACGGTGAGTGCCGAAACGCCCGACGGCAATGGCCTGGTCGCCATGCGCATTCAGGACAACGCGCCGCCCTACGACGGTTTCGCAGAGAACATCTTCAATATCGGCCAGAAGTGGCAGCTGATCCGGATCAACACCGTCGCCCCGCGCGACATTCCCGCGGGCACCGCACAGGTGGCACTGCATTTTGCGGCGGAAGTCCAGTCGATCGACGTGGGGCCGGTCTACGTCTTCAAGACCGAGTGATCACTGCTCCCCAGCGATCGCGTAGGGGCCGACCACCAGTCCGGTGAACAGCCCCGCGTGGATCGAGGCAAGCGGTTCGACGTCGATCTGCGGCGACTGCTGCCAGCTATCCTCGTCGCCACCGCGCCAGCTCGCGGTGGCGGAGCCGCCGCGCATCGACAGGCGCAGCTGTGCTTTATCGCCATTCCACGGGGTGCTGTAGATGACCGTGCCGCGCCCCGCATCCACAGGGTCCTTGCACAGGCGGACGACAATCCGATTTCCTCCGCCCGCATCTTCGATGCCGACGGTCAGAAAATGATCCTCGTCCATGAAGGCCAGGAGCCCTGCGAAGTCGCCCTGGCCTTCGCTTGCCAGATCGACCGAGGTGGTGAAGTCGGCCGCGTGATGACGCATCCGGCGCCCCATGAACGCAAACCGGTCGAGGCTGCCTGCCGCTTTCGTAACGGGCACCAGCTCCAGTTTCCCGCGCTCGACATCGTGCAGCATCTGCGATTCGCCGGTGGGGCTGCGCATCGTGATCCACTCGTCCGAAAGCGAGACCTGATCGAAGTCGTCGCGCCAGGACGAGAAATCCTCGCCCGGCGATTGGGGTAGATCGGGCTTGGCGACAAGCGGCGGCACGGCTTCGCCCGGATCGAGGAAGCGCGGCCAGCCATCGACCCACTTGAGCGGGAGCAGGAAGGTCTCACGCCCGAGCAGCGTCGACTGGCCCGCGAAGGGCCGTGTGCCGAGAAACAGCCCCCACCAGCTGCCATCGTCGAGTTGGACCATGTCCGCGTGGCCGGTCGCCTCCACCCTGTCGGGCCGGTCGGGCGAGAGGTCGCGCTGGGTCAGGATGGGGTTGACCGGACCGGGAACGTACGGCCCGTCAACCGAGCGCGAACGGTAGATCGTCTGCGAGTGCTGGTCCGCCGTGCCGCCTTCGGCGGTAAGCAAATAGTACCAGCCATCGATCTTGTAGATATGCGGACCCTCCGCCCAGATCGGCCTCGTCGACGGATCGACGCCGCCATCGACCAGCAGCGTCCGCTCGGGCTTCACCTGCATCGTCGCCTTGTCGAATTCCTGCAGCCACAGCGCGCGGTGCCCCTCGTAGCGCGGCTCGCCCGAAGGCGCGTCGTTGTAGACGATCCACGCGCGGTCGCCCTCGAAGTAGAGCGACGGGTCGATCCCGCCGAAGTCGAGCCACGACGGATCGCTCCACGGACCCTCCGGATGCTCGGCGGTGATGACGAAATTGTCGCCGCATTCGATGCAGGTGTTGACGATCCAGAAGCGGCCATCGTGGTAGGAAATAGCCGGTGCAAACAACCCGCGGTCGGTGGCCAGGCCGCTGAAGTCCATCTGGTCAGGACGGTCGATCGCATTGCCGATCTGCTTCCAGTGGACGAGGTCGCGGCTGTGGTAGATTGGCAGGCCCGGAAACCAGACGAAGGTCGAGTTTACCGCGTAAAAATCGTCGCCGACGCGCACGATCGACGGGTCGGGCTGAAAACCCGGCAGCACCGGATTGCGATAGTAACCCTCAGGCGTCGGCGGCGTCTCGTCCAGCCCCTGATACTCGACGTAGTCGAAAGTCGCGCGCGGTTGGGCGGCGACCGAGGCCGGGTACAGGAGCGCCAAGCAGCCCATCACGGGCATCGACCATTGCTTCAACCTTATCGACACCCCATCCGCTCCCTTTATCCTTGCTCCCGCCAATCGGCGTCCATATGGTAGCGCTCCCACAGGAGAGGGCAAGAGCCACAACATGGCCTATGATCTGAAGGCAATTCTACCCGCGGATTTCGCGGAAGGTCGGTTTCTGGGGCGCGCGATGGCGCCTGAGGGACCGGTCGTCATCTCTATTCGCGATGGCGTCATTTACGATCTCACCACGTCGGTGGCGTCGGTCGCCGGCGCGATTGCGCGGCGGGAATTCGATGGCGGCACGGTGATCGGCCCGGTGGCCGACGGTCTGCCCCATGACTGGCAACTGCTCAGCCCGATCGACCTGCAATGCATCAAGGCGAGCGGCGTCACCTTCGCGGTCTCCGCCATCGAGCGGGTGATCGAAGAACGCGCGCGCGGCGATGCAGCCAAGGCCGCAGAGATTCGCGCAGGCCTGGAAGGCAAGATCGGATCGGGTATTCGCTCTGTCGTACCCGGATCCCCCGAGGCGCAGCAGCTGAAGGAAGCCCTGATCGACCAGGGCATGTGGTCGCAATATCTCGAGGTCGCGATCGGGCCGGACGCGGAGATATTCTCCAAGTCACCCGTGCTGTCTTCGGTCGGCCACGGTGCGCCAATCGGCGTCAGGTCCGATTCCAGCTGGAACAACCCCGAGCCCGAGGTCGTGCTGGTGTCCGATGCACACGGCGAAGTGGTCGGCGCGACGCTGGGCAACGACGTCAACCTGCGCGATTTCGAAGGGCGCTCCGCGCTGCTGCTGTCGAAGGCCAAGGACAACACCGCATCCTGCGCAATCGGCCCGTTCATCCGCCTGTTCGACGACGGCTTCACGATCGACGATGTGCGCACAGCCGATGTGGAACTGACCATCGACGGCCCCGAAGGGTACAGGCTCGAAGGCCGCAATGTGATGGCCGAGATCAGCCGCGATCCGCTCGATCTGGTCGCGCAGTCGCTCTCGGAGCATCACTACCCCGATGGCTTCGTGCTGTTCTGCGGCACGCTGTTCGCACCGACGCAGGACCGTGACGAGCCCGGCGCAGGCTTCACCCACAAGCTGGGCGATGTGGTGACGATCAAGTCCGAACGGATCGGCACGCTCAGCAACACCGTGACGACATCGCGCGATGCCCCGGCATGGACCATGGGAATCGGCGAATTCATACGCAATCTGGCCGGACGCGGCCTGGTCGAAAAGGTCTGAAGCATGGCGACCTCTCGACTAGATACAACGCATACCAGGCAGGAAGACAGCAACCGGATGAGTGAAGACAAGCTGGCCCCGGACGACAAGACCGCGATCTACCCCAGCCTGCGCGGCAAGCGGGTGATCGTCAGCGGCGGCGCTTCGGGGATCGGCGAAGGAATCGTCGAAGGCTTCGTTCGGCAAGGTGCGGCTGTCGCCTTCGTCGACCTCCAGAAAGAGCCGAGCGAAGCGCTGGTAGATCGGCTTTCCGGAGCGGCGATCAAGCCGATTTTCCAGCAGTGCGACATCACCGATTGCGCGGATTACAGCGCGAAGATCGCCACGTTCATCGATCAACTGGGCGGCTGCGATGCCCTGATCAACAATGCCGCCAATGACGACCGGCACAAAGTGCTCGACGTCACGCCCGAATATTGGGACGATCGAATGTCGGTGAACCTCAAGCACCAGTTTTTCGCCGCCAAGGCGGTCGTTCCGGCCATGCGCGAAGCGGGTGGCGGCAGCATCGTGAATCTCGGGTCGATCAGCTGGCATCTGGGCCTGGAAGACCTGTCGATCTACCAGACCGCCAAGGCCGCAATCGAAGGCCTGACCCGCAGCCTCGCGCGCGAGCTGGGTCGCGAAAATATCCGCGTGAACGCGATCATCCCGGGCAATGTTCAGACCCCGCGCCAGATGAAATGGTACACGCCCGAAGGCGAAGCGGAGATCGTCGCCGCCCAGTGCCTCGACGGGCGAATCCAGCCCGCGGATATCGCGGCGATGGCCATGTTCCTCGTCTCGGATGACGCGCGTTTTTGCACCTCGCACAACTACTGGGTGGATGCCGGATGGAGATAAAGGCCAAAGTTCGCCGCGTACTCGACGCGCAAAGCCAGCTGGGCGAAGGCGTGCTGTGGGATGTCGATCGCCAGGTCGTCTGGTTCGTCGATATCAAGCGGCATAGGCTGTGGCACTACGACCCCGAGACGGGGAGTAATTCCTTCACCGAAGCGCCCGACCAAATCGGCTGGGCGCTGCCTGCAGAAGGAGGCCTGCTGCTGTGCGGTCTGAAGGACGGGCTCCACACCTTCGATCCCGAACTCCAGTCCTTCACCAAGCTGATGGGCGTACCCGGCGAACCGGTCGGCAACCGCCTCAACGATGCCTGCACCGACCCGTGGGGCCGCGTCTGGTTCGGTTCGATGGACGACAGCGAAGGTTCGGCCTCCGGCAAGTTCTACGTGTTCGACCGCGGTGAAATTCGCGCCGCCGGGCCGAGCGGGATCGCCATTACCAACGGCCCCGCTGTGAACCCCGCGGGCGACCGCATCTATTTCACCGACACCACCGCGCAGAAGATCATGGTCACAGAGCTCACTCGCGAAGGCGCGGGCGAGGCACGGCTTTTTGCGGACACCGGCGCGCTCTTCCCCGATGCTTTTCCGGATGGGCCGGTGGTCGATGCGGAAGATCACGTGTGGACCGGGCTTTACGTCGGCAGCAGCGTGGCGCGCTTCTCGCCTTCCGGCGAGCTGGTAGCGACGATTGCGATGCCCGCACGCGACATCACCAAGATGGCCTTCGGCGGCCCTGATTTTTCGACCGGCTACGTCACCACCGCCACCAAGAATCTGGAGCCCGGAGACATGGAGAAGTACCCTTACGCAGGCGGCCTGCTGGCGTTCGACGCGCCGGTCAAAGGCTTCGCACAGCCGCTGGTCAAACTGTCGTGAAGCGCGCCCTCGCACTCGCCGCGCTCCTCGCCAGCGTCCCCGCCCTCGCCTCGCCTGAACCCGGCGCCGCCTATGGCGATGGCATGGTTCTGCAACGGGGCGAGCCCATCCTGATCTCGGGCACGTCGGCCCCCGGCAGCACAGTCGAAGGCAAGCTCGGCACCGACACGGCAAGCGCCACAACGGGCAGCGACGGAACCTTCACGCTCACTTTCTCTGCCCGCACGGCGAGCACGGATGGCATCTCGCTTACCCTGCGCGATGCGGATGGCGAGACGGTGCTGCACGATATCCTGATCGGCGATGTCTATCTGTGTTCGGGCCAGTCGAACATGGAGCTGTCGGTCAACCGCGCGCTCAACACCTGGAACGAGCTGCGCCTCTCGCCCGACGACGGCATGCGGCTGCTGACGGTTCCCAAATCGACCGCCGCGGTCCCGCAAACCGGGTTCTCCGAACCGGTCGTCTGGCGCGCCGCCGACGCCGATAGTGTCGCCGAGTTTTCCGCCGCCTGCTATTACATGGGCAAGCAGCTTCGCGCCGATCATCGCGACGTACCTCTGGGACTGATCCATTCCAACTGGGGCGGCAGTGCCGCACGCGCATGGTTCACGCCCGAGAGCGTGGCGAACATGTATGGCGACGAGGCATTGGCGCAGCTGCGGCTCTACCAACGCGATCCGCTGGCGGCGGCGCAGGCCTTCGTTCCCAAGTGGTACGACTGGTGGCGTGCGAACGATAATGCTCGCGAGCCATGGACCGACACTTCGATGCTCGACTGGAAGCCGATTCCGAAATTCTCCTTCTGGAACGAATGGACCGGCACCGGGCTCGATACGAACCCGCAGGCCAACGTGTGGCTGCGCCAGAGCATCGATCTGACCGCGCAGCAGGCTGCGGGCGAAGGATCGCTGGCAATCGGTGCGATCGACGATCTCGACCTCACGTGGGTCAACGGCCATCCGGTCGGCTACACCTTCGGCTGGGGCGTAGAGCGAACCTATCGCGTACCGGCAGAGTACCTGCACGAAGGCGAGAACGAGATCCTGATCGCCGCCAACAATATGTGGGATACGGGCGGTTTCTTCGCCGGGCCGGATCGCCTGTCGTTCACTGCCGCTAACGGCGACACAATGCCGCTGGGGGCCGAGTGGGAATACTCGATCGGCACCGTTGAAGGCGTGCCGCCGCGCGCGCCGTGGGATGCCAATGCGGGCCTTGGCGTGATGCACAATTACATGATCGCACCGCTTGGCCCGATGCGGCTGAAAGGTGTGGCTTGGTATCAGGGCGAAGCCGACGTCGGCCAGCCGGACTACGATGCCAAGCTGCGCGAGCTGTTCGCCGGATGGCGGCGCCAGTTCGGCCCGCAGACCCGGATGCTGGTGGTGCAGCTTGCCGATTACGGCGCTCGGCACAATGAACCCACTGCATCTGGCTGGGCGCAGTTGCGGCAGGAACAGCTCGAAGGCGTCGCTGCCGACAGCAACGCGGCTCTGGTCACCGCGATCGACATCGGCGAACCGAACGACATCCACCCCGCGAACAAGAACGATCTGGGCAAGCGCCTCGCCTACGCGGCGGAGGGCAAGGCGATGCCGATGCCCAGGAGCGCCAAGTTCTCGGGCGACAAAGTCGTCGTGACGTTCACCGGGATCGAAGGCGATCTTCAGGCGCTCGGCGGACCTTTTGCGCTCGGCGTCGAAGTCTGCGGCGATACGCAAGCGAGTTGCCGTTGGGCCGTGCCGACGCTGGAGGGCGACCGGATGGTGATCGGCGTGAATGATGGCCAGCCTGTCTCGCGCGTCCGCTATGCGTGGTCCGATGCGCCCATCGTGAACCTGTACGATGCGCGTGAAATGCCCGTGCCTGGGTTCGAGCTGCCGGTGACCAAGTGAGCCTCCGTCGGCGCACGTTCCTCGCAGGCAGTGCGGCGATGGCCGGAGCGGCGATGCTGCCTGCCTGCGCGAGTGTGCCCACAGGGCGCAGCGTCTTCGTCCAGCGCAAAGGCACCGCGCTCACCCGCGGGGATATGCCCTACCGCATCGTCGGCGCGAACATGTGGTACGCGGCATGGCTCGGCGCGGACGCGCCCTACGGCAATCGACCGCGCCTGATCCGCGAGCTTGACCGACTGAAAGCAATCGGGGTCAACAATCTGCGCATCATGGCCTCCGGAGAAGAAGGCCCACTGAAGAGCTCGATCAAACCGGGCTTCACCGACCAGAACGGCACGCCCGACATGAAGCAGTTCGAGGGGCTCGATTTCGCCATGTCGGAGATCGCCAAGCGCGGCATGACGGCGGTGCTCGTCCTGTCCAACTTCTGGGAGTGGTCGGGCGGCCTGCAAACGCTGCTGTGGCGCGCGACGGGGCAGTACATGGACATGGGCGACCCCGCGCATCCCTGGCCCGCCTTCGCCGATGCGACGGCGCAGTTCTACGCCAACGAACAGGCGCGCACGCTCTACAATGCCCACCTGCGCCGGATGGTGACGCGCACCAATTCGGTGACCGGGATGCCCTATGCGCAAGACCCGGCGGTGATGAGCTGGCAGCTCGCCAACGAACCGCGCCCCGGTGGCAGCGACGCGGCGATCGCGCGCAACGCGGACGCCTACTACGACTGGATCGACGATACCGCCGCGCTGATCCGCTCGCTCGATCCGAACCACATGGTCTCGCTCGGCCATGAGGGGACGCAGGGCGCGAACGGCCGGGAAGACGTCGTGCTGCGCGCGCACCGGAACATCGACTACCTGACCGCGCATATCTGGCCGCTCAACTGGAGCTGGGTTGCGGGCGACGATCTTGCGGGCACCTGGCCCGTCGGCAAGAGCAAGACCGCCGCCTATCTCGACACGCACGAGCGGCTGGCGACCACCCTCGGCAAACCGCTGCTGGTCGAGGAATTCGGCTTCCCGCGCGATGGGGAGACCTATCCGCCCGACACCAGCACCGAGTTCCGCCAGCGGTTCTACCGCACGATCTACGACGCGGTCGAAGCGAGCTGGGCCGCCGGAGGCCCGCTGATGGGCTCCAACTTCTGGGCCTGGAACGGCGAAGCACGGGCACAGCACCCCGACGCGCATTTCCGCGACGGCGACCTTGCCTACATGGGCGATCCGCCGCACGAACCGCAGGGCTGGTACGGCAATTTCGACACCGACGAAGGCATGCTCGCGCTGGTCCGCGCACATGCGGAGACCGGCGGGCTTACCTGACACACTGATCGGGGGTTCACCGAAAACTTCACCCAACCTGAATATCGATCCCTTTCAGAGACTTGCGGGATTACGCTCGCTGCGAAGTGTCACCTTCCGCGCGCGTGTCACCTCCACAACCAGGACCTTCCGCCCACCGGGACTGCCAATCCAACCATTTCAAAGACCGGACGAAGGATGGCAGCGAGGCGCGGAGTAGGAAATCTGTTTTGCAGCAATAGCTGCCTTTTCCGGCCCGCGTGATCGATGAGGATGGGCAGCGTTGGCGCGCACTCGCCCCTCAGTGATTGTGCCGCGGTAGCTTCCTCGACGTACCGCGGTATTTGAGCGCGAAGTCCATCACCCCGCCTTCGCCCAGTTGGCCGGTCTTCTCACGGAAGAGCTCTTCCCACGGCGTGTTGTGCGAGGGCGTTTCCGGGATGCTCTCTTCGGCCAGCCGCCGCGCGATCTCGGCCTCTTCGACAGCTGCGTTGCAAGTGCCTTCGTTGAGGTCGACGCGGATGATGTCGCCCGTTCTCAGCCAGGCGAGCCCGCCGCCGACCGCGCTTTCGGGTGAGATGTTGAGGATCGAGGGGCTGTCGCTGGTGCCCGACTGGCGGCCGTCGCCCAGCGTCGGGAGCCACTGCGTGCCCGCGCGGATCAGCGCGTCGGGCGGCTGCATGTTGACCACCTCGGCGCTGCCCGGCCAGCCGATCACACCCGAGCCACGGATGACGAGGATGCAGTCCTCGTCGATGTCGAGATCGGGGTCGTTGATCCGGTGGTGGTAATCGTCCGACCCGTCGAACACGATCGCGCGCGCTTCGAACACGCCCTCTTCGCCCGGACGCGAGAGGTAGCGGGCGCGGAATTCGTCGGAGATGACCGATGTCTTGAGGATTCCGAAGTCGAACAGGTTGCCGGAAAGCACGAGAAAGCCCGCCTTTTCCATCAGCGGATCGGCGAAGGGTCGGATCATCTCGCGATCCTTCGTCTCGCGGCCCGCGAGGTTCTCCGCCATGGTGCGGCCCGTGCAGGTCAGCACATCGCCGTACAGCTTGCCCGCTTCCAGCAACTCCCACAGCACGGCGGGCACGCCGCCCGCGCGGTGGAAGCGTTCGCCCAGATATTGTCCCGCAGGCTGCATGTTGAGCAGCAGCGGCAGCTCGTAGCCGTGATCCTGCCACACGCTGGGCTCCAGTGGCACGCCGGCATGCGCGGCCATCGCCTGGATATGCGGCTGCGCGTTCGACGATCCGCCCAGCACGCTGACCGCCGCCACGGCATTGAGGAATGCCTCGCGCGTCAGGATGTCGGAGGGTTTCAGATCCTCGCGCACCATTTCCACGATCCGCTGGCCGGTGCGATAGGCGACCTGCCCGCGCTCGCGATATGGCGCGGGGATAGCGGCGCAGCCTGTGAGGCTGAGGCCGAGCGTTTCGGCGACCGCGTTCATCGTGCTCGCGGTACCCATCGAATTGCAATGCCCTGCGCTGGGCGCGCTGGACGTGGCGCGGTTGAGGAATTCTTCCTCGTCGATCTCGCCCGCCGCCAGCTTGCGGCGGCTGCGCCAGATCACCGTCCCGCTGCCGACCAGCTCGCCGTCGTGCCAGCCATCGAGCATCGGCCCGCCGCTCAGAACGATGGCGGGTATATCGACCGTCGATGCCGCCATGATCTGGCTCGGCGTGGTCTTGTCGCAGCCGGTGGTCAGAACGACGCCGTCGATGGGGTAACCGTTGAGCAGTTCTACCAGCCCGAGGTAGAGCAGGTTGCGGTCGAGCGCGGCGGTCGGCCTGCGACAGTTTTCGAAGATCGGATGAACCGGAAATTCGATTGGGATACCGCCCGCATCGCGGATGCCGTCGCGCGTGCGCTTGGCCAGTTCGATATGGATGCGGTTGCACGGGCTGAGGTCGCTGCCCGACTGCGCGATACCGATGATTGGCTTGCCGCTGCGCAGTTCCTCGGGCGTGACGCCGTAGTTCATGAAACGCTCGAGATAGAGCGCGGTCATGTCCATCCGCTCGACATTGTCGAACCAGTCGCGGCTGCGCAGCCGCCGCTCCGGCGTTTCGTTGGTCATTTGGGTTTGGCCCCGTTCGACGATGACCGCACCAGACTGGGGGCTGCATCGGATTCCCTGCGGACCAGCGTGTAGGGCAGGTGCGTCTGGTCGACCTTCAGCCGCTCGCCAGAGCGGCGCGCGCGCGTGATCCGCGCGATCGCGGTCACCGCCCACGCGGTCATCTCGCGGATCGGCTGGCGGATGGTGGTGAGTTCGGGCCAGATCGTGCTCGCCATCGCGGTATCGTCGAAGCCGCACACGGTGATGTCGTTCGGCACGTCGAGATGGTTGCGATGGCACACCGCAACGGTTGCTGCGGCCATATCGTCATTCGAAGCGAAGATGGCGGTCGGGCGCGGGTCGAGCGAGAGCAGCTTCTCGGCGCCCGCCATGCCCGAACGGTAGGTGAAGCGGCCCTGCACGATCAGTTCGTCGAGCGGTTCGAGCCCGGCATCCTCGATCGCCGCGCGATAGCCGTTAAGCCGCCGTCCGCTGGCGACCTGTTCGGGATTGCCGATGATGAAGCCGATCCGCTTGTGCCCCAGATCGATGATGTGCTTCGTCATGTCGTAGGCGGCCTGGAAATCGTCGATCATCACCGCGCCGTGCGTGCCGGTCGCCTTGCCGGGGCCGACCGCGATGGCGATCGCATCGAGCTCGCTGACGAGGTCGAGCAGGCTCTGATCGTCGCACAGCGGCGGCGGCAGGATGAAACCGCGGATGCCCCCTTCGGCCAACTTGCGAACCAGCGGACGGGCCTGGACCGCGTCTTCGCAGCTCTGCACTTCCAGGTGGATGTCGTTGCGCGCCGCCTCTTCGAGCGCGCCCATCAGGAATTCGCTGAGGTAGGAGGCGGACGGATTGTCGAACATCAGCGCGATGCGAAGCTGCTCGCCGCCGGCGAGGCTTCGCGCGGCGCGGTTGGGCGAATATTTGAGCTTCTTGACCGCCGCGAGCACCTGCTCGCGCGTTTCTTCGCGGACATTGCCCTCGCCGTTGATGACCCGGCTGACCGTCATCGGGGAACACCCCGCCTCGCGCGCGACGTCGCCGATCGTCGGTGCCGAATTGCCGCGCCGCGAGCCGCGCTTGCGCGTGGCCTTCTTGTCAGGGTCCCTCACATCCATGGCAAAGCCCATAGACCCGCGCGCGTTATGGCAGCAAGAGCCCTCATTTCCCCGGCGCCTCGGGAAATTCGAGCGACCGGTAATAGTCGAGATCGTGCACCGGAGCGCGCACCCCGTCGGGCAGCGGCAGGCGGTTGAGCGCGCGCCAGTAGGCGATCGACGCGTCGCGCCACCAGCGCGCCTCGCGTTGCTGGATCGCGAGGCTTTCCGAAACGGCGCGGTGCCGCTCGGGATCGACGTACGCGGCAAGCCGCGCCCAGGTCTGCGCCATCGCGTCGATCTCGACCACGCCGGTGTCGTAGCGCGCGATCATCGCGTCCCACAGCGTCCGGCCGTCCTGCATTCGATGATTCCAAGGCAGGTGGTGCAACCACAGCAGATAGCGCTCGTCCATCGTAGCCGGATCGGCCCATTGCCTGGCGATTTCGGGGGCGTATTGCGCGAGCGCGTTCGAGCCGGTCGCCGTTCGGTCGAAGCCGATCCCTTCGCTGTCGGCGCCATGGTAATAGCACGGGTTCCACTCGGGCCGCGGCAGGTCGCACACCCACGGCCCCGGCCCGTAATGGTGGCCGGTCGCCATCTGGTGCGCGAGGCCGAGCGGGGTCATGTAATCGGCCACCGCCTCCCGGCTGGCGAGCATCATCGGCACGACCTGCGCGAGAAAGGCATCGTCGCGGTTGAAGGTCTGCGCGGCCCACTCGCGCGCGATCCGTTCGGACGAGAGCGACGGGTCCCACGCCAGCCGCCCGAAGGCGTACCAGTTGGCCTGGTCGAAATGCGTGCCGGTCCAGTTGCGATCGGATCCGGTGTTGGCGACCCCCGCCATGCCCACCGGGCCGACTACCTGGGCGACAGTTCCCGCCCGCCCGGTTTCAGCGTCGAGCACTTCGCCCCACATCGGCGCGAGAAAGGCGATACCGCTCGCCTGCCCCAGGTACTCGCGCGTGATCTGCGCTTCGAGCATCAGCTTCGTATTCGGCATCGCGCCGAACATCGGGTGGAACGGCTCGCGCGGCTGGAAGTCGACGGGTCCGTTCTTGACCTGCACGATCACATTGTCCGCGAACTGCCCGTCGAGCGGCACGAATTCCTCGTAGGCCTGCTTGGCCCGGTCGGTCTCGTCCTCTGCCGAATAGACGAAGGCGCGCCAGATCACCGTGCCCCGGTCGCCCAGTGCGGCGGCGAGCATGTTCGCCCCGTCGGCGTGCGTGCGCCCATAATCCTGCGGGCCGGGCTGCCCCTCGCTGTTGGCCTTGACCAGAAACCCGCCGAAATCGGGGATTTCAGCATAGATTTCGTCCGCCTTCGCCTGCCACCATGCGCGCACAGCAGGATCGAGCGGGTCGGCCGTCTCGAGCCCGCCGATATCCTTCGGCGCAGAGAAGCGCGCGGAGATATACAGGCGGATGCCGTAGGGCCGCCATGCGTCGGCCAGCCGCCTGAGCTTGGGCAGGTAGCGCTCCGTCAGGAAAAGCGGGCTGGCGTTGACGTTGTTCACCACCGCGCCGTTGATCCCGATCGAGGCATTGGCGCGCGCATAGTCGATCATTTCGGGATCGAGCTTTTCGGGCAGCTGCCACCAGTCGAAGATCGAGCGCCCGGCATAGCCCCGCTCGACATGGCCATCGGGATTGTCCCAGTGGTTAAGCAGGCGCAGCGGCATCGCGGGCCGATAGGTCCGGGCCATTTCCGGCAGCGGTCGATCGCTGGCAAGATGGCGCAGCAGCGCGAATGCGCCATACAGAAGCCCGATATCCTCGCGCGCGACGATGATCGTTCCTGCATGCGGGTCCGCCGCGATCGCGAAGGAGCCTTCGGGTGCGCCTGCAAGACTGTCGGCGAGCCAGCTTTCCCCTTCGCTCAGGTCGGCGACCCTCGTCAGCGTAACCGATGTCTTGCCGCGATCATCGCCGAGCATGCGGCCAAGCCCACGCTCAAGCTCCTCGCGAGCCGCATCGGGGGTTTCGCCCGCCTCGCCGCGAATCGCGACCGGCCCGGTGACCTCGCGCACCTGCGCTGCGCGTGCGGGCTCCAGCGGGGCGTACCGCAGCCACAGATCGTAGCCGTCCTCCGCCGACACAGGGCTGGCGACCAGCATCGCGCAAAGCAGCGCGACCAGCGCTGCGCCTATCCGGTTGACAACCTCTCGCACCCTCATCATGGTAGCGCTACCACATCAAGCCGCCCAGTCAAGAAAGGCGGTCGAGGGAGAGAGACCACCAATGCGTATTATGCTCCGCGCCAGCCTTGCCGCCGGCGCCGCCCTGATGGCGCTTACCGCCCCCATCGCAGCCCCCGCCATGGCCCAGCAGGTGACCGTCGAACGCCCGATGGCCGACGCGCCCTATTGGGATTCCTCGCTGCCGGTCGACCAGCGTGTCGAGGACCTGCTGCAGCGCATGACGCTGGAGGAAAAGGTCGCACAAATCCTCACCGTCTGGGATTCGAAGGCCGACATCCAGGGCGAAGGCGACGTGTTCGATCCTGCCAAGGCGAGCAAGGTCTACCCCAACGGTATCGGCCAGATCGCCCGCCCATCGGATCGGCTGGGGCCGTCCTCCCCGCGCGTGGTTCCCCGGCGCAGCATCGAAGACAGCATCCAGTATGTCATCGACGCGCAGAAATGGGCGATGGAAAACACCCGCCTCGGCATCCCCGTACTGTTCCACGAGGAATCGCTGCACGGCCTCGCCGCCAAGGACGCGACCGCCTTCCCGCAGGCGATCGGGCTCGCCAGCACCTGGGACCCCGAGCTGATCCGAGAGATCAATTCGCTGATCGCCGATGAGACGCGCGCGCGCGGTGTCCATTCCGTGCTCTCTCCCGTCGTCGACGTCGCCCGCGATCCGCGCTGGGGCCGGATCGAGGAGACCTTCGGCGAAGACCCTTACCTGGTCGGTGAGATGGGTGTCGCCGCGGTCGAGGGGCTGAGCGGCACCGGCACCGATCCCAAGCTCGGCAAAGGCAAGGTGCTCGCCACGCTGAAGCACATGACCGGCCACGGGCAGCCCGAAAGCGGAACGAACGTAGGCCCCGCGCAGATCAGCGAACGCACCTTGCGCGAGATGTTCTTCCCGCCGTTCGAACAGGTCGTCACGCGCACCCCGATCGAGGCGGTGATGGCGAGCTATAACGAGATCGACGGCATCCCCTCGCACTCGAACGCATGGCTGCTGAAAGACGTGCTGCGCGGAGAATGGGGCTTCAAGGGCGCGGTCGTCAGCGATTACTACGCGATCGAGGACATGGCGCGGCTGCACAAGATCGTGCCCGATTACAAGGCCGCCGGAGAACTCGCGATCAACTCGGGCGTCGATGTCGATCTGCCCGAAGGCCACGGGTTCGAACAGCTCGCGGCGAGCGTGCGCGAAGGCAAGGTGTCGATGGATACGCTCGATACCGCCGTGCGCCGCTTCCTGCGGATGAAGTTCAACGCCGGATTGTTCGACGATCCCTGGCCCGATCTCGCCAAGGCGAAAACCTCCAACGGCCCCGAAGGCGTCGCGCTGGCGCGCAAGGCGGCGGAGGAATCGCTCGTCCTGCTCAAGAACGATGGCGTCCTGCCGCTCGCCCTGCCCGCGGCAGGCGCGGCGAAGCCGACGATCGCGGTGATCGGGCCCAATGCCGACGTCGCGAGGCTGGGCGGCTACTACGGTGAACCGCGCAAGAGCGTCACCCCGCTCGAAGGCATCCGCGCGCTGGTCGGCGACCGCGCGAAAATCGTCCACTCGCTCGGCGTCGAGATCACCAAGGGCGACGACGACTGGTGGGACGATCCGGTCGAACTGGGCGATCCTGCCGAGAACCGCAAACGCATCGCCGCAGCGGTCGAGGCGGCGCGCGGCGCCGACACGATCCTGCTGTTTATCGGCGACACCGAGAAGACCAGCCGCGAAGGCTGGGCCGACAGCCACCTCGGCGATCGCACCTCGCTCGACCTCGTCGGCGAGCAGAACGAACTGTTCGCGGAGCTCAAGAAGCTCGGTAAGCCGATCGTTGCCGTGCTCGTGAACGGGCGCCCGCCGAGCTATCCGACGCTGGCCGAGGAAGCCGATGCGATCCTCGAAACGTGGTACGCAGGCGAACAGCAGGGCACGGCGATTGCCGACGCGCTGTTCGGCAAGGTCAATCCCGGCGGCAAGCTTCCGGTGACCGTGGCGCGCAATGTCGGTCAGCTGCCCAATTTCTACAACTACAAGCCGAGCGCGCGGCGCGGCTACCTGTTCGACGAGGTGACGCCGCTCTACCCGTTCGGGTTCGGGCTCAGCTACACGAACTTCGAAATGTCCGCGCCGACGCTGTCGGCGACGACGATCAAGGCGGGCCAGCCGGTCACCGTCACCACGACCGTCACCAATACCGGCGATGTCGCGGGCGACGAGGTGGTGCAGGTGTACCTGCGCGACGAGATCAGCTCGGTCACGCGCCCGGTGAAAGAACTTGCGGGCTTCCAGCGCGTGACGCTGCAACCGGGCGAGAGCCGCGCGGTCTCCATTCCCATCGAGCCGCGCTCCCTGATGATGTGGAACCGCGAGATGGAGCGGGTGATCGAACCGGGTGACTTCACCATCATGGTCGGCCCCAACTCGCAGGACCTGCAGGACGTCACGCTGACGGTCGTGCCCTAGGATGCCTGCTACTGGTATCACGCGGCGGGGCGCGCTGCGGCTGTGCGCGGGCGGGAGCCTGTCGACGTTGGCCGTGGCGCAGAACCCGGCAGCAGCGCTCGCGCAGTCGGGTCCGCTCTACCGGAACGCGAACGCGCCCATCGCGGCGCGCGTTGCAGACCTTCTGGCACGGATGACGCTGGCGGAGAAGATCGCGCAGATCCGCACTGCCTGGCAGGGCAAGGCCGACATGATCGACGGACTTGCCTTCGATCCCGCCAAGGCGAGCGCGGCCTTCCCTGACGGGATCGGCCACGTGACGCGCCCCAGCGACAAGCGCGGCGTTCCCGGCATCAGCGGCGCGGCGGGCGGCACTGCCGCGCGCTGGCGCACGCCCGAACAGACGGTCGATTTCATCAACGCGCTGCAGAAATGGGCGCTCGAAGACACCCGCCTCGGTATCCCCGTGCTGCTGCACGAGGAATCCCTCCACGGCTACATGGCGACCGAGGCGACCATGTTTCCGCAGGCGATTGCGCTTGCCGGAACCTTCGACACCGACCTGATGCGCCGCGTCCAGTCGGTGACGGCGCGCGAAGTCCGCGCACGCGGCGTGCCGCTGGTGCTCAGCCCGGTGGTCGATATCGTGCGCGATCCGCGCTGGGGCCGGATCGAGGAAACCTGGGGCGAAGACCCGTACCTGTGCGCCGAAATGGGCGTCGCCGCCGTGGAAGGGCTGCAAGGTCCCGGCAAGTTCGAAAAGCTGGCCGACGGCAAGGTGTTCGCCACGCTCAAGCACATGACCGGGCACGGCCAGCCCGAGTCGGGCAACAACGTCTCCCCCGCCCAGCTTTCCGAACGCGATCTGCGCGAGAACTTCTTCCCGCCCTTCCGCGAGGTCGTACGCCGCACCAGCATCGGCGCGGTGATGCCGAGCTACAACGAGATCGACGGGATCCCCAGCCATGCGAACACCTGGCTGCTGGGGCAGGTGCTGCGCGGCGAATGGGGTTTCGACGGCGTGATCGTCAGCGATTACGGCGGGGTGCACGAACTGGCGACCTTGCACCACGTCGCTGCCGATCTGGAAGATGCAGCGCATCAGGCGTTGCGCGCTGGCGTCGACAGCGAACTGCCCGATGGCATGGCCTTTGCCACGCTGCCGGAGGCGGTGGAGGCCGGGCGTGTGCCGGTCGATCTGGTCGACCGGGCGTGTGCGCGGATGCTCGCCTTCAAGTTTCGCGCGGGCCTGTTCGAGAATCCTTACGGCGATGCTGCGTTGGCAGAGCGCATCACCGGCAATGCAGAGGCTCGGGCGCTGGCGCTGGAATCGGCGCGCAAGGGACTGTGCCTGCTGACCAACAAGGACGCCACCCTCCCCCTCGACACTGCCAGCATGGGCCGGGTCGCGGTGATCGGGCCGAACCACGCGATTGCTCGGCTCGGCGGCTATTCCTCCGTGCCGAAGCAGGCCGTCAGCCTGATCGAGGGTCTGCGCGCAGTGGCACCTGATGCCGACTTCGTGACCGCGCAGGGTGTCTTCATCACTACCAGCGAGGATCGCTCGCAGGACCTGATCGAACTGGCGGATCGCGCCGAAAACCTGCGCCTGATCGCCGAGGCGGTGGAGGTTGCGAAGAGCGCCGATACCATCATCCTCGCGATCGGCGACACCGAGCAGACCAGCCGCGAAGGCTTTGCCACAAACCATCTCGGCGACCGCACCGATCTCGCCATCCTCGGCGAACAGAACGAGCTGGTCGATGCGCTCGCCGCACTCGGCAAGCCGCTGGTGGTCTGCGCGATCAATGGCCGCCCGCCGAGCTGGCCAAACGTGATCGACAAGGCCGATGCCGTGCTCGAATGCTGGTACGCCGGGCAGGAAGGCGGCACCGCGATCGCCGAGGCGCTGCTGGGCAAGATCAATCCGGGGGCGAAGCTTCCGGTGACGGTGGTGCGCAATGCGGGCCAGATCCCCGCGTTCTACAACCACAAGCCCAGCGCCCGGCGCGGCTACCTGTTCGACGACAAGACGCCGCTGTTCCCCTTCGGTCATGGCCTCAGCTACACAAGCTTCGCCATCTCGGAGCCTCGCCCGGCGAAGACGCGCTTTGAGCGGGACGAGCCGGTGGTGGTCGAAGCAGAGGTTCGCAACACGGGGTCTCGGACGGGCGACGAGGTCGTTCAGCTGTATGTCACCCGCAGCGATGTGTCGGTCACGCAGCCGGTCCTCGAACTCAAGGGGTTCGAGCGCGTCACGGTGGCCCCCGGCGAAGTCAGAACCGTAGGCTTCACCATAGAACCCCGCCGCCTCGCGATCTGGAATCGCGCGATGGAAGAGGTCAACGAACCTGGGCCGCTGGTGCTCTCGGTCGGCAATAGCAGCGCACAGCTTAAGAGCATCGAAGTGGAGATTGTATGAGCATGGACGGGTTCACCATGAGCCGTCGGGCGGCGCTTGCCGGGATGGCGGCGATGCCGCTGATCGGCTGCACAGGAATGGGAGGCGGCCTCGCTGCTCCAGCATCCTCGGTGCAATCGCCCCTGAACAACCCGGCGACGCCGAGCCTGAACGCGCTCGCGATGCGGGGCGGTCGCCGCTTCGGCAGCGCGATTGCTTCGACGCCCGGTTTCATCGGTGCGGGCTCGATCCAGAACCCGGCTTACACCGGGATCGTGAAGGCGGAATGCGGCATCGTCGTGCCCGAGAACGAGATGAAGTGGCAGGCGGTGCGCCCCTCGCCCGACAGGTTCGACTTCAGCCGCATGGACCAGATCGTCGCGTGGGCGCAGGCAAACGACCTCGCGCTGCGCGGCCATACGCTGCTCTGGCATCGCCCGCAGTGGTTCCCCGAGTGGCTCAACACCTACGACTTTGGCGCGAACCCGGTGCAGGAGGCTGAGCGCCTTCTCACCGAACATATCCGCGCGGTGACCGACCGCTATCGCGGCGTGATTACCAGCTACGATGTCGTCAACGAGGCGATCGACCACGATCGGCACGACACGATCGAGACCAGCCTCAGCCGCGCGATGGGCAGCCCCGAGGCGGTGCTCGACCTCGCCTTCCACACCGCGCGCGAACAGCTTCCGCAAGGGCAGCTGGTGTATAACGACTACATGAGCTGGGAGCCGCAGCACGCCAAGCACTGCGACGATGTCCTGCGCCTGCTCGAGGGCTTTCGCAAACGCGGCACGCCGGTCGACGCGCTCGGCATCCAGTCGCATATCGAGATGTTCGACATCGACCCGGCGACCGGCGTGGGCCCCTACGACGAGGCGGGCTGGCGCCGTTTCCTCGATGAGGTCGTCGGGATGGGTTACCGGCTGCTGATCACCGAGTTCGACGTGAAGGACCGGGCGCTACCCGCCGATATCGCGGTGCGCGATGAGAAGGTGGCCGAGTTCGCGCAGCGCTATTTCGATGTGATGCTCGACTACGATGCCCACCTCGACGACATTCTCGCCTGGGGCATGGTGAACAAGTTCAACTGGCTGCAGGGTTTCACCGACGCGAAACGCGACGATGGGCTCGAAGTGCGCGGGACGCCGTACGATTCCAGCTATCGCGCCACCCCGTTGCGAACGGCCATCGCGGATTCGCTGACCACCCTCTGATCGCTGAAATTCGACGGCATCGGGCGGCGCCACGTGCGGCGCCCGATGCCGCACGTCCGCGCCTGGTCGCGTGCGGCGAGGCTGGACTTCTCTTCCGCGCGACCGGCTTACCGATAAAAGAAAGGGCCACCGTGCGCGATGCACGGCGGCCCTTTGGAGTTCCAGCTTGGGGAGCTAGAAGTTGCCGCGGATGATGAACGAGAACCTGCGGTCGTTCATGAAGTAGGAACGCGGTGCCAGCACGTCGGGATCGCCGGTGTACGCCTGCGAGGTCTTGGTCACCTCGTTCAGCAGGTTCACACCCTGCACCCCGACCCTGATGCCACCCGGAATCTTCAGCGCGTCGCTGAGATTGAAGAACACCGAAGCGTCCAGCTGCCCGGTCGGCTCGTTGAAGATCGAGTAGTACGGGTAGATCACGTCCGATGCCGTCAGCAGGAAGCGCGAACGCCAGTTGTAGGCTGCACGAAGCGAGATCGGACCCTTCTCGTAGAAGCCCGCGATGTTGTAGTTGTGCTTGGACAGCTGCTCGAGTGGCAGGTTGCCCGGCGGGACGGTCGAAGGATCGACTGCCTCGCCACCGTTCAGGAACGTGTTCGGCAGGCCCTGGCTGTCGATGTAGGTGTAGTTCGCCTGCACCCCGAGCCCGTCGAGCGGAGCCGGCAGGAAATCGAAGGTCTGCTGGTAGGCAACTTCGAAGCCCTTCACCTTGCCGTGGCCATCGAAGTTCGCCGGACCGCGCACCGTCACCGTCCGGGTATCGCCGGCAGCGTTGGAGATCGTTTCCTGGCGAACTTGCTGGTAGAAGAAGTTCTCGATGTCCTTGTAGAAGCCGTTGAGGGTCAACGAACCCACACGGGCGAAGTACCATTCCAGACTTGCATCGAACTGCCATGCCGTGGCCGGCAACAGCGTCGGATCACCCGCGGACGCCAGATAGTTGCCCTCGGTATCGAGAGTCGGCGTGAAGTAGTTGCGGATGTAGCTGTTTTCCGGCCGCGAGAGGACCTTCGAACCGGCAAGACGCAGGATCAGGTCGTCGGTCAGGCCGAACTTCAGGTTCATGCTCGGCAACAGGTAGTCGTAGGTGTTGGTGCCTTGCGTGTAGGTCAGGCTGCCATCGGCGAAGTTCTGCAAAGCCTGGTAGGCCGTTTCACCGATCGTACAGATCCCGCCGGGGACGACGGTACCGCCGCCGAGTTCCGGCGGACGGCTGCGCGGAGCGCACCGTTCGGAGAAGGGCAAGGTAATGCCGAGATCGTCCTGACTGCCCGGACCGCGCGAACTTGCCGAACGCACGTCGCTCTTGACCCAGCGCAGCCCGGCGTTGCCCGAGAAGCGGACATTGCCGAACATCTCGTCGCTGCCGAAGCTGACCATGCCATAAAGTGCATAGTCGTCCTGATCGATCGTCTGGATTTCGCTGGGCAGGAAACGCGATCCGGCGACGGCCTGCGCGCGGGCGGCCAGCGGCTGCCAGTCGAGCGACGCGCCAAGCGCGGTCGCCTGATCCTGGATGGTCCGGATGAAGGCAACCGAGCCGTCGTAGTCGTTGATCAGGTCGCCACCGTAGTAGAACGCTCCCGGAGGGGCCGCGGTCTCACCGCGGAAGAAGTTCGGGAAATCGTAGCGGACCATCGCCGACGGATCGGTATCGTCGAAATTGACCGGGCGGCTGCCATTCCACACTTCGGACAGATTGCCCCAGTTGTAGGTGGAGTAGCGGACGTCCTGCTGGCGCCCCTGGAAACGGGCCCCGACCTTCGCCCGGCGAATGAAGGAATCTTCGTCGAATTCGTAGTCGAGGTCGGCCGAGAAGGCGAATTGCTCACCCTTGCTGTCTTCGGCGTGATCCATCGCGGCGCGCCAGAACTGGAACCGGGGATCGCTGAAATATTCCGCGTCCGTCGGGTCGTTCAGGATGGGCCGTGTGGCATTGTCTTCCAGATAGTCGCCCCCGGAAGACCACGTGTAAGCCAGGAATTGCGGCTTGTGCGGGATCGAAACCGGATAGTCGCCAGTGATATCCAGCTCCTGATCGGCAAACATCGATCCGAACAGGCTGAAGTCAAGGTTCTGCTTGTGCGACTTTGCGTATTGCGCATCGAGTTCCAGCGTCACACGATCGGAGAATTCGTGCCGCAGGTTGAGGCTGTAATCGGTGTTGGTAACTTCGTCCGACACCTGCCTGCGGGCGAGCGAGAACTGCGAGCCGCCGATCGGAACATAGGGCGACGCACCCGGGTCCCCACGCCAGCCGTTGGACGCATCGACGATGTAGCCCGACTGGAACAAGCCATCTTCATTATACATGAAGTCGGTGAACTGGCCGACCGGGCACTGCGCGCGCGGCGGGGTTTCGTCGTCCGGGTTAACGGCGCCGTTGCTGTCGATCACGCTCGGGCCGTTCGCGTTCTGCAGGCAGCCGATCGGATAGGTGTTGTACTCGGTCAGGTCGGGCGCGGTTTCGTAGGTGTATTCGCCCCAGTCGTTGGTCGTGTGCGACCGGATGAACTCGGCCGTCAGCAAGGTGCGCTGATCGATCGATTCGAACTGCGCGGAAACGGCGATACCGTCGCGCTTGCGGTCGAAGTTCTGGGTGCGGAACTGGCCGCCGATCGGCGCGACGCGATAATCGGCATAGTCGGCAAAGCCGTCCGCGCCCGGGGTGCCGAAGTTGCCGCAGGCGGCGTTGCCGGGGGGCAGCGTCATCGTATCGGTGTTCGAGGGCAGCGGATTGCGGCAGACGAAGCGATCGGTGGTGTTGGCAGTGCGAACCAGCGTGCCGTCGCGCGTCTGGTAGTTGGCGACCTGCAAACCATCAGCCCTGCTCTTGATCTGGGAATAGGATCCGCTGGCGAGGATGCCGAAGCGGCCGATCTCGGTATCCCAAGTGTTGCTGACCAGCAGCGATCCGGTCGGCGTCCATTCCTTCTGGAAGTCGCCATAGTTCGCTTCGCCGCTGAAGCCGATGTGGAATCCGGGGCGATCGAACGGCTTGCGGGTGTTGAGGTTGACCGTACCGGCGAGCCCGCCCTCGATCATCTCTGCGGTGGCGTTCTTGTTGATGATGACCGAGCCGAGCAGTTCCGAAGGAACGTCGGCGAAGTTCAGCGCCTGGCCGCCGACACCGGCGGCAAATGCGGTGCGGCCGTTGAATTCGGAACGCACGAAATTGAGGCCGCGGACGGTGACGCCCGAGCCTTCGACCGAGAAGTGGTCGGGGTCGTTCGAACCGGCGAAGCGGTTGATAGCGATACCGGGGACGCGCTGCAGCGCTTCGGTCACCGAGCGGTCGGGCAGCGCGCCGATATCTTCGGCGGTGATCGCATCGACCACCGTATCGGCGTCGCGCTTGATATCCTGTGCGTTCGCCAGCGACTGGCGGATACCGCTGACGACGATCACGTTCTCTTCGACGACGGTCGGCTCGGCACCCTGCTCGGGCTCACCAGCCTCTTCGATTTCGGTCGTCTGCTGACGATCCTGTGCGAGAGCGGCCTGGCTGGTCAGCAGACCGCCAAGAACGAGCGACGAGGCACCCGCCCGCAACAAAACCCGAAATGTGTCGAAGCCACAGTCCTTCGAACTGCTAGTGCGCAATTTAGCCATCCGGCCACCTCTCCCATGTTAGCGCTACCACAAAACGGTGCAGCGCGTGTTGTTTTTATCGGGGGCAAGTCATATCGGCAGTATTCGGCCTATGCAATACGCCGCAGCATCATTAGCCTGCACAGTGTTGCAAACAAGAAACAGCAGGCGAGCGATGCATGGCGGAACCTAGAGATATCGTTACCTCGAACCGGATCGAAAAGGTCGTGGTCGTCGGCGGTGGTACCGCCGGATGGATGGCTGCGGCTGCGATCTCCCGCTTTTTTGCCGACGGGAAGCGCACCATCACGCTAATCGAATCGAGCGAGATCGGCACCGTCGGCGTGGGCGAAGCGACCATCCCCCCGATCCGCAACTTCAACGGCATGCTCGACATTCCCGAAAACGAATTTCTCCGCGAGACGCGCGCGACATTCAAACTGGGAATCGAATTCGTCGACTGGGGCCGCGTGGGCGACCGCTACATTCATCCCTTCGGCAATCTCGGCCGCGATTTCCACGGTATCAGCTTCCACCAGCTGTTCCTGCGCGAAGTGTTCCGGGGCGCCGCCGACCCATCCTCCTTCGCGGACTATTCGATGAGCGCGGTCGCCGCCGGGCTCAAGCGGTTCGGGCGTCCGTCGGCCGACGCACGCTCGCCGGTCAGCGAAATCAACTACGCCTTCCATTTCGATGCCACGCTGTATGCCGACTACCTGCGCCGCCTCGCCGAACGGCAGGGAACCGTGCGCCGAGAGGGAAAGATCGTACAGGTCCACCGCCATGGCGAGACGGGCGATGTCGCGTCGGTCGCGCTCGAAGACGGCGTCGTGATCGAAGGCGACCTGTTCATCGACTGCTCGGGCTTTCGCGGGCTCCTGATCGAACAGGAGCTGGAGACGGGATACGAAGACTGGAGCCATTGGCTGCCGATGGATCGCGCCATCGCTGTCCCGACCCAGAACGTTGCCTCGCCCGATCCGTTTACCCGCGCCACTGCGCATTCTGCAGGCTGGCAATGGCGCATTCCGCTGCAGCACCGCACGGGCAACGGCCATGTCTTTTCGAGCAGGTATATGGAGGAAGACGAAGCGCGTTCGATCCTGCTCGACAATCTCGAAGGCAAGCCTCTGGCCGATCCGCGAACTTTGCGGTTCACGACCGGAATGCGCAAGAAGGCGTGGAGCCACAACGTCGTGTCGCTGGGTCTATCGTCCGGATTCATCGAACCGCTCGAATCCACCAGCATCCACCTCGTGCAAAACGGCATCGCCCGGCTGTTCGCGCTGTTCCCGGACAAGCCCATCAGCCCGGCCGAGCGTGACGAGTATAATCGCGGGATGCGCGACGTTTACGAGGACGTGCGCGATTTCGTCATCCTCCACTACAAGGCTACGCAACGCGACGATTCCGCATTCTGGCGCGATGTCCGCGCGATGGACGTGCCCGAAAGCCTGGCGCGCAAGATGGAGTTGTGGCGGTTGCACGGCCGCGTTTTCCGCGAGAATGCCGAACTCTTCGCCCTCCCCAGCTGGGTGGCGGTGATGCTGGGGCAGAACATGCGCCCCGAGGCCTATGATGCGATCGCCGACACGCTCGACGAAGCGAAGGTGCGCACCGCAATGGAGCAGATGCGCGAAGGCTATCGCGCGACCGCCGAACGCTTGCCCACGCAGGACGATTTTCTGCGGCGGGCCGGCGCGTGGTTTCAGGACCAGCCCGATACCCCATCGGTACGTTTCGGGAGCTTTTCTTGACCGCAAAACCGATCAGCAAGATCGTGATCGTCGGCGGTGGCACCGCCGGGTGGATGGCTGCGGCGGCATTGTCCAGGGTGCTTGCCGGCCCGCGCGGACCATCGATCACGCTCGTCGAGAGCGAGGCGATCGGGACGGTGGGCGTCGGCGAGGCCACGATCCCGCAGATCATCGGGTTCAACAAGCTGCTCGGGCTGGACGAGAACGAGTTCGTTCGGGAAACGCACGCCGCCTACAAGCTGGGCATCGAGTTCGTCGACTGGCTGCGCCCGGGGCATTCGTACATCCACCCTTTCGGGACCTACGGGCTCGACATGCTGGGGATCGAGTTCCACCATTTCTGGCTGCGCGGTCGCGAACTTGGCGACCCGACACAGCTGGACGCCTACTCGACCGCAGCCGCAGCCGGGGCGGCGGGAAAATTCTTCTGGCCGCAGTCAGGCAATCCCAAATCGCCGCTTTCCAAGCTGGCCTACGCCTTCCAGTTCGATGCCAGCCGCTACGCCAGGTTCCTCCGCAAGCGGGCCGAGCAGCAAGGTGTCGTGCGGCAGGAAGGCAAGGTGATCGAGGTTGTGCAGGACGCAGACAGCGGCTTCGTCACCGGCGTCCGGCTGGAGGACAAGCGCGTCATCGAAGGCGAGCTTTTCCTCGATTGCTCCGGCTTTCGCTCGCTGCTGTTGGGGCAGGCGCTGGAAGTACCGTTCGAAGACTGGTCGAAATGGCTGCCTTGCGACCGCGCCGTTGCCGTCCCCTGCACGCTTGCGGGCGAGCACCAGCCGCTGACCCGCTCGACCGCCCGCCCCGCTGGCTGGCAATGGCGCATCCCCTTGCAGCACCGCATCGGCAACGGGCACGTTTTTTCGTCCGCGCATATGGACCAGGATGCCGCAACCGATCTGCTGCTGGCCAATCTGGATGGCGACCCGCTGGCCGAACCCAACCACCTGCGCTTCACCGCCGGTCATCGGGAGCGGTTCTGGGACAAGAACGTGATCGGCATCGGTCTGGCGGGCGGCTTCCTCGAACCGCTCGAATCGACGGCCATCCACCTCGTCCAGTCATCCGTCGCAAGGCTGCTGGCCTATTTCCCGACGGCGGCTTTCGGTGGTGCCGAAATCGACCGCTTCAACTCCGAAACCGCGCGCGAATATCGCGACATCCGCGATTTCCTGGTTCTGCACTACAAGGCGACCGAGCGGGACGACAGCGAGTTCTGGCGCTATTGCCGCGATCTCGAACCGCCCGAGGGACTGGCCGAAAAGATCGAGCTGTTTCGCAGTTCGGGCCGCGTAATCCGCGAACATGAGGAACTATTTACGGAAGCGAGCTGGCTGGCGGTGATGGCCGGACAAGGCATCGAACCGCAGTCCTACCATCCTGTCGCCGCGCTGCTCGACGACGCGGAGACCTTGCAACGCCTGGAGCATATCAGGCAGGTTGTCGCTCATGCAGTGTCAAAGATGCCCACCCAGGACCAGTTTCTCGCCCAGCAAGGTAGCGCGATCGATGCGTCGGAACGCCTGACGCGATGATTAAACCCCATGATCTACAGCCGGTCGAGGAGCGCCCTGCCCCGAAGACCCCCGAAGACTTGCGAGCCATCCGCGACGGCGTTCGACCGGTGGTAATGCGCGGGCTTGTTTCCGAATGGCCAGCGGTCGCGCGCGCCCGGCAAGGGGACGAGGCGATTGCCCGCTATCTTCTGGAAGGGGGTGTCACCCGCCCGGTAAACGCCATTGGCGCAGGCCCCGATGCGCAAGGGCGGTTCTTTTACAATTCCGATCTGACCGGCCTCAACTTCATCCGGGTTCAGGGCCGGCTCGAAACCTTCCTGCAAGACCTGCTCAGGGCGAGCGCCGTTGCCAACCCTCCCGCGATGGCCATGCAGTCGGAAACCATCAGCAATCTGTTGCCGGGATTTGATCGCGACAACCGGCTGGATGTCCTGCCCGATGTCGAACCGCGCATGTGGATCGGCAATCGTATCCGGGTTGCACCGCATTTCGACACCAAGGAAAATGTCGCGTGCTGCGTGGCAGGCCGCAGGAGGTTCACGCTGTTCGCTCCGGACCAGACCGCGAACCTCTATCCCGGTCCATTCGAGGTGACGCCCGCCGGAGCACCGATCAGCATGGTCGATCTCGATAATCCCGATCTGGAAACCTATCCGAAATTCGCGACGGCCCTCGAACATGCGGTTCAGGCCACGCTCGAACCCGGAGACGCGATCTACATCCCCTATTGCTGGTGGCATGGGGTGGAATCGCTCGATCCGGTCAGCATTCTGGTGAATTACTGGTGGACCGAAGGCGAACCGGAGGGGATCGGGCAGCCGTACGACGCCTTGCTCCACGCGCTCCTTTCCCTGCGCCACCTGCCCCCGGCACAGCGAGATGCGTGGCGCGAATTCCTGGATTACTATGTGTTCGACCCCGAGGGCAAAGCGGGCGAGCACCTGCCGAAACACGCCCAAGGCGTACTCGGCGCGCCGAGCCCCGCCCTGTTCGACCATATGCGATCGCTGATCCGCTCGACGCTCAGCTAGGCTGCGTTACGGCCGCAATCCACTCGGCATAGGGCGGCGCCGCCTCCAGCGCCCTGCGGGCCAGCGCGGCAAATTCGGCCTCGCCGGCCTCGATCCCTTCCGGATCGGAGGCGCCCTCCTGTGGCGACATCTGCCGCTCGAAACCCAGCGCGCCGAGCAGGTCCATCTCCTCTTCCCTCAGCAGCGCCGATTCCTCGTGGAAGGGCATGCGCCCCCTTCGCACGAACTGATCGAGCGCGGTCTGCACCGCCTCGGGCACCTCGACCTCGCCGAAAACCCGCCGCGCACGGGGCGTGGCGTAATGGAACGCGAGCAGGTCGCGCGTCCGATCCATCATCAGCCCCGCGCGGCGGTTGTACTCTGCCCGTTCGAGCGGTTCGATCTCGCGCCCCGGCAGCATCTCCAGCAGCAAGTCCAGCTGGCGGTGCGCAAGATCGAGATTGAGGTTGGCCAGAGGCTCGAACTGCGCGCTGGCATCGCCGAGGGCGATCACGTTCCCCTGCCACGGTTCGGCGACGCTACCGGGCGACACAGGCATTACGGCGACGGGATCTTTCCCCAGAGCCGCAATTGCCGCCTGTTCGCTCGTCCCCTCGCCCACGCCGAGGATCGTCAATAATCCATCGCGTCCCGCCTGTTCGATCAGCCAGCCTTCGTCGAGCAGCGTGATACGATCTTCCAGCGCGATCATCGGCTCTGCCCCGGCGGCAATGAACACCCGGCGGGTGGGAAGCGATGTGCTCCAGTCCACCGTTGCGAAGCCCGGCAGGGCCGAAGCGAGCACCGCCGCCGGGCCGCTGCAATCGACGAAAAGGTCGGCCTCCAGCCAGCCCTGCCCCTGGATGTTGAGGCCCGTGATGCCGCCCGCCCCGTCGCGCTCGATCGTTTCAATCGGGGCCTGCACATGACCGATGCCCAGCTGCCGGGCACGCTCGACGAGCAGGGTACGATAAGCGGGAGGGTTCCAGCGCAGGGCATACTCGATCAGCGAGAGCGGCGTCTCGCGATCCGCAGGCGGCAGCGCAAATCGCCCCGCGTCGGTGAGAACTTCGGCAAGCGATCCGGCAGGACGTTCGCCTCCCGCAATCTTCGGCCCACCACCCCAGTCGCGGCCGAACCGCGCCCGCATCGCACGGCCAGTCCACCCGCCATGCGCAAAAACGCCGCGCTGATCGTGCGAGCTCCAGCCGAAGTAACGCGTGCTCAACCGATGGCTCGCACCGGCGGTGGCGATCATCCTCTCTTCGTCGATCCCCAGCCGATCGTGCAGGCTCGCCGTGAATGGCAGCGAGGTGGCAGCGAAGTCGGCGAAAGCTGGCCCCTGCGGTGCAACTGCCAGCAGCACCACCTCGGTGGTCGGCAGGGCTCGGCGCAGAGCGATCGCGCTCAGCAGGGCGACCTGCCCGCTTCCCGCGACGACTATCCGGCGCAAGGGCTCGCGCGGTTCGCTCATCGCGGGCTCCTCATGATGCTTCGGCCAGCCGGGATGTCTCGCGTTCCAGGTACTCGCGATGGCCCGGCATGCGCGAGACCTCGCTGGCGATTTCCCGGCGCAGGCGATCGGCCGCGGCCTTCAACCTTTCCGGGTCGACCATGCCCGTGCGTGAATCGTGCCGCTGGGGTAGCCATCCCTGCCCGACGTAGACCGCAATCCAGCTCGCATCGAAGAACAGGCCGTCGGAATATTTCTCGATCCGCCCCGTCTCGCGCCATAGCTGCAGCTTGTCGCTGAGGCTGTCTGGCACCCGCATTGTGCGCACATGGTTCCAGAACTCGGAATCGTCGCGCGTGGTGGCGTGATAGTGGAGGATCAGGAAGTCGCGGACCCGGTCGTATTCCATGTCGACCAGCCGGTTGAACGCGTCGCGATCTGCGGGCTCGATCCCGCCGGCTTCGGGAAACAGCTCGATCAGGTAGGTAATCGCCATCTGCGCGAGATAGATCGAGGTCGATTCGAGCGGTTCGAGGAAGCCGCTGGCGAGGCCGACCCCGACGACATTGTGGCTCCACGACCTGCGCCGCCTGCCGGGCCGGAACCGGAGCACGCGCGGATCGGCCAGCGGCTCGCCTTCGGCCGCGTCGCGGATGGCCTCGCATGCCGTCTCCTCGTCCAAGAAGGCACTCGAGAACACGTACCCGTTGCCCATCCTGTGCTGGAGAGGGATTTGCCAGCGCCAACCGGCGGGCATGGCTGTCGCGGTGGTGTAGGGCCGAATGTCCTCGGTCGCGTGCGTGCAGGGCATCGCAGCCGCGCGGTCGCACGGCAGCCAGTGCGACCAGTCCTCCCACTCCTCCCCCAGTTCCTGACCCAGCAGCAGCGAACGGAAGCCCGAGCAGTCGACGAACAGATCGCCTTCGATCCGCCGCCCGTCTTTCAGCACCAGCGCGGTGACATCGCCGGTATCGCCATTACGCTCGACATTCGTGACCAGGCCTTCGTGGCGGGTTACGCCGACCGACTGGCCGAACTCGCGCATGAACGGGCCGAACAAAGTCGCGTCGAACTGGTAGGCGTAGCCATAGGTCGAGGAAAGCGAGAGGTCCCGGCTCGGCGGCTGGAAGCGGTTGGCGAGCGCCGCGGCGACGCACAGCGAATATTCGCCCAGCGGGGCCGCCTGACCCCGGCGCTGAAGCTCCAGCCAGTAATGGTGGAAGCCGACCCCGGCGAGCTCTTCGCCGAACGATCCGAACGGGTGGATATAGCTCTCGCCGATCCGCCCGAAATCGCGGAAATCGATACCCAGCTTGTAGGTCGCGTGGGTCGCTTTCATGAACTCGGCTTCGCGAATGCCGAGGCGTTCGACGAACCCGCGGATGTGGGGCAAGGTCGCCTCGCCCACGCCGATGATGCCGATATCCTCGCTTTCGATCAGGTCGACCGAGGCGCGATCCGGCAACAGCTTGGCGAGGCTGGCAGCAGTCATCCACCCGGCGGTACCCCCGCCGAGGACGACGACCTTCAGGGGTGCGGGGCGATCCATCGCGACACGCTACCTGCAGGGGCCGCTCGCATAAAAGCGATACGGCCCCGTACAGGGTCAGCCCTGCATGTCTTCCAGTTCGATCCCCTTGGTCTCTCGCACCAGCATCCACACGAAGATGACCGAGATCGCTGCGCTGGCGGCGTAGAAACCGTAGGCACCCGTCAGGCCGATGCTGGCGAGCATGATCGGGAAGGTCATGGTGATGCCGAAGTTGGCGATCCACTGCGCGAAGCCGCTCACCGCCAGCCCGGACCCGCGGATCTGGTTGGGGAACATCTCGCCCAGCATCACCCACATCACCGGGCCCCAGCTGAAGTTGAAGAACGCAACGTAGAGGTTCGCCGCGACCAGCGCTGCCAGACCGGCATCGTCGGACAGGCTCAGTTTCCCGTCGACAAGCTCGCCGCTCATGAACGAAACCGCCATCACGGTCAGCGTGATCGCCATGCCGATGGAACCGATCAGCAGCAGCGGCTTGCGTCCGATCCGGTCGATCAGGAGGATCGCGAGCATCACCGCGCCGATCGAAATCGCCCCGCTGAGGATGTTGATCTTGAGCGCGTCGCTCTCGCTGAAGCCGACCGCCTGCCACAGCACCGCGCCGTAATAGAACACCACGTTGATGCCAACGAGCTGCTGGAACACGGCAAGCCCGATCCCGGTCCACACGATCGGGCGGATCTTGCCGGTGGTCTTGTTGACCAGGTCGGACAGGCGCGGGCGGTGGTCGCTGGCGAGCGAAGCTTCGATCTCGCTGACCTTGCGCTGCGCGAAGTCGGTGCCGAAGAGCCGTTCCAGCACGCCATGCGCATCGCCGCCACGCGAACGGCTGACGAGGTAGCGCGGGCTCTCCGGAATGAAGAGAAGCGCCACGAGGAAGATCGTCGCGGGCACCAGCTCGATCCAGAACATCCACCGCCACGCCTCGAAGCCGAGCCAGAATTCTTGGATCGACGAGCCTGCGAATTCCGCGAGCAGGTAGTTCGACAGGAAGGCCACGGTCAGCCCGATAATGATCATCACCTGCTGGATGCTCGAAAGGCGTCCACGAAGATGCGCCGGGGTGACTTCGCTGATGTAGACCGGCGCGAGCACGCTCGCCGCGCCAACCGCCAGACCGCCGATAATGCGGTAGACGACGAACTCGGTCGAAGACCCGGCGATGCCCGATCCGTAGGCGCTGACGATGAAACAGACGGCTGCGATCAGCAGCGTCTTCTTGCGCCCGATGACGTCCGCCATCCTGCCCGCGAAGAACGCGCCGACGGCACAGCCGAGCAGCATCGACGCGACGTTGAACCCCGTCCCGACATCGTCCGAATTGAACGCCAGCCGCAAGCCATCGACCGTTCCGTTGATGACCCCGCTGTCGAATCCGAAAAGAAATCCACCCAGCGTCGCGACCGCGACGATCGCCGTGATCAGCCCCATATTGGTGCCGCTTTGTGCGTTATCCAAAATCCCACTCCCTCGCATCCGGTTGCATCACCGGCTCTTTATGTTAGCGCTACCTACGATGGAATCCCGGGCAAGCGCAAGACACCTTTCTACGCCGTCCCGCAGGATTGTCAGCCACCATAAAACGACAGGAGAGCCAGAGTGACGATGACGGGCGAAAACATGATCGCAGGCGAACGCCGCCAATCGAGCGAAACCTTCCGCGCCAAGGATGCAGCCACCGGCGAAGCTTTCGGTGAGCCGTTCTTCGCCGCCACCGATAGCGACGTAGCCGATGCCTGCGAGGCTGCGGCCGAAGCGCAGAAGGTGTTCGGCGCGCTGCCGCTGAGCGAACGCGCCGCCTTCCTGCGCCTTGTCGCAGACAAGATCGACGCGCTGGGCGACACGCTGACCCAGCGCGCAATGAAGGAAAGCGGCCTGCCCGAAGCGCGCCTCAACGGAGAGCGCGGGCGAACGGTCGGCCAGCTGCGGCTGTTTGCGGACGAAGTGGAGAACGGCGCGTGGCAGCAACTGCGCATCGACCATGCCGACCCGCGCCGCACTCCGCCCAAGCCCGACCTGCGGCTACGGATGATCCCGCTCGGCCCGGTCGCGGTGTTCGGCGCGTCCAACTTCCCGCTCGCCTTCTCGGTCGCAGGCGGGGACACCGCCTCGGCCTTTGCCGCAGGCTGCTGCGTCGTCGTGAAGGGTCACCCCGCGCACCCCGGCACCAGCGAACTGGTCGCAGGCGCGATCACCGAAGCGGTTGCCAAAGCGGGTCTGCCTGCAGGCGTATTCTCGCTGCTCAACGGCACCGAGAACACGCTGGGCGAGGCGCTGGTGAAAGACCCGCGCATCGCAGCGGTCGGCTTCACCGGATCGCGTGGCGGCGGCCTTGCACTGATGCGCCACGCTGCCGAGCGCCGCGTCCCGATCCCGGTCTATGCCGAGATGAGCAGCGTCAATCCGGTCACGCTGCTGCCCGCCCGCCTTGCCGAAGCGCCGGAGGATCTGGCGCGCGCCTATGTCGGCTCTCTCTCGATGGGTGCGGGCCAGTTCTGCACCAATCCCGGCATCGTGCTGGCGGTGGAGAGCGATGCGCTGGCGACCTTCATCGCCACCGCGCGCGACGAGCTGGCCAATGTGGCCGGGCAGACCATGCTGACCACCGGCATCCAGCAGGCCTTCGACGAAGGCGCGGGGCGTCTCGCCAAGCGCGCGGGGGCAGAGCTGGTCGGCTACGGGCAGGAAACTTCCGGAACGTGCGGACGCGCGCAGGTCTTCACCGTTTCGGCCGACGCATTCCTTGGAGATGAAGATTTCCAGGAAGAGGTTTTCGGCCCCGCCTCGCTGATCGTGCGGTGCAAGGATCTGGACCAAGTGGCGCAGGTGCTGTCGGCGATGGAAGGACAGTTGACCACCACGCTGCACATGAATGCGGACGATCACAGTGCTGCGGCAAAGCTTATCCCGATCCTCGAACAGCTGGCCGGTCGCATCATCGCAAACGGTTGGCCCACCGGCGTGGACGTGACGCATGCGATGGTCCACGGTGGCCCGTTCCCGGCAACATCGGATGGGCGCACGACCTCGGTCGGTACGCTCGCCATCGAACGATTTCTTCGCCCGGTATCCTATCAGGACCTGCCCGAGGGGCTGCTACCCGCCGCCATCCGAGACGGTGGAAGCAGCACGTTGCGCCGGGTCGACGGGCAGTACCAGCTCTAGCGAATGCGTCGGGCGGCTGCTCGTTTTCGAACAGCCGCCCGGTTCGGCCCTAGCCGTGCGCGCCGAACTGGTTGGCGATCGCTGTCGAGATTTTCAGGCACAGTTCGTACGCCTGTTCGATCGGCTCGATATAATCGCGCCGGATCGCGGCGTAGCCATCGCCCTCGCCGGACGGATAATCGCCCGCCTCGGCAACGGGAAAATCGCTCTTGCGCGCAATGTCGGTCGGGTACGCACGGCGCAGCTGCGCGAGCGCGTCGTCGATCCGCAGCGAGAACACCATTTCGAGCACGTCGGTACGGCTGATGTCGTTCGCCCGGCTAAACGCGGGGACCGATACCACCTTCAGGAACATGTGCTGGAGCAGCGCAAGACGCAGCGCCTGCAGCGCACCGATCGTCCGCCGCACGCTCTCCCGTTCCGGGTCGTGCGCTTCCTCGGGCAGCAGTTCCAGCAGGCGGTGGAACTTCAGTGCGTCGACGCGCAGGCGCGATGCCAGACGGCGGAACACGCCCGTCCGATCGTCGCCGATCAGGTATTCGGCCAGCGCTTCGCAGCTGCGCGCCAGATGGCCCTCGGTCCCGCGATAGGTGCGGCTCGCCCAATAGGCAGAGTTGAACAGCTCGCCATGCGCAGCGACCGTCTTGATGCTCGCCAGAGAATCGGAGGCCCGCGCCAGCCGCATGATCTGCTGCCCCCGCGCACTTTCGGTGAGCAGGGTGGCAATATCCTCGTAATTTCCTGCTGCTGCGCTCCCGATCCCGGAGATGATATTCACCGGGTAGCCGAGCTGCTGGAGGATCGCGTTGTGCGGGATCGCGCGGATTTGGCGCAAGCTCATTTCGCGCTCGGCGTTCAGGTCGGACTGGCGGCGCGACTTGCGGCTGCCGGTCTGGTTGAGCAGCCCGAGGCCGAAGCTGGTGATCGCCCGCGAGTATGTCCGGCTTTCCAGATGATCGTGCTGATGTTCCTTGACCGCACGATAGAAATCGAGGCTCAGGTCGGTGCGGCGGTAGAACGGATCGACCGGCGCATCGGTGTCGGCGATCTCGGGCGTCAGGGCGGCAATCTGCGTCAGGGTGGACAGCGCGAGCTCCGGCCCCGCGAAGAACAGGTATCCGTCGCCGCCCTGGAAACTTGCCTCTGCTTCCAGCCTGATGCCCGCCCGTGCGAACCGGCGGCGCGCCCATGGGCTCAGCGGCCATTCGAGCCTGTCGGCAAAGCTTGCCGGATGCGCACCGCGCCCCATCCCCTCGCCATGCGTGTTGAAGATCAGCGCAGCGACATCGGTGAGGTCGTTCGCCACCATCGCCTCTGCAAGCCGCCCCTGAAGCCGCTCGATCGCAAGGCTTGCGGGCACCTGGCCCACGAAGCGGCCGGCATCCGAAAACCCGGTCTGGATCGCGATGCGGCCGCGATGGCGGGCGTAGATCTTGTAGCTCTCCTCGGCGAGCAGCGCATCGAGGAAGCGCCCGCCATGTTCGAGCGCGCTTTCGGTTTCGAACAGCGGCGAAATGTCGATCCGGTCCTCGATCCCGAACAGGCGCGCGAAATAGAGCGCGGCGAGCATGGTCGCGGGCTGCTCGCATTCGGCGACCAGCATGCGGATCGGGGCATCGCCGTCGATATGCTTGAGGATCTGCGCCATCGCGAGGAACTGGCGGACGGCGGTGCTGCTTTCGACCGCAAGGCTTGCGAAGTTGGCGCGTTGCGGCTTGGCATTCGCCAGCAGATCGCGCAGCGCAGCCATCGCGCCACGGCTGGAAAGGTCGATTTCCTGATCGTCGAGTTCGCGCCGGATGGCGTTGTGAAGCTGCTTGGCGTTCACGCGGAAATGGATCCAGCCCATGCCGAGGCCATCGGCGCGCATCGCGGCGGTCAGCGTGCGAAGCGCGACCGCCTTTTCCGGCTCTGCCCCGCGCGCATCGGTTTCCAGCTGCTCGATCAGCGGTTCGAGCGAGAGCAGCTTGTGCTCCTCGTCCTGCGTCATCCGGTCTGCGGCGGCGGTCAGCTCGGTCGGGTTGGACAGATCGCCAGCGAAGCTCTCCGCAAGGGTCTCGGCCCGGACCTGTGCGGTCTTGAGCGGGCCCAGCAGCGCATGATCGGGATCGATGCCATCAAGTGCGTCGGCATAGCGCTTCAGCCGCTGCGCCTTTTCCGACAGGCGGAACGCGATCGAGGTGTACCAGGTGATGTCGGTCCGCCCGTCCATGTCGTACCCGACCCAGGTGGCAAAGCGGAACGGCAGCGGATCGAGCTCTTGCCAGCGATCGGGCCAGCGCTGCTGCGCCGCCCGAAGGACAGCTGCGACGATCATGTCGCGCGCATCCTGCGCATGCGCCATCGCCGCCATTGCGCGTTCGTGTTCGTAGCGCAGGGTAATCTCGGGCGCCTCGGCGCTCTTGTCGCTCGGCGGGGTTTCGCCCGATAGCGCGCCTTGCGCGACCGCGGCGGATTGCGCGGGTGTCAGCAGGAAAGTGGGGTGCGCGGTGAAGACCGCGTGCATCCGGGGGTGCGACCATGCCTCGCGAAAAGCATCGAAATCGTCGCCGTTCGCATCGGCCAGCGCATCGAGGCGGGCTTCGCGAGTATCGGGTTCGAGCAGCCTTCGCAGCCGGGACGCTCGCGTATCGAGCGATTGTTCGACCAGCGCATCGACCAGCTCCCCGACCGCTTCGAGAGATACCTCGCCACCTTCGAGCGCGCGCGAGAAATCGTGCGCCAGCTGGAAGACGGGATTGAAAAGCGGTGTTTCGCGCGTGCGTTGATGCAGCTCCTGCAACCGCTCGGTGAGATCGTGCAGGCTCGTCAGGACCGGTTGATCGCTCATTCTTTTCCCCTTGTCACGATGCCCGAACGGCTTCGGCGTGCGAGAGGTCCCAAGTCAAGCGAACGAGCCGCTCACCGATGGTGCATTCGTCTGCATGGTGAAATATCGAAAGGCAGGCCTGCGGGGACGACGGCGCATCGATCGTGCGACCGCGATTTCCCTGTGCCTGCGCAATGTGGCATGGCAGACGTTTCCTTGGGAGGGGAAGGCGCGCATGAAGCTCTGGCAAAAGAGCCTGATCGGGATCGCCGGTCTGGTCGTGGTGCTCGGCCTGGTCGGATGGATATTCCGCACCGATCTGCTGCTATGGGCGGTATCGCTGAAGGACAACGGCCCGATCGCCGAGGAAACCATGGCGCTCGACTGGCATGTTTCTGCCGGGCCGCCTCCCGCGACGTCGGGCGATCGCCCACCCAATATCGTGCTGATCCTGGCCGACGATCTGGGGGTGAACGACATATCGACCTTTGGCGGCGGCGTGGCAGGGGGTCTGGTCCCGACCCCGAACATCGACCGGATCGCGCGCGATGGCGTCAACTTCACGCAAGGGTACGCCGGCAACGCGACCTGCGCCCCGTCCCGCGCGATGCTGATGTCCGGCCGTTACCCGACTCGTACCGGCTTCGAGTTCACCCCCACGCCCGACAATATGGCGCGCGTGGTGACGACTGTGAACGAAGACATCCGCCCCGACCTGCCGCCGATCGAATACGACGCGCAGGCCAATCACGACGCGCCTCCCTTCGCCGAGCAGGGCCTCCCCGCGAGCGAGATCACCATCGCCGAATTGCTGAAAGCGCGCGGCTACAGCACGATGCATATCGGCAAGTGGCACATGGGGGAGGCGCGCGAATTCGACGCGCTGACACAGGGCTTCGATCACAGCCTCGTCCTGAGCGAACTCGGCTACCTTCCGAAGGACGATCCGCGCGTGGTAAATGCGCCGGTGGATTTCGATCCGGTCGACCGCTTCCTGTGGGCACGGGCACGCTTCGGCAATCGCTTCGACCGGTCGCAGGCCTTTACGCCGGGCGGTTACCTGACCGATTACTGGACCGACGAGGCTCTGTCCGCAATCGATGCCAACAAGGATCGGCCGTTCTTCCTCTACCTCGCGCACTGGGCAGTGCATTCGCCGTTGCAGGCCACGCGCGAAGATTACGAAGCTGTGGGCGACATCCAGCCGCATCGGCTCCGCGTCTATGCAGCGATGGTCCGCGCGCTCGACCGAAGCGTGGGGCGTATTCTCGACAAGCTGGAGGAAGAAGGGCTCGCCGATAACACGCTGGTCCTCTTCTCCAGCGATAATGGCGCGCCGGGTTATATCGGCCTGCCCGATGTGAACGCGCCCTATCGCGGCTGGAAGATCACCCTGTTCGAAGGGGGCGTGCGAGTTCCGCTGATGATGCGCTGGCCCGCGCAGCTCCCCGCAGGGCGGCAGGTGCGCGATCCGGCAACCCATGTGGACCTGTTCAGCACCATCGCCGCTGCGGCTGGGGCCACCCTGCCCGGAGATCGACCGATCGACGGAGTCGATTTGCTGCCGGTCGCGAAGGGCGATGGCCCGCTTAAACGGCCGGACGGCGCGATCTTCTGGCAAAGCGGAACGATCAGTGCGGTGCGCGCGGGCGACTGGAAGCTGATGACCGACGATGTCCGCAAGAAGGCATGGCTGTACGATCTGTCGAACGACCCGACCGAGCGGGTCAATCTGATCGGCAAGCGTCCCGAGCAGGAAAAGCGCCTGCGCACCATGCTCGCCGCGCATCACCGCAACCGCAAACCGCCGCTCTATCCGTCGGTCGTGAAGATGCCCGTCATGATCGACAAGACACTGGCGGACACATACGAGGATGGCGACGAATACACCTATTGGGCGAACTGATGCCGGCACGGCGAGACGCATCACCCGGACGCGTATCTCGCGGTGACGCGCGCCGTCCGGGTCGCACCACGGCGAGCTGACATGCGATCCCCAGCCATGCTGGAGGACATAGACCTTTCGCGCGTCGGCCATCGCGCCTATTCAGCGCACTTCCTCGAACCCCGACGACACTGACATTGTCCGCCCCCACACCCCTTGCACTCGCCTTCCAAGAGCATCGCGACCAGCTGCTCCGGTTCCTGCGCGCGCGCGGTGCGGGCGATACGGCGGAAGACCTGCTGCAAGAGGTGTGGATCAAGGTGAGCAGCGCGAAGCCCGGCCCGATCGCGTCGCCCAAAGCCTACCTGTTCAGCATTGCGAACCGGCTGATGATCGATCACTACCGATCGGCAAAGCAGGCCGCGCAGCGCGAACGCAACTGGACCGAGGCGAGCGGCGGCACGGGGACGGACCAGTCGGATGCCCCTTCGGCGGAGCGCGTCGTCTTGGGGCAGGAATATGCCCGGCTTGCGCAGCGGACGCTCGACGAACTGGGCCCCCGCCCCGCCGCGATCTTCCGCCGGCACCGCGTCGACGAAGTTCCGCAGCGCAAAATCGCAGAGGAATTCGGGGTCAGCCTGAGCACGGTCGAGAGCGATTTGCGCCGCGCCTATCGCGCACTCACCGAGTTGAAGGAGCGTATGGATGAGGTTTGACGTCCATGTCTCCGTCCTTGCAGCAGGAGATTTGCATCGTGTTGCATGACGATACCATTCGGGAAGACGCGCTGGCCTGGGCCGTGCGTACTGGCGACCCGGCCTTCGACGACTGGGAAGGCTTCACAGACTGGCTCGAAGCCGATCCTGCGCATGCCGCAGCCTATGACGCCATCGCCGCTGCTGCGGACGATGGCGCAGAGGCAGAGGCAGCACGTCCGATGGCGGACAACGATGACAATGACGAGCCCACAGATCGGCGCGTCAGCCGGCGATGGTTTAATGGCGCGCTGGTCGCAGGGCTCGCTGCGCTGGTAGCATTCGGGATGTGGCAGGCAGAAGGCGGACCGACGACCTACAGCACCCTGCCCGGTGAAACGCGCCTGATCGCGCTCGACGATGGCGGATCGATCGAATTGGCGGGCGGTTCGAAGCTGGTTCTCGGTGAAGAAGGCGATCACTTCGCAAGGCTCGAGGACGGGCAAGCGCTGTTCACGCTCCACCACGACGCCAGCGAGCCCTTCACGGTTGCTATCGGGGAGGACCGGCTGGTCGATATCGGCACCGTGTTCGATGTGCGGACCGGGAATGGTGAATTGACCGTCGCCGTGTCGCAAGGGGCCGTGCTGTTCAATCCGCAAGGCCAGAACGTGCGGGTCGATCCGGGCGAAGTGCTCACCAGTGCAGCCGGTTCGAGCGATTACGAGGTGAGCAGCGTCGCACCCGAGATGATTGGCGAATGGCGCGATGGGCGGCTGACCTTCCAGCAAGCGAGCCTTGCCCGCGTCGCCACCGATCTGAGCCGGGCGACGGGCATCGACTTCACGGCTGCGCCGGGTAACGAAACCCAGTCGGTCTCCGGCAGCGTGCTGATTGCACCGCTGAAGGACGATCCGCAGGCGATCGGGGCCCTGTTGGGCATCTCTGTCCGCAAGGGCAAAACGGGCTGGGTACTGGACGCACGCTAGAATGCGGATCGTCTGGATCCTTCTGGCCGCGTTCGTCGCGCTGCTGTCTGCCCCCGCCGCGGCGGAGCGCGTCGCGGTGCACTCCCCTGCGGGGACGCTTTCGGATGCGGCCATCGTGCTCGCACGCCAGACGCGCACCAGCATCGTGATCACCGATCCGGCTTTGGCGAAAAGACAGGTGAAGGCGCTTCGAGGCAGGATGGCCCCGGAGGACGCGATCCGTCGCCTCGCCCGAATGGCAGACGCGCGGGCAGTCTCGGTCGGGCCGTCGGCATGGCGGATGGAAGCTGCCGAAAGCCCACGTCGCAAGGCCGTTCAACCCCGTACCCGCAAGCCGCGCCCTGTCGTGCCGCCCAGCGAGGCCGCGCCCCCGCCTCCGCCTCCGCCCCCAGTCGAGATCGTGGTCGTCGCCAGCAAGCGAAGCGCACGGCTGGAAGAATTCGCAGGGCAGGTCTCCCTGCTCGATGGCGACGATCTCGAGTTCGGGGGGATCGGCGGGACCGAGAAGATTGCGGAGCAGGTGGCGACCGTCTCTTCCACCTATCTCGGTAGCGGGCGCAACAAGCTGTTCATTCGCGGGATCGCGGATTCGAGCTTCACCGGGCCGACACAGGCGACCGTTGGGCAGTACCTTGGCGACCTGCGGCTGAGTTACAATTCGCCCGACCCCGATTTGCGATTGTCTGACCTGCGCCGGGTCGAAGTGCTCGAAGGCCCTCAGGGGACGCTTTACGGTGCAGGATCGCTCGGCGGCATCATCCGGCTGGTGCCCAACGAGCCGGAGCTGGGTATGTTCGACGCGTCGGGTATGGTCGGCGGATCGGTCACGCAACACGGCCAGCCGGGCGCCGACGTGAATGCGATGCTCAACCTGCCGCTGGCAGGCGACAGCGCCGCTTTGCGTCTGGTGGTCGATGGCGCGACGCAGGGCGGCTATATCGACAAGCCCCTGCTGGGGCGTAACGACGTCAACCGGACGGACATCCTCGGCGGTCGCGCAATCGCCCGGCTCGAATTCGCGCCCGGCTGGACGGCCGACCTCATCGCGCTCGGCCAGTCGACCCGCGCCGCAGACAGCCAGTATGCCGATCGCTTCGGCCCCTCGCTGACGCGGGCAGCGCGTGTTCGCGAAGGGGCGGAGGCTGACTACACGCAAGGACAGTTCATCATCTCCGGCGAATTCGGGGCCGTCCAATTCCGGTCCTCCACCGGTATCGCCTGGCACGATCTGGAAGAGCGGTACGATGCGACCGCACCCGGCGGCGCGCCGCGCCTGTTCACCCAGCGCAACGACACCCGCATGATCGCAAACGAGACGCGGCTCTGGCAGCCGCTGGGCCGCCGCTTCGGCTGGCTCGCGGGCATCAGCCTGACCGAGAACCGGACCCAGCTGAACCGGTCGCTCGAAACCGACGAGCTTAGCGCGAGTGCCACGGGCGTCCTCAACGAGGTGTCCGAATTCACGCTTTACGGGGAAGCGAATGCGCGCCTGTTCGAAGGCCTGATCGCCACCGCGGGCGCACGCTACACGCGATCGCAACTCGGCGGTGCGGGGGAGGACGTTCCGCTAGCCATCGCCCTCGCCGGACGCGAGATCACCGCCAGCCGCGACGAGACGGCCTTCCTCCCGTCCTTTTCGCTGCTCGCCCAGGTCTTACCCGAAACCAGTCTATACCTCCGTTATCAGGAGGGGTTTCGGCCCGGCGGGCTCGCCATCGAAGGCAACTTCGTGCGCCGTTTCCGCAATGATCGGGCGGCAACCTTTGAATTCGGGCTGCGTCACGGGCGACCGGGACGCGGTCCTTTCGATCTGACCGCCAGCGTCGCGCATACCCGCTGGCGCGACATCCAGGCCGATTTCATCGATGCCTTCGGCTTGCCGAGCACCGCCAATATCGGCGATGGCCGTGTCTGGACCGCCAGCATCGCCGGCAGCGTGGAGTTGGCCCCCGCGCTGCGCGTGAACGGCGGCTTCACCTACAACGACAGCGCGATCGACCAGCCCGAAGCCGCTTTTCTGACCCGTACGATGCAGGTCCCAAACATCGCCCGGTATGCGGGGCGGGCGGGCATCGACTACCGCAGGACGCTTGCCGGAAATCTTGAGCTGACCGCAAAGGGCTGGGCCAGCTATATCGGCAAATCGCGCCTCGGCCTGGGTCCGGAACTCGGCGAGTTGCAGGGTGACTATTTCGACAGCGGCCTCGTGCTCCGCGTGGGGCGTGACAGCCTCGGCATTTCACTGGGCATCACGAACATCGCCGATGTCGAGGGCAACCGTTTCGCGCTCGGCACGCCCTTCGCGGTCGGGCGCGAGCATATCACCCCGCTCCAGCCGCGCACGATCCGCCTCGGTATCGACGCCAGCTTCTGAAAATAAACTTGCCGGAGCGCCAAGGTTGCGCCGCGCGGGCTCCGTCATGCGGGTCGATACGATCCGAGACGAGGACCCAAATGCGTACCACACTGCTAGCCTCCACCGCCCTTCTGGCGATTGCCGTGCCCGCCCATGCGGAGGACATCACCACCAAGCGGACGACCCCGGTCCAGACCTCCACGGTCAAGAACAACACCCCCGACTCGATCACCATCACATCGACCGGATCGGTCGTGGTCAGCTCGGGCACGGCGGTGACGATGGACAGCGATCACAAGGTCGTGAACCAGGGCGCCGTGACCATCGGCAATGCCAGCAATGCAACGGGCATCCTGGCCGTTTCCGGCACGACGGGCGAGATCAACAATTCGGGCACGATCACCATCGACGAGCCCTACACCCCGACCGACACCGATAATGATGGCGATCTGGACGGGCCCTTCGCGCTCGGCTCCAACCGCTTCGGCATCCGCACCGATGGCACGCACGCAGGCGCGATCACCAACACCGGGACGATCACCGTCGAAGGCAATGATTCGGCCGGCATCTGGCTGGGCGGCGCGCAGACCGGCAAGGTGCGCAACGACGGTACGATCAAGGTCGTCGGCGACCGCACCACCGGCCTCTACGCGCAGGCGGTGACTGGCGACGTACGGGTTGCCGGATCGATCAGCGCGCAGGGCGAGGATGCGGTCGGCGTGCACTTCGCGGGCGACGTGACCGGTGCGATGGATATCCAGGGCACCATCAGCTCGACCGGATATCGCTACACCACGGTACCCAGCGACCCTTCCAAGCTCGACGCGGACGACCTTCTCCAGGGCGGCTCGGCCGTACTGATCGAAGGCGATGTCACCGGCGGGATCGTCTTCGCCATTCCGCCCGCAAACAACAACGCCAGCAACAACGACGAGGATGGCGATGGGATCGAGGATGCCAAGGAAGGCATCGCCAAGATTACCAGCTACGGGGCCGCTCCCGCCGTCGTGATCGGCGCTGCCGGGCGCGATATCGCGATCGGCCCGGTCCAGAGCACTGCGGCGAAATTCGGCGTCCAGATCGACGGTACGATCGTCGGGGCCGGCCTCTACACCGGTGTCGACGCCAATGGCCTCGTCATCGGCGGACAGGGCGGCGCGGTAACCGTCGCCAACGGCATCGGCATCACCGGCGGGGTTGGCGCAACCTCCAGGGACGCAGATGCGACCGCGCTGCGCCTGGGGGCCGGGGCAAGCGTACCCAAGATCCAGAATGCGGGCGGTATCGAAGCCAAGAGCGGGGCAACCGCGAATTCCACGGCGATTGCCGTCAAGGTCAATACCGGCGCGCAGCTCGGCACGATCGCGAATAGCGGCCTGATCAAGGCCACCGTCGGCGAAGGTGGAAGCGCAACCGCCATTCTCGACTCCAGCGGGACCGTGACCTTGATCGAGAACAGCGGCGGGATCGAAGCGAGCGGAGCGAAGGCCGATTCCGATCGCAACCTCGCCATCGACCTCACGGCGAACACCACCGGGGCGACGATCAAGCAAACCGTCGTAGCCTCCGGGAAGACGGCCCCATCGATCAAGGGCGACATCCGTTTGGGCACTGGTAGCGATACGCTCGACCTGGCCGACGGCACCTTCGAAGGCGATGCCTTCTTCGGTGCGGGCGCCAACAGCTACACGCTTTCGGGCGATGCCTGGCAATACGGCAATGCCACATTCGGGGCGGGTAACGACACGATGAGCCTGTCGGGAAGCTCGCTCTTCAGCGGGACCGCAGACTTCGGAGGAGGTGCGGATACGCTCACCATCGCCGGGACCGCCTATTTCACTGGCGCGCTCGCCAATTCGGGCTCGCTGGCCGTCAACCTGACCGGCGGAGCGCTCGACCTTGCGTCCCCCACCTCGCTCGGCTCGTTGAGCGTGGGTGCCAACGGCCTGCTCGTCGCCACGCTCGACAAGGATGCGGGCGCAGGCTCGCTCTACGACGTGGCGGGTGCGGCCAGCTTCGCCGACGGGGCCAAGCTGGGCATCAAGCTTGCCAATGTCGATGATGCGGAAGGCAGCTATCTCGTGCTCGAGGCCGGATCGCTGACGGGCGCTGCCGATCTCGAACTCGCCACCGGCGCGATGCCGTTCCTGTTCAAGGCCGACTTCGGTACGCCTGCCAATGCCAACCAGATCGTAATCGACATCGTAAAGCGGACCGCCACGGAACTTGGCCTCAACCGGTCGGAGACGTCGGCATACGACGCAATCTTCTCCGCGCTTGGAAACGACGACGATATCGAACAGGTCTTCCTCGGCATCAGTGACGGAGACGTCTTCCGCTCGACAGTCAGCCGGATGTTGCCGGACCATGCGGGCGGAACCTTCGAAGGGATCAGCCTCGGTTCGCGCGCATTTGCCCGGCAGCTGGCCGATCCGCCAAGCCCCGTCTATTCCATCGGCGGTGTCGACATTATCCTCAGCTCGGCGCTGTGGAGCAGCGACAAGGATGCCGGTGAGACGGCAGCCTACGATCTCGGCGGGTTCGGCTTCTCGGCCGCTGGAGAAGTGGACACCAAGCTCGGTGCCTTCGGCCTCTCGGCGACCTGGATGTGGAACGAGTACGACCAGCTTGGCGGCGACCAGAGCGCGAACTCCGACACCTACGAACTGGGTGCCTACTGGCGCGGTCACTGGGGCGGCTTCACCGCCTTCGGTCGCGGGTCGATCGGCAAGGTGGATGCCGACGGCTGGCGCCTGTTCCGCTACACCCTCGACGGCAAAGACGTCGAGCGTCAGATACAGGGCGACTGGGGCGGCACGCTGATGACGGCCAGCGCAGGCATGGCGTACGAGATCGGCGGCAGTGGCGCCTTCTTCGCACGCCCGGCGGTCTCCGCCGATTACGTCAGCCTGGACGAGGATGGCTACACCGAAACAGGTGGCAGCGAGGCGCTCAACCTCACCGTCGAAGACCGCAAAAGCGATGAATTCGCGGTCAACGGCGGGATGACGGTTGGCATCAATTTCACCGGCAATGGTCCTCGCGACGAGAACTGGTTCCGCACCGAGGTCGAGGGTGGCTGGCGCGAGGTCGTCGGTGGAGAACTTGGCTCGACCACCGCAAGTTTCGAGGGCGGCACGCCCTTCACGCTCGATCCCGAACAGCGCAGCAACGGCTGGTTCGCACGTCTGCGCGCGCTGGGCGGCAGCGACATGTTCGAAATGAGCGGCGAAGTCGGTGCCGAAGACCGCAACGACAAAACCGCGCTTACCTTGCGGGGATCGCTGCGACTGGCGTTCTAGGCCCAGAAACTAGGCCCAGAGATCGAACAGGCGAGTCGGGCCTTGCGACCCATTGCCGATCCCGCAATGGGTCGCGACCTCGGTCGATCCCGTACTCGTCGTTGCGCCGAAACCGCCCCCCGGTTTCGGCGCAACACAGCGTCCATCGTGATCGTACGCCCTTGAAAAGAAGCAGCGACGGCATCGCTCCCCGATCTCATTCATAACCTTTGCTCATTCATAACCTTTGGTCGTTTTCGGACCCCTAACCCTTCCGATGAGTTAGGCGGGGGAAGGAGGCGAACTTGGCCCAGACAATCTCCGTAAACGGCGCGCCGCATTCCGTGCCCGACGATCCCCGCGTTACCCTGCTGGATTTCCTGCGTCAGGACGTGGGCCTGACCGGAACCAAGAAGGGTTGCGATCACGGACAGTGCGGGGCCTGCACGGTCATCGTCAACGGTGTGCGGATCAACAGCTGCCTGACGCTGGCTGCGATGCATGACGGAGACGAGGTCACCACGATCGAGGGGCTGGGTACGCCGGACGAACCATCCGCGCTTCAGAAAGCCTTCGTCGAACACGATGGCTATCAGTGCGGCTACTGCACGCCGGGACAAATCTGCTCCGCCACCGCAATGCTCACCGAAATCGCCAATGGCTGGCCGAGCGATGCTAGCGAGACGCTGGAAGGTGCCGTAGAAATCTCCGGCGAAGAAATCCGCGAACGCATGAGCGGCAACCTGTGTCGCTGCGGCGCTTACGCCAACATCGTCGCCGCCATTCGCGATGTGGCGGAGCAGAGCGCATGAGGCCATTCTCCTACACCCGCGCCCGCACTCTGACCGATGCCTCGCAGACCGTCTCGGACGACCGGGCGATGGCCATCGCCGGCGGCACCAACCTCCTCGATCTGATGAAGTTGCAGGTCGAAACGCCGAGCCAGCTCGCCGACATCAATCGCGTCGGTTTCGCTGAAATCGAAGATACCGACGATGGCGGCCTGTCCATCGGGGCGCTTGCGACCAATACCGAAACAGCGGTCCATCCACGCGTGCGCGCCGACTATCCGGTTCTGTCGCGCGCAATCCTCGCCGGCGCGACCCAGCAGCTGCGCAACAAAGCGACGAACGGCGGAAACCTGTGCCAGCGGACGCGGTGCTACTACTTCACCAATATCGACCAACCCTGCAACAAGCGCGAACCGGGCAGCGGCTGCGGAGCGATCGACGGGATTGCGAAGCTTCACGCCATTCTCGGCACCAGCGATCAATGCATTGCCACCTATCCGGGCGACATGGCCGTGGCTCTGAGCGCGCTCGATGCGCAGGTCCAGATCGCCACTTCCGATGGCGGCAGCCGGACAGTCCCCGTTCGCGATTTCCACTGCCTCCCCGGTGACACACCCTGGCGCGAGAACGTGCTCGAACCGGGCGAGATCATCACCGCGATCACCCTCCCCGCCCCGGTCGGTGGGACGCAGCTCTATCGCAAGGTGCGCGAACGCTCGTCCTATGCCTTCGCGCTGGTTTCGGTCGCTGCCATCGTCGAACTCGAAGACGGCAGGTTTTCCCGCGCCGATCTCGCGTTCGGGGGCGTGGCGCACAAGCCGTGGCACGATCCGCGCGTCGCAGACGCGCTGATCGGCAAAGCCCCCTCCCCCGAACTTTTCGATCGCGCTGCCGACATCCTGCTCGAAGATGCGCAGGGTTTCGGGGAGAACGATTTCAAGATTCCGCTGGCGCGGCGAACGCTGCACGCCGTCCTCGAACAAGCCGTGGAGGAAGCGTCGTGACCGTGCATTTCAAGCAGGACAAGCCGGACGAGAGCAATCGTCTCGACGACATGAGGCAGGGCGTGATCGGCAAGGCTCTTCCGCGCGTAGAAGGTCTGGCGAAAGTCACCGGGACGGCGACCTACGCTGCCGAATATTCAATCGATAATTGCGCGGAAGGGGTGCTCGTCACCTCGACCATCACGCGCGGCGAAGTGACCTCGATCGACAGGGACGCTGCGCTCGCCATGCCCGGTGTCATCGCGGTGATCGACGATCCCCGGCTGACCACCCGCGCTGCGCAGGGCACCGCCGACGAAGCGCCGCAGCAGAAGCCGAAGACCGTCTGCTACTGGGGTCAGCCGATCGCGCTGGTCGTTGCCGAAACATTCGAACAGGCGCGCGATGCGACAAAGCATCTGGCGATCGAATATCGGGTGGAGGAAGGCGCCCCGCTCGATCCGAACACGGTCGAACCCGAAGAGCAGGAGGACGAGACCGTCCATCAGGGCGATCTCGCCCACGCGATGAGCGAAGCTACTCATTCGGTCGATGTGACCTATACCACCAGGGGTCATGCCTCCGCCGCGATGGAGCCACACGCGGCCATCGCACAGTGGGATGGCGACAAGCTGACCGTCTACGCATCGCTCCAGATGCTGAACTACAATATAAGCGAACTGGCCGACGCGCTGGATATGGAGGAGGGCGATATCCGCCTCGTCTCGCGGTTCGTCGGCGGCGGGTTCGGATCGAAGCTCGGCATCAGCGAAGAAGCAGTCGCGGCATCGATTGCGGCGAAAGAGCTTGGCCGCCCCGTCCGCGTCGTGATGTCGCGCCAGCAGGTGTTCCAGTGCATCATGCGCCGTTCGGAAACGACACAGCGGCTGCGGCTCTGCACAGACGCGAACGGCACGTTGACCGGGTTCGGTCACGAAGCGCTGGTCTCGAACCTGCCCGGCGAGGAGTTCGCCGAGCCGGTGCTGCAATCCTCGCACTTCCTCTACGGCGGCGAGAACCGCGAGTTGATGCTAAAGGTCGCGCGCATCCACAGAATGACCGCCGGTTCGGTGCGTGCGCCGGGCGAGGCCGTCGGCATGCCCGCGCTGGAAGCGGCGATGGACGTGCTGGCCGAGGAAGTCGGGATCGACCCCGTCGAACTGCGCCTGAAGAATATCCCCGAAAAGAACCCCGAAGAGGGTCTGCCCTTCTCGTCGCACAAGCTGGCAGAATGTCTCAGGCAGGGCGCAGAAGCGTTCGGCTGGGACCGTGGCCCGCGCAAACCCCGCCAGACCCGCGAAGGCGAATGGTGGGTCGGCACCGGAATGGCCAGTGCCGCGCGCGTGCACAATGTTTCGGAGGCAAAGGCCCGCGTCACGCTGAAGCCGGACGGGACTGCGCTGGTCGAGACCGACATGACCGACATCGGCACGGGTACCTACACGATCCTCAGCCAGATTGCGGGCGAAATGCTGGGGTTGTCCCCCGACCGCGTGCTGGTCGACCTTGGCGATACCCGCCATCCGCGTGGGCCAGGCTCGGGCGGAAGCTGGGGTGCGGCCTCGATCGGCTCCGCCGTCTATGTCGCATGTCAGGCGATCCGCGAGGAGCTGGCATCGCGTCTCGACGTCGAGGAAGCCGAACTGGACCTTTCAGACGGCAAGGCAGGATCGGGCGAGAGCATCGTCGACCTCCTCGATGGCAAGGATCTTGCGCGCGAAGGGTATTACGAGCCCGGCGACATCGCGGATGATTATACGGCCTCGGGCTTCGGCGCGTTTTTTGCGCAAGTGCGCGTGAATCGATTCACCGGGGAAGCCCGCGTCGACCGGATGCTCGGTGCGTTCGGGTTCGGGCGGGTGCTCAACCACAAGACCGCCCGCTCGCAGTGCCTCGGTGGGATCACGTGGAGCATCGGCGTCGCGCTGACCGAAGCGCTGGAATTCGATCCGCGCGACGGCCACCTCGTCAACCCGGACCTCGCCGAATACCATGTGCCCGTGCACCGCGATGTGCCCGACCTGGATGTCATCATGGTGGAGGAACGCGATCCGGCGGCCAGCCCGATCCAGGCCAAGGGCATCGGCGAGCTCGGCATGTGCGGCGGCGCGGCGGCGATCGCCAACGCGATCTACAATGCAAGCGGTGCACGCGTCTTCGACTTCCCGATGACCCCCGACCGCGTGCTCGCCGCGATGCCCGACTGATGCTTGCCGAGCTGACGCGAGATGCGGCGCTAGGGGACGATCACGCAGCACTCGCGGCGGCCCGCGAGGTTGGCGTCGGGCTGTGTACCATCGTCGGCATCGACGGCAGCTTCTCGCGCCGATTGGGCGCACAGCTGGCGGTGTTGCCGGATGGGAGCACGATAGGCAGCCTCGCGGACGGCTGCCTAGAAGCGCAGCTGGCGGTGGATATTCGTGCGCTCGAATATCCCAAGGTCATCCGCTACGGGCGAGGCTCCCCCAAGATCGATTTTCGCCTGCCTTGTGGCGGTGGTCTGGACATCCTGCTCGACCCGGCGCCGGACCGCAGAGCGTGCCGCCGCGCGCTGGATAAGCTAGTGGATCGCCAACCCGCGAAGATCGGTCTGCCCGAGATCTCGCCTCTGCCGGAGCGTCGCTACCTGCCCTCCCTGAGGATTGCGGCTTTTGGCGAGGGTCCTGAACTCACTGGTCTGGGTGCGCTTGCAGCCGCAATGGGTATCGAACTCGTCACCTACGATAAGGATCGGCTGACGCTGGGTCGGACGGCGGAGGATTGCCAACTCGACCCGTGGACGGCAGCGCTGCTGCTGTTTCACGATCACGAATGGGAACTGCCACTGCTCGAGCAGGCGCTGGCCAGCGAAGCGTTCTACATTGGCGCTCAGGGTGGTGAGAATGCACGGATCGCGCGCACACTCGCTCTGACCGAACGCGGTGTACCCGAAGAGCGGATCGCACGCATCCGCAGCCCCATCGGACTGATCCCGTCTTGCAAGGCGCCGCAAGCGCTTGCTCTGTCGGCGCTCGCCGAAATCGTCGGACAGTACGAGCGGCTGCATGCCACCGCTTGATCCGTCTATTGCGCTGATCCTGCTCGCCGCAGGCCGCAGCGAACGGTTTGGTAGCGACAAGCTCACCGTCCTGTTTCGCGGCAGACCGCTTTGGGAATGGGCGGCTGCGGCAGCGGAGAGCGCAGGGTTCGAGAGCCTGTACCTTGTGATCGGGGAGCATTCCCGCGTCACCGCCCGTGAGAAATGGCGGCCTGTGGTGAACCCCGATGCGGAGCGTGGCCTTGGCACATCGATCGCCGCAGGGGTCTGCGCCGCTGCGCATCATGATCGCGTCGTCATCGCGCTGGCAGACATGCCGCTGATGGAGCCAGCGCACCTGCGCTTGCTCGGCCAGGAAACCGGAGCGATTTTCACTCGCCAGCCAGACGGGAGCGCGGGAAACCCCGCTGCTTTCGGGCAGGAACACTTCGCCCAATTGCGGACCCTCGACGAAGACAGGGGTGCGCGCAGCCTTTCCCTTCCGAATGCGTTGGTGATTGCACCGCAGACCAGCGACATGCTGATCGATGTCGACACTCCATCCGACCTGACAAACCGGCAATAAGCCGATCGCAGCCATGGCGAACTCTAGCGGTCGTCGCCCCCGCCAAGCGCCACGAACAGCGTCGCACGGTTCTGCAACCATGCGCGTTCGGTCGCGAGCAATTGCTGACGCGCACTGAACAGGTTGCGCTCGGCATCTAGGACTTCGAGGTAATCGGCCACCCCTTCGCGATAACGCAGGCGCGCAAGGCGAGCGATCCGCTCCTGCGCCTCGACCCCGCGCTCAAGCGTTTCGACCTGTTCCGCGAGGTAGCGTCGCCCGGCGAGCGAGTCGGACACTTCGCGGAAGGCGGTCTGCACGGTCCTGTCGTAATTCGCGACCTGCTCCACCTCCAGCGCCTTCGCCAGATCGAGATCGGCCTCGCGCCCGCCCCAGTCGAAGATGGGGAGCGAGATGCTCGGGCCGAAGCTCCAGCCTAGCCCGTCGGAGGAGAACAGCCCGTCGAGGCTGTTGGACGAGAAACCCGCGTTCCCGGTGAGCGAGATCGTCGGGAAGAATGCCGCCCGCGCCGCGCCGATATTGGCCCGCGCTGCGCGCAGCTGTTCCTCGGCTGCGATGATGTCGGGTCGCACCAGCAGCAGGTCCGACGGAAGCCCCGCGGCAAGGCGACGCTTGTCGCCTTGTTCCGCCAGCGTGCGGCCTTCGGGCAATCCCTCGGGCACGGTCCCGCCGACGAGCACGGCAAGTTGGTTGCGCAACTGCGCGAGCGACAGCTTCTCGTTCGCCAGCTGCTGCTCGGCCTGCGTCAGCAGCGTTTCCGCCTGACGGTACGGCAGCGCGGACGTCACTCCGGCATCGAGCCTGAGCTTGGCGATCCGCAAGCCTTCACGGCGGCTCTGCGCGGTCGCCTCGGCCAGCGCGATCTGTTCCTCTGTCTCGACGATCTCGTAATAGGTCGTCGCGGTATCGGCGATCAACGACAGGTAGAATGCCCGCTGCGCCGCGACAGTAGCGAGGTATTGCGCCCGCGCCTGCTCGCTCAGACTCGCGATGCGGCCCCAGAAGTCGAGTTCGAAAGCGCTGACGCCCACGCCGACCTCGAACCGGTTGGAGGTGATCGACGCCGGTGCCCCCTCGACATCGCCCGCGTTAACCGCCGAATTTGCTCCGAGTGGCTGCCGCGAACGGGTCGCGCTGCCATTGGCAACCACCATCGGCAGACGGCGGCTGTCCTGGATGCGGTAGCGCGCACGGGCCTGCTCGATCCGCGCGGTCGCGGCGAGCAGATCCCGGTTGTTCTCCAGCGCATTGCCGATCAGGCCGACCAGCCGGGGGTCGGTGAACCATTCGCGATAGGACAGCTCGGATGCGACTACCTCCCCATCGGGCCGGTATTCGGGGTCGAACGCGGGCGCGGTCGCCGCTTCGGGCCGGACGTGCTCGGGCGCCATGCTGGCACACCCGGCCAGCGCGGTGGACAATAGTGCGAGAGCCATGAAGCGCTTCATCAGGCTTTCTCCCCTTCGGCCTCAGCGCCGGGTTTGCTGTCTTCCGGCTCGTCCAGATGCCCCGCGGCGTGCGGCTGCTTGCGGCTGATGTTCCGGCGGACCAGCAGGTAAAGCATCGGGATCAGGAAGATGCCCAGCACGGTCGCGGCGATCATGCCGCCCATCACCCCGGTGCCGACCGCGATACGGCTGGCGGCACCCGCGCCGCTTGCCAGCACCAGCGGGACCATCCCCATGGTAAAGGCGAGCGAGGTCATGATGATCGGCCGCAAACGCAGGCGTGCAGCCGCCTTGACGGCATCGATCCGGCGCAACCCACGCTGTTCTTCCTCGATCGCGAATTCGACGATCAGGATCGCGTTCTTGGCGGCGAGACCGATGATAGTGATCATCCCGACGTTGAAATAAACGTCCGCCGACAACCCGCGCAGCATCGAGAACAGCACCGCACCCAGCACACCCATCGGGACGATCAGTAGCACGGCGAGCGGCACCGCCCAGCTTTCGTACAGCGCAGCCAGCACCAGGAACACGACCACGACCGACAGGCCGAGCAGCAAGCCGATCTGCCCGCCTGCCTGCTTTTCCTCGTAGGAAATGCCGGTCCATTCGTAGCCGATGCCGGGCGGCAACTGGGCCGCCATCTCTTCCATTGCCGTCAGTGCAGCGCCAGAGGATTTGCCCGGTGCCGCCATGCCCGACAAGGTCATGGCGGGATAGCCGTTATAGCGCGACAGGCTGGCTGGCGAGGCCGACCAGTCCGCGCTGGCAAAGGCGCTGAAGGGCACCAGTTCGCCTTCCGCATTGGGAATGCGCAGCGCGAGCACGTCTTCGGGCGTCATGCGATAAGGCGCATCCGCCTGCACGAGGACTTGCAGCACGCGGCCATCGCGGTTGAAGTCGTTCGCATAGGCCGAGCCGAAGGTGATCGACAGCGCCGCATTCACATCGCTCAACGACAGGCCGAGCGCGCGCGCCTGCACGCGATCGATGTCGATCTCGACCTCGGGGCTTGGCCCTTGGTCCTCGGGCCGCAAGTTGGCGATCATCGGATTCTGCGATGCCATGCCGAGCAACTGATCGCGCGCAGCGGTCAACGCTTCACGGCCAAGCCCGCCGCGGTCCTGCAGTTTGAGAGTGAAGCCACTCGCCTCGCCCAGCGACTGAATCGCGGGTGGCTGGATCACGAAGGCGAGGGCGCCGTCGATCTGGCTGAACCGACCGGTCGCGTCGGCCAGCATTTCGCCCGCGCTGCTGCCTTTGCCGGTTCGTTCGCCCCACGGCTCGAAGGAGGAGAACATGATTGCATTGTTCTGCCCCTGACCGAAGAAGCTGAACCCGCGCACGACCACCAGGTCTGCCACCTCTTCGCGCGCCATCCAGTAATCCGTGACCTGTTCGAGCGACTCGTCGAGGCGTTCCGTGGTGGCACCCGGAGGCGCTTGAACGGCCGTGATCAGGTACCCCTGATCCTCGGTCGGCAGGAAGGCGGTGGGAAGCCGCATGAACAACAGCACCGTAACCAGGCCGAGCGCGAGGAACACTGCGAAGGCTCGCCAAGGGCGCGACAGGATGCGATCGTTCGTGCGCCCGTACTTTTCACGCATCCGCGCGAACCAGCGATTGAACCCGGCGAAGAAGCGCGCGGCCTTGCCCCGCGCGCGCGCCAGACGCCCACGCCAGCCGGGCTGGGCCTCGGCCTCTTCGTCGATCTCGACCTCAGCCTCGTCGTCATGACCCTTGGTAATCGGCTTCAGGAAGGTCGCGCACAGCGCGGGGGTGAGCGACAGGGCGAGGAACGCGGAGAAGAAGATCGCGATAGCAAGCGTCACGGAGAACTGGCGATAGATTCCGCCCGTCGACCCGGGGAAGAATGCCATCGGGAGAAACACTGCGACCAGTACCAGCGTGATGCCGATGATCGCGCCGCTGATCTGCCCCATCGCCTTGCGCGTGGCCTGCACCGGCGGCAGGCCTTCCTCGCGCATGATCCGCTCGACATTCTCGATCACCACGATCGCGTCATCGACCAGAATACCGATCGCCAGCACCATGCCGAACAGCGACAGCACGTTGATCGAAAAGCCGAAAAGCCACAGGCCAAGGCATGCACCGGCGAGCGCGATCGGCACGACCAGCGTCGGGATCAATGTCGCACGCCAGTTCTGCAGAAAGAGGAACATGACGAGAAACACGAGGAACATCGCCTCGACCAGCGTCTTCACCACTTCCTCGACCGATGCCTCGACGAAGGGCGTGGTGTCGTAGGGGATCGACCAGGTGACATCGCCCGGCAGGCTTCCCTGGATTTCCTCCAGACGTTCCTTCACGCCTTCAGCCGCCGCAAGGGCATTGGCACCGGTCGCGAGCTGGACCGCCATCCCCGCCATCGGCTTGCCGTTGAGGGTGGTCGACGTGGCATAGCTCTGCGCACCGATCTCGACCCGCGCGACTTCGCCCAGCCGCACCACCGCAGCCCCATTGCTGGCGCGCAAAATGATGTTCTCGAACTCTTCGGGCGTCGTAAAGCGGCCATCGGTGGAGATCGTCGCGGTGATTTCTTGTTCGCCACTGACCGGCTGCGCACCGATCGAACCGCCTGCGGTCTGCGCGTTCTGTTCGCGGATCGCGGCGAGAACCGCGCTGGGGGAGAGGTTGTAGGAAGCGAGCGCGTCGGGATCGAGCCAGATACGCATGGCATATTGCGATCCGAACAACTGCACGTCGCCCACGCCGGGCACACGCCGCAACTCGTCGATCACCTGCGTTGAGGCGATGTTGCCGAGATCGGTCGTGTCGTAAGCGCCGCCCTTGGACGTCAGGGCAACGATCAGCAGGAATCCATCGTTCGCCTGCCGCACGGTGATACCTTGTCGGCGAACCTCTTCGGGCAGCCGCGCTTCGACCGTGCTCAACCGGTTCTGAACCTCGGTCTGCGCGATATCGATGTCGGTCCCCGCTTCGAAGGTCAGCGTGATGCTCGCGGTGCCGTTCGAAAGGCTGGACGAGGACATGTAGAGAAAGCCCTCGACCCCGTTGAGCTGCTGCTCGATCACTTGGGTGACGTTTTCCTCCAGCGTCTCGGCATCGGCGCCGGGATAGACCAGGCTGATGGCAAGCGATGGCGGAGCGACATCGGGATATTGCTCGATCGGGAGGGCGCGCAGTGCCATGAAGCCCGCGAGCAGAATGCCCAGCGAGACGACCCAGGCGAAGATGGGCCGGTCGATGAAGAAGCGTGCCATGATTTACTCGGCTCCGCTGGTGCGTGCGGTCTGCTTGTCGGCGGGTTTCTTGGCTGCGGGCGTCTTGCCGGCCGGTTTCTGACCTGTCGGAGCATTGGCAATCTTTACCGGCGCGCCGGGGCGAATCTTCTGCAGGTTGCTGACGATGACCTTGTCACCCGGCTTCAGACCGCTTTCGACGATCCAGTTGCCGTCGACCATCGCGCCCAGCTTGATCGGGCGCATGGCAGCCTGTCCCTGCTTGTCGACGACATAAACCGTGCCGCCTTCCTTGGTCAAAGATACGGCGCGCTGTGGCACGGTGAGGCCGTTTTCGATCTGGCCTGCATAGATTTGCGCACGGACGAATTCGCCGGGCAGCAACAGACGTTCGGGATTGGGGAATTCGGCGCGCAGCTCGACCGTGCCGGTCTGCTGGTCAACCGAGAATGCGAGGAAGTCGATATAACCGGGGATCGGGTATTCGGTGCCGTCCGAGAAGCTCAGCCGCACCTCGATCTGGTCGTTATCGTCGAGGTCCACATCGCCGGCGGAGATCGCACGGCGCAGCTTCAGGACCTCGCTCGCGGCCTGCGCGAAGCTGACATAGACGGGCGAAATCTGTTCGATTGTCGTCATCAGTGTGCCCTCGCCCTGGCTGACGAGCGCGCCTTCGGTCACTGCCGCACGGCCCGCACGCCCCGAAATCGGCGCACGCACGGTGGTGTAACCGAGCTGGAGCGAGGACGCCTGGAGCTGGGCGCGAATCTGCGCGACGTTGGCTTCTGCCTCACGCGCCGCGGCAAGCGCGGCGTCGTATTCCTGTCCGCTGATCGCGTTCTCCTCAACCAGCGGGCGATAGCGGTCGACCACGGCGCGCGCATTGGCGGCTGTGGCCCTCGCACGGGTCAGCGCGGCCTGAGTCTGCGCGTAGCTGGCGCGCAATTCGCGCGGGTCGATGCGGAACAACGGCTGCCCCGCCCGCACGTCGGTCCCTTCCTCGTACAGGCGTGCCTGCACGATGCCGGTAACGCGGGCACGCACCTCGGCAGTGCGCACCGGCTCCACCCGTCCGGGCAGTTCGATGACGTTCGGGACCGCCTGGCGGGCGACGGTGACCGTCTTGACCGGAACGGCCTGGGGTGCCGGAGGCTCTTCGCTGGACGAACACGCCGTGAGCAGAAAACAGGCAGCCAGGCCCGCGAGGATCGACTTCATGGGGGAAGCTTTCAGTCAGCTATTGTGCAGGTGCGAAGGTGTAATAGCGATTACACCCTTGCCCCGCAACCCGTAATGCTAGAGATTCGCAAATATGACCGACGTGCCCGAATTCTGCCGCTTGGATCGTCGAAAGCGGGCGATTATCGACGCTGCGCGGAGCCTTTTTGTCGAACAAGGCTTCGAGCGCACGACCTTGGGCGAGATAGTCGAGCGCGCAGGAGGCTCCCTCGCGACAGTCTACAAGGTGTTCGGGAACAAGGACGGGCTGCTGGAAGCCGTCGTCTTCGAAAAGGCGGCTTCGGGTGAACTCATCATCCAGCATGCGTTCGCCCAGGGCGGCTCCCCCAGCGAAGTGCTTCATCGCGTCGCGCAAGGTCTGCGCACGCATTTCCTCGACCCCGAAGTCGTCGCGCTGGTGCGGATCGTCATTTCACGCAGCGTTCAGGACGTGGACTTCGCGCGGAACTTTTTCGAACGCACCGCAAAACGCGACCACGCTTCGCTCAAGACGCTTTTCGCATATTGGCAGGATCTCGGCATTCCGATGACCGGCACGCCGGACATGCTGAGCGACATGTTCCTCGACCTGTTCTTCAGCGACGTCCACACCGATGCGATCAGCCACGGTGCCGGGCTGGACCCTTCCCCCGAACGCCTGCGCACGCGGATCGACTTCTTTATCAGGGGGGCGGGCCTGGAGACCGAGCAGGTTCCGCAGGCCAGTGCTTGACGAATGCGTAGGGGAGCACCCCTTGAGGACGCTCCCCACCCGATAGGCCCCAACGAGGATTCCTTCGCCGGGGCCGTCATCGGGAATGCTTCAGGCGGAAAGCCCGTTCGATCGCGGCCCTTCCATCGCGGCCGGAAAATTGATCTGCGGGCGCAGCTCTTCTTTCCGGTCAGCCGGTCGTGAGACCGTGATGCTCGCATTATGCGGCTGGTGCATGGCCGGAACGATCCCGACGGCGGGCGCCGGTGTCGCGGGACGCTGTGCCGGAGCGCGATCCTGCAATACGCCGGCCTCTTCGGCGAGCATTGCGAAGCGGGGATCGGTGCGGACGATCAGGCCCATTAGATCGAGAACTGGCGGCGTTTGCCCCGGACAAACAAAAAGCGGCCGCCGGTTAGAACCGGCGACCGCCTCTCTTGGTCGTTACAGGATCGTCAGAAGGCGATCTGGACGGTGATCTGGCCCGAGTGATCCTGCCACTCGCTGCCGATGTGGCCCGCATAGCCGGCACTGGCGGTGACGGGGCCATCGCCCAGTTCCAGACCCAGCAGCACCTCTGCGGCGTCTTTCTCGATCATCGGACCGAAGGTGGTGAAGCTGGACGAGCCCGCGAAGGCAAAGGTGTTCGCGGTGTCGCGATCGCCCCATGCATGCCGCCAGCTAGCCGAAGCCATCGGACGAACCTTCGCACCAACGCCCTCCAGCTTGAACCCGATCGAGCCGTAGGTGACGTCGCGCTCGGTGGCGCCGGTGGTCAGCGCCAGCGCCCCTCCGGTTTCGCTGAACCCGTCGACCTCGGTACGCACGTAGCTCAGGCCTGCCGTAGGCCCGACCGCGAGCGATCCGCCGATCGGGAACAGGAGATCGACCTGGCCATAGGCCATCAGACTGGTCGCATCGTAGGTCGCCATCAGGCTGTTATCGATCACCCCGAGAGCCGCGCGACGCTGAGTTTCGACGTCGTGCCACGTGTAGCTTGCGCCGATCTTGGCCGAGAGGCCCTTGCCGTTGTCGAAGCCGGCCTGCCCGATGAGGAAGGTCGAGGTCGCATCCGCAGTGCCGTTCTGTTCGAACCTGTCGTCCGTCACGCCGCCACCGATGCGGGCCTCGAAGCCGCCACCGCCAATGCCGAGGCCGCCCATCAAGCCAACGGTCCGGGTCTTGAGATCGGTCGTGTTCGAGGTTGCATCGGCACCCCCGAAGCTGCCGATCATCGAACCCCAACCGAACGCGCCGTTCGTCCGTGCGGACGGTGCCTGCAGCATCTGACGACGCAGGGTCTGGTTGGTTTCAACGAGGGCAGAGGACACGGCCGGGTGCAACTCGCCGGTCGCAGACTGGAAGCCGGTCTGCGCGCTGGTGTCGGTCAGCAGGAGAACTTCCTCGAACACCGCATTGCCGACGCCGAGCGATTCGAGCGCAGCCGCAACGTTTTTCTGGTTCACGTTCGCGCCCACTGCAGCGAAGTCGATATCGTTGCGTGCAAGCGTAAGCGTGACGTCGGTGCCGGAGTAGCTGAGCGACGGGGTCAGGAAGGCGAGATTGCTGGTGACGGACCCAAAGGTGCCGTTCAGCCCGCCAGCCGCGCTCAGGATCGTGTAGTCGGTGCTACCGCCATAGCGGCCGTTTGCCGCCAGAACGCTGACCGTCGCACCGCCCAGCGTGGCGGTGCCGGTTACGTTGGCACGGTCGTTCTGGCCGGCAGCGTTGACTTCGACCTCGTAGACCGACGTGGCATCGAGAACGAGATTGCCTGCAACCGTGATGGTGTCGATCGAGTTACCCGGCGCGAAGGTGCCGCCGTTGATCGTGACCGGTCCCAGGGTCCCGTTGCCGCCCAGCGTGCCGCCCGAGTTGATGACGAAAGTGGCGTTGGAATAGTTGCCGTTTACCGACAGCGTACCGCCCGAAACCGACGCCTCGCCCACGTAATCCGGCGAGTCCCCTTGCAGCTTCAGATCGCCCGTACCGGTCTTGGTGAAGGCACCGGTGCCCTGCAGCGAGCCGGTGAAGGTGGTGTCGCCATCCTGGGCAACCGTCACCGAGGTGGTGCCCAGTACCAGCGTACCGCCGCTGCCGGTCAGTCCGGCAAGGGTCGCACTGCCGCCCGAAACCTGGCTGAGGTCGAAGGTTGCCCCGCTCGACAGGTCGATGGTGGCTTCGGGATCGATGGTACCCGACAGACCGATCACGCCGTTGAGGACGGTCGTAGTACCGGTGAAGCCGTAGGCGCCGCCGAAATACAGCGTCCCTTCGCCATCCTTCACCAGCGAACCCGAGCCGTTGAAGTCACCCAGCATTTCGTAATCGTCGCTGCGATTGAACAGGAAGGTGCCGTTGTTGGTCAGGTTTCCGGTGTAGTCTCCGTCGGTCCCGCCGGCCCCCAGCTGGAACGTGCCGTCGCCGGAGGTCGTGATATCGCCGTCGTACTCGGTGGTGAGCAGCAGCGTGCCGTTCTCCACGAAGGTGCCGCCGGTGTACTGAAGGCCGGTCGCATCGTCGACCAGCAGGGTCGCCGGGCCCGAGAGGACGACCGAACCGGCGCCGGCGATCACCAAGCCGGTGAGTTCGCCAGCTTCGGTATCGCTGGTCAGATCAAGATTCAGCGTACCATCGAGTTCGACCACGGGCGCGGCTACCGCGAGATAGCCGTCGACCTGTGCAACGATCAGTTCGGCTCCCTCTTCGATTTCGATGAAATCGTAGAGCGAGTTGCCCGTTTCTGCACGCCAGGTGCCGGTGTCTACGTTCAGGCCCTCGACGTTGACTGACGCTGCCACCTGGCCGATCGCGCCCTCTTCCGCTTCATCATTGAAGTCGAGCGTCAGGCGGTCTTCCCCCTCGCCCAGATCGACGACGCCGTTGACGACGGAACGCTCGGTCAGTTCGAGCGTGTCCGACCCAGCGCCGGTATAGACGGCGTAGCCGCTCGTGCCGGTAAGGGTGCCGTCATTGAGCACATAGACGTCGGCGAACAGACCGCTCTGTGTCGGGTTGGAGTAGACCGCGGCGCTGCCAGAGATCGAACCCTCGTTGCGAATATAGACGGTGTCGGAAAAGCCTGGCGAACTGTTAGTGATTGCGATTGCCGCGCGCGCCGCCGTGATGCTGCCACCTTCGGACACGGTGATATCCGACGTTTGGGCGAAGCTCGACACGCCGATGCCGGTAGTCGAGCTGAGCGACCCGTTGACGGTCATCATGGCGGTTCCGCCAACACTGCGCAGGTTGACCGCATTGCCCCCGATCGACACGTCGCCATCGATGGTCAGATCGACATTGGTGGCCGACGCGTAAATGCCGACAGACGTCTCGCCGGTGGCGGTGATGTCATCCACCCGCACCACTGCGGACCCGCCATTATTGGCGATGGCGTAGAGAGCTGCGCCATCATTGCCGGACATCTCGATCGTCTGGCTGTCGATGTTGACTGTACCGCCTGGCGCATTGCTCAATCCGTAGACAGCAACCCCATTCTCCCCGGAGGTCCGGGCGAGGGCGCTGTTAATCGAGACATTCTTGCCGATACCGACAACGGCGCTGCCACCAAAACCGGCAGTCGAAGCATCCTGGCTGGTGATGGTTACGTCGCCGCTGTTGGATTGCGCAAAGACCGCATCGGCGGTGTAATTGCCAAAAATCCCCTCTGCGGTGAGCGTGGTGGTGCCCGCATCCACCGTGATGTTGCCCGAGCCGCTGCGCGCCACAACGCCGGAACCGCTCATGCCGTTGGCGATCAGCGTGTCGCTGGTCACCGTGACGTCGCCGCTCCCGCCGAGGATGAAGATGCCCGAGGAATCGGCAGCCTCGTAGGCCAGAGAGCCTGAGGTGACGTCGATCGGTCCATCGCTCTGCGCGTAGATGCCGAAGCGGTGGTCGCCCGACACCGTCGCATCGGCGCTGTCGATCGTGATCGCTCCGTCGGTGATCGCGACGATGCCACCCTGGCCCTTGCGGAAACCGGTGGTTTCATCTGCGCCTGGGTCCGCGCCTTCTCCGGAAAGAACGACCGAGTTGGATGTGATCGAGATGTCGCCGGTGGCAGTGGCGTAAATAGCGCTGCCGGTTCCTGCAGACGCGGCTGCGGTGCCCGCGTTATCGATTGTCACTCCGCTCTGGCCCGCAGCCAGGAGGCCGCGATCCACACCCGTGCTGGTCGTGCCCTCAGCGGTCGTGATGTTGGCCACGTCGCCCCTCGCATAGACAGCGTAGCTCAACCGGCCGTTGTCGTAGTTCCCGCCTGCAGCAATATCGCCCTGAACGTCGACGCTGGCGACATCGGTCGCATCGGCGAGCACGCCGAAGCGACCGGCAGTGATTGCCCCGGTGGTGATGGTCACATCCCCGTCGAAGGTCGATCCGATAACGCCCGAACCGTTGATACCGGCAACTGCCGTGCCCGAATTGATCGTGATGTCACCGGCGTCGCTGCCGCCGTAGATGCCAGAACCCAGGTCCGAAACGACCTCTGCGCTGGTGATCGTCACGTCGCCGGAACGGGTGCCGGCATACAGTGCCTGCGAAAATTCGCCGTGCGAGATGGTGGTGTCGGCAGTGATCGAAATATCGCTTGCCGAAAGAGCCACGATGCCACTGGCAGCAAACCCGTAAACTTCGCTCAGCCCGCTATCAATCGTGATGGCACCACCGGTGTTGGCAAAGATACCTTCGGCGTACAGATCCGCCTCGACATTGCCGCCGCCTTCTGCGGTGTTGATCAGGCTTTCGCTCGTAATCGAGACGTCGCCGGACTGGCTGATCGCCTCGATACCCTTCGCCGAGACACCGTCGTTGACGATCGAACCACTTTCGATCGTGATCGCACCGCTATCGGTCTGCGCCCAGATGGTCGAGAATTCGTCCGCCTCGTGGGTGATCGTTCCGCTGGTGACGGAGATACTGCCCTCACCAATGGTGTCGGCCGCAATACCGTAGCGTTGCTGACCGCCAACTTCGATGCTGTTCGAAGCGATCGAAATGTCGCCCCCCATCAGGCTGGCCGCGTTGATGCCGCCGGACTTGAACTGGCCCGAAGGCGCAGTAGCCCCTTCGACCGTGACGATGTTGGAGACGATCGTGACATCGTCACGGGCGGTGACGCCGATCCCGCTCTCGGTATTGCCGAGCCCGACAACGGTGCCATCGTTGGTGACGCTGGCGCTGCCGCCGAGGGCTCCGCCCGCAATCACCGACGTCCCGTTTCCGGTTATGGTCGTATCGGCTGCGGTGGTCACCGTGAAGCCGCCCTGGCTGGATATGCTGATCGCGTTGCCTGACGTTCCGGTGACGTCGCCGGTGGTATTGATGGCAATGTCTGCGCCGTTGGGCGTTTCCGCGCGGATGCCCCGGGCACCAGTTACGGTGCCTGCGTTGATCGTGACGCCCGTAACGCCCGACTCGGCCGTGCTCCGGCCCAGAACGGCGAAGGAGTTGCCCGTTTGGGTCACATCGCCTGCATCGATGTTCAAAATGCCGCCGCCGATCACATAAAGCGCAACAGCGTCGTTTTGCGCCGTAATCAGACCATTGTTCTTAACAGTCGCGTCGTTGCCCGCCTGGACGTTTACGGCGGACAGGTAGGTTCCGTTATTATCGGCACTGTTGGGCGCGGTGCTGGACACCGTCGTACCTTCACCGATGGTGAGGTCGACGTTCAGGCCCCGAAGGTCGATCGCGGTGGTGTTGGTCGACGAGATGTCGCCCGTAGTGACCAGCTTGACGGTCCCCTCGCTCGAATTGCCATAAATCCCGACTCCGCCGACATTCACCTCGCCCGAAGCAATGTCGACCCCGTTGCGTCCACGGGCGAAGATGCCGAGCACTCCGGTTCCCGCACCTGTGATCGTCCCGCTCTCTACCGTTGCCACGCCGTTGTCTGCGATCGAGTCGATACCGGCGCCGCGGACGCCAGTCATTTCGATCGAGCCGCTGATGACCAGTGCGTCGCCGTTATTGCTGCCAGCATACAGCACGACGCCCTGGTCCCCGCTGGTCGATGCCGATCCGCTTTCGACTCGTGCGCCCTCACCGCCGAGCGCGACGGCGACGGAACCATAGAGGGCGTCCGTGTGGCCCTCGTCGATCGATACATCCGCCATGCCGCCTGTGACGGCAACAAGACCGTCACCAGTCGAACCGCCAAAATCTCCTAGGTTGGTTCCGGCAAGGTTGACGCTTTCGGCTGCGAGGGAGATGTTACCTGTTTCGCTTTGTGCGATCACGCCAGCCGTGAAATCCCCAGCCAGATCGATGGTGCCGACATCAACATCGATGTCTCCAGACCCGCTTTGCGCGCGAACGGCGAAAACTTGTCCCGTCCCGGTCGAAGTGATCGAACCGAAGGTCGCGTCGATGGCCCCACCCGAGGTTTGAAGCGAAATGATATCCAGCGTATTATCGGGATCCGTCGAAGTCGCAGTCGTCGAATCCACATCGGCGGTGATGCCGCCCTCGTTGCTCTTGAGGACCAGCGCCTCGGGCGAGCCTTCCAGCGTTTCCGCAGTGTAATCGATGGCTTCGTCCTGGTCGATTACGACCGGCTCTGCGGCGAATGCAGAGGACGCGAAAGTGAGGGACATCGCCGTGGAGACCAGAAATCCCTTACGGAGGCTGGTGTGTACTGCCGCGGACGAAACCATTTTGCTGCTCGACATGAAGACTTTCCCTGACTTGCGAAAACACGAAACGATATTAATCACTTAAGATCGCGCGCATCGGCTCTCGGGCCGGCGCACGGGCAAATATCTGCTATTTCTGATTTAGGTTCGCTGGGCCCGATGGGCGACTACAACGCCCAGAGGCGTTGGGTAGCGGCCCAACGCAAGACAACACTACTTCGCAAGCTACGCCACTTCGAAAAGTGTACGCGCCCGAAAGTCCTCTCTTGGGCAACTGATCATCCCCCCAGAATCGCTGGAATTTTTTTATTGAGCCACCCCAAGTGGCACAACCCCCATTTGGGGTAGGTTTTCAGGTCTGGACATTTTTTTCTGACCAACGCACTTCACACCCGCAACAGGGGGGATGTGACAGTGCCGACAAAGGCAATCGACGAAGCGTTACATCTGATTTCGCGAGCTGCGTTCGGGCTCGCCGCCTGGGATGAAGCGATGGCATCGTTCGCTGCGGCGACGGGCAGCCGAACCGGGCAGCTTATCGGGATCGGGACGCCCTCTGGCATCCAGTACAACGTCATGACCGAGACGGACCCGGCTGCATTGGCGACGTTCGTCGAGGTCGGCGGAGCCGATCCGCACATCAATTCGCGGATGCGGGTGGGTCTATTCGCGCCCGAGATGGTCGCCTTCGACGACCACTCCCTGACGCCCGACCTCGATGCCTCCCGTTCACCGGAGTTCGGCGCATGGATCACGGACAACCGGATGGGCTATTGCAAGCTCATCAACATCCGCAAGGACGAGAACCTGATCATCGGTGCCGGCGTCATACGCGATCCGGCGCAAGGCGAAATGTCGCGCGAACAGGAGAAGACCTTCGATCTGCTCGCGCTCGCCCTCCGCAATGCTGTGGATTTGCAGCTCGCGCTCGAAGGCGACCAGATCCAGCTGGTTGCGCAGAGCTTCGAAAGTCTCGCAAAGCCGATCTTCATCTGCAATGTCGGCGGTCAGATCGTGGCAATGTCTCCGCAGGCAGAGGCGATGCTCGCCGAAGGACACTGGCTGACAGTCCGGCTTAACCGGCTTCTGCCTGCCTACGCGAAGGACGCCGGCCAATTCGAAAGCGCGTTCCAGCGCGCGGTCGATCCGCTGGGTTCGGGCAGCAGCGTCGTCATTCACGATGCTGGCGGTGCGCCGATGCATGTCCTGCTTCGGCCCCTCCCTGTCACCGAGCGTCTGCGACTGACGCGTGCGGTCATCGTCGTGCCAAGCGTGGTGAGCGACCAGACCGAGCGGCTCGCCACGCTCGCGCAGCAGGTGTTTGCCCTGACGAAGACCGAAAGCCGGATCGCGGCTCTGATCGCGCACGGCCAGTCGCCGAACGCCATCGCCAAGGCAACCGGCATCGCGCCCAGCACAGTGCGTTCACACCTCAAGCGCATCTTCGCCAAAACCGGCGTTCATGGGCAGGTTGAGCTTGGTTCGCTGCTAAACAGCCTGCGCTAGGTAACGCCATCCAGCAGGCGGGTTGCCGCCGCGCGGACCATTGACCGGCGCATGGGCATGTCGCGCCAAAGCGGATTTTCGCGGTCGCGGCCGGACGGGTTCACATAAAGGACCCCTCGGCTATGCACGAAGTGCCCCGTGCGCTACCGCAGTGGCATGGAAATGCAGGACCTCTTGTTGCGCTATTTCGGCACCGTGGATCTGGCAGAGGTAGACCCCGGTGCGTTTCCCGCAGGGATCGATCGAATGCTGGTCGACTTTGGTCTGGAGCGCGACCGGGGTCGGCGCTTCGCGCTCTGGACGCTGCTCTACATGCTCGACTCGGCCCCCGATCTCGATGTCGCCTTCGAAGACCCTGCCGACAGGGATGCTGCCCGCAACATGATGGACATGATCGCTGCCGCCAAACCCGATTGAAGGGGTGAGGATGCGAAGCGCCAGATTACTCTGCGAATGAGCCCGGCTTTCCCGGCAAAGCCGGGCCGCCCGTCGTCACCGATCGGGCGGCCCGAAATCGCCCGCCTCTGGGCGGACGGGCGATGATCTGACCCTGAAGGGACTTGGTCAGAAGCGGATACGTGCGTGCATTTCCACGGTGCCCTGAGTGACGCGCTCTCCAACGCGCGCGCTTGCGCTTGCACCGATTTCGAAGCGATCGTTCGGCCGCACGTCGAAGCCTGCGCCGACGACACCTACCGTCTCCTCAAGCGGAGCACCGATGATCCGGAACGAACCCATGTCGCCCGCAGCACCGGCAAACTTCATGTCGCTGACCGCGCCCCGGTCGCCCCAGTAGCGCTCGACCCCGCCAGCGAGGTACGGCTCGAACGTCCCTCCCCCGACAGGGGTTACCGTGCTCAGGCGCAGTTGTGCGGTGCCGTAGGTGACATTGCGCGTTTCTTTCGACACCTGCAGGTTCAGGGGGGCCGCCCCGGTTTCATCAAAACCGTCGCGCTTGATGCGGATGTTGGCCACACCCACCATCGGCGCGAGGACGAGGCCCCCGCCAACCGGCGCACGATAACCCGCAAAGCCGCCAAGCGTGCGCCCCTCCATGTCGATTTGCGCCTGTGCAATGAGCGGCGAGCTGTTGGCCGCAGCGACCGAACGCGTGCTGTCGACGTCGCTCTTCTGATAGGCGCCGAACAGCCCCGCGAAGGCTGCCTCGCCCTCGTAACCCAGGTAGCCACCAACATGCACTGACTCACCCTGCATGCTCGCCCCGAGCGACCGGACGTCGTAGCTGCCGTCGGTGTAGCCACCGGCGACGCCTACCTTGAACACGCCGTAGCGCGCCTCGATACCACCGGCGAAACCGCTGGCGTCGGTGCGCAGGTCGCGCGTCACCGCGTCTCCATCGAGCTGCGTGGCACCGCCGAAGCCCTGCATCCACATCGAGACCGAGGCGATGTCCGGTGCGGACAGGGCATTCGCCTCGCCCGCCCGAACCGGTGCCAGCGAGCGGGCTTGCGTGGGACCATTCGTGTCGGCCTTCATCAGTGCCTTGGAGTAAATGCGCTGGGTCAGTAGGTCGGCGAAACGCTGGCCTTCGATGAAGGCGGCAGTCGTTGCGCTGGTCAGGCTTTCGCCCCCCATACTATCGAACGCGCGCAGCTGATCGGATTCCTCCAGATCGCTCAGCGGCAGGATCGCGTCGGAGAACGCATCACCAATATCCAGCTGTCCCTTGCTGAGCGTGGTCGCCACCGCGATCTGGTTGGGCGTCCGGCCCTCGCTTAGATTGGCGGCGAAGTCGTACGTCCGCCGCACTTCCAGCGCCACGCCATTTTCGACAAGATCGTAGCGCAGGCGCCAGAACAGCTGCGGCTCGCCCTCCATCTGCTCGAAGCTATCGCCATTGGCGAAGGTGCCGCTCAGGCTGTTGCCCTGCACGATCGCGTACCGCTGGACTGCCGGGAAGCTGGTGCGCGGGTCATCGCTGGCGATCGACACTTGCGTGCCCGAGATGGTGATCGCACCGCTGGCCAGCAGCATGTCGGCCCCGCCGCCGGATACTGGCGAGCGGAAGTCGAACAGCGCCGTTCCTCCGGTCAGGTCGATCGTCTGCGCAGTGATGACGCCTATCGGTGCATCCGCGATGCCCGGGGAGATCGTGCCACCCGTCATCGTAAGCGCGGATGCAAAACTTGCATTGCCCGACAGCATGCCGCCCGAAATGAGCGCTCCGCCACCGCTATTGCCGACGAACCGCAGCGTGCCGCCCTGCACTTTGAGATCGCCGGTCCAGCCCTGCTGGTCACCCAGCAGCGTGAACATGCCGCTGCCAGTCTTGGCCAGCGTCCCGGTGCCGGTGAGCAGCCCGCCGAAGCCCGAGTCGAGCCCGGTGCCGCCCAGCGTCAGTCGTCCCGCTCCCAGATCGAGCGAACCCATCCCGTAGAGCGCGGCAATCGTCTCGCTCGTCCCGGCAAGGTCGAACGTTGCGTTCTCGTCGACCTGCACACTCGCGCTATCGGTGAGCCGCTCGTTCGCCCCGAGGCGAAGCGTGCCTGCGCCGATTGCGACGATGTCTGCCGCCGACGTCCCGCCGAGTACGGACGTGCCGCCGGTCTGGAAAAGCGCACCCGTGCCGAGGTTGGCATCCACCTGCGCGTCGGCAAGCTGGTATTGAGCTGCGCTCAGCGTCCCCGAACCCGCCAGGACGCCATCGACCAGCTGGACCATGCCAACGGTATCGGAATGACCTTGCAGATCAAGCGTCGCGCTTTGAACCGCCACCGCCGTGTCGTCCGCAAGGACATTGTCCGCGCCGAGGATCAGGGCACCGTCCGTCACCCCGGTGATGCCGGTATAGGTGTTTGCGCCGGTGAGGGTCAGCGTGCCCGCCCCGGCCTTCACGAAGTCGCCGGTGCCCGAGATGACGCCGCCGAAGGTCGTATCGTCGCCGTTGACGCCGGCGATCAGGCTATTGCCGCCAAGTGCGACAGTGGTGGCCGCTCCGCCGTCGAGGGCGCCGATCGCTTCGTCGTCGGCGATTTCGAACCGCGCATCCCCACGCAGGATGACGGCGGAAGCGTTCGAAACCGCCGCGCCGCCGCTCGCGCGCAGCGTTCCGTCGAGGACCGCAATGGTGCCGGTCAGACCCTCGTTATTGCCTGCCAGCTCGAGCGTGCCCGCGCCATCGACGATCAGGCCCGTTGTCGGGGACACACCCGCGATTCCAGCCTCGATCCGCGCGGTGTTGTTCGCATCCGCCACCGTGATCGTGCTGGCGATGCCGCCCTCGCTGCTGGCAATGCCTGCAAAGACGTTCGCAGCGGAGCCGTTCGCGCCCAGAACTGGCGTAGCGCCGTCACCGGCGTCGGCGATGACGTATCCGTTCTCGTCGAAGCGCATCGCGCCGAAGCCGATATAGCCCGCGCCGTCATCGACCGAGACCGTGCCGGCCGTTCCGCCGAAGACCGCGGTGACCGGAGGGTTGGCAGTTCCCTGCCACGAATTGTTCAAAGTGCCGGTCGCGACGGTCCAGTTCGTCCCGCCGGGTGCATTGGTCCAGACGCCGGAACCGCCATCGATGGCTCCATTGCCTGCGTTCGCGCTGCCATCCCAGTACTGGGTCGAGAGGAAGCCGACCTGCACATTGAGGAACTGCCCGCCGCCGGTCGTGTAGATCCGCGAGCCCTCTGCCGCGTTGACGAGGTCGTAGTCGCCGATTGCGATACTGCCCGCACCGCCTGTGTTGACGAGGCGATAGGTGCCCGCGCCCGCGTTGTTGAGGTCGAGCGTGCCGCCGTCGATGACCACGCTGCCCGCGGCAATCAGGTCGTTGTCCGCGCCGCCGATAACATCCGCAGTAACAAGATCGTAGCTGGCCGTTCCGCCAAGCCCGAACACCCCGCCAATGTCGAGCGTCGCCGCACTACCCACGGTTCCGGGGGCGAAGGTGGCATCGGCGAGGATCGTCACGTCGCCGCCAAAGCTGCCCGCGCCGGTCACGGTGCCGCCGCTCGCGATGAGGTCGCCGGTTACGGCACCATTGTTCGTCAGCATTCCGGCCGACTGCTCCAGCCTGGCCGCGAGAGTGCCGCCGAGCAGGATCTCGCCGCTATTGGCGACCAGGTCAGCCGCCAGCGTGCGGCCCTCCGCAATCGTCAGCCCAGCGTCGCCGCCTGCGCCGGACGATGCGTTGAGCAGCGTACCGACCCCGGCGAGGTTGCCCCCCATGACGGACAGTACCGCAGTGCCGAGGTTGCGGATGTCCGACCCGTTCGATGCAAGATCGCCGGTGACGGTGAACCGCCCAGCCCCTTGGTTGGAAATCGTAGCGTTCGCAGCGCCCTGTGCGTTGAACGTTCCTTCGTTGACGACCGCACCGCTCAGGGTGCCGCTCGACGAAAGGTTCGCTCCGGCGAGGTTGCTGACGCTCCCCGAAACAATACTGGTCGTATCCAGGATCGCGGTACCTTCGTTGACGAGGCTGGCCAGCGTGCCGCTGTTGTCGAGCGTGCCGGTATTGCCAACGTCGCCTGCGATGCCGCTGTTGGTAAAAGCTGCGCGGTTGATCACGGCTGAAACCGTGCCGCTGTTCGCGAGCGTACCCGCCTGCACGTCGATCGTGCCTGCATAGGTGTTTGCGGCCGTCAGGCTGAGGGTGCCGCTTCCGATCTTGGCCAGCGTACCGCCGCCGGAAACTACGCCGTCCTGCGTGACGCTGTTTGCGCCGGTATCGAAAGCGACGGTGCCGTCGAGAGCCACCGCGTTGGCAATGGTGAGATCGGCGACGAAACCGATTGCTGTCCCTTCTTCCGCGCTAAGCGTACCCGTTCCCAGCGCCTTGTCGCTGCCCAGCACCAGCGCGCCGTCTTCCAGGCTGGTTCCGCCGGTGTAGCTGTTGTCGCCCGACAGGACGAGCGTGCCGAGATCGGTTTTGATCAGGCGGGTCGCCCCCGCGATGTCGGCCGCGATGGTGGTGGTAACGTTCGCACCGCTTGCGGTGCCATCACCCACGCGGATGATCGATTCCGCACTACCGGTCAGCGTCAGCGTGTCGCCACCGATGACGTAGCCATCGGTCACGAACTGCGCGCCCGAAGCGGTCACATCGCCGAGCGAGGTATCGATGCTGACCGTCCCCGCCGCGCCCTGGAAGATGGCGTAGGTACCGTCATCATATGCGCCGTTGGAGGCACCGTTCGCCCCGGTCCAGTTGAGGTTGCCCGTGCTGTTCTGCCAGACGCCGTCGCCGCCGTCGATCGTGCCGTTGCTGGCTCCCGCAGCGCCATCCCAGAAGCCGAAGGTCATCCCGGTGGTGTTGATCAGGTTGACCTGGTTCGCGACCGAGGTCTGGATGTACAGGTTGGCTGTCGGCGCCGACCCGAGCATGAGGCCGTTGTCGGTCAGCGCGCCGTCGTAATTGAACACGCGGTAGACGCCGGCTCCGAAAGTGCCGCCCGCCGTCCTGCTGACGTTGAGCGTGCCGTCGAGCGTCAGGTCGCCACCCACATTGACCAGATCGTTAAGCGAACCGCCCGCGACTCCGGCCTCTCCGAATTCGAAGTTGAGGATCGAACCGCCCGAAAGCGCCAGGTTGCCGTCGATGGTCAGGGTGCCCGGGCTGGTGCCCGGGTTGAGCGAGGCGCCATCGGCCAGCGTGACATCGCCGCCGATCGTACCATTTCCTCCCAGCGTCGCGCCACCGAACACGCTCGTCTGACCGGTCGCAGCGCTCTGGTCGCCGTTTACCAGCAGGGTGCCCGCAAGAACGTCCGTGCCGCCAGTATAGCTGTTGGCACCTGCCAGGGTGAGCGTGCCAGTGCCGGTCTTCGCAAGCGTGCCGGTCCCCGAAACTACGCCGTTTTGAATGACGCTGTTTGCGTCTGTGTCGAGTGCCACGGCACCGCTCAAGCCAATCGCGTTACCGAGGGTGCGGTCGCCGATGAAACCGATCGCAGTGCCGCCCGCCGCATTCAACGCACCCGTGCCGAGCGCAGCGTCGCTGCCGATGACGAGCGCGCCCGCGTCGAGGCTCGTGCCGCCGGTATAGCTGTTCTCGCCCGTCAGGGTGAAGGTTCCCCCGCCGACCTTGGTCAGCGCAAGGCTGGCACCGTCATATTGCGTCAGCGTGCCGGAAAACGTGGTGGAGCTGTTATCGCCACCGAGGGTGAGGCGACGGTCTCCGCCATAGGACGTCACTTGCCCGCTGCCCGTGAGCGAGCCGATAGTCTCGCCCGCCTGCGCTACATCTACAGTTGCGCCCGCGTTCACCGTCAGGCGCGCCATATCGCCGATGGTGCTGTCGCCGTCGCCCGCGCCCAGTTGCAGGGTGCCGCTCTTGACGATCACATCGCCGGTAAAGCTGTTGTTGCTCTCGAGCGAGACGAGACCCGCATCTACGATCAGTGAATGGGTGCCGATGGCAAGATCCGATCGGATCAGGGTCGTTCGCCCGGTAATCGTCAGGTCGTAATCGCCCGTGATCCCACCCAAGAGGGACAGCGCGGCATTGGACGCGATGGTCGTCGCATCGGTCAGGGTGAGCTGGCCGCCGACGGTATTGATCCCGCCATCGGCGCGCAGGGCTCCGCTGCCACCCACTCCGCTGCCAGCCAGCGTGATGTTCTCCTGCACATTAAGGCCGAACAACCCGGCCAGCGCCAGCGTCGCGCCGTTCTCCACGATCGTGCCGCCTGCCGTGGTGCCGAGAGCATCGTTGCTCGTCACCTTCAGCGTGCCGCCCGCAATCGTGGTTGTGCCGGAATAGGTATTGTTGCCGGTCACGGTGAAGGTGCCGGTGCCGTTCTTGGTGAGCGAGCCCGAGCCGGTCATCACGCCGCGCTGCGATGCGCTGGCGCCGGTTTGGTCGAAGCTCACCGCGCCGGTCAGATTCACCGCATTGTCGATTGCTACACCGTCGCCATACACCACCGTGGCGCCGTCTGCGGCACTCAGCGCCCCGCTGCCGAGTGCATTGTTGCTGCCCAACGCCAGCGCACCCTCAGAAAGCGTAGTGCCGCCGGTATAGAGGTTGGCACCCGATAATGTCAGCGTGCCCGTGCCCGTCTTGAGGAGTGAACCGGTGCCCGAAATCTGGCCCGACAGCGTGGATGCGCCAGCACTTTCGACGGTCGTCCTGCCACCAAGTCGCACGGCGTTCGCGATAGTGAGTCCGTCGGCCAGCGAAACGGTCGTGCCGCCAGCGGTCGCCAGCGAGCCCGTGCCGAGCCCGGCATTGTTCCTCAGCGTCAGCGCGCCGCCGCGCAGGCTCGTGCCGCCCTGGTAGGTGTTCCTGCCCGACAGAGTGACCGTGCCCGAACCGTCGAGCGTAAGAGCTCCCGTACCCGAGATCGTCCCGGAGATGTCGGCATTCCAGCCGAAATCGTCGATGATCGCCTGAGAGCCGTTAAGTGCGATGGTGCGCGATGTGCCCCAATCGCCGAGCAGGCGCAGCGTGGTCTGTCCACCGGCAAAGGTCAACGCACCCGATGCCGCACCCAGCGACTCGTCACGTTCGATAGCCAGCGTGCCGTTGCCGATCGTCGTCCCACCGGAATAGCTGTTGAAGCCAGTCAGATTGAGATACCCGAAGCCAAGCTTCTGCACCGATCCCGAGCCCGAAATACGACCGTTCTGGAAGGCGTCGGCCCCGTCCACTGCGAAGTCGACTGCGCCAGTCAGTTCGATCGCGTTCGCGATGCTGACGATGCCCGTAAGGCTGCGATACTCGATTTGTGTTCCATCGGCAGCGCTGAGCGTACCTGTGCCAAGCGCATCGCTGCTGCCCAGAACGAGGGTGCCGTTGGCGAGGCTGGTGCCACCGGTATAGGTGTTGTCGCCGGAGAGGACGAGCGTTCCCAGATCGGTCTTCACGAGCTGCGTCGCGCCCCCGATGTCAGCCGCGATAGTCGCGGTGACGCCCGCGCCGCCTGCGGTGCCGTCGCCCACGCGGATCGTCGATTGTGCACCGCCTGTCAGCGTTAGTGTGTCGCCATCGATCACATAGTCGTTGGTCACGAACTGCAAGCCCGATGCGGTTACATCGCCTAGCGAATTGTCGATGGAGACGTTGCCCGCCACACCCTGGAAGATCGCGAAGGTGCCATCGTCGTATGCGCCGTTGATGGCACCGTTGGCACCGGTCCAATTCGCGTTGCCCGAACCGCTCTGCCAGACGCCGTCGCCGCCATCGATCGCATCGTTGTTCGCCCCGGCAGCTCCGTCCCAGAAACCGAAGGTAAGGCCCGCTGAGTTGACCAGGTTGACCTGGTTCGCGACCGAGGTCTGCACGAACACGCTGTCGGTCGGCGTCGAACCCAGGTCGAGGCCATTGTCGGTCAGCGTGCCGTCGTAGTTGAACACACGATAAACGCCGGCGCCGAAGGTGCCGCCTGCCGAGGTGGTTACGTTGAGCGTGCCGTCGAGCGTCAGATCGCCGCCGACATTGACCAGATCGTTCAGCGAACCGCCCGCGACACCGGCTTCGCCGAACTCGAAGTTGAGGATCGAGCCGCCCGAAAGCGCCAGGTTGCCGTTGATGGTCAGCGTGCCCGGGCTGGTGCCCGGGTTGAGCGACGCACCATCGGCCAGCGTCACGTCGCCCCCGACAACGCCTTTGCCGCCCAGCGTCGCGCCCCCGAACACGCTCGTCAGACCGGTCGCAGCGCTCTGGTCGCCGTTCACCAGCAGCGTGCCCGCCTGTACGTTCGTGCCGCCCGTATAGGTGTTCCTCCCCGTCAGCGTCAGAATGCCTGTGCCGGTCTTGGTCAGACTGCTGTCGGCACCCTCGATAAGGCCGCTTTGCGTCGCAGAGCCGAGGCCCTGGTTCATAAAGACGCCGCCCGTCAGACCCACGAGGTTGCCGATCGTGACACCGTCCGCATAATCGACCGTCGAACCTGCTCCGGCCAACAGCGTGCTGGTACCCAAAGCCGAATCGTTTGCCAGGGTAAGCGTGGCGTCCACCAGCCCCGTATTGCCGCTATAGGTATTGGCCCCCGACAGCTGCATGGTCCCGGAGCCCATGATGAGAACCATTCCGGCGCCCGAGATGCCGCCGTCCACCTGTGCATTCGTGCCACCGATATCGAGCGTCAGCCCACCCTGAAGATCGATCGCGTTCGACAGCGCGATGTCGGCTGCGCCGAAACCGATTGTTGCGTTGCGAGCGGTGATCGTCCCGGTGCCAAAGGCACTTTCGTTGCCGATGACGACGGTCCCGGCATTGAGCACCGTTCCGCCGGTGTAGGTGTTGTTGCCGGTCAGGGTCAGCGTGGCCCCGGCGTTCATCGTCAGGGTGCCCGCCCCTATCTGCACATCGGATGCAATGTTCACATCGCCTCCGATTGCAAGGTCGTGGGCACCCGAAACACCGCCGTTCAGCGTGAGCGTGCCGGAGTAGGAAGCGATCGTGGATGCTGCGTCGAGCGTGATCGAACCGTCGATGCCGACTTGCCCGCCTCTCTGTTGCAGCGCGCCGAGGCCGAGCACACCCGTGCCGGAGAGATGGAGCGATTCGGCAAGGTCGAACGTGCCATTCAGCGCAAGCGAGGCGCCGTCGCGCACGATCGTGCCACCCTCCGTGCTACCCAGCGCAGACGCACTGGTTGCGGTAAGGGTGCCTTCGGCAACCACGGTATTGCCATAATAGGTGCTCGCCCCTGACAGGACCAGATTGCCCGCGCCTGTCTTCGTGAGAGAACCTGTATCGAACTGGGTGATCCCCCCAGCGAAACTTGCGTCGCCCGCGGACTGATCGAACACGATATCGCCCGTAAATTCGAGATCGTTGTTCAGGCCCACGGCGCTCGCGAGGCTGATGGTGGTCGCGTTGTTGGCGAACATGTCGCCGGTTCCGACAGCCGAACTGTTCGTCAACACGAGCCTGCCGCCGTACAGGTACGTGCCACCCGAATGGGTGTTGGTGCCCGAGAGCGTGACGGTGCCCGATCCGAACAGGGCAAGCACGCCACCACCCGTGATCGATCCGGCGATATCGGCATCGTAGCCGAAATTGTCGATCTTGGCGCTCACCGCGTTGATGTTGATCGCGCGCGAGGTGTTCCAATAGCCACGCAACTGCAAAGTGGCATTATTAAAGCCTGAGAAGGTAAGCGCACTCGATGCAGCGCCCAGCGATGCGTCGGATCCGATTGCAAGCACGCCGCCGCTGATCCGTGTCCCGCCGGTATAGGTGTTCGCGCCGTCGAGCAGCAGCAGGCCGGTACCGACCTTGTTCAGGGTCCCGTCGCCCGAAATCAGCCCGGTCTGTTCGGAAGTACCAGTGGTGGGACTGAGCTCGACGACGCCGTTCAGTGCGATCGCGTTGCCGATCGTTACGCCGTTCGCATATTCGATCAGCGTGCTGTCGGAAGCGGTCAGCGCTCCCATGCCCAGTGCGCCATCGTTTACAAGGCGCAGCCCGCCCGAGGTGAGGAAAGTACCCCCCTCGTAGGTATTCGCTCCCGAAAGGGTCAGCGTTCCGCTCAACTCCTTGGTGAGCGAGCCGCTTCCCGAGACGACCCCGCTCAGCGTACCCCCGGAGAAATATGTTCCGACGCCGAGATTGCCGTTCAGCGTAACGTCGTTCGCAAGATTTGCAGGGTTGTTGAAGGTCAGCCGGGTGCCATCGGCAGCGGTCAGCGTACCGGTACCGAGCGCGCGGTCGGACAGCACGAAAAGCCTGCCCGCATTGAGCAGCGTGCCCCCTGCGAAAGTGCTGTCTCCACCCAGGGTAAGGTTGCCGGTGCTGTTTTTCGTCAGCACGCCGGTGCCGATGTTCAGCCCGCCCTCGATTATGGTGCTGCCGCCTCCGGCGATCGCAAGGTCGTGATCGCCGGTGATACCACCGGTAATCCTGAACCCGGATACCTCCGACCCGATCGTCGCTGCATCGGCGAGCGTGATCGGTCCCGAAACCGTTGAGTTGAGGCGCGTTGCGCGCAGCGCGCCCGTGCCGCCCAGGCCTGCGCCCGAAATCGTGACGCCTTCGGTCAGGGTGGTCGCATCCAGAGTGAGCGACGCTCCATCCAGAACCCTCACGCCGCCGTCGGTCGTGCCCAGGGTTCCTGCGCTGACAAGCCTCAGGCTGCCGGCGGAGACCAGTGTCTCACCTGTGTAGTCGTTCGCGCCGGAAATGTTCAGCTCGCCGGACCCGGTCTTGGTAATCCCGCCAGTTCCAGAGATCGCATTCCTGAGTTCGGCAGTGCCCCCTTCCTGTTCGAAAGAGACCTGGCCGTTGAGTGTCATCGCACTCGTGATGCGCAGGTTGTTGCCGAAGGAAAGCAGCGTGCCGTCCGCAGCGGTCAGCGAGCCGGTGCCCAGCGCGCTGTTGTTGCCGAGGAAGAGCCCGCCCTGCGAGAGCGTCGTGCCGCCGGTATAGGTGTTGGCGACCGACAGCCGGATGGTCCCACCGCCGATTTTAGTGAGAGCGCCTGAGCCGGAAACGACGCCGCTTTGCGTCGCGGTGCCGAAGTCCATATTTGCGCGAACATTCCCGGAAATCTGAACCGCATTGCCGATATCATACCGGCCGTAGGTGATGGTCGTGGCATCGCTGGCGAACAGCCGGCCGGTGCTGAGTGCATCACTGCCGTAGATCCCCAGCGTGCCCTCGGTCAGGAATGTATCGCCGCCATAGGTATTGCCTTCGAGGAGATTGAGCGTGCCGGCACCCTTTTTGGTGAGGCTGCCCGCGCCCGATACGTAGCCGTACATGAGCGTACTGATATTGGCGTCGGTATCGATGCTACCCGACGCATCCAGTACGATGTCGTGATAAAGCGTGAATTCCGCTGTCGTCCGCAGCGTGCCGTTCGGGCCGGTGATGCGGATCGCTCCGCCCTCGTCCCCGAGCGCTGCATCGGAACCGATCGCGATCGTTCCTTCGAAGATCTGCGTGCCACCGGTATAGGTGTTCGCGCCGGTCAGCACGAGCGTGCCGGGATCGACCTTTGCGATTGCAGCCGCGCCGCTGATGACGCCCGAAACGGTCGCTTCGCCGCTTCCTCCGCCGAAGACCAGATTGCCCGACGCATCGCCGGTCAATTCGATCGCGTTGGCGACGTTGATACCGTCGGCAAGGAGCAGACTCGTATCGTTCGCCGCCTGGAGCGTCCCCGTGCCCAGCGCAGTGGACGTCCCGAGAATGAGCGTGCCGCGCTCGAGAATCGTGCCGCCGCTATAGGTGTTATCGCCCGTCAGCGTCAGCGCGCCGCCACCGGTCTTGGTCAGCGACAGGACGCCGATGTTCTGTTCGCGCAACCGCCCGCCGAAGGTGGTCGACGCATTGTTGCCACCGACAGTCAGCCGCGCGATCCGTCCGCTGGTAAGAAAACCGTCGATGTAGACATCGCCATTGCCCGAGAGCGAGCCGATCGTCTCGTCGCTCTGCGCCAGCCGCCAGGATGTGCCTGTGCCAAGCGTGAGCGCGGCGGTATCGTCGATGGTGTCGTAAACGGTCCCGTCGTCCGCGCCCGAAGTCAGACGCCCGCCGTTGACCGTGACGTCTCCGGTGAAGCTGTTGTCGCGCTCCAGTACCACGATGCCCGTGCCGTCGATGGTCAGATCGCCATCGCCGATCGCAAGGTCGGAACTGATATACATGATCGCTGCAGCATTGACGGTAAGATCGTGATTGCCCTCGATCCCGCCTCGCAGCTCAAGCGTCGATGGACCCGATCCGATCGTGGAATCGGCGGCCAGGGTCACGCGTCCGTTGAGTCTGGCGTACTGGTTGGAATTGCGCAGTGCCCCGGCGCCGTTCACGCCGGTGCCCGAAATCGTGATTGCTTCCGACGTCGTTACGCCCTGCAGGTCGAGCGTGGCGCCATCTGCGACGATGGTGTTGCCGACCGTGCTGCCGAGCGAGAAGTCGCTGGATACGGCCAGCGTGCCCTCGGCGACCGTCGTAACCCCGTCGTATGTCTGAATGCCCGCAAGCGTCAGGGCTCCGGTGCCGGTCTTGGTGATCCCGCCGGGCCCGGTGATGGCGCCCGAATGCGATGCGCTGCCACCGGACTGGTTCAGCGTGAGATTGCCATTGGGCACGATGTTGTTGGTGATGGAAATGCCATCGGCGAAATCGAGCGTCGTGCCGTCGGCGGCAGTCAGGCCATTGGTGCCCAGCGCGCTATTGGCACCGATGCGGATCGTTCCCGCGTCGAGCGAAGTCTCGCCGGTATAAGTGTTTGCGCCGGTGAGTTCGAGCGTGCCGGTGCCAGTTTTGGTGAGGCTGCCATTCCCGGACACGACGCCGGAGAAGGTGGCGGTGGTATCGGCATCCGTCTCGAATATGCCGCCGCCAGTCAGCGAGATATTGCGGGCGCTGCTGAGGTCGGCCAGCGTCCGTAGCGTTGCGTCCGCGCCGTCGAACGTCAGCGCGGCGGAATCCGCGCCCAGGACCCGATCCGCCGAAATGGCGAGCGTACCGCCCGCAATGGTGAACCCGCCCAGGAATGGGTTGTTCTGGAAGTTGGAGGCACGCGACAGCGTCATCGTGCCCGTACCGGTCTTGACCACCGACAGGGTGCCGCCCCCGGTGATGAATTCGCCGCCGAAGCTGGTGCTGGTGTTGTCTCCACCCAGCGTCAGCACACGGTCTCCATTCCCGGCGGAGATGAAGCCGCTGGAGCCGGCAAGCGAGCCGATAGTTTCGTCCTGGTAAAGCGTCAGCCGCACGAACCGGCCCGAAGCGGTCATCGTCAGACGCGCATTGTCGTCGATCGTGCTCGCGCCACCTGCCGCCAGTTCCAGCGTGCTGGAATTGATCCTGACGTCCCCGGTGAAGCTGTTGCCGGCGTAGAATGCCACGGTGATATTGTCGGCGATCACGTCGTTGTCGCCAATATCGAGATCGCTGCTGAAGGCGACCACACGCTGTAGGTTGCCGAGCCCGTTGAGCGTAAGATCGTAATCGCCGGTCACGCCCCCGCGGAAATTGATCCCGCCTTCGTTCACGACGACCCTGCTGTCACCCGTCAGCGTGACGAGGCCGTTGAGCGAGGTATCCCCGTTCTGCAGCCGAAGGGCCCCTGCCCCCGAAGCACCGGTGCCCGTGATGCTGATCGCGTCGGCGATGTTGAGAACCGGCGCATTGAACGCCAGCGTCGCCCCATCCTGTACGATGGTGCCGCCATCGGCCGTGCCCAGGGCGCCATTATTGGCAACGGTCAACGTGCCTTCGGAAACCGTGGTGGTGCCCGTATAGGTATTCGCGCCCGACAGCGTCAGACTGCCCGCGCCCGTCTTGGCAATGCCGGCCGCGCCCGAGATGACGCCTGCGATGGTAAGCGCGCCCTGACCGACCCCGATCACGGATTCCCCGGCGAGGGCAACTGCCCCTTCGATCCGCGAATTTCCGCGCAGATTTTGCAATGCGCCCGCGCCCGCCGTGCCTCCGCCCGTAATGCTGATGCTCTCTGCGGTTGTGACATCGTCGAGTGCCAGCGTGGCGCCATCCTGCACGATGGTGATGCCGGCAGGGGAGGGATTGGGACCGGTACCGGTCACCCCGAGAGCGAACCGATGGGCAGCCGTCAGCGTTCCTTCGGCAACCGTGGTCGTTCCCGAATAATAGTTGCTGTTGGCAAGGGTCAGGTTGCCACTGCCGGTCTTTACGACATCCATGCCGGTAGCAAAAAACTCTGCTGCCTGCGTCGCGCTACCGCCCGACTGGTTGAGCGTGACCACTCCGTCGTCGAAGTTTTGCAATCGGTTGGTGATCGTCACGCCATCGACGTAATCCAGCGTGGAGCCGTCCGCTAATTCGACGTATCCGCCCCAGGCGTTCGAGGTGGCCAGCCGCAGGGTTCCCTGGTTAATTACCAGAAAATCGTTGATACTGCTGTTATCGCCGCTGAGAACCAGCGTGCCCGAACCTGTCTTCTCAACCTGAAACGCGGAGCCCGACAGCGTGGAGGCCAGCGTCAGGGTGGTTCCCGCCGAAATGTCGAAAATCGGGGCCCCGCCCAGGACGATATCTCGCGCCATCGCGACGTCGGCATCCGTGCGCAGCGCAGCGGTCCCGCCGAAGGTCAGTGCGCCCGAGCTATCGCCCAGCGCCGCGTCGCTGGTAATCGCCAACGTGCCGGCAGTGATGGTCCACGGTGTAAGCTGCGTCGTCGTGCCGGTTAGGGTGAAGACCGAGGTACCTATTTTCGCAAAACTGCTGAAACCCTGATAGGTCGACCCGAACTGGCCGACATCGAAGCTGCCGTTGTTCGTGCCACTGAGGCGGAACAGATCGTTGCCATCGCCGACCACATTGCCGGTGACGCTGCTACCCGCCTGGTATTCGAACACATTCGCGCCCACGCCGAAGGTTACGGCGTTCGCGCGTGTCACACCGTCACCGGACAGGCCACCACTGATGCTGCCTGCGTTAATGACCTTCATACTGGAGCCATACACGCCGGATCCGCCGGAACCGGCAAGCCCTTTCAAAGAGGGAATATTGCTAGCTCCAGCTGCGCCACCGGCTCCACCGGTAACCGCGCCAGCATTTGTGAAGATCGCGCCGCCACCCGCTAAATAGACGCCGACTCCGCCGGTACCTCCATTGCCAGCGTTGGAAAAACCAGCATCGCCGCCATTTCCTCCCGCACCGCCGTTGATCGAGGAATTTGTCGAAAAGAGCAGGCCGGTATTGGCACGGAAAACCACGCCATAGCCGCCTTCGCCGCCGCCGCCGCCGCCGCCGTAACCTACACCGGACGATCCACTGCCGCCTGCTCCACCGGCACCACCTGTGACAGATGTGTTTACAAGCGAACCGTTCAGATCGGTAGTGGAAATGCCATGCGCGCCGCCGCCGCCGCCGCCTGACCCGTTGTCGAAGTTTGCTGCATCACCTGCTTGCCCGTCGCCACCGGGGCCCGTCCCGCCAGCGCCGCCTGCTGCCCCAGGCCTGGGGATATTATTTGCATCACGCCCTGCGCCACCGGCGCCGCCATCGCCGCCGCCGGCACCGCCGCCGCCGCCGCCGGCACCCTGGGCAGACCCATTATAGACTCCAGTCTCTCCATCCGCGCCATCCTGCCCATCGGGCCCAGCCCCTCCTGCGCCGCCAGCACCGACATGCCGACCATTGCCGCCACTACCGCCACCATCCTGTGCAAAGGCGGGCGCTGCGATTGTCAGCGCGAGGGCTGAGGCCCCGCCGATCAGCGCAGCTCGGCGCAGCGTGCGGGCCTTGCGATTGACGGAATTGCCGTTGCCACCGCTTTGCGCGACCGTGAGACCCATCGAAATTTCCCCTGTGATACAGCGAGTTGCGCGGCATCGACTCGTGGAGAATCTTCGCATGCGCAGGTATTTTTGCCTGCGCGGTCAAGCAGTTGGGTTGGAGAGTCACAACCGCGGAAATTCAAATAGGACATATTTGAATGGCGAATACTAACCGCCGTTTACCCTTAAGACACTTGAAATGAGGGAAAAGTGGACGCATGGGCCCGTGCATATCACGTCGATTATATTTCGAAGGCGAATAATGGACGACACAGCGCGCGAGCAACGCCATCGGGAGAGCCGCGATCTGCGCAAGCTCGACCTCAACCTCCTGATCATTTTCGAGACGGTCTATCAGACGGGCAGCGTCAGCCAGGCGGCACGCGTTCTGGGGATGAGCCAGCCGACCGTCAGCAATGCTCTGTCGCGTTTGCGCGCGCATTTCTCCGACCAGCTTTTTGTCCGCGTGGATCGGGGCATGAAGCCCACTCCCAAGGCGATGAGCCTGCTGCCCCCGGTGACGGATGCACTGGGCGCGCTACGCCGGGGCCTGGCCTACGACAGCGATTTCGACGTCGCTACGGCCAACAGGCAATTCCGTCTGCTGCTCCACGATTTCAGCGTGCCGTCGGTACTGCCGCCATTGGTCAGGGCTCTCGACGAAGCGCAGTCGGCCTGCTCGCTCGAGGTCGTCACGCCTAACTGGGGGCGTCCGCACGAGGCGCTGACCAATGGCGATGCGGATGTCATCATAGACAATTCGCTCCACGAGCAAAACGGCGTCACGCTGGAGCCCCTCGCAGACGCTGAGGCGGTCTGCGTGGTGCGCGAAGGCCATCCGCGGATCGGCCACGAATTGTCGCGCGAGGAATTTGCGGCCAACGGACATGCCGCCCTGCAGAAACAGATGCGGCTGCACCTCCCCACAGCAAGGCAAGTGCGCGCGGCAGCCATCGATCGGCGGATGGTGGTAACCCTGCCGAATGCGGCAAGCCTTGCGGTGACCGTCGCGACGACCGATCTCATCGCTGTCGTCCCGCGCCGCTACGCAGAAATCGTCGCGCCGATCCACCGCTTGAGAATCCTGCCGGTGCCGTTCGAATACCCCAAGTCGAAGATTTTCCTCGGCTGGGCGACGGAGAAGGGGGACGACGCGGGCCTGCGTTGGCTGCTCAACCAGATCCGCTCGACATTTTCGAATTGAGCCAGCCGTTCACCAAGCCAAACTCAAGGTCAGATGCCGCGTCTACCGCGCCCTTTTTGAGCAGTCCCCGCCAAGGCAACCACTGACACGTAGATGTGCAGCGAAATAACGGCTGGCCGCGAATAAGATGCTTCTAATCGGATGGCGGAGCGGGAGGGATTCGAACCCTCGATACGGGGTTACCGTATACACACTTTCCAGGCGTGCGCCTTCGACCACTCGGCCACCGCTCCGCATCGCCCGTTCGGGAAGGGAGGGCACCTAGCTGCGTTCCCGGCGCTTCGCAAGGCGCGGATGCTCCGCTAGGCATCGGGCATGAGAGAATTCGGCACCCCGATCACGCTCGACGAGATGGAAGCTCTCGGACTCAAGGCGATCGCCGCCCTTCCGCAAGCCTTCCGTGAACAGCTGGGCGACGTCGTTTTCGCGGTGGAGGACTTTGCCGATGCGGAGACTTTACGCGACCTCGGCATCGAAGACCCGTTCGAGCTGAGCGGCGTGTACGAAGGCCATGCCCTGACCGAGCGCAGCATCGAGATGTCGGGCCAGCTCCCCAACCGCATCCGCCTGTTCCGCCGCCCGATCCTCGACGAATGGGCGGAGCGCGGCGACGAGACGCTGGAGCATCTGGTGCTGCACGTCGTGATCCACGAGATCGGCCATCACTTCGGCTTGTCGGACGAGGACATGCACGCGCTGGAGGACCTGGCGGACCAGCCCGATTGAGAATCCGCGCGTCCTGAGCTTGCGGGGTTTGAGATAGCGTCATTTGATGGCAGACCCTGTCTCCATGAAAAGAGCCATCACGCTTATCGCCGCGCTCGCGCTTGGCACCGCAGCTTTCGCGCAAGAGGCGGAATCGCCGCCTCCGCCCAGCCCCAAGGAGGTGCTCGAGGCGGCACCCGCAGATGCGTGGCAGGAAATCGCTCCCGTTGATCTGCTGGTCTTCCAGCTCGCCCCCGCGCCCGACGGCAGCGAGCGGCGGATCGTGATCCAGCTGATGGACGCGCCGTGGAGCCAGAAGTGGGTCCGCAACATGCGCCAGCTGGCGCAAGGTGGTTGGTGGGATACCAATTCCTCGGTCTATCGCATCGCGCCCGGCTTCGTCGCGCAATGGGGCGACCCGAACGAAGATCGCGCGCCGATGGAGGGCCTGGAGGAGGTCGGCCGCGCCGATTTCATCCACCCGCTGTCGGAGCCGGTCTCGCTCCCCAACCCGTGCGAAGACCGCGTCTTCGACAACGCCTTCTGCGATGCCTACGCGCCGGTCGCCATGTTCAAGGGCGGTTGGCCGATCGCGACCGACGGGACGGCGGACTGGCCGCTGCACTGCCCCGGCATGGTCGGCGTGGCACGCGACGTCGATCCGGCGACCGGGCGCGGCGACACGCTCTACACGATCATCGGCCACGCGCCGCGGCGGCTCGATCGCAACCTCGCGATGGTCGGCCGCGTGGTCGAGGGGCTCGACCTGCTGCGCACCCAGCCGCCGGGGACCGGCGAAATGGGTTTCTATGCCGAGGGACAGGACCCGCTGACGATCGCATGGGCGCGGGTGGCAAGCGATCTCGCGCCCGATGCGCGGCCGCAGTACAAGTACCTCAAGACCGAGAGCGACACCTTCGCGCAGTGGCAGACCGCGCTGATCCAGCCCAACCCCTTCTACAGCGAACCGCCGAGCGACTATGATATCTGCGCGCTGACCTACCCGGTGCGCCAAGTGAAGGGCGAATGATGCTGCGTCAGGGAGCGCTCGCTCTCGCCGCGCTGGCGCTGGCCGCACCGGGCGTGGCACAGGACGCCGTGCGGTCGCCGGGCGAGATCGTGGCCACCGCGCCTTCGCGCGACTGGGTGACGATAGCTCCGCAAGACCTGCTCGTGATGACGCTCGCTCCCGATGCCGAGGGCAATGCGCGCAAGGTCGTGATCCAGCTGATCGGCGCGCCCTTCAGCCAGGGATGGGTCGACAACATCCGCACGCTCGCGAAGGCCAAATACTGGGACGGGATGGCGATCCTGCGGGTGCAGGACAATTATGTCGTCCAGTGGGGCCAGCCTGACCCCGGAATGGGGATCGCGGAAAAGCCCGTGCCCGATGGGCTGAAGGTGATGTCCAAGCAGGACTATACCGCCGATTTCGCACAAGGCATGTTCGGGCGGATTTACGATAGTGGCGGGCCCCGAGATGAAGAGGAGTATGTTCGCCCGCCAATGCGCATAGTAACTTCGACCAGCTACACCACGCCTGATCCATATACCGATGCGTGGGGTTTCTCTGCCGGTTTTCCCATTGCAATGGATCTGGTCAACGGACGTAGAAAAGGCGCGATCACGACTGTCCCAGCGAATGCCTGGCCCGTACACTGCTACGGCATGGTCGGGGTCGGTCGCGGAAATCCGCCCGATACGGGCGACGGATCGCAGCTCTATGCCGTGATCGGCCATGCGCCGCGCCATCTCGACCGCAACCTCGCAGTCGTGGGTCGCGTAGTCGACGGGATCGAGCACCTCTCCAGCCTGCCGCGCGGCAAGGGGCCTGCGAGCTACTACGCTGACCCGGCCAAGCGCGTGCCGATCGTCTCGGTCCGCCTTGCCGCCGAGCTGCCCAAGGGCGAGCGCCCGCACTTCGAGTATCTCGCCACCGATAGCGACAGCTTCGCGCAATACGTGGACGCGCGCGCGCACCGCCGCGATCCATTTTTCGTCACGTCGGCGGACGGCGCGGATATCTGCAACATCCCCGTCCCGATCCGCGCGGTGGCGGCCGAGTGAGCGCCTTCGCGCTGCGCACCGCCACTGCTGCCGATGCGGACGCGATTGCGACGCTTCATACGGCCAACTGGCGGAGCGCCTATGCAGCCATCCTCGACCCCGCCTACCTCGCCGGCCCGGTGATCGAAGACCGCCACGCCGTGTGGCGCGAGCGGCTGACCTCCCCTGCCCCGGACATGGAGGTTGTTGTGGCCGAGAACGACCAAGGCATCGTCGGCTTCGTCAGCCTGTTTCACGAGCGCGAACCGGCATGGGGCGGGTTTGTCGACAATCTCCACAGCGCCGCAGCGGTGCGCGGACAGGGTGCGGGGAAGGCCTTGCTGGTCGAAGCCGCGCGCCGCACTGCCGCGCGCGAGCCAGCGAAAGGCCTTTACTTGTGGGTGTTCGAACGGAACGAGAGTGCGGTCGGCTTCTACCTGGAGCTGGGCGCCACTATTGCAGAGCGCCTGGTCTCCGACTGGGACAAGGCACCCGACGAAATCCGCTTCCGCATGCACTGGCCCAAGGCTGCAGACCTCGCGCGCAACTAGACCTTCTGCATGAACTCCAGCCGGTTGCCGAAAGGATCGTCCGCGAAGAACCGCTGGTAGCCTTCCACCGGCTTGTCGGCGCGGCACGTCACCCCTGCCCCTTCCAGCCGCGCGCGCAGGCCCGCCAGATCGTCGGTCAGGAAGGCCGGGTGCGCCTTGGTCGCAGGGCGGAAATCGGAATCCACACCGATGTGGAGCGACACCGTCCCAGCTTCGAACCAGCAACCCTCCGACGAGAGCGTATCGGGCTTGGGTACTTCGCGCATCCCGATCAGGTCGACGAAAAAGGCGCGCATCCGGTCCTCGCCACCGCGCGGGATGGCCAGCTGCACGTGATCATACGCGAGCAGCGCGGTCATACCCTTTCCGCCTGCGCGACCGCATCGCTCGCGCGCAGTGCGCTCAGAATGCGGGTGAGGTGGGCAAGATCCTGCACCTCGATATCGATCTCGTAGGTCGCGAAGGGATCTTCGATCCGCACCTTGTCGAGGCTGCGCACATCGGCGTTGTTGCGCGCAACGATATTGGCCATCTCGGCGATCGTCCCGCGCCGGTCGTACAGCGTGACCAGCAGCCGCCCCGTCGCCATGCCCGAGCGGCTGCCCCAGTCGAGATCGAGCCAGTCATTGTCGATCCCGTTGGCAAGGCTGAGGCACTGGATATTGTGCACCTCCACACTCTCGCCCTTGCGCCTCAGACCAACGATCCGGTCACCCGGTACAGGGTGGCAGCATTCGGCGAGCGTGTAGGCATTGCCCGACTTGAGCCCCTTGATCGAGATCGCCTGCTTTCGGTGCCGCGTCCAGTCGGGGTCTTCCTCGAAATCGGCGGTGCTGCCGGGGACCAGCGCTTCCATCACCTCGTGATCGGAAATCTCCGCCGCGCCGATCGCGTACATGAGGTCTTCCTCATCCTCCATCCCGAGCCGTTTCAGCGCCTCGCGTAGCGCCTTCTTGCCGACCTTGGCGGGGGTGCGCGCGGCGATCTGGTCGTAGAGTTTGGAGCCGAGTTCGGCGACGTCTTCGCGTTCCTTGTTGCGCACTGCGCGGCGGATCGCGGCGCGCGCCTTGCCCGTCACCACGAAGCCCAGCCAGGATAGCTGCGGCTCCGCCTCGCTGCCCTTGATGATCTCGACCACGTCGCCGTTCGACAGCGGCGTGCGCAGCGGCATGTGGCGTCCGTTGATCTTCGCGCCGACCGTCGCCGCGCCCAGATCGGTATGCACGGCGAAGGCGAAATCGACCGGCGTCGCGCCCTTGGGCAGCTGGAACAGCGCCCCCTTGGGGGAGAAGGCGAAAATCCGGTCCTGGTAGATCGCCAGCCGCGTGTGTTCGAGCAGCTCGTCTGGATCGTGGCTGGCGTCGACGATCTCGATCAGGTCGCGCAGCCAGCCGACCTGCCCGTCGGGCCGGTCGTGCTGCTTGTAGGCCCAGTGCGCGGCAAGGCCGAATTCGTTGGTCCGGTGCATTTCCCGGGTCCGTATCTGCACCTCCACCCGCATCGAATTCTCGTAGATCAACGAAGTGTGCAGGCTGCGATAGCCATTGCTCTTCGGCGTGGAGATGTAATCCTTGAACTTGCCCGGAATGAACTGCCACACCGTGTGCAGCACACCCATCGCGCGGTAGCAGTCCTCGACGCTTTCGGTAATCACGCGAAAGGCGAAGATGTCGGTCACTTGATCGAAAGGCAGGTGCCGCTCGGCCATCTTCTTCCAGATGGAATAGGGGTGCTTTTCGCGCCCCGACACCTCGACGCTCAGCCCCGCTTCGGCCAGCGCCTGCTTGATCGCGAGCGCGATCGCGTCGACCTGCCCGCTGTCCTGACTGCGGATTTCCTCCAGCCGGCCGGTGATCGTGGCGAAGGCTTCAGGCTCCAGCTGCTCGAACGCGAGCGCCTGCATCTCGCGCATGTATTCGTACATGCCCACGCGCTCCGCCAGCGGCGCGTAGATATCCATCGTCTCGCGCGCGATTCTGCGGCGCTTCTCTTCCTTGCTGATGAAGTGGAGCGTGCGCATATTGTGCAGCCGGTCGCCCAGCTTGACCAGCAGCACGCGGATATCCTCGCTCATGGCGAGCAGGAACTTGCGCAGGTTTTCGGCCGCACGCTCGTTTTCGGGCAACTGCTCGATCTTGGAGAGCTTGGTCACGCCATCGACCAGCCGGGCGATCTCGGGCCCGAAATTGGCCTCGATATCCTCGATCGTGGCGAGCGTGTCCTCGACCGTGTCGTGCAGCAGCGCGGTGGCAATGGTCTGCTGGTCCAGCCGCAGGTCGGTCATCAGGCCGGCGACCTCTACCGGGTGGCTGAAATAGGGGTCCCCGCTCGCGCGCTTCTGCGTCCCGTGCTTCTGCACGGTATAGACATAGGCGTGGTTGAGCATCGCCTCATCCGCGTCCGGATCGTACGCTTTGACCCGCTCAACCAGTTCGTATTGCCGCAACATACCTCAGATGTGCGGTCGTGGGCCGTCTATTGCAACGCAAAAAGGGCGATCAGCCCTTGTCCTTTTCCATCAGCCGGTCGACGCCGGCACGCGTGACGGCATGGTAGCTATCGCGCGTCTTGGCGTAGATGCGTTTCGCAATCGGCTTACCCCAGTCACCCTGGTCCATCAGCACCGCGAACAGCGGACGGATAAACTTGGCGCGGCCGATTTCGGACAGGAACGTCTCCGCTTGCGGCACCGCCGGATCGTAGCGATTGGCCAGCGCCAGTTCGAGCCACAGGAACAGCACTTCATTGTTCCCGGTTTCCGCCAGCCCCAACGCATCGTTGAGCGCGGCGAGCTGAGCGGCAGTGCGCTGCTTGGGAATATTGTCGAGGAAGCGCATCTGCTCGGCAGCGCTCCAGTCGCTCCAGCTGGTCGGGATCGCCCCGTTGTCGGCATAGGCGGCCACCGCCGCGTCAACCGTGGCAAAGGCTTGCGGATCGGGCTTGGCGACGTTGCTCGGCAGACCGGGTTCGAAAATCCATTCATAGAGCTTCAGCTGCTTCGCCTCGGCGGGCGAGGTGACGAGGTTTGCCAGCATGTCGTCGTATAGCAGCTGGCTGGTCGCCGGCTGGAACGCATGGTTGTCGAACCACTGGCGCAACCATGCGTCGAACCGGTCGCGGCCCACCGCGCGCTCGAGCGTGCGCATGAAGAAGTGCCCCTTGTCGTAGGCAATCGCGCTTCCGATCAGCTCGCCTTCGCCATCATTGTGAAGCGCGGTGCCGGGCGCGTCCGCGCCGACTTCGTTCAACGTTTCGATGATATTGGCGTAGGCGAGCGCGGCCTCCTGTTCGGAGCGTTTCTTGCCGTAAACCTTTTCGACGATGCGGTTTTCGAAATAGGAGGTCACGCCTTCGTTGAGCCAGCCGTCGCCCCACACCGCATTGGTGACGAGATTGCCCGACCAGCTATGCGCAAGCTCGTGCGCGACCAGCCCGTTGTTCGACCGGTCGCTCGCGATGAAGGTCGGCGTGAGGAAGGTCATTACCGGGTTTTCCATGCCCCCGTAGGGGAACGAGGGCGGCAGCACGATCATGTCGTAGCGGCCCCAGCGGTAGTCGCCGTAAAGCTCCTCGGCAGCTTCCACGAGCTGCTCGGTATCGGCGACCTCGTTATAGGCCCGGTCGAGGGTCGAAGGCTCCGCCCAGACGCCGGTGCGCGGGCCGGTAGCGCGGAAATCGATGTCCCCCGCGGCCAGCGCGATCAGGTAAGGCGGAACGGGCTTGTCCATCACGAACCGGAATGCGCGGCGACCATTGCCGAGGTCTTCGGGCTCGCCCTGACGCACGCCGCTCATCACCACATCGAGCGGCTTGGGCGCGGTGATCCGCGCTTCCCAGGTCTGGCGGATGCCCGGGCTGTCCTGCGTCGGGATCCACGTGCGGTTGAGGATCGCCTGGCCTTGGCTGAAGAGGTAGGGATACTTGCCTCCCGCAGTCTGCTCGGGCGTCAGCCATTGCAGTGCCTCGGCATCGGCGGGGGCATCATAGGCGATTACGATTTTCTTCGCGCCGTCGAGCATGATCGTCAGCGGAGCGCCCTTGCCCCCAGCTTCAACCGTGTCGCCTAGCGTGTAGGCGAGCGTGCGCCCCTGCCCGTCGGTGACCGAGCGGATCATCAGCCCGTTGCTGTCGAGCACGATCTTGTCCGCACCCGGCTTTGCCAGCACGTCGAGCGTGGCGGTGCCGCCGACCCGCTGCGAGTCAAAATCCAGATCGAGGTCGAGCGCCACGTGCGTGACCCGCGCGACCTGCGGCTGCGCGTAGGTCTGGTCGTCGACCGCTTCGGGCGTGGTCAGGATCGGGGAGACCATCGCAGTGTCGGTCTGCATCGTATCCCCCTCGGCATCCATCGTGGTACAGGCGGAAGCCAACACGGCCAGGGCTGCGAGGGTGGCGGCACGATACATCTCGGTCTCCGGAAACTGATTTGGTCTGTTCAACGCGGTGCGGCGAAAAGCGTGCCCCAGCCTTTCGGACACCCGCCGATGCGCGTCAACCGCGTGGCCGGTTCAGCAGCGATCTGCGGCGTAAGCCAGGGACTGGAATATCGCGCCGCCTTATGTCATGAGAACGTTCACATAAGAGGAGAGGAAATCGATGATCCGTACCGCACTGGCCGTCTCGGCCCTCGCCACCTGCATGATCGCCATGCCCGCCGCCGCGCATGAACCCAGTGAACGCACGTTGCTGTGGGCCGACGAGTTCAACGAGGCGGAACTGGATCGCGACCATTGGAACGTGATCGGCACCGATTTCTGGGTCAACAACGAACAGCAGGCCTATGTCGACGCGCCCGAGGTGTTGTCGATCGTCGACGACGTGGAAGGGGCCGATGGCGGCGTACTGATGCTGCGGCCCGTCTATGCCCCCGGCACCGACCCGCATCCCGATCGCAAGGCAGACTTCCTGTCCGGACGGGTCGAGAGCCAGGGCAAGTTCGACTTTACGCATGGCCGCGCCGAAGCGCGCATCAAGATGCCCGATGCCGAAGGCGTGTGGCCCGCCTGGTGGATGCTCGGCAACGACCGGTGGCCCGACACGGGCGAGATCGATATCATGGAATATGTCGGTGAGAAGGACTGGATCGGGGTCGCGCTCCACGGCCCGGGCTATTCGGGCGAGACGCCGCTGGTGAACAAGTACTTCTTTGCCGATGGCGAGGATGTGACTGACTGGCACGTCTACGCGGTCGAGTGGAAGAAGGACGAACTGGTGTTCCAGGTCGACGGTCGCACCGTCTACCGCGTCACCCGCCCGATGGTGGAGCACTACGGCGAGTGGTCGTACGACAACCCGAAGTATCTGATCCTGAACTTCGCGCTCGGCGGGGCCTACCCGTTCAAGACCAACGGTGTCGAAGAGCCCTATAATGGCCTCCCGCAGGCCACGGTCGACAAGATCAAATCCGGCGATGTGGCGATGCTGGTCGACTGGGTCAGAGCCTACGCGCCGGAGGAGTGATCAGGCGGCGAGCGCTTGCGCCTCGGCTTCATCGACCAGCGTGAGCATCGCCGTCAACGCTTCGCGCACGTTGAGGGTAGAGAGAAGGCGGATTTCGGAGAGCGAGCTACCGCGGCCTTCCAGGCCTTCGTCCTGCTCGGTGATGCACGCCATGTGCCAATGAGGAAATAGGCGGGCCGGCACCGCCTGATAGTCGATCAGCTTCATCTCGCGATGACGGAAATCGTTGCAGATGCGCTCGAACGTGTCCTCCAGCGGGTACATTTCGCCCTCGAGCACCTGAATGAAATGTCCGTCGATGTAGGCCAGCGATCCGGTGATGCCGCACTCCGCATTCCGCTGTGCGCTGGCTTCGGCAATCCGGCGCGCGATAGTCGATCCTCGCACCTCATCATCATCGATGATGCGGCTGGTGTAGAACAGGCGCTGCAATGTCATGTTCGCAATCCTTCAGGCTGCAGATCGGCTGGACGAACCGGACGCGAACAATTTCGCGGCCGACCTCGCATCGACGGGCTTGTTGAATAGGAAACCCTGCATATGGCCGCAGCCCTGCTCAGCAACGAAGGAATACTGATCGTCTGTCTCGATCCCTTCGGCGGTCACCTGCATGTTCAGGCTGGCACCCAGCTGCGCGATCGCTCGCACGATCGACGCACTTCCCGCATCGGTAGGCAACTTGTTCACGAAGCTGCCGTCGATCTTGATCCGGTCGATCGGGAAGCGGTGAAGATAACTCAGCGAAGAGAAGCCGGTCCCGAAATCGTCGAGCGAGATCTTCACGCCAAGCGCCCGAACCTCCTCAAGCGAACGCAGCGCCAGCTCGTCGTCCGCGACTAGGGCGGTTTCGGTAATCTCGATCTCCAGCCGATGCGGTGCGAGCCCGGTACGGTGCAGGACCTGCGCGATGTCCGTCGCCAGCCGCCCGCCCATCATTTGCACGGGCGACACGTTGACAGCCACCATCAGGTGATCGGGCCAGGAAACGGCTTCGTGACACGCCCTGTCGAGCACCATGCTCCCGATAGTGTTCACCAGCCCCAACTCTTCTGCGATCGGAATGAATACCGCCGGTGAGACCATCCCGCGCTCCGCGCTGTTCCAACGCACCAGTGCCTCTGCACCGATGAATTCGCGGCTTTGCGTATCGAGAACGGGCTGGAAAAAGACTTCGAATTCTTCGCGAATGCATGCCCTGCGCAGGTCCGCTTCCAGCCGCCTGCGCTCGAGCAGCTTCTGGGTCAGCGACGGATCGAAGAAACTGTGCCTTCCCCGCCCTTCCTCCTTTGCGTGATACAGGGCGACATCGACCTGCTGGATCAGTGCGTCCGCATCGACTTCCCCGTCCGAGGTCAGGGTGATGCCTACGCTCGCGCCGATTTCCGCCGCCTGTCCCCCGATGACGAAGGGTCGGGACAGGACTTCCACAATCCGTTCCGCCAGATGGCCGACCACGATCGGATCGCTCGATCCATCGGCGAGGACTGCGAACTCGTCGCCACCGATCCGCGCAACCATATCCTGTTCTCGCACAGCCTTTTTCAGGCGTGTCGCAACCGCCTTCAGCACGCGATCCCCGTAAGGATGGCCAAGAGTATCGTTGACCGGCTTGAACCGATCGAGATCGATCATGATGAGGGCGAAGGGCGGACCGCCCTTGGTCAGCCGGTGGGATTTCCGGCGGAGCTCGCTGTTGAACGAATGCCGGTTGTGCAACCCGGTAAGCGTATCGTGCATCGCGATGTGGTGCAGCCGGTCCTGCGCATCGGTGCGCGTCCGCATTTCGACTAGATAGGTCGACAGACCTGTCCCGACGATCAGGAGCGCAGCCATCGCGATCGCCGAGGCCATGGCCACGAACACCTCGCTTTGCGGCCCGCTGCCGAACCCAGCGATAGGCGCGACGGTGAAGGCCGCCATGCCCACGAAGTGCAACATCACGATGGCAAGCACCAGGAACGCCGTCGGCAACCAGGGGTGACGATCGCCATCATGCGCGCGCAACCGGTCTATGGCGAGCGAACCGAACACCACCGCGCATGCAAGCGAGGCCGCGACGTAGCCGGGAAGCCATGTGACGATCCCGTCCGCCCGATATGCGAACATTCCGACATAGTGCATCGCAGAGATCGCGAGGCCGATCGTCCCGCCACCGCAGAGCGCCGCGAGCCAGCGATTTCTCAGGCCCGACAGCATCAGCCCGGTGCCCACCCCGGCGATCGCGATGACGGCAGAAACGATTGTCAGCGTGGCATCGAAGGTAACGCGCACGCCCGGCTGGTAGCCGAGCATGGCGATGAAGTGCGTCGCCCAGATGGAAGCGCCGGCGCACACCGAGGCGAGAAAGCACCAGTGGAAGCGCGAACCGCCGCCCGCGCTGATCGTACGAAGAAACAGCTGAACGGAAACGAACGAACCGATGATGCAGAGTATGGCGGCGAGTGCGACAAGCGCCAGGTCATGTTCGCCGAAGAGGCACGTGAGAACACGCATCGAGAAATGCCTTGGGTAACCAGCCGAAGGCGGAACTGCGCGACGACATGCAACCGCGTAGGTGGACGAAGGTTAATTTTGCGTATTTTGCGCAAATTCGAGCGCGCGAAATATCCCGCCCGTCAGGCCCACTCGGCCTGCGGGGGCAGGCTCATCAGGATGGCATCGACATTCCCGCCGGTCTTCAGGCCGAACAGCGTGCCCCGGTCGTAGACGAGATTGAACTCGGCGTAGCGCCCGCGCCATTCGAGCTGGGTGCGCTTGTCCGTGTCGGTGAAATCGCTCTCCATCCGGCGGCGCACGAGCATCGGGAAGGTTTCGAGGAAGGTACGCCCGACATCCTGCGTAAAGGCGAGATTGCGCGCGAACGCCGCTTCGTCCGCGCACTCGAGGTGGTCGTAGAAGATCCCGCCCACGCCGCGATGCACGCCGCGATGGGGGATGTAGAAATACTCCTCCGCCCACTTGGAAAAGCGTTCGTAATAGGTCGGGTTATGCTTGGCGCAGGCGGCGCGGAAGGCCGCGTGGAATTCCTGCGTATCCTCTTCGTACGGGATCGGCGGGTTGAGGTCCGCTCCGCCGCCGAACCATGCCTTGCCCGTGACGAGGAAGCGCGTGTTCATGTGCACCGCAGGCACGTGCGGATTGGCCATGTGCGCGACCAGGCTGATGCCGGTGGCCGAAAAGCTCGGGTCGTCTTCGGCTCCGTTGATCGTCTTGGCGAATTCGGGCGCGAAGGTGCCGTGCACGGTCGACACGTTGACGCCGACCTTTTCGAACACCTTGCCCTTCATCAGGCCCTGCACCCCTCCGCCGGGGTTGTCGTTGCCCTCTTCCTCGCGGTCCCACGGAGTGTAGGCGAAGCTCGCATCCGATCCCGCCTCGCGCTCGATCGCTTCGAACTCGGCGCAGATCGAGTCGCGCAGCGATTCGAACCAGGTGCGCGCTTGCTGTGTTTGGGCAGACCAGTCGGACATTTCATTCCCATCGTTGCGGGGGCCGTCCCCCTCCCTTGCCAAGCCAGCCAGCCTAGGGCAAGTGAGGCCCATGGTTCCCGTTTCGTTCGGTGCGACAGAATTGCTCTTGCGGAGCGATCGTGCGGTCTATTGGCCGCGCGAGCGCACGCTTTTCGTCGCCGACCTCCATCTCGAAAAAGCCAGTTTTTTCGCGAGCCACGGCCAGCCGCTGCCGCCGTACGACAGCCGCGCCACGCTGGAGCGGGTGGCGCGAGCCGTCGAGGAAACGAGGGCCGAACGGGTCGTGACGCTGGGCGACAATTTCCACGATGCCGAGGGTGCCTCGCGATTGGAAGACACCGCCTGCGAGATGCTGTGCGCGCTCACCCGCGCAGTCGACTGGGTGTGGATCACCGGCAACCACGATGGTCCGTCCGACGCCGATGAGGCGGCGAATCGCTGCGGCGGTACGCTGCACGCCGAGCTGGAAATCGGCGGGATCGTCTGCCGTCACGAGGCTATGCCCGGCGAATCCCGGCCCGAGCTTTCGGGACATTGGCACCCCAAACTGGACGTAACGGTCAGGGGCCGCCGCGTCCGCCGTCCCTGCGCGGTCATGGCGCAAAGCGATGCGGGACCGCGCATGGTCCTGCCCGCATTCGGCACGCTTACCGGCGGAATGGACGCAGCCGACCCGGCGATCCGCCGCGCTTTGAGCCCTGCCGACACGGTCGAAGCCATGTGCGCGGTACGCGACAAACTGGTCCGCATTCCGCTTTGGCGAAGCGAAAGACGCGCGGCCTGAAGCTCAGCCGCGCGGCAAATCGCGCCATGACCTGCGACAGCCCCTTTCGCATTGCAGGCAAAAGCCCTAAATACGGCGCTCGTATATCAACGCCACAGGAGAGCATCCCATAGCACGTCCACCCCGTCGTTCCCTCCAGCCGCCGACCAAGAGCGGCCCGCGCTACGACAATTTTATTCAGTCCCCCAAGGTCCGCGTTATCGACGAGACCGGGGAGAACATTGGTGTCCTCAACACGCGCGATGCGATTGAACGCGCTGCGGAAGTCGGCCTGAACCTGGTCGAAGTCTCGCCCAACGCCGACCCGCCCGTCTGCAAGTTCCTCGATGTCGGCAAGCACCGCTACGAGGCGCAGAAAAAGGCGAACCTCGCGCGCAAGACGCAGAAGACGCAGGACATCAAGGAAGTCAAAATGCGTCCCAACATCGACACGCACGACTACGACGTGAAGATGCGCAACGTGAACAAGTTCATCGAAAACGGCGACAAGGTGAAGATCACCCTCCGCTTCCGCGGGCGTGAAATGGCGCACCAGCAGATCGGCATGGACCTGCTCAACCGCGTGCGCGACGACGTGGAAGAAATCGCCAAGGTCGAAGCCTTCCCGCGCCTCGAAGGCCGGCAGATGCTGATGGTGCTCGCGCCCAAATAATCGGCATCCAGCCATGCTCGGCTGGCTTGGCGACCTCGTGGAACCAAAAATCGTGGCGTGCGATTGATCTGCATGATCACTCGCCGCCACCTCGCCGCCCTGCTCCTCCCGCTTTGTGCCGTTTCGCTGACCGCGTGCGATGCGGCCGGAGCGCCTGCGCCCGAGCCTTCCGCGGACGAGAGCGACCCCGTCTCGACTGGAGCGCCAGCGCCTGATGCTGCCTCGACCGGTGCGAACAGCGATGCGGGCGGGGCCGCTTCCGACGAGGGATCGAACCCCGATATCTCGCCCACCCCACCGCCGGGCTGTACCGACGGGTCGGGCGTCAACGAAGGCTATCCCGATCTCACGCCCCCGAAGCTCACCGCCGAGGCTGAGCGCGGCGAAGAAGGCGCGCGCAATGTCCTGCTGTATTTCAGCCGCGCGCTCGAGCTCAAGGAGTTCAACCAGGCCTATGCCCTGATGCGGCAGCAGGCGCGTCAGAAGACGAGTGTAGCTCAGCTGACCAAGCGGTTTGCGGATTTCGGCGAAATCACGGTCTCTGCGCCGAAAGGCACGATGGAAGGCGCGGCGGGCACTACGTACTACACAGCTCCGGCCACCATCACCGGCTCGAATGGCCAGAAACTGACCGGCGACATCGTGCTCAACCGGGTCAACGACGTGCCCGGCGCTACGCCCGACCAACTGCGCTGGCGGGTGTATTCGTTCGATATGTCCGCGAAGTGACCGGCGGCCCTACTCGATCTCGAAATCGAGCAGGGTGAAACGGGCGGGACCGGTGGCATAGACGCCATGGCCCCGACCGCTGGCCGATCCGAATACGAAGCCGACACTGCTTGCCTGCGCCAGAGCGCGATCGAAATCCGCTAACAGCGTTTTGCGCGACCCGCCGGCCATCGCGATCCATTCTTCGTCGAGCGCGATCGAGATCGTGTGCGTTCCTGCGGACAACGGAACCACCTTTTTGGAAGGCGAATACCAGCGGTGATACGGCGTTCGCATCGTCCAGCGATCGCCCGCCCGCTGGAAATAAAGCGACAAGGTCGCCGTCTCGTTCGGATGCTCTTCGGCTACGAACCGCGTGCCGGGCGCCGCATCGATCCGGTACCGGATGGTAATCCGCGACGAATTGGCGAGCGACCGCGTCGGCGTGGTCACGTAGTGAACATGCCCGTCTGCTGCGGTGGGATAGGGAAAATCGAAGGTCGATCCCGCTGGCGATGGCCGCATCGTCGCAGGCATGCGGAACGAATAGTTCTCTCCGCGAATAATCGGGCCGATGAACCACACCGACCGATCGTTCTGTGCGGCCACGGTTGAAACCATACCCCCGGCCAGCGCGGCCGCGAGAATTGCGCCCGTCACCCATCGGGCACTGCTGGCCCGGGTGCGGTTGGATCGATCTGCATTCATACCGGCACCATGCCAGCGCGGCGCTTGATCGCTTCTGAACGGTCCGTTGTGGCCGGATCGATCACCGCCCCCTTGCCCGCTCCATCCGATTGCCTATCACCGGGCGTGGGAGGGGAATATGACGAGATCGATCGGCTTTGCGCTGGGCGTAATAGCATTGCTCGCGGCAATTTTCGGGCCGCTGCCCGAAGGTCTTTCGCGCGAAGGGTTCATCGTTGCGGGGCTGGTCGTCCTGATGGCCGCCTGGTGGATAACCGAGGCGCTCCCCCTCACCGCAACGGCGCTGGTGCCGTTCCTCGTCCTGCCGTTCGCGGGGGTCATGGACGCGAAGGAGACCGCCAGCGCGTATTATTCGCCGATCTTGTTCCTGATCCTTGGCGGCGCGTTCATTGCGCTGGCGATCGAGCGTGTCGGTCTGCACCGGCGGCTCAGCCTCGGCATCTTGCGCCTCGCCGGACCCCATGCGGGCCCGGGCCGACTGCTGCTGGCCTTCATGGCGAGCGCGGCGATCCTCTCGATGATGATCTCCAACACCTCGACCGCGCTGATCATGATGCCCGTCGCGCTGGCGGTGCTGGCCGCAGGAGACGTGGCGGGTGCCGATGCGCCATCGACCGATGGTCTGTCAGGCGCGCTGCCGATGGGGATCGCCTTTGCCTGCAGCATCGGCGGGCTCGGTACGCTGGTCGGCTCGCCCACCAATGCCATCGCGGTCGGCCTGCTCGACCAGACGATCGGGATGAAGATCAGCTTTGCCCAGTGGACGTTGTATGGCCTGCCCGTCGTGATCCTGGCCATTCCACTGGCCGCGTGGATCATCGCACGGGTGCAGCGCGTCGGTGCGCACAGCTTCGATCCTGCTGCGGCGCGTGCCGCGATCCCGGTGGAGCGTGAATGGAGCGCCCCGGAAAAGCGCCTTGTCCCCGTGGTTGCCATCACGTTCCTGCTATGGCTGGGCCAGCCGTTGCTTGAGCCGGTCCTGCCCAAAGGCTCGCTGACCGACGGGACGATCGCCATCGCCGCCGGCCTTGCGCTGTTCCTGCTGCCGGACGGCACCGGACGCGCGCTGCTCAACTGGGACGAGGCCAACCGCGCACCCTGGGGCGTGATCATGATGTTCGGCGGCGGGCTCGCGCTGGCGGCGGGGATGACGGCGAGCGGACTGGCGCAATGGCTGGGCGATGCGCTGCTGCCGCTATCCGCCGTGCCGCTGTTGCTGGTGGCGCTGTGCGTGGTCGCGATGGTGGTGCTGATCACCGAGTTTGCCAGCAACGTGGCCACCGCGTCTGCCATCGTACCGGTAGTGGCAAGCCTGATCCTTGCGCTTGGGGTGCAGCCCGAACTGCTCGCCATCCCGGTCGCGTTTGCGGCAAGCTGGGGCTTCATGCTGCCCGCAGGCACCGGGCCGAACGCGATCGCCTGGTCGACCGGCCGCATCCGCATCGGGCGGATGGTCACCGCCGGGCTGATGCTCGATCTCGCCGGGGTCGCGCTCATCGTCGGCATCGTCTGGGCGATCGCGCCGTTTGCCTGAGAGGGGGAGTTGATCGCGGAAACTCCCGGCGGTAATGGCGCGTTCGACAACCGGCAGCCGGTGGAGATGCGTTCCTGCGGAGGTTAGGAACGGGCCGCCCCCGGCACTGCCTCGAAACCGAGCCCCCGCCTTCCTGGGGGCGCATTTGAGGAAGCCGTTCGCATGACCGACGCCGTCGACGCAGTCGAAACCCCCACCCCCCGCCGCAAGCCCAAGCCCGAGGTCACCAAGATCGACGGACGCAAGATGAAGCCGTCCACCCTGATGATGGGCCATGGCTACGATCCGGCGCTTTCCGAAGGATCGCTGAAAGCCCCGATCTTCCTGACCAGCACCTTCGCTTTCGAAAGCGCGGCTGCCGGCAAGCGCCACTTCGAAGGGATTACCGGCCTGCGTGAAGGCGGCGCGGAAGGCCTCGTCTATTCGCGCTTCAACGGGCCGAACCAGGAAATCCTTGAAGATCGTCTCGCCATCTGGGACGGCGCGGAAGATTCGCTGTGCTTCTCCAGCGGGATGACCGCGATCTGCGTGATGATGATGGCTTTTTGCAGCGCGGGCGACGTGATCGTGCATTCGGGCCCGCTCTATGCAGCCTCCGAAGGCTTCGTCGCCAAGATCCTCGCCAAGTTCGGCGTGAAGTACGTCGACTTCCCCGCAGGCGCGACACGTGAGCAGTTCGACGAGGTGCTGACCAAGGCCAAGGCGATGGCCGAGGAGAATGGCGGCAAGGTTTCGATGATCTACCTCGAAAGCCCGGGCAACCCTACCAATGCGCTGGTCGATATCGAGATGGTCCGCGATGCACGCGACGCGGCGCTGCCCGCCGACTGCCCGATCGCGATCGACAACACCTTCCTTGGGCCCCTGTGGCAGCGCCCGCTGGAACACGGTGCGGATATCGTGTGCTATTCGCTGACCAAGTATGTCGGCGGCCACTCGGACCTCGTTGCGGGCAGCATTGCCGGCGACAAGAAGTGGATGAATCCCGTCCGCATGATCCGCAATACGATGGGCGGCATCGCCGATCCCAACACCGCGTGGATGCTGCTGCGTTCGCTGGAGACGGTCGAACTGCGGATGCAGCGCGCGGGCGAGAACGCCGCGAAGGTGTGCGAATTCCTGAAGAAGCACCCCAAGGTCGACGGGCTCGGCTACCTCGGCATGATCGAGGATGNNCGCCAGCAGGACATCTACGACCGCCACTGCCTTGGCGCAGGNTCCACCTTCTCGCTGTTCCTCAAGGGCGGCGAAGAGGAGTGCTTCCGNTTCCTCGACTCGCTCAAGGTCGCCAAGCTTGCGGTCAGCCTCGGCGGGACGGAAACGCTCGCCAGCCACCCCGCCAGCATGACGCACCTCTCGGTCGCGCATGGTCGCCGGCAGGAACTGGGCATCACCGACAGCCTGGTACGCATCAGCATCGGGATCGAAGACCCCGACGATCTGATCGCCGACTTCGATCAGGCGCTAGACGCTGTCTGATTGGGCGGTCTGACCGGTTCCTTCACCGGAAAATGAGAATGGGCGGAGGCGCGATGCCCCCGCCCATTTTCGTATCAGCGCCCGATGCGCGCGGTCAGTTCGATGCCGAACAGGCGCGGTTCTGCGGGGATGAAGGTCGGCACGGTGAAGGCGCCGCCGGTGTTGCCCGCGTCGAGCAGGTAGTCTTCGTCGAAGGCGTTGCGGATGAAGCCCGCCAATTCGAAGCGGTCGTCCGCGAAGGAGACGCCCGCCCGCGCGTTGACCAAAGTCACCGGCCCCTGCGAGATCGCCGGATCGTTGGGCACTTCGAAGAAGATGCGGCTGCGATAGGTCACGCTGGGCGTGGCGAAGAAGCGAACGCCGTCTGCCACGGGGTAATCCACGGTGAAGCCACCCGCTGCCTGCCATTCGGGCTGGAGGCGGAAGCGCGCGCCCGAATAGGCGGGGGAGAAGGCGTTGTCCTTGTCGATCCCGCCGCTGATATAGCCGACATTGCCGAACAGGCTCAGCCAGTCGGACGCCTGCACCGCAAGCTCGGCCTCGGCGCCGAGGTTCGACGCCGTGCCCGCACTTTCGGTCACGAAGGAACCGGTCGGGTTACCATTGCTGTCCAGCTCAGCCACCGAGACCTGGAAGTTGTCGTAGACCTGATAATAGACGCCGAGCGAACCTGAGACTGGACCAGAGCTGAGCTTCAGACCGCCCTCGTAGTTCCACACGGTTTCCGCGGGGATGACCTGCGTGCCGCTCGCACCGACCTGCACCACCGGCGAACGGCGACCCTTCGAGACGGTAGCAAAGACGTTCACATCCGGGGTGAGGCGGTAGAGCACGTTGAAGCGCGGCAGGACGGCGGCGAAACTGTCTTCCGACTCGATCACCTGCCCGCCGGTATCGACCTGCCCGGGGATCAGCGGCGCGCCGCTCAGCACCGAATTGGGCACGGTAGCGGTAAAGCCTGACTTGCGCTCTTCGATCAGCACGCGCGCGCCCGCCGTCAGCTCAAGGCTATCGGTCGGAATGAAGGTCGCATCGGTGAACAGCGAATAGCTGGTGTTGCGGCCCTGGTTCTCGAACACTGAGCTGTAGGGGATTTGGGTCGCCAGACCCGAGGTGAGAAGCTCGGTAGCTCCCGCTGCGGGCACGGTCCCATCGGGCGCAACGCAGGGGATGCCCGCGATCAGCGGCGCACCGAACAGCGTGGTCAGGCACTGCAGAAAGGTACCTTCCTCGGTCGAGAAGGGCACGTTCTGCCGCCCCTTTTCTGTGAAGACGTTCCACCCGAACGACGCGCGCCAGCTGGGATCGACATAGCTGAAGCGGCCCTCGTGGCTGAACTGGTGGCCCGTGGCGATCTCCGCGAATTCGAGGAAGGGCGCGGCCGATCCGTCGGCATCGAACACTTCGGCGCTGTCGAACTCGCGGTAGCCGTTGACCGTGGTGAAGGTGAGCGAGTCGCTCAGCTCGATCGCGGCGGTCAGGTTCACGTCGTAGACTTCGCGGTTCAGGCCCAACTGGTCGTCGCCCAGCGCCGCCGCCGAGTAGGGCGAGCCGCCGAGGTTGGCATCTTCGAAGGCATTGGCCGCACCGCCCGGTGCTCCGGCGAAAGCGGGGAAGGTGCCAGAGATGAAGGGCGTGCCACCGTTGCGCTGCTGGTCGTAGGTGCCGACGAGGTCGACGGTCACGAACGGGCTGGGCGTAAAGCGCAGCGATCCGCGCACGCCGAGCTGGTCCTTGGCGTAGAGTTCTTCCTCCTGACTGGCGGCAAGGTTTTCGACATAGCCGTCGCGCGTGCGCCATTCGAAGGCGACGCGGCCCGCCAGTACGTCCGAGCCGGCATTTAGGTAGCCCGACAGCAGCGTCGCGTCGTAATTGCCGTAGCCGCCGGTCAGCGCGCCGGAGAAGCCCGGCTTGGGCTTTGCGGAGACGAGGCTGATCGCGCCAACTGCGCTGGCGGTGCCGAACAGGGTCGCCTGCGGGCCCTTGATGACTTCCACGCGGTCGAGATCGTAGATCGCCTGATAGGAACCGCGCGAGCGGGAGATGTCGACGCCGTTGTAATACAGCGTGACGCGCGGGCCCTGCTGGGCCGAGCCGCTGTCCGAAGTGATCCCGCGGATCACGATGCCGGGGTTGTTGGCGCTCTGTTCCTGGATGTTCAGACCGGGGATATAGTTCGACAGTTCGTCGAGATCGGTCACGCCCAGGTCTTCGATCCGCTCGCCCGAAAGCGCCGAGATGGTGATCGGCACGTCCTTGGCGCGCTGTTCGATCTTCTGCGCGGTGACGACGATTTCGTTACCGCTGCTCGCCTCGATCGAGTCCTGATCCGCAGGCTCGACGGCGGCCTGCGCGAAGGCGGTTGCGGGCAGGATGGCGACGGTGCCGAGCAAGGCAAACCGAATGGCGGAGAAAGACGAAGAAAAGCGCATGGCGAACCCCTTTTGCTGCAAGTGCGAGAAGGGGCGGTAGGGGGTGTCGGTGACCGAACGGCGACGGCTCGGTTACGCTTTCGTGAACCCGCAGGGTTTCTTCGCTACCCCATCCATTCGCGCCGCGCTTCGGCGGCCTTGAGCACCTCATAGGCCAACTGCAGCTTCTGGAATTCGGCGGCAGCTTCCTTGTCGTTCGGTTTCACATCGGGGTGGACGGTCTTGGCCTTTTCGCGCCAGGCGCGCTTGATCGCCGCGAAGTCGGCATCGGCTTCCAGCTCGAGCACGTCGAGCGCGCGCATCTCGTCTGCCGAGCGCGATCCATCGCCCGAACCCGTCCAGCTGTAATGCGACGCTTCGGCATAGCCGGCATTGTCGCGCTTCTCGGTCCGCGCGCGCTCGGCCGCCTCGGCCTTTTCGAGCCCTTCGAAATAGTCCCACTTGGAATTATATTCGGCAGCGTGCTTCTGGCAGAAATACCAGCGGTCGGGATTGTTCGGAGATTTGGGCGCAGGGCAGTTGCCCGGCTCTTCGCAACCATGGCGATCGCACAGGCGAATGGTCGCCGCCTCGCGCGAAGCTTCATAGCCCCGCCAGCGGGGAAAGCCCCAATCGTTCGATCTGCGTGGTTTCGCCATTGATCCAATCTAGAGCACCGCGCGCCAATGTGAACCCGTGTGGCGGCCGATTGCGCCCTCGCCACCCCGATTAGCGAACCGTCCGGCGGCGATGCGCCAAGCAAAAGGGCGGGCGACCCTCCAGGATCGCCCGCCCCATGTCTGGCGGCGAAACCGCTTAGTAGTTGATGACGACAGTGACCGCACGGCGGTTCTTGGCCCATGCTTCGGGCGTGGAAGCGGTCGCGACCGGGCGTTCCTCGCCATAGCTGACCGTGCGGATGCGGTTGGCCGCAATGCCGAGGCTGACGAGGTAGTTCTTCGCCGAATTGGCGCGACGCTCGCCCAGCGCAAGGTTGTATTCGCGCGTGCCGCGTTCGTCGGCATGGCCTTCGATCGTAACGCTGATGTTGGGATACTGCGCGAGGTACTGCGCCTGCATCTGCAGTGCGGCGGCATCGGCGGTGTCGATATTGTAGCGATCGGTATCGAAGTAGATCACGTTCTGGCCGTTGACCGCGTTGACGAAGTGTTCCTGCGAGCCGACGCCATAGCCGGGGCCGCTGTTGTCGCCCGGGTTGGTCGGCTGGCTCACGCCCGGTTCGGGCGGCAGTTCTTCGGGGGCGTTGGACTTGCAGGCCGCGAGCGAGGCGGTGGCGGCAAGGATAATCGCAATCTTGATACGCGAGTTCATAGGTCTCTCCTCACAATATGCCTTGGTAGTCGTCGGTGCGACCCCACGAAAATCAAGCGTTAGTTACGCAACGTCTCACGGCAGGATCGGTCCCCATGCCGGGTCGGAGGCATCGACCGGGGTCGGCAGGCGGCGCAGATTGTCGCCGGTCAGATCGACCTGGTAGATCGCGGTGCGGCCCGTGTTCCGTTCGGTCCGGAAGAATTGCAGCACGCGGCCATTGGGGGCCCAGGTGGGGGCCTCGTCCTGCCAGCCGTCGGTCAGCTTGCGGAAGCCGCCGCCGTTCGCGCTCATCACCGCGATGTTGAAGTCGCCGGGGATGTAGGTGAACGCGATCTGGTCGCCGCGCGGGCTCCATTCGGGGGTCGCTGCACGGCCGCCGAAGAAGCTGATGCGCCGCTGGTTCGAACCGTCGGCATTCATCATGTAGATCTGCTGTTCGCCCGAGCGATCGCTTTCGAACACGATCTTGCTGCCATCGGGCGAATAGGATCCGCCGATGTCGATCCCCGGCGCATCCGTAAGGCGCACGCTCTGCCCGCCTTCGGCCGACACGCGATAGATGTCGGTGTTGCCGTTGACCGCCATCGAATACAGCACCCAGCGGCCATCGGGGCTCCGGCGCGGAGCAAAGGTCGGGTTGCTGCTCTGGGTGACCAGCGTCTGCTGCCCCGTGCCGATGTCGTAGACGTAGATGCGGGGATTGCCGTCGACATAGCTCAGGTACATGAGCTTGCGGTAATCGGGCGAATAGCGCGGGGTGAGCGCGGTTGCGCGGCCGGTGGTGATGAACCGGTGGTTCGCCCCGTCGCTGTCCATGATCGCGAGCCGCTTGGTCCGGTTATCCTTCGGGCCGGTCTCTGCGATATAGGCGATCCGGCTGTCGAAGAATGGGCTTTCCCCGGTCAGGCGCGAATAGACGAGGTCGGCGCATTTGTGCGCCGCGCGCCGCCAGTCGGACGGCGGGACCACCCAGCCGGAGCGGGCAAGTTCGTCGTTCAGCGCGACGTCGTAGAGGTAACAGCCGACCACCAGCTTGCCGTCGGGACGCGGGCGGACATAGCCCTGCACGAGCATTTCGGCGCCGCGCATCGACCACATGTTCCACACCGGATCGGTGATTTGCGGGTAGCTCGGCTTGGGCAGCGCATCGGGGCCGGTCGGATCGAACAGGCCGTTGTTCTGAAGGTCCGCGGTGACCACGCGCGCCAGCTCCGCGCCCAGCGCAGCCGTACCGCGAGCATTCGCGGCGGTCGCGACATCGCGCTCGGCAGCGAAGGCGGGGATGGCGAGCTGGAGATCGTCGAGCTGGCTCTCGTCGGTGACGGTGCCGCGCAACGGTCCGTCGGTTTCCGCCGTACCGCTGCCTTCGATGGGAATGTCTTCAACCGGACCGGCCTGGCCGACTGCCTCGCCCAGATCCTGATTTTGGGCCGACGCAGGCTGAATCGTGAAGAGCGCCAACGCGACTGCGAAGAATGTCGTTTTCATCGGTTAAAGCCTTTTATCGAACTGCCACTCAAGATCGTCCCACTGGTCGTAGAACTGCTCGGGTAAATTGAAAGGTGCTGCCAGCTGCACGGCACGGATAGCTCGTTCGCAGTGCAGTTCGGCTTGGGGCCGATTGGACTCGGTGATGCTGCCGGGGATGTTTCGACAAGTCGGTCGCCCGCGCAGGCTTCCGTCCTGATTCAGCCGCCAGGAGACGACCGAGACGAGCTTGTCCGCATCTACCCCCGTCGGCGCGGTCCAGTGCGGGCGCAACTGTCGCGTGATTGCTGCAGAGAGCGCCGCACGCTCACTGGCCCCGAAGGTCGCAGCAGGGGTACGCGTCTCGCTGGTGGTCGTCGACTGGCCCCGCCCGTCGAGGAAGTCCTTGCCCAAGCGGCTCCCGCCCGATCGGGTCGGCTCGGCGCTCGGCTGCGGCTTCGGACGCGGCGAGGACGTCGCGCGGCTGGTCGGCCGCGGCTTGGGCTGCGGGCGCGGCTGCGAGGTCGCGCGCGGCGATGGCCTGGGCTGCGGACGGCTGGTTGCGCGCGGCGAAGGGCGCGGCTCGGGCGCCGGGGCGCTGGTCGGCCGCGGGAGCGGCGGCGGTGGCACGTATTCGATGGGCGGCGGCGCGGCATCGCCCAGCTCGGGCGCGACCGAGGCCTGCGATTCCTGCACCGGATCGGGCGCGGTCGAGGTCATCCCGACCTCTTCGGCGAAGTTGACCGTGATCCGCTTGGGCTCAGGCAGCGGCTGCCGCGTCGTGCCCTGCAGCAGCAGTGCTGCGATCAGCGCGACGTGCAGCGCGATCGCGACGATCAGCGCAAGGGCATCGAGGCCGTTATGCGATTTCGCGTCCATCGAGCCGAGGGGCTAGAGCGATTCGCTTGAACTGTTGGTGACCAGCGAGATCGAATTGCAGCCCATCCGGTTCAGCTCGCCCATCACGCCCATCACGCGCCCGTAGTCGAGCGTCTTGTCCGCCCGCAGCACCACTTCGCGCTGCGAACAGGCGACACCTTCGCTGGCCGTGGCGAGCGCCGCGCCGAGCTGGCCCGGTGGCACCGCGTCCTCACCAAGGTAGATCGTGCCGTCGCCGGCGATCGATACGTTTAGCGGTTCCTCGTCCTGCGGCAGCGCGTTGGCGCGGCTGTCGGGCAGGTCGACGGGCACGCCTGCGGTCAGCAGCGGCGCGGTGACCATGAAGATGATCAGCAGCACCAGCATCACGTCGACCAGCGGGGTGACGTTGATCTCCGCCATCGGCGCGCGCCTGGAATTGCGCCCGCGCTTCGACTTGAGCACGCCCATCGCCATTAAAATTCTCCTTGGCGGTGCCGGCCCGCACCCCCGCCCGGCCAACCCATGGCATTATCCTGTCGGGTTGGCCGGGCGGGGGTGCGGGCCGGTGCCGAATGCAACATCAAACCCGCTCCAGCTCGCGGCCGAGATTGGCGTTGAACCGGTCGGCAAAGCGCTGGAGGATCGCTTCGTAGCGGTTCACGCTGGCGGACAGGCGGTTGTAGGCGATGACCGCCGGAATAGCCGCGAACAGCCCGATCGCAGTCGCGAACAGCGCCTCGGAAATGCCGGGCGCGACCACCGCGAGCGAGGAATTGTTCTGCGCGCCGATCTGGAAGAAGCTGTTCATGATGCCCCAGACGGTGCCGAACAGGCCCACGAAAGGCGCGACCGAACCGAGCGTCGCGAGGAAGGTCAGGCGGCCTGCCAGCCGATCCGCTTCTTCGGCGACATGGCTGTCCATCACGGCTGCGATGCGGCCCTGCGCGCCGCGCACATCCTTGACCCCGCCCTTGGTCGACTTCTTCCATTCGGTGATCGCGCCCCATGCGATGCGCGCGGGCGCGACATCCTGGTTGCGATAGGCGTCGAGCGTCTGCTCGTAATTGTCGGAGGCCCAGAAATCCTGCTCGAACTTGCGCGCACGCTTCTTCGCACCGCCGATCTTGAGCGCGAAGGAGATGATGATCATCCAGCTCCAGATCGAGGCGATCAGCAGCCCGGTCATCACCGCCTGCACGACGATATCGGCATCGAGGAACAGCTTGACCGGTTCGAGCCGGGTGGGCGCGGCCGGCACGCCCGACGAGGCAGCGGTCGCAAGCAGGTCGAGAAAGATCATTCAGGCAGGCTCCCCAAGAGAACGGGTATCGAGAATTTTCGTGAAGGCTTCGCGCCATGCCTCGGGCTGGCGGCGCGGGCGGCCATTGGGGGCGACGAAACCGACGCGCAGGTGCGCGGTGCAGATCGTTTCCCCATCGCGCTTCGCCTCCTGCTCCATCCGCACGCTCGCTGCCCTGAGTTCGCTGCACCGCGTATGAATGACGACGTCGTCATCGAGCAGCGCGGGCCGGATGTACCGCAATTGTACATCGGCGACCGCATAGGCGCCCTCGCCTGCCTCGATCGCGGCGCGCTGATCGATGCCGAGCATCCGTAACACGTCGGACCGGGCGCGTTCGAACCAGCGCAGGTAGTTGGCGTGGTAGACGATGCCCGAAAGGTCGGTGTCCTCGTAATAGGCGCGCACCGCGTAAAGGTGCGTCGTGCCGTCGAACACGCCGCCGGGCGGGTTGGGTATGGGATGATCCTTGGTGTCGGTCATGCGGCTCGCGCCTTTACCGGAAAGCGACTCGGCGCGGCAATCGGAATTGCGCGCCTTGTCGCGCCGCGGGATCGGCTCGTCCCGGCGGTGGCCCGCCGGGCGCGGCAATCAGGCGATCATCCGGCCAAGCTTCTGGCCGCCGAAAAGATGCACGTGCAGGTGCGGCACTTCCTGCCCACCATCCGCGCCGACATTGGCGAGCAGGCGATAGCCGGGCTCGACCAGCCCTTTCTCGCGGGCGACCTTGCCCACCGCGCGCACGAAGCCGGCGATTTCCTCGTCCGGGGCCTTGGCCGAAAAATCGTCCCAGCTCACGTACTTGCCGCGTGGCACGACCAGCGTGTGGATCTCGGCCTGCGGGTTGATGTCCTCGAACGCGATAGCCCACTCGTCCTCGTAGACCTTGGTCGAGGGGATTTCGCCGCGCAGAATCTTGGCGAAGATATTGTCGTCATCGTAGGGTGCGGTGGCGTCAATCGGCATGGCTTTCCTCCCTGTTCGCCTTCTCCTCAATCCCCGAAACACCCTCGCGCCGGTCGAGTTCGGCGAGCACGTCGGCCAGCGCGATATCGCGATCGGCCAGCAGAACCATCAGGTGAAACAGCACATCGGCCGCTTCACCGACCAGCTCCTCGTCGCTGCCCGAAAGCGCCGCGACCACCGCCTCGACCGCTTCCTCGCCCAGCTTGCGCGCCATGCAGGGTCGTCCCTCACGCTTGAGGAGTGCGACATAGCTGGTTTCCGGGTCGCAATTGCGACGTTCGAGAATGACCTGTTCGAGGCGGGCGAGAGTTTCCATTCGTTGCGGTCTCTTTCTGGTTATGCGTTGCCGCTCAAGCGCGCGTGCCCGCGTAGGGTTCCGGATGGCGCGCAGGCAGACCCGCCGCGCGCAAGGCATCCTGCGCCTCGGCGACGGTGTGCTGGCCGAAATGAAAGATGCTTGCGGCCAGCACCGCGCTGGCATGGCCCTCGCGCACGCCCGCAACCATATGGTCGAGCGTGCCGACCCCGCCGCTCGCGATCACCGGGATGTCCACCGCGTCGGCGATCATCCGGGTCAGTTCGAGGTCGTAGCCGTCCTTCGTCCCGTCGCGGTCCATCGAAGTGACGAGCAATTCGCCCGCACCCAGCTGCGCCAAACGTGTGGCGTGTTCCAGCGCGTCGATCCCGGTCGCGCGGCGGCCGCCGTGGGTGAAGATTTCGTAGCGGCCAGCACCCGAAGCCGTTCGCCCTGAGCCTGTCGAAGGGCGTGAGCGCAAACGTGCTTCGACAGGCTCAGCACGAACGGAGGGATCGGGCACCCATTTGGCATCCACGCTCGCCACAACGCACTGGCTGCCCATGCGCTGCGCGATCTCATCGACCAGCTCGGGCCGCGCCACCGCGGCGGAGTTTATCGCGACCTTGTCTGCCCCGGCCAGCAGCAGCGTGCGCGCATCCTCCACGCTGCGCACGCCCCCGCCCACGGTCAGCGGCATGAAGCAGACTTCCGCGGTGCGCCGCACGATATCGGCCAGCGTCGCGCGCCCTTCATGGCTGGCGGAAATGTCGAGAAAACACAGCTCGTCCGCGCCCGCGAGGTCGTAGGCATGCGCCTGCTCGACCGGATCGCCTGCATCGCGCAGATCGACGAAGTTGACGCCCTTGACCACGCGGCCCTCGGCCACGTCGAGACAGGGGATGACACGGATACGGACGGTCATTGCGCGGGTATTGTGATAGTCATGGTGGGTTGATCGTCGTTCGGCTCGGGTGCCGGTTCAGGTGCAGCCTGAGGCACCTGCCCCGCGAGCCAGAACATCCCGAACGCCATGTTGATATAGAGCACGATCGCGAACCAGAAGCGGGTCGGGTCCTCATCCTTCTTGCTCAGCCGGAACTTGCCCAGCGCGGTCTTGCCCCGCACCGCATCGATCGCGGCGACGGCGAGCATAACGACCGTCGCGATCAGGGCGATATCGGCGAAGGTCATCGCGCCATCCCCCCTCTCCCCTTGTGGGAGAGGATAGCGCAGCTTGCCGCGTCCGCGGCTAGCGAAGCTTGGAGAGGGGGCTGGATCACGCCGTCCCCACGCGCAATGCCTCGGCCAGATCGAGCCGCCCGTCATAGAGCGCCCTCCCGGTAATCACGCCTTCAATCCCGTCGGCGGTGTGCGGGGCGAGTGCGCGGATATCCTCGATCCCCGCGACGCCGCCGCTGGCGATCACCGGCAGGCTCTGCGCCTTGGCCAGCGCCAGAGTCGCCTCGACATTGCAGCCCTTGAGCAGCCCGTCGCGGCCGATGTCGGTGAACAGCAGAGCGGCGACGCCCGCATCCTCGAACCGGCGCGCGAGATCCTCGACCGGCAGGTCCGAGACACTCGCCCAGCCCTCGGTCGCGACCATGCCGTCGCGCGCGTCGACCGCGACCACCACGCGGCCCGGATGATCCGCCGCGAGCGCCTTGACCAGCTCGGGGTCCTTCAACGCAGCCGTACCGATCACCACCCGCGCCACGCCGAGGTCGAGCCACCGCTCCGCACCCTCGCGCGTGCGGATGCCGCCGCCGAGCTGCACCTTGCCGGGGAAGCGTTTGAGGATGGCCTCGACCGCATGTGCATTCACCGCCTCGCCCGCGAAGGCGCCGTCGAGGTCGACCACGTGCAGCCAGCTTGCGCCAGCTTCGGCAAAGCGCGCCGCCTGCTCGCCGGGATTATCGCCGTAAATGGTCGCGCGGTCCATATCGCCCTCGGCGAGGCGGACGACATTGCCGCCCTTGAGGTCGATGGCGGGGAAGATGATCATACGGTTAGGAACCCCTCTCCGACTGCGGCTAGGCTCCTGCTTCGCCAAGCGAAGCTGGGTGAGGGAGAAATCAGGGCTTCCACTTCAAAAACCTTTCCAGCAGCGCGAGGCCGTAAGCCTGGCTCTTCTCCGGGTGGAACTGCACCCCAAGAATATTGTCGCGCGCCACCGCCGCCGTCACCGAACCGCCGTGATCGGTGCGCGCTGCAACGTGCTCTTCATTCGTCACATCGAACGCGTAAGAATGGAGGAAATAGGCCTCCCCCGGCTCAACCAGCCCGCTCGCATCATCGGCCAATACCACGTCGTTCCAGCCCATATGCGGCACCTTGACCGCATCCGACGCCTCCAGCGCGCGGACATCGCCGCCGATCCAGCCGAGGCCCGGTGTGTCGCCATGCTCCAGCCCGCGATCCGCCAGCAACTGCATACCAACGCAGATGCCGAGGAAGGGCGCCCCGTCGCGCAGCACGCGCCGCTCCAGCGCATCGATCATGCCTGGCAGACCGGCGAGCCCTTCGTAACACGCACCGAACGCGCCCACGCCCGGCAGCACGATCCGCTCCGCCCGCGCCAGCGAGTCCGCGTCCGAAACCAGTGCAACATCCGCGCCGACACGCTTGAGCGCATTGGCGACCGAATGCAGATTGCCTGCTCCGTAATCGATCAGGGCGATTTGCTGTTTCAAAGAAATTCCGTTCGGGCTGAGAGCGGGTTCGGAGAAGCTCAGCCTCCCAGTATCCCCTTGGTGCTGGGCACGGCCCCGCCCTTGCGCGGATCGATCTCCACCGCGGCGCGCATCGCGCGGGCGAAGCCCTTGTAGATCGCTTCGCAGATATGGTGGTTGTTGGTGCCGTAGAGCAGCTCGATATGCAGCGTCAGGCCTGCGGTCTGGGAGACCGACTGGAACCAGTGCTCGATCAGCTCGGTGTCCCATTCGCCCAGCTTTTCCTGCGTGAAACCGGCCTTCCACACGCAGTAGGGCCGCCCGGAAATGTCCAGCGCCACGCGCGCGAGCGTCTCGTCCATCGGCGAAAAGGCCTCTCCGAACCGCACGATCCCGCCCTTGTCGCCCAATGCATCGGAAATCGCCTGGCCCAGCGCGATCGCGCTGTCCTCGGTCGTGTGGTGCTGGTCCACATGCAGGTCGCCATCGACCTTCATCTGCACGTCGATCAGCGAGTGCCGGGAGAACTGTTCGACCATATGGTCGAGGAAGCCGATCCCCGTCGAAACGTCGTACTCCCCCGTGCCGTCGAGATCGACCGCCACGCGAATGCGCGTTTCCTTGGTATCGCGTTCTATCAAACCTTTCCGCATGGCGAGCGCGCTATCGCCCGCCGGGCGCGCACGCAAGCATTCTGCGCCTAGCCCGATTGCCCTCGTCCCATTTGCGCTTGACCGCACGCGCGCTCCCCTTCACCTAACGCCTCGTGATGAGTGACGACGCACCCGACAGCCTTATTCCCTATGACCAGATCGTGCAGGAGGCCCTGCGCGCCGTGGTCGGCAGTGTTCTCGGCGAGATCGAGGCGGGTGGCGGCACGCTGCCCGGCAACCACCATTTCTACATTACCTTCAAAACGGGCGTGCCCGGGGTCGACATCCCCGATCACCTGCGCGAGCGATTCCCCGACGAGATGACGATCGTGCTCCAGAACAAGTTCTGGGACCTGAACGTGACCGACGTGGGCTTTTCGGTTGGCCTCAGCTTCAACCAGCGCTCTTCGCACCTAGTCGTGCCATTCTCCGCGATCACCGCCTTCGTCGATCCCGCGGTCGATTTCGGCCTCCAGTTCCAGGCGACCGAGATCGAGGAGTCGCATGGCTCGGCCGACACCGCCGAAAACGACGGTAGCGAGGATGCGGAACAGGCCGGCGGCGCAGCCGTTGCCAAGAACGAGGACGGATCGAACGTCGTCACGGTCGATTTCGGTCGCAAGAAGTAAGGCCCCGCGAATTTCGGGGCGAGCAAGAGGGCATCCCCGAATGAGCAAGCGCCGCGATGAACTGCGCAAGAAGGTCGAACGCGGCCAGGCGCGTGCACGCGGCGAGACTGTGCCCGGCCTCTCCCCCAATCCCGCCAGCAACCTGATCATGGCCAACGCCATCGTGCGCACCGGATCGATCCTGTTCCGCAGGGCGGTCGAAAAGCGGATGCTCAAGGGCCGCTACGGCGAGGACACGGCTCAATCGATCGTGGAAAACCAGGGCATGGGCACCACGCTTGCCGGAATGGCCCTGTCGCGGATCGCCGCGCGATCGTCGACCGGTGCGGTCGTGGTTGGCACCGGGATGCTCGCGAAGACGCTTTACGACCGCCGACAGTCTAAAAAGGCGCAGGCCAAAGGCGACGCCGAGCTGCTCGAAAAGGCCGCCGAGGACTGAGCCTTTCGTGGATCGGGGCAAGCGAAGGCTTGATCTGACCCCGCGCCCGGCCCCAAAGGCGCCTATGCCCCACAATTCCTCTCCCGAGTCCGATACCCTGCACCGGCGGGGTCTGATGTTCATCCTCTCGTCCCCCTCGGGTGCGGGCAAGACCACGCTGTCGCGCATGTTGCTGGCGTCGGACGAGGAAATCTCGCTGTCGGTGTCGGCGACGACGCGCCCGCCGCGCGAAGGCGAGATCGATGGCAAGGACTATCACTTCGTCAGCGACGCTGAGTTCGACCGGCTGGTGGAAGAAGACGGGTTCTACGAATGGGCGCCGGTATTCGGCAATCGCTACGGCACGCCCAAGGGCCATATCCGCGAAGGGCTGAAGCGCGGGCAGGATTACCTGTTCGACATCGACTGGCAGGGCACCCAGCAGCTGTACCAGAAGGACCAGCAGGATACGGTGAGCGTGTTCATCCTGCCCCCGAGCCTCGACGAACTGCACCGCCGCCTTACCGCCCGCGCGCTCGACAGCGAAGAGGTGGTCAACAGCCGCATGGAACGCGCGCGCGCGGAAATCAGCCACTGGGCCGAATACGACTATGTCGTCATCAACGACGATGTCGACGAATGCTTCACCAAGGTGCGCGAAATCCTGCACGCCGAACGGATGAAGCGCACGCGCCAGACGGGACTCATTCCCTTCGTGCGCGAACTGATGGGGTAAGCGGCCTTCTGCTGGCGCCCGGTCAGAACCAGGCGCGCACTCCAAACAGCAGCTTGACGCCGTCCGGGTCTTCGCCCGCCAGACGCGTAATATTCGCCGTCCTGCCGGTCTTAGCCTCGTACTCCACACCGACATAGGGCGCGAACTCTCGCGCGATTTCGTATCGCAGGCGCAGGCCTAGCTCGACCTTCGTCAGCCCAGCACCGATGCCGCGCTCGGGAATGTCCTGCGCGGAAAGCTCCGTCTCGACCCTTGGCTGCAGGATCAGGCGCTGGGTGATCTTCTGGTCGTATTCCGCCTCGACCCGCGCGGTCAGGTCGCCCCGGTCGGACAGGAACAGCGCGCCGTCGACATGGAACATGTAGGGCGCCAGCCCCGCCACGCCGAGCACGAGGTGCGTGCGGCTATCGGGCTCCGGATCGAAGCGCACGCCCGCCTGCAGATCGAAGAACGGCCCGAACGCGCGGCTGTAGAGCGCCTGTATCTCGGCATCCTCCACCGCGCCGCCGAATTCGCCTTCGCCCTCGGTCTTGACGACCAAGCGGTTGAGATCGCCGCCGTACCAGCCCTGCGCATCCCACAGGTAGCCGGTCTCGCCACCCTCGGTAGGGATACGCGCTTCGAGCCGTTCGACCAGCACCATGCCGGTGGTCATACCCCCATTGCCACGGGCAAGTTCCTCGCGCGCGGGCTCCATCGCCTCGCGGCCCCAAATGGCGTCGGCGGCATGACGCGGGCCTTCCAGCGCACGCGCGGGGATGGCGCTTTCGGGGGCGGCATCCGGAGCGGACTTGTCGGTCATCGCTTTGTGAGAGCCATGGTCCATGCCTGCCATGGTGTCGTCCATCGCCGGGGCCGGTTCGCGCTCTTCCTGCTTGTCGCACTGTTCGGGCGGAAGATGCCCCATCGCGCAGTGATCCATCTCGGGCGCGGGCTCGCTCTTGCTGCCATGGCCCGAATGGTCCTGCGCGGCGAGCGGAGCGGGCAGCAGGACAGCCCCGGCGAGAAGCATCGCGCGGATCATGCGCCGTCTCCTGCGGGGAACGGGCGCACGGTCACCACCTGCATCATGCCGGTGTGCATGTGGTAGAGCAGGTGGCAGTGGAAGGCCCAGTCGCCCGGCTCGTTGGCGGTCAGGTCGAAGGTCGCGGTGCCGCCCGGCTGGACGATCACCGTGTGCTTCAGCGGCTGGTGCATATGGTCCGCGCCGTTGACCAGTTCGAAGAAATGGCCGTGCAAGTGGATCGGGTGCGCCATCATCGTGTCGTTGACCAGCGTCACCCGCACCCGCTCGTCATAACCGAAGCGGATCGGATCGTCGGTGACGGCGGTCAGCTTCTTGCCGTCGAAACTCCACATGTAGCGTTCCATGTTGCCGGTGAGATGGATCTGCATCTCCCGGTCCACCTCGCGGTGCGCATTTCTCCGCTTCGCCTTGAGGTCGGTGTAGCGCAGCACGCGGTGCTTGACCGTGTCGAGGCCGAGGCCGGGAAAGTCCATCCGGTCCATCGGCATGGGCGAGACCATGTCGAGCCCCGGGCCAACCTTCACATCGCCGGGCAATTTCGAAGTGTCGCGCATGGAGTGGTCCATGCCCTCCATCCCCGCCATGCCGCCGTGGTCCATCATGCCCATGTCGGCCATGGTCAGCGTCACCGGCTCGCGCAGCGGCGGCGGGGTGGCGATGTGGCCCGCATGAGAAGTCAGGCTGGCGACGCCCATGCCGCTGCGGTCCATCGCTTCGGCGACGATCGCATGGCTGCCGTCCCGCGGGCTGACGATCACGTCGTAGGTTTCCGCGACGCCGATCTGGAACTCGTCCACCTCGACCTCGGCGACATCCTGCCCGTCGGCGGCGATCACCGTCATGGGCACGCCGGGGATGCGCACGTTGAAGAACGTCATCGCCGATCCGTTGATGATTCTCAGCCGAACGCGCTCGCCCGCGTGGAATGCGAATTGCAGGTCGTCCGCCGGGCCGTGGCCGTTGATGAGGAAGGTGTAGGTGCTGCCCGTCACGTCCGAGATATCGCGCGGGTTCATCCGCATCTTGCCCCACATGCGCCGCATTGCGCCGGACATCTCGCCCTCGGTCGCGGTCTGCATCTGGGTGTTGAAGTAATGCTCGCCGACCTTGAGCTTGCGCATGATTTCATGCGGATGCATCGGCGTGAACTCGCTCAGCAGTACGACATAGTCGCGGTCATAGCGCGGATCAGGATCGGCGCTCTCGACCACGAGTGGACCATAGTGCCCTGCCTGCTCCTGCAGGCCCGAGTGCGAGTGCCACCAGTAGGTGCCGCTCTGGCGAATCGGGAATTCGTAGGTGAAGCGCTCGCCCGGGCGGATGCCGGGGAAGCTGACGCCGGGCACGCCGTCGAACTGGAACGGCACCAGGAGCCCGTGCCAGTGGATCGAGCTGTCCTCCGCCAGATTATTGGTCACGTGAAGGCGCACGTTCTGGCCTTCGCGCAGCCGGATCAGCGGCCCCGGCACCGTGCCGTTGACCGCGACCGCGTGTCCCGAGCGACCGCCAGTGGCGAAATGGTGATTACCGATGGCGAGGTCGATCTTCGCACCCGACACCTCGCCGAAGCCGTTCCGGGCCGGAGTTAGCGATTTTCCACGCGCCCACGCGGGCATGGGCAAGGCACTGGCAGCGGCGAGCGCGGCAGTGCTACGGATGAGATTGCGGCGGGTGAGCGAGGGCATGGCGCGACCGAGTTGTTGAACCGTCGCACACCGACCTATATACCCCCCTAGGGTATTTCAACTGGACTTTGGGATATGGCCGCGAAGACCAATGCAACGATCAACCGACTGAACCGGATATCCGGTCAGGTGCGGGGAGTGGCGCAGATGGTGGAGGATGAGCGCTATTGCATCGACATCCTGCACCAGTTGCAGGCGGTGAAGTCCGCGCTCGCCAAGGTGGAAACACAGATATTGAAGGATCACGCCGCGTGCTGCGTCGCCGAGGCGATCGCCAGCGGCGACGAAGCCGATCAGCGCGAAAAATTCGAAGAGCTGATCGACCTGTTCGCCAAGCGTCGCTGAACGTCGTCGGCCCTATTCGCCCGACGGATCGACGAAATTGCCCGCGCCGATATTCGCGTTGACCACGCCGCCGTCGATCGGGATCGTCGTGCCGACAACGTAGTCGCCCGCGCGGCTGAGCAGGTAGATCGCGCCCGCCGCCATATCCTCGGTCACACCGACGCGCCTGCTCGGGATGCCGCGTTCGACCATGTCCTGGTTGTCGCGCGCGGCGCGGTTCATGTCGGACGGGAAGGCGCCCGGCCCGATCCCGTTGACGACGATGTTGTGCTGGATCAGCTCGGCGGCCATCCGGCGCGTGAGGTGGATCAGCCCGGCCTTGCTCGCCTGATAGGGATAGGTCGGCCACGGGTTGCACTTCATCCCGTCGATGCTCGCGATCATCAGCACCTTGGCCGGTCGCTCCGCCGTTCCCGCCTTCTTGAGCAGCGGCAGCAGCTTCTGCGTCAGGAAGAACGGGGTCTTGAGGTTGAGGTCCATCGTGCGGTGCCAGCCGGCCTCGCTGAAGTCCTCGAACGGCTCGCCCCACGCCGCGCCTGCATTATTGACCAACAGGTCGAGCTTGTCTTCGCGGCTCGCAAGTTCGTCCGCGAGCGCCTTGATCCCGTCCATCTGGCTGAGGTCGCCGGTGAGGCCGATGACCTTGTCGCCCAGTTCGGCGGAGGTCGCGTCAACCTGCTCCTTCTTGCGCGCGACGATATAGACCTTGGCGCAGCCCGCTTCGAGCAGGCCTTCGACGATCATCTTGCCAATACCGCGGCTGCCGCCGGTAACCAGCGCGATCTTGCCTTCGAGACCGAAAAGGTCGGTGAGTTTCATCATATTAGAGATCCTTTCTTCGTCATTGCGAGGAGCCGCAGGCGACGCGGCAATCCATGACCCAGGTCCCTGGATTGCTTCGCTTCGCTCGCAATGACGTGGGACTGTTCAATCGGCAGAGGTTCAATACCCGCTCAGCTCCGCAACGCGGCCTGCATGGTAGTACTGGTCGCCGAGGAACTCCTGCAGCGCGCGATCGCGCTTCATGTAGAGGCCCACGTCGTACTCGTCGGTCATCCCGATGCCGCCGTGCATCTGCACGCCTTCGCGCACCGCAAGCCCCGCCGCCTTGGCGACCTTCGCCTTGGCGACCGAGATCATCAGTTCGGCCTGCTCGCTGCCCGCGTCGAGCAGCTGGGCGGCTTTCATCACCACCGCACGCGCGATCTCGACCTCGGAATAGAGGTGCGCGGCGCGGTGCTGCAATGCCTGGAAGCTGCCGATCAGTTCGCCGAACTGCTTGCGCTGCTTGAGGTAGTCGACCGTCATGTCCATCGCGCCGCGTGCCACGCCGACGCCTTCGGCAGCGGCACCCACGCGGCCCGCGCGCAGCATGGCGTTGAGGACTTCGCGCCCGCCGTCGACGTCGCCGATCACCGCATCGGCATCCAGCTCGACCCCGTCGAAGGTGATGTGGCTCGCCATCGAGCTGTCGACCAGCCGCACGCTGTCGTGGCTCATCCCGGACGCATCCTGCGGCACCGCGAACAGCGTGATTCCGTCGGCGTCGCTGTCGCTGCCCGAGGTGCGCGCGGCGACCACGATCATCTCGGCGCTCGCGCCGTAGACCACGAAGTCCTTCTTGCCCGTCAGCTTGAAGCCGTTGCCCGACTTCTCCGCCTTACAGGCGATCGTCTCGGGCCGGTGCTTGGGGCCTTCGTCGATCGCGACCGCATAGACGTTCTTGCCCGCAACCAGATCGGGCAGCCAGCGGCCGCGCGTGTCGTTGCTGCCGTGCTTCAGCGCGGTGGCGGCGAGCACGGAGCTGCTGAGGAAAGGCGACGGGGTAAGGTTCGCGCCGATTTCCTCCAGCACGATGTTCGCCTCGACCTGGCCCATGCCCAGCCCGCCATCCTCTTCGGACAGCAGGATGCCGATGAAGCCCATTTCACCGAACTGTTCCCACAGTGCGTGGCCGAAGCCGTCCTTGCAATTGCGGTCGCGCCAGTGGCGCAGCTGCTTCGCAATGCCGCCTTCCTCGCGCATGAATTCGCTCGCGCTGTCGGCCAGCATCGCCTGATCGTCGTCGTAATAAAGTGCCATTTCTTCTCTCTCCAGATCCCCTCCCGCTTACGAGAGGGGCAGTGAGACTTGGTCGCGCCAGCGGCCTAGTCGCAACGGGGTGGGCCGGACGGTTGCACGTGCACTCGCCCACCCCCGACCCCTCCCGCGAGTGGGAAGGGAGGATGGATTACGCCCCCGGCAGTTCGAGGATGCGCTTGGCGACCACGTTGAGCATGACCTCGGACGTACCGCCTTCGATCGAGTTGCCCTTGGTCCGCAGCCAGCCGCGCGCGGGCTTGCCGCCTTCGGTTTCCTCGCTCTCCCATTCGAGAGCGCGCGAACCGCCCGCCGCCATCAGCAGCTCGTTGCGGCGCTTGTTCAGCTCGGTCCCGGCGTATTTCATCATGTTCGGCTGCGCGGGGTGCGCCTTGCCGACCTTGATTTCGTCGAGGAACTTCTCGCTCATCGCGGTGAAGGCGAGCGCGTCGACATCGAACTGCGCGATCTCGGCTCGCAGAACGGGGTCGAGTTCGCCCTGCCTGCTGGTCACCGCGCCGAGCGAGGTCGGCCGGTCGACGCCGCCGGTGGCGGAAATCATCTCGCGCTCATGGCCCAGCAGGTACTTGGCGACGTCCCAGCCGCGGTTCACCTGGCCGACCTGCGCCGGAATGTCTTCGCCGTAGGACTTGGGCACGCTGACCGAATCGAAGAAGGTTTCGCAGAAGGGCGAGCTGCCGCTGATCAGCTTGATCGGCTTGGTGCTGACGCCTTGGCTGGCCATGTCGAACAGCATGAAGGTGATGCCCTGGTACTTGTTCGTCTTGTCCGTGCGGACGAGGCAGAAGATCCAGTCGGCTTCGTCGGCGTAGGAGGTCCAGATCTTCTGGCCGTCGACCACCCAGTGATCGCCCTTGTCGTCGCCATAGGTCTGTAGACTGACGAGGTCGGACCCGCTGCCCGGCTCCGAATAACCCTGGCACCAGCGGATTTCGCCGCGCGCGATTTCGTTGAGGAACCGCTGTTTCTGCCCTTCGGTGCCGAAGTGGAGCAGCGCCGGGCCGAGCATCCAGATGCCGAAGCTGTGCAGCGGGCTGCGCGCGTCGATCCGCGCCATTTCCTCGCGCAGCACCTTTGCCTCGGCGGGCGAGAGGCCTGCACCGCCATACTCCTTGGGCCAGGCAGGAACGGTATAACCCTTGGCCACGCACGCTTCGAACCAAGCCTTCTGCGCCTCGTTCTTGAAGGTGGCGTTGCGCCCGCCCCAGTAGACGTCGGCTTCGTCCTCGACGGGCTGGCGCATCTCGGGCGGGCAGTTGGCTTCGAGCCAGCTGCGAGTCTCTTCGCGGAATTGGTCAAGATCGGCCATAATCGCTCTCCTTGGCTTGGCGTGGGGCGTTCGAACGCCCCCATCGTCGCGCTTTCGCCCTCTTGGTAGGAGCAAGACTCACCTTTACGCAAGCGGAAGGTGGACAGGCACGCATGCCGTAGCGGCAGGCCGATTGCGCTTGCACACGACCGAACAACCCGTACTGTTACGTCAACGTAAGGAGCGGCTCGCACAGCGCCGCCGGGAGAGATTTTCACACCATGGCTTTCACTCAAGGCCCGTTGCCGACCCGCTTGCGGCTGACCCAGGGTCTTGGCGCGATGGCCTTCGGAGTGAAGGACAACGGGTTCTCGTTCTTCCTGCTGATCTTCTACAACCAGGTGCTCGGAATGGACGCCGGGCTGGTCGGCCTGGCGCTGATGCTGGCGCTGGTGGTTGACGCGGTGTTCGATCCGCTGATCGGCTATTTCTCCGACCGGACCTACACCAAATGGGGCCGCCGCCTGCCGTGGCTGTATGTCGCACCGTGGCCGCTCGCGATCATGTGGGTCATCCTGTGGTCCCCGCCGACCGGCGAGGCGCCCAGCTTCCTCGGCCTGCTCGGCATAGCGGTCGGCGTGCGCGTGCTGCTGTCGGCGTGCGAAGTGCCGCAGGTCAGCCTGCTGCCAGAGATCACCGCCGACTACGACGAGCGGACCACGCTGTTCCGCTATCGCTACCTGATGGGCTGGGGCGGCGGCATCCTGATGATGGTGCTGGCCTACACCGTATTCCTGAGCGGGCCCGACGGCATCCTGGAGCCCGAAGGATACGCCGCCTTCGGCATCGCGGGCGCGGCGATCATGGCCTTCTCGGTCGTCGGATCGGCGCTCGGCCTGCACAAGCTGGTCGCCCATCCGCCGGCCAAGCGCCCGCCGCCGTTCCACTGGCGCGACGCTTTTGCCGAGATCAAGGATGCCTTCAGCGAAAAGGCGTTCCTGATCTTCGCCGCCGGGGCGATGGCGGCCTATATCAGCCAGGGAACGACGTTTTCGATCTCCAACTACCTCAACGTGTTCGTGTGGCAGCTGGACCAGGTGACCATCCCCGGCGCGCCGTCTGCACTGACCGGGCTGACCGTCTATCCGGTGGTGCTGTTCTTCAGCGCGCTGCTCATGTTCGTCGTGGTGAGCCCGCTGCACCGCAGATACGGGAAGGCCTACACCGCCGCAGGCGGCGCGCTGGCGGCGTTCGTGATCGGCTTTACACCCTATTCCCTCTTCCTGCTCGGCGCGTGGCCGCAGGTCGGCACTCTCGCATCGACGGGCCTGTTCTACCTGTTCCTGGTCTTCGCCAACGCATCGGGCATCGTCTCGATGATCTCGGCATCCTCGATGGTGGCCGAGATTATCGAGCTGTACGAGGAACGCACCGGAGAGCGGGCCGAGGGCAAGTTCTACGCGGGCAACTGGCTGGTCCAGAAATGCGCGACCGGTGCGGGGATCTTCATCTCCGGCCAGATCATCGCGCTCGCCCAGATGCCCGCCAACGCCAAGCCGGGCGAGGTCGGGCTCGATGTGCTGAGCCCGCTGATCCTGCTTTATGCCGGCGTATCGCTGATCCTCGCGCTGACCGCCGCCTACTGGCTCGCGCGATTCCCGATCACGCGCGAAAGCCACGAGGCACGTCTGGCGCTGCTCGACGATGCTGCACGGGCCGACGCGGAGGGCGAGGTGCTGCCGCCGTAATCCTGCGAACAGGGTTGGCGCAGCCGCGCCGCTCTGCCACGACACAGTTCAAATTCAGACCGACCGAAAGACCTAGAAGAGAGGCCCCCAAAGATGGATTTCCAACCGACCGAACGGCAATCGCACTGGCGCGACCGCGTGCGCGACTTCATCGAAAAGGAAGTGCGCCCCGCCGTCCCCACCTACAAGGCGCAGGACGCAGAGGGCGACCGCTGGAAGGTCATCCCCGTGGTCGAGGAACTGAAGGAAAAGGCCAAGGCCAAGGGCCTGTGGAACATGTTCATGCCGCCGCGCAACGACAGCCACCACCATGTCGATGAGAGCTTCGAGTTCGAAGGCCCCGGCCTCACCAACCTCGAATACGCGATGGTTGCCGAGGAACTGGGCCGCATCGGTTTCGCCAGCGAAACGATGAACTGCTCCGCGCCCGACACGGGCAACATGGAAGTGCTCCACCGCTACGGCACGCGCGAGCAGAAGGAGCAGTGGCTCGCCCCGCTGATGGCCGGCGAAATCCGCAGCGCCTTCCTGATGACCGAACCCCAGGTCGCGAGCTCTGATGCGACCAACATCGAAACCTCGATCATCCGCGAAGGCGACGAATACGTCATCAACGGGCGCAAGTGGTGGTCAAGCGGTGCGGGCGATCCGCGCTGCAAGGTCGCCATCGTGATGGGCAAGAGCGATACCTCGGCGCAGCGTCACCAGCAGCAGTCGATGATCCTGATGCCGCTCGACGCAGAAGGAGTGACGATCGAACGCCACCTGCCCGTGTTCGGTTACGACGATGCGCCGCACGGCCACATGGAAATCAGCCTCAAGAATGTGCGCGTTCCCGCCTCCGCCATGCTGCTGGGCGAAGGGCGCGGGTTCGAGATCGCGCAGGGGCGCCTCGGGCCGGGCCGCATCCATCACTGCATGCGCACCATCGGCGTCGCCGAGGAAGCGCTGGAAAAGATGTGCAAGCGGCTGCAGGCACGCGAAGCCTTCGGCAAGCCGATCTACAAGCATTCGATCTGGGAACAGCGCGTCGCGCAGGCGCGCATCGACATCGAGATGACGCGTCTTCTCTGCCTCAAGGCCGCCGACATGATGGACAAGGTCGGCAACAAGGCCGCCAAGCAGGAAATCGCGATGATCAAGGTCGCCGCGCCCAACATGGCGCTGCGGATCATCGACGATGCGATCCAGGCGCATGGCGGCGCGGGCGTGTCCGAAGACTTCGGCCTCGCGCAAGCCTACGCCCACCAGCGCACGCTGCGGCTGGCGGACGGCCCGGACGAGGTCCACGCACGCTCGATCGCGCGCATGGAATTCGCCCGTCACGCGCCGAGCGCGGCCGAGATGGAAACCTACAGCTCGGGCGACATGGGCGCCACGCGCTAGCGCCGAAAGCAAAAACACCGCTCGTCCTGAGCTTGTCGAAGGACCGTCCTTGGTTTGGCGAGATGGCCGAAGAAAAGTGCGGCCCTTCGACAAGCTCAGGGCGAGCGGAAAAATGAGACGGAGTTGAGAATGGCAAAGGCCGCAATCCTCGAAAAGCCCGGCGAACCGATGGTGATCGGCGAGATCACCCTCGCCGAGCCCGCCCCGCACGAGGTTCTGATCGACACCAAGGCGTGCGGGCTGTGCCATTCGGACCTGCACTTCATCGACGGCGCCTATCCGCACGCGCTGCCGCTGGTGCCGGGACACGAGGCTGCGGGCCTGGTCCGCGCAGTGGGCAGCGAAGTGACGATGGTGAAGCCGGGCGATCATGTCGTCTCGTGCCTCAGCGCCTTCTGCGGCCAGTGCGAATTCTGCGTCACCGGGCGCATGGCGCTGTGCCTTGGTCAGGGGACGCGGCGCGGCAAGGATGCGGCCCCGCGCCTTTCGCGAGGCGGCGAGCCGGTCAACCAGCTGCTCAACCTGTCGGCCTTTGCCGAACAGATGCTGATCCACGAACATGCCTGCGTCGCAATCGACAAGGATATGCCGTTCGACCGGGCTGCCGTGCTCGGCTGCGCGGTGACCACCGGTGCGGGCACGATTTTCAACGCGATCAAGCTGACGCCGGGTGAGACCGTCGCCGTGATCGGCTGCGGCGGCGTGGGCCTCGCGGCGATCAACGCGGCCAAGATCGCGGGCGCGGGAATGATTATCGCCGCCGATCCGCTGCCCGAAAAGCGCGCGCTCGCCGAAACGCTTGGCGCTACGCACACGGTCGACGCGCTGGCGGAGGACGCGGCGAAGCAGATCATCAAGCTGAGCGGCGGCGGCGTGCATTACGGCATCGAAGCGGTCGGGCGTCAGGCTTCGGCCGACCTCGCGGTCGCGTCGCTGCGGCGCGGCGGTACTGCGGTGGTGCTCGGCATGATGCCGCTCGACTGCAAGGTCGGGCTCGGCGCGATGGACCTGCTCGGCGGCAAGAAGCTGATGGGCGCGATTATGGGGATGAACCACTTCCCGGTCGATCTCCCGCGCCTCGTCGATTTCTACCTGCGCGGCCTGCTCGACCTCGACACGATCATCGCCGAACGGATCGGGCTGGAAGACATCAACGCCGGTTTCGACAAGCTTCGCGAAGGGCACAGCGCGCGCAGCATCGTGGTGTTCGACTGACGATGTGGGGCTCGCGGCTGTCCTACACGGGGCGGGCGCGCTAGACCGTCAGCGGTACGGAAGAGTGCGGCCCGAAGTAATACAGTTTGAAAGGTGACACATACGGCCCGCTTTGCAGACCATCCCCGACAGAAATCCGGGACGAACTGCGTTAGTGGGAATTTCGATAAGACCGAGGGTGCGTGTTCCAGCCAGGCGTGCCGTTGGGGGAGTTTGTGAGTTCCTGCGCAAGCAGGAACCTTATGCCGCAAGTGCGGCTGTTGCATGAAGGAGACCCCGGCTTTCGCTGGGGATCGGTAGGAGCAGGATGGCCAACATCGACTACGAGAAGGAAATGGTCGGCACGGTCGACGTGCCCGAGGCGGACAAGCTCGACGAGGCGGCGCTGACCGCGTGGTTCGAGGCGAATGTCGAGGATTTCGCAGGGCCGCTGAGCCTCTCGAAGTTCAAGGGCGGCCAGTCGAATCCGACCTACAAGGTCGCAACCGCGAACCGCAATTACGTGCTGCGCCGCCAGCCTTTCGGCAAGCTGCTGCCATCGGCGCACGCGGTCGACCGCGAATATACCGTAATGAGCGCGCTTGGCCCCACCGGCTTCCCCGTGCCGCGCACTTTCGGCCTGTGCGAGGATGCCGACGTGATCGGCTCCAAGTTCTTCGTCATGGAGCTGATCCAGGGCCGCAACCTGTGGAACGGCTCGTTGCCCGACTACACGCCCGACCAGCGGCGCGAGATCTACCACGCGATGGTCGACACGCTGGCCGATCTGCACGCCACCGACCCCAGGAAGATCGGCCTTGGCGACTACGGCAAGCCGCAGGACTACTGCGCGCGCCAGATCGCCCGCTGGACCAAGCAGTACAAGCTCTCCGAAACCGAAGAGATTCCCGAGATGGAAGCGCTGATCGCGTGGCTGCCCGAAACCGTGCCCGATCAGCACGCCAGCGGCATCGTCCACGGCGACTACCGGCTCGACAACATGATCTTCCATGCCGACGAGAACCGCGTGGCCGCCGTGCTCGACTGGGAGCTGTCGACGCTGGGCGATCCGATCGCGGACTTCAGCTACTTCGTGCTCAACTGGCATAACCCGGCCGATGGTCGCGCGGGGCTCGGCGGGCTCGATCTGGAAGAGTTGGGCATCCCGAGCGCGGAGGACGTCACGCAGCGCTATGTCGAGCGGACCGGCTTTCCGGTGCCCGACATGGACTGGTACTTCGCGTTCAACCTGTTCAAGTTCGCCGGGATCATCCAGGGGATCAAGAAGCGGGTGATCGACGGCACCGCATCCTCCGCCCACGCCAGGCAGATGAGCGAGCGCGTGCGCCCGCTGGTGCAGGCGGCCTACGGTTTCGCGAAGCGGGCAGGGATGGACTGAGGGGTTAGAAGCCCCGGCTCCAGCGGACCAGCAGCCCGCGGTCATCGGGGGCGCTGCGGATATGGTCGGGCTCGCTGCGGTAGAACAGGCTCGCGGCGAGCGTCCCGTCGAACGCCTGCCCGAACCACGAGAGCTCGCCCATCAGCTCGCGCCCATCGGGGGCCAGCGACACGCGGCGCAGTTCGTAGATCGCGCTTTCGGTCGCATAGTCGTAGCGCACCGGCAGGTCGAAATTGAGCCCGCCCGAAACGACGCGCAGAGGAGAGGAAACCCGCAAGCCAAGCCGGTCCGTGTCCTGCCAGACCCCGCGCTTGCTCAGGTCGACCGAATAGGCGACGCTGGCGAAGCGCGATCCGCCCGCGATCCTGTCTCCGGTCACCGCCCGGGTAGAGCCGAAGCGCCCTTCCCCTACGGCGCGCCAGCCATCGCCGAGATCGAGGGAGGCCGAACCGTCGACGAAGACACTGTCCGCGCCGCGCGTCGCCAGGCTCTCGTGAAGATAGGCGCCCAGCATCGTGCGCTCCTCGCGCAGCCATTCGGTGCCCAGCGTCAGACCCAGCGGGCCGAACGAGCGATCCGCCGCGATGCGGAAGCGGGTGAAGCCATACCCCTCGCGCTGGTTGCTGATGATGCCCTGCGCCTGGCGCACCGCCCCGGTCAGCGCCTCGCCACGGCTGGCGGTCAGGGTGAGGCCGAAGTCGCCGGTCTCTTGGCGCAGCGCGACGCTCTGCCCGTCGCGGTGTGCGAAGCCGAGCTTTCCGGCAGCGCCGCTCGACAGCAGAAACGCAGGCCGATCCTGGCCCTGCAGCTGAACGGCGATCCCATCGGGCCCTTCGGCGAAGGCGAAGCCGAGCTGGGTTTTGGGCGATATGCGCAACGCCACCCGAGCCGCCAGGACTCTCGCCGCGTCGCTTTCGGCGCGCGACAGGCGCAGCGGCGTGAGCGGCGTATCGCCCTCCAGCTGTCCGCGCTGATCGATCGAGAAGGCGATGCCGATGCCGGGCGCGCCCACCGTGACGCTACGCAGCCCCGCACGCGTGGCATTCGCCATCAGCGTTTCGGGACTGGCGCGGCGGGTCTGCGCGCCCAGATCGTAGGTGTAGGCACGGTCGTACTTGTCGAGCACGATGCTCTGCAGGGATGCGCCCTGCATCGCGTCGCCCATCGGCGCGGAAGCGATCGCCATGTCGTCGGCCAGCGCGAGCGCGCTCGGGGTGTCCGGCGAACCGCCGGGCAGCCGGGTGGTGCCTTGCGGCGAGAACGCGCCCGCCAGATCGAGGATGCCGCGACCGTAGATCGCATCGGTCCCCGTCGCACCGGCATCGCGCGCAGTGTCGAGCAGGATCTCGACGATCTCCTGCCCGGTCAGGTTTGGAAAGGCCTGCGCCAGCAGCGCCACCGCACCCGCCACCTGCGGGGTCGCGAAGCTCGTTCCCGAAAACAGGGTCACGAAGGTCTGCCCGCCCTGCTGGGTGACCTGGATTTCGCCATTCTCATAGGCGCAGCAAATCCGCTCTCCGCGTGCAGAGAGGAAACCGGTGGCGTAGCTGCCCGCGCGGTTGCTGAAGTCGGAAAACTCGCCCGTGTCGTCGACGGAGCCGACAATGATCACGGCCCCGTTGCCCCGCTGCAAGGCGGCGATCGCAAAGGGATCGGGGTTGTCCGGATCGAGCGCGGGGTCGCTGGTGTCGCCGTCGTTCCCGGCAGCGACCACCACGACGATGCCCGCTTGCGTCGCACGCGCGATCGCGTTGGACAGCTGGGCGGTGGGCGTGCCGCCGCCGAGGCTCAGATTGATGACCCGCGCGTTGGCGGCAATGGCGACATCGATCCCGCGCGCAATGTCGGAATCTAGGAACTGGCACCCCTCGAGATCGGCATCGTTAGCACCTCCTCCGGTGCAGCTGCCCGGTTCGTCCGCCCGCAAGACGAGCAGGCGCGCATCGTAGGCCATGCCCACGACGCCTTCGTTGTCGAGCGCGGCCGCCGCCACCAAAGCGACGTTGGTTCCGTGATCGTCGATCCCGTCGATCGTGCGGGACCCGGCCACGTCTGCCGATTCAGGAAGAATACGCCCGGCGAATTCGGGGCTGTCGATGTCGATCCCGCTGTCGATGATCGCAATGGTCGCCCCCTGGCCGGAGACGCCCTGTTGCCAAGCTATTGTCGCGTTGTGGAAATCGGGCCCGTCCGATCGCCGCACCTCGGCCGAGTTGACGTTCGGAGCGGGGGTGGGAGACGGAGTGGGGGTGGGAGCAGGCGCAGGAGACGGCGACGGTGCGGGCGCCGGGGTCGGAGCTGGCGGCGGAACGGGCGTACCCAGACTGGGCCCGCCTCCACCGCCGGAACAGGCGCTCAGCATCGCGACAACACCGAGAGCAACCCCGATCTTCAGCTCTTTCCGACCGGTTCGCTTCATCACGCTAAGTTCCTGTGTTCATTGCCTTGATTACCGCGATACGGTCGGCCCCGTAAACGACTGGTGAACCCGGCCCGGCCCTGGCCCTGCGCATCGGCATGCAGGGCCGGATGCCCCCGTCACGATGTTGGTAGCCCAAGGCCACATTCCGGTCCATCGCATGCGCTTGGGATAGCCGGCAGCCTCGGCTAGCAGTCCGGCGCGGCGCGAGCTACGGCGCAGGGCAAGGCCATACAGGAGCGGTAGAGATGAGCGACGAGCAGCGGCAGGTGATCGAGCAGGCGTGGGAGGATCGCGACCACCTCGATACGGGGGACGCCACCTTGCGCGAAGCGGTCGAAAGCGCGGTCCTGAGCCTCGACGACGGGAGCGCGCGGGTTGCCGAACCCGATGGCGAGGGCGGCTGGCGCGTGAACCAGTGGCTCAAGAAGGCAGTGCTCCTCTCGTTCCGGCTCAGCGACAATATGCTGATGGATGGCGCAGTCGGCGTGCCTGCGTTCGACAAGGTGCCGAGCAAGTTCGCCGGATGGGACGAGGCCCGCTTTCGCGAAGCAGGCTTCCGCGTCGTGCCGGGCGCTGTCGCACGGCGTGGCAGCTTCATCGGCAAGAACTGCGTGCTGATGCCCAGCTTCACCAATATCGGTGCCTATGTCGGCGAAAACACCATGCTCGACACCTGGGCCAGCGTGGGCAGCTGCGCGCAGGTCGGCGCGAACTGCCATATCTCCGCCGGCACCGGGATCGGCGGCGTGCTCGAACCGCTGCAGGCCAACCCGACGATCATCGGCGACAACTGCTTCATCGGGGCGCGTTCCGAAATCGTCGAGGGCGTGATCGTGGGCGAAGGCTGCGTCGTCGCGATGGGCGTGTTCGTCACCCAGTCGACCAAGATCGTGGTGCGCGAGACGGGCGAGGTGCTGCGCGGGCACATACCGCCTTATTCGGTAGTTGTGCCGGGCAGCCTGCCGGGCAAGGATGGCGGGCCTTCGCTCGCCTGTGCGGTGATCGTGAAGACCGTCGATGCGCAGACCCGCGCAAAGACCGGTATCAACGAGTTGCTGCGCGATTGATGGTGAGCCGGGTGGAACCGTGGCAGAGACGAGCCGTTTAGCAGGCTCGATGGACGGGAAAGGACAATATTATGGTCGACCAGAACAATACTGAAATTCGAACCGACGAAGAGCGGGTCAGTGGCGGAAGCAAGGAAGGCGTCGTGCGCTGGGTGCTGGGCATCGGCCTGCTGCTGGCCATCGTCGCGCTATCGATCATCTGGATCGTCCCCGCCCTGACCGATACGGGCGAGGAAGAGGTCTCCAGCCGCGTGGTTTCGCCGCAGGAAGCAGTGCAGGCCGAGGGCACCGAGGCCGACGTGCTGGTGGCTCCTGAAGAGCTCGGCAACGAAGATGCGGCTCCGCAAGCTTCGGAACCCGACACCGCGACGCCGGTTGACCAGGCAGAGAACTGATCTGCAAGGGCCCCATTTTCCATGAGCAATACCAACAGCTTCCAGAGCGACCAGTATGTTCAATGGGATTGGGGCAACGGCACTGCCAAGGGTCAGATCAAGGAACGTTTCGAACGCGAGGTGACGCGCACGCTTCAGGGCAGCGAAATCACCAGGAACGGAACCGAGGATGATCCTGCCTACCTGATCCGGCAGGAAGACGGCGACGAGGTGCTGAAGCTCGGCTCGGAGATCGAGGCGCAGGACACCTGAGGAGAGCTTTCATGCCCAAGGCGAAATCGAAGAAGCAGCAGCAGGCGGCGGGCGCAGCGCTCTCCGCCAAGCGCGGCGAGACAAAGAAGTCCGATCTTCAGGGCGCCTCGGTCGGCATGTACGAAAGCATGACCGAGGACGAGCTGGAGGAAATGGCCTCCACCGATCGCGACGGCCTGCCTGAAGAAGTCGACGGCGACTGAGCGCAGTCTCGCAGCACTACTCTCCGCCGCTGGCCGGATACTCGTAGGGCGGCACATCGGCCATCGCCGCGCTTGCCGCTTCCACTCCACGCATGACGCGCATCATGTTGCGCGAGCTGATCTTTTCCAGATCGTCCTGCGAATATCCGCGCCGCGCCAGCTCGATGAACAGCGCAGGATAGGTCGAGACGTCTTCCATCCCCACGGGCCCCGCAGGAATGCCATCGAAATCGCCCCCGATGCCGATCGCGTCGATGCCTGCGATCTTGCGCACGTGGTCGATATGGTCGGCCATGTCGGAGATATGCGCGGGTGGGTAGGGATTGGCTTCGTCCCACGCCTTCATCCCGGAAACGACCGCTTCGGGCTGCCCCTGCCATAGCGCCTTCAGACGCGCCTCTTCCGCATCGCGCCGCGCATTCCAGACACGCGCCTCCTCGCTCAGGAAACCAGGCACCGCGGTGACCATGATGATCCCGCCGTTCTTCGGCAGCCGGCGCAAAACCGCGTCCGGCACGTTGCGCGCGTGGCCGTTGATCGCACGCGCCGAGGAGTGACTGAAGATCACCGGCGCACGCGACACGTCGAGCGCGTCCATCATCGTCTTCTCGGACACATGGCTGAGATCGACCACCATGCCGATCCGGTTCATTTCGCGCACCAGATCCTTGCCGAAATCCGTCAGCCCATCATGCTCGGGATCGTCGGTCGCGCTATCCGCCCACGGCGTGTTCTTGCTGTGGGTTAGCGTCATGTAGCGCGCGCCCAGATCGTACATCTGGCGCAACACGGCGAGGCTCGACCCGATCGAGTGGCCGCCCTCCATGCCAAGCAATCCGGCAATCTTGCCCTGTTCGCGCGCCGCCTCGACGTCGTCTGCGCGCAGTGCCAGAGCCATGTCGTCTGGATAGCGTGCGATCAGCCGCTTCATTACGTCGATCTGCTCGATCGTCATCTGCACCGCTTCAGGCTCGTCGAGCGAGGCGGGAACGTAGACCGACCACCATTGCGCACCGACGTGCCCGGCACGAAGCCGCGCCAGATCGGTGTGCATGGCATTGCGATCCCCGGTTTTCGTGTGTTCGGTATGTTCGAAATCGAAATCGCCGATCTCGTTGGCGAGGCGGCTGCGCAGCTGGATCGGCACATCGTTGTGCCCATCCCACACAGGGGCGGCTTCCAGCGCGGCCCGCGCGGTTTCTTCGGCGGTCTGCGCAGCGAGCGGGCTGCACATCAGCGCTGCAATGGCGCAAACGGTGGCGAAACGGCGTAACATGTGGTGACTCCCCGTCTTCTTTGCGCCTAGGCATACCGCCGCACGAGCAAAAAGGAAGGCAAGCATCCATGAGCAACGCCCGGCAGCTGATCGCGGCCCATGGCTTGCAACCGCATCCCGAAGGCGGCTGGTATCGCGAGACCTTTCGCGCGAGCGAGGAAGATGGCCGCGCGACCTCCACCATGATCCATTTCCTGCTCGAGGCGGACCAGCACTCGCACTGGCACCGGGTCGACGCCGACGAGCTGTGGCTGTGGCACGCGGGCGATCCGCTCGCGCTGCGGATTGTCGAGAGCGAGGACGCGCCAGTGGAAACGATCGTGCTCGGCGATGCGACCGAGCCGCTCTGGCAAGGTGTGGTCCCGCAAGGACTATGGCAGGCGGCGATGCCCCTTCCCGGCCCCAATGGCTATGCTTTCGTGTCCTGCGTCGTCGCACCGGGTTTCGAATTCGACGGGTTCGAGCTGGCGCCTGCAGGCTGGGCGCCGCACCTCGCATGACGCTCGCCCGCACCCTCACCCGCTGGTTCCTGGTGCTCGCATACCTCGCGGCGGGCGTCCTCCATGTCGCGATGCCCGCCCCCTTCCTCGGCATCATGCCGCCCGCCGTCCCGTTTCCCGAGGGGATCATCTTCTGGACCGGCGTGGCGGAATTGCTAGGCGCGATCGGGCTGGCGCAAAGCATCTCGCCCGCGCTCAGGCGGGCGGCGGGGATCGGGCTGGCGCTCTATGCCCTGTGCGTCTGGCCCGCCAACATCCAGCACATGGTGAACGACCTGAGCGGCGATGGCGGCCTTGGGCTTGGGTATCACATCCCCCGCATGATCGCGCAGCCGGTGATCATCTGGGCGGCGCTATGGGCCAGCCGGGCGATCGACTGGCCGTTCGTCCGTCGAGGATAGCCTTGCCCCCCTAGGCTTCCGGCTCGTCTTCGGGGTCGATAAAGTCGTCATCGTCTTCCCCGCTGTAGGTCGCCGCGAGCACGCTCGCCGCGATCACATGGCCTTCCATCGCCGCAAACAGCTCGGCCTTGCCCGCGCCGGGCATCAGCGCGATCGGCAGGTCAAGCGCGAACAGCTGGAACACGAAGCAATGCGGCTTGCCCTCCGGGTCGACGCGCGGCAGCAGCCAGTCCGAATTGCCCTGGTCGTTCTTACCGGCGCGCGGCGGCACCTCGCCTTCGAGCAGCTTGCCGTGCTGGGCCGGAAGCCCCCAGACGAGCCAGTGGCAGGTCGCATCGGGCGCGCTGGCGTCTTGCACTACCAGGACGAGTTCCTCGGCCATCTTGGGCGGCGCGGTCCACTCCATCGGCGGAGCCACCGCATCCTCCTCGTCAGCGGTAAAGCACGGATCGAGTTCGCCGCCCTGCGGGAATGCAGGGCTGGATAGCGAAAAGCCATTGCGGCCAATGGCTTCACGCGTTGCGAAGCGGGCGATGGCGAGTTCGGCATTGGCGGGGCAGGAATCGGGAAGCAGTGTGGACAGCCATTCGGTCATGTGAAGCGAATCTCCTTGGACTTGCTACATCTGCTAGGCGTTCGCGCGCCGCGATGTAAGGGTGCGCTGTGTTCAACTGCGGTCGAGAGGCAACACCCACGAGATTTCAAACAATTAGCGATAGACAAACGCCCTGCGACCTGAATAGATCGTGCCTTCATTTTTCATGGGGGGAATACCAATGACGGTCGGCCGTATCGCACTCAGTCTGGCAATTGCAGGCGCACTCGCAGCTTGTGGAAGCGATGGCGGTGGCACGCCGACATCGGGTACGCCGGCCCCCACTCCCAGCCCAACGCCGACCGCGTGCTCTCTCGCCGACCGCCAGTCGTGGGTGCTGCAGCAGTTGCAAACCTACTACCTGTTCCCCGACCTGCTCGACACCACGGTAAATGCTGCCGATTACAGCAGCGTTCAGAGCTATATCGACGCACTGGTCGCGCCTGCGCGTGCGCTTGGTCGGGACCGCGGCTTCACCTATATAACATCGATCCAGGAAGAGACCGACCTGATCAATTCGGGGTCCTCGGCAGGCTTCGGTGTCCGGCTCGGCTACGACACGGTCAATAGCCGCGTCTTCGTCCTCGAAGCGTTCGAAAGCGCACCCGCCTATCCCAAGGGAATCGATCGCGGGACGGAAATCCTCTCGGTCAATGGTACGTCGACTGCGGATCTGTATGCCTCTGGCGGAGCGCAGGCTTTCAGCGACGCCCTCGGCCCGAGCGATCCGGGCGTGACCCGCACGCTCTCCATCCGTCAGCCCGATGGTACAACCTCCACCGTCAGCGTGACCAAGGAAGAATATGCGCTCGATCCCATCTCGGATCGTTACGGCGCTCTGGTTATCGATAATAACGGCACCGATGTAGGTTACATCAACCTTCGTACCTTCATCGTTGCCGATGCCGGGCCGCAGCTGCGCACCGCGATCAATGGCTTCCGCCAGCAGGGTGTGGACGAGGTCATCCTCGATTTCCGCTATAATGGTGGCGGGCTCGTCGATGTTGCCGAACTGCTTGGCGACCTGCTGGGAGCGGACAAGGTCGGTGATGTGTTCAGCCGCACGGTTTTCCGTGACTCGCTGTCCAACAACAACTCGACCGAGCCTTTTGAATCGCAGCCCGAAGCCATTGCCGCGACCAAGATCGCGCTGATCGGGACCAGCTCAACCGCCTCGGCCAGCGAGCTGACCGGCAATGCCTTCATTCCGTATCTGGGCAACAACCTCGCGCTGGTGGGCAGCAACACCTACGGCAAGCCGGTGGGGCAGATCGCGCGCGACCGCGCGACTTGCGACGACCGGCTGCGCGTCATGGCGTTCCGGACCGTCAATGCCGACGGTGGCGGCGACTACTATACCGGGCTCGCCAGCGTTTTCCCGAACACATGCGCTGCGGACGACGATTTCCTCCACCAGTTCGGTACGAAGGACGAGGATTCGACTGCGACGGCCCTGAGCTTCCTGCGTGGCGGTACTTGCACCCCCATCTCTGCCAGCGGCGCGCAGCGCGCGGCGTCGCGCCAGCGCATCGAGGCTCTGAGCCCGGCCAGGCCGACTGCGGCACAGTACCAGATCCCGGGTCTCTACTAAGCGATCTGGCAGACAACCGACAAAAAGGGGGCCGCCGGGCGAATGTCCGGCGGCCCCTTTTTCTTTTTAAAGCGCAATCAGTGCGACTTGGCTGCGTCGAGCGGAGCGCTGGCAAGCGAGAGTGCCGTCTCGACCACCCGCCGCGAACAGGCAGGCTTCGGGATCAAACGGGCGTTGAGCGCGGCCAGCGTCCCTTCCTGGCGATTGAGATCGCCCGAATGCAGCAGATAGGGGATCGAACGGCGTTCCAGCTCACGGGCGACGGGAACGCATGTCTCCCCATCGCGCAAGGTCACGTCGAGCACCGCACAGGATACTCCGCCCTGCGCCTCGATATGTTCCATCGCTTCACGCACATTGGTTGCGGTCAGCGGCTGGCATTCCTGGTCTTCGGCAGCGAATTCGAGATCCATCAGGATCAGCGGCTCATCGTCCAGAAGAAGAATGCGGCAATTGGCGCTCACTATCGATCCCCCTCGATCGGCACGGTAAGGACTGCGTGCAGCCCCTCCGGCTTCCAGTCTCTTTCGATCGTCCCACGCGCAGCGGCGACCATCCTGTCCATGATCTTCGCCCCCGTGCCCTTTTCGGCCGGCACACCGTCGATGGCGGGGCCGCCGGTTTCGATCCATGTCAGGACGACATCACCGCCCTGTCGTTGCCAATCGAGTTGCACCCGACCTCCACCCTCGTCGGCCCACGCGCCGTAGCGCGTTGCATTGGCCGCCAGCTCGTGCAGCACAAGGCCGATGAGCGACATGGCCGAAAACGGCACTTGTGCGCCGTTGCCGAGAAATTCCAGCCGATCGTCGAAATCGTAGGGTTCGAGAATGGCCTTCACCGCCGGGCCAAGGTCGATCAGGCCAACCGATGCCTCGTCGAGCGTGGTTTCGTAGGCGCGTCCCAGCGCATGAATCCGACTGTTAATTTCGGCCGCTTCGCTTTCCACTCCGCGGACCCGGCCCATCACGTTGACGATGCCCGATATCACCGCAAACATGTTCTTCATGCGATGCGACAATTCGCGGGCCATCTCGCGCGCGTGCCGTTCTTCCGCACGCGCCGCGCGGACGTCGGACACGTCCCACTGGCTTCCGAAGAAGTAGATCAGATTGCCTTGGGAATCGTAGATCGGGCCGAGGTGGAGCGCGTTCCAGAACGGCGTGCCATCCTTTCGGTAATTGAGCAGCTCGACGACGACCACGTCCTCATTCTCGATCGCCTCGCGCACCTTGGCGACCGCGTGCTTGTTGGTCTTGGGCCCCTGCAGAAAACGGCAATTGCGACCGAGAATCTCAGCCTCGTCATAGCCCGTCAGGCGGCGAAAGGCGCGGTTCGCGAAGACGATCGGCTGGTCGGGCTGGTTGGGGTCGCTCAGGCAAACGGCCATCCGCGTCTGCGCCATCGCCTGTTCGAACAAGACGCCCGAGCTATCCGAGAACCGATCTTCGTCTCCGACATCGCGCATGTCGCTCCGCGGGCGAGCCTGCGGATCGTTCAAAGATGCCTGGCTCGTAAAAGCCGGCTTTTGCCCTTCGGGATGGTCGGCCATCGAAATCCGGTGAATTCAGCTCTATACGCGTGACGGGACTGACATTGAGATGGTGAACGGCCATACTCGGCAGACGTTCCAGCAAAAGTGCGCCGGTGTCCGTTTTTGGGAACAGCACATTGTCCGGGCGCCTTTGCCATGGGTGGGAGAGACCAAGCATGACGACACGCACCTACAAGACATTCCGGGAATTCTGGCCTTTCTATCTGCGCGAGCATAGCCGGCCGGAGACCCGGAGGCTGCATTACGTCGGCACCGCGATCGTCATCGTGCTCGCTCTCGCAACGGTCGCTACGCAGAACTGGTGGCTGCTGCTCGCGCTGCCGGTGGCAGGATACTTCTTCGCCTGGATCGCCCATTTCCGCGTCGAGCGAAATCGCCCCGCCACCTTCACCTATCCGCTGTGGAGCCTGTTTGCCGATTTCAGGATGTTCTTCCTGTGGCTTACCGGGCGCCTCGGCGGCGAACTCGAACGTGCAGGCGTACAGGACCGGCGCAGCTAGGCATTCGGAATATCAGGGCTGCTGCGGCCCCTCGAAGGGCTGGGCATCTGTCCATGCACAGCCGAGCCGGGTCTCCGACCCGATCTTCAGCGTGACCGTATAGGGGTAGCTGCGGTCGCTCATCCCGTCGGAGCATGTGCCCGGCGTCACCGTCATATCGAACGACGCGCCAGCGAGTTCGCCCGACAGGCCGAGCCCGCCCTGCCCGTGGAACCGTTTGACCGTGATGGTGGTGCCTTCCTTATTTTCAGGCGTCGAATAGGTCAGGTTGCTGCCGCGCACGTCGCCGCCCCAGAAAGGCTCGGTACCGGTGAAGTGGATCGTGTCGCCCTTGGCAATTCCATTGAACCCGTCCGCATCGGCGCCGGGGGCGCCACCGGTATCCTGCGTCTGGCAGGCGCTAAGCAGCAGGCCCGCGCTCAGGGCAAGGGCAGCGATCGGGGGCAGGCGCATGGGTCTTCCTTTCCAGCCAGAGGGGTGTTTATCTCTCTGCTCAAAGAGGTACTATCGCTTTCCGGACGACATCGAAAGCAGGTGAGAGGATCGCCATTCGGGAACGCCTCGCCCTGTTTGCCAGTTGGGTTGGCAATACGGATTCAGTCAAGGAGTTCAGGACCATGCGCGTTCTGCCCTATTTCGTCGGTGCGGCAACGCTTGTCGCAATAGGCGGCGCTGCGATGGGCGGCGCGATCGATACGACTCCGCGCCAGATATTCGATTCCAGCGCGACGATCCCCGCCGGCAGCGGGATCACCTACGATAACGACCGGCGCGAGATGCCGACCGCCAACCATTATCCGCTCGAAGCGGGTGACAAGCGGTACGAGGTGGCCGAGCTGCGCGAGCGCGGGCTCTATAGCCAGGACCGCTATGCCGGATCCTATTATCGCGAAGCATCCCAGGGCGATATGGACCAGTTCGACTACGCCGCCGCCGAAGCGGATCAACGGCAATGGGAGGCGCAGCAACGCCGCCCCGCAGCCGGCCAGCGGGTCACCTACACCGAGGTGCGCACAGCGACCCGGCGTCCGGTCGATACTGCGAAGCCTGCCACCGCCAGAAAGCCTGCAATCAAGTTCGTATCTCAACCCGTGGTGCAGGACACAAGCAGCATGACCAACCGCTAACCGTTATACGGAGCGGTTTTGGTATTTTAGCTTGAGTGGGTTGGTCGTCGTCCAGTGGTTTGGCGGTGGTTATCATCCACCGGGTCAAACCACGAAAAGCCTGCCGCAGGAAAGCACACAATTCGGATCGTGCAGCGGATACTGCCGGCAGCTAGTCCGTCTGCTCGGCCTTGTCGCGCACGATCTTGGCGCGTTCTTCGGCCACCGCCCGAGCGTGTTCGGCGAGCCCGCGCCAGGTTTTTTCGGCGCGCAATTCACGCTCCCGCACCCGGTCGAGATCGGCGGCCTTGGCAGCAGCAGCAGCCTCTTTGGCGCGTGCGCAGTAGAATTCGTAGGTCTGGGCCATGGGCGCGAGTCTCCGTTGTAGGTGTGAGAGGGAAAAAAGGCGCCGCCCCGCGAAGGACGACGCCCCTGTCGGCTTTGGCCTAGTCGGCCGAGGAAAGGTTGACGGCGCTTTCCTTCCCGTTGCGGCCCTGCTCAACTTCATAGTTGAGGCGCTGGTCCTTATCGAGCGACTGCATCCCGGCGGCCTGCACGGCGGTGATGTGCACGAAGCTGTCGGGCGAGCCGTCGTCGGGCTGGATGAAGCCGTAGCCCTTGTCGGCGTTGAAGAATTTTACGGTGCCAGTCTTGGCCATGATGTGTTCCTTTCGAGAACGCGTTTGGTTGCCCCGCCGCGACGTGCGGCGAGGATGTGCGTCAGGTCGTCCAAAGAAAGGAAAACGTCGTCTGGTTTACGCCGGGGCCGGTTCAAGCTGGTGGCTCTGGTGGCAAGCGGCGAAGCAAATTTCGAAGTCCGTCGCAAATTTCGACGTCAGCGGCGGCTGTATAGCACGCCTTCGCCCGATCGCCTAATCGTGCCTCAGAAATCCGCCCTGAGGCCCAGCGCGTAATAGTCGCGCCCGGCATTGGCCTTGATCCGGATGCGCGGAGCCACGGGGAAGCTGGCCGTGGCGTAAGGCTGCACTTCGTCGCCGCTGTACCGCGCGCCGAGGCCCGCCTCCGCGCTGCCGAGCAGCGTGAACGTCCCCTCGACCTTGGCGTAGGGTTTGAAGGCGGTGTCGTCGCAATTCGCGTCGTCGGCGAACTGGCCGTTGCTCCGGTCGCGGCAGCGGGTCTGGCCGCCGCCGATATCGTCCTGGTAATAGCGGTCGTTGTCGCCCTGGTAGACCAGCACGCCGCCCATCGGGCGGATCGCCAGCCCCTTGAGCTTGAAGCTGTAGCCCGCGCCCAGTTCCGCCCCCCATTCGGAATCGGCGCGCGCGACGTTGGCTTCCACCGCCACCTGCGCAAAGGCCTGCTGCGGCAGGCCCGCGATCAGGATCGTCGCGGCGGCGCAGAGTGCTGGCTTCATCATGGTCGGTCCCCCCCGAAATCTCCGCAAGGCGATACAGGCGCGGCGGCGCAGCGACAATCGCGCACCCGACATATCGACAGGCGGGACGCGAGGCAGGCCGCGCGCCGGGCGACAGGGTGACACGTGTCACGCACCTGTCACCCTTCCTCCCGCCCCTCCCCGCACGGGCCAAACCTCTGAAAGGACACGCTTTTGTCCAAGGGCAGAGCCGCACCGGGTGACACATCCGCGTTTTTCGCGCGAAATTTGCGCCGCACCCTACCGCTTGCCGTTGCGCCTGCGATCCTCGCCCGCGTCGAGCGCGTGGCGCAGCAGTAGCTCTTCGCCCAGCTTCGCATCGTCGGGCCGCGCGCGCTTGCCGTCGGCATCCTGCCACACGACCGGCCCGTGCTCGACCAGATCGAGCATCTTCTCCCACCGGTCGGACCAGAACTCCGCCGCGGCGCCATAGCGCGACAATCGCTGCGCCCCCTGTGCATTGCGGCGCGCGAGGAGGAAGACGGTCAGCCGCTCGTCATACCGCCGCCGCGTGCCGACCTGTTCGCCGCCGTGGAACACCGGCTCCTCCACCCCGTGCAGCGCGCGTTCGAGCGCGGCCTGGTGCAGCGCGTCGTAGCCATGCTGGAACGCCGCTTCCCACGCGATATCGAACGGCTCGCCCTTCAGCCGGTTGCGCAGCTTGTACGCCGACTGGCGCGACATGCCGACCGCGCGCGCCGCCGCCGCAACGCACTGGTGCGCGGCGAGTACGCGCAGGAACTCGGCCATCTTGGGCTTGCTCCAGCGGTCTTCGGGCGGGACATAGGGCACGTCGGCGATGGCAGGCGTGCGGGCGGGGGGGTTTTCGGGAGTGCTCATCGAAGAGGTTAAGGCAGATTTGCGCCGAGTAGGAAAGTTTTGGCGATGCCGCGATCTTCGCTAGGAAGCCTTGCGTGAGCGAACCCACCACCATCCCCGCCCCCACCATCCTGGTCGATGCCGACGCCTGCCCGGTGAAGGAAGAAATCTACCGCGTGGCGCAGCGCCACAAGGCGCATGTCCGCGTGGTCAGCAACAGCCCCTTCCGCGTGCCGGTGAGCGAGCGGGTCAAGCGCGTGGTGGTCTCGGATGGCTTCGACGCGGCGGACGACTGGATCGCGGAGCACGCCAATACAGGCACCGTGGTGATCACCGCCGACATCCTGCTGGCCGAGCGCTGCATCAACGCAGGCGCCGTGGTCCTGCGCCACGACGGCAAAAGCCTCGACGCCGCCAGCATCGGCAACGCCATCGCCACCCGCGCCATCATGGAAGACCTGCGCGCCGGGATGGACGGCCCCCTCGGCGCGGCTGGCGGAGGCCCGCCGCCGTTCAGCAAGGCGGACCGCTCGCGGTTCCTGCAGGCGCTGGACCGGGTGCTGGTGCGGATGGCGCGGGTTTAGGCGAGGTGCTGGCGGAACCAGTCGGCCAGCTCGTCTTCCGAAAGTTCGCCCGCGGCCAGCGCCAGCACGATGTCGATCGCCTCCCTCGGCGCAAACGAAAGCGCCTGCCCGTTCAGCCTGAGGAACAGCCGCGCAAACACCCACGCCGTGCGCTTGTTGCCGTCGGCAAAGGGATGGTTGCGCGCAATGCCATAGGCGTAGGCGGCGGCGAGCGCGCAAAGATCGTCCTCGCCATAGGTCCACTGGTTCAGCGGACGGGCCAGCGCACTTTCGAGCATCCCCTGATCGCGCACGCCCGTAGGCCCGCCATGCTCGGCCAACTGGCGATCATGGATGGCAAGTGCGAGGTCTAGCGAGAGCCACTCGGGTTCGATGCGCTCGGTCAAACTTCCCCCCTCCCTTGAGGGAGGGGTTGGGGGTGGGTGTACGGGGCTGGTCGGCCGCGCTTGACTCCAAGCATCGATCCCCCACCCCTCGATCCCCTCCCCGTGGGGAGGGGAGGAGCAGCGGCAATCACTTCGCCAGTTCGCGCAGGATATCGCGATCCTCGCGCATGATCGCCTCGGCAGCATCCATCTTCGCAGCAAAATCCGGATCGACCGCCGTCAGCCGCACCCCGTCCGGCGCTTCGGACAGATAGAGCCGATCGCCCGGCCCCACCCGCAGACGCGCCAGCACTTCCTTAGGCAGGACGATCCCGGCGGAATTGCCGATCTTGGTGATTTTGAGGGGTTTGTTCATACGGGTGTTATAACAAATGATTCTGAAACACACCAGCAGATCGGTGTTCCTACTTTACGGATAAGACCATACGAATGCCTTAAAGCAATTTCGAGACTGGGTATGCCTGAAGAATTAGACGACTGCGTACACACTCACCCCATCCCCGCAGATGAGGCGCAAAGATACAGTCCGGTCCGCGATCCAGATTCCGAGCAGGACATCGCACGTTATGTTGAGCTTGAAGCGGATGACGAAAAGGTACTAAGCGCTGAAAAAATTAGAACCGACCACGTCCAAGGAGACCAATATGATATATGGGATGTGGTGACGGACAAAGGGCGATGGTGGGTCATAACAAATATTACGAATCTTTATTCTCAAACCCATTTTCCGAGTCTCGATTACACCTTGTCATTTCACATAGGCTTGATGGCTCGTTTAATGAGCCGAAACACTCGACTTGAAGACTTTGACCCTGATCCATTCAACGAGGTTTCTCGCCGATGGGATCAAGCAGTTAGCCGCTCCGAACTAGCTGTCGAGGTTGAGGATTTCCAAGCAATTGGAATGCTGCTTCGAGAATGTCTACTCTCGTTAATAGAAGCCCTGCGGCGAATGCTGCCAGAAGCCATCCCAGAGGATGAGCCGAAGGCTGCCGATTTCCGAGCTTGGACGAATATTTTCTTTGATCACTTGTGCCCGGGACGAAGTGAAAAAGAGCTCCGGAGCTATCTTAAGAATACCGCCGAGAAGACTTGGTCTTTAGTTGGCTGGCTCACACACGCACGGACTGCAAATCGGCTGTATTCGCGAATTATCACACAAGCGGTTGACACCCTACTGGGGCATATCATGCAATTGGTCTATCGAGAAAAATCGTCAAAGATAGAAGTCTGCCCAAACTGCTCGTCGCACGACATTCGTAATCATTATGATATGAGTGTACCACCAGATGGCGCCGGCTACAGTACCTGCGGTTCGTGCAATTGGAGCGATCACCCCGACGCGGAAAATAGAGCCGCTCTGAAACGCCTAGGATAATCTCAACCTTCCGACAAAGACAAACGCTCCCCCTTCTCCCTGTTGACCTGACCCATTTTCTCCATCCCCTCAGACGCTTGCCCGGCCTCTTCCGCTGAGGCCTCCCCCTTGACGCTTTCACTCGCCAGATAGCTGTCCGAGCCCTGCCTCGCCGCAAAGCCAGTCCCCCAGCCTACCCCCCCAAGCCCGCTCCTCGCGCCCCGCCGCCAGAAGCGGCGCGTAGCCAACGCAGTCGCGGTGCTCGATCATCTTGCTGTCGGCCAGCGTCAGTACGATCACCATCGGCGTCACGCCGTCGGCAACCGAGACATCCCCGCATCCCGCAACCAATGCATCCACTATGGACCTAATCCGCCGGGGCTCAACCAGCACCGCCACCCTGCGCCGCTAGCCTAAAGCCTCGTCCCCGCGCTCTGCGGAGTCCGGCGGTTCGGATCGTCGGCCTCGCCTCGAGAGCGCCATGCGGGTGCGCTCCGCATTGCCCCCTGTACCGCGCTCCCCAACCCGTCCCGCCATCCGAAACCGAGGCAGCCGTGCGCGACAGCGCGGCATGCTCGTCGCAGTCTGCCCTCAGACCCGGGCGGCGAGCGTTCCGGGCGTCACCCTTGCAGGAGGGCCCGCGATGATCAGGTTCACCGATCTGGTAAACGGCATCCAGAGCGCGATTACCGGCGCGGTGCGCGGGGTCGAGGGGCAGCAGCTCGAAGCGCTGTTCGAATTCTTCCACACCGGCTCCGAAGAGCAGGAGCGCGGGAACAACGCGCGCTACGAAAACCAGGAGCCGCGGTACGAAAACGTCGGCTTCAGCCAAGGCGGTGACGGTGGCGGCAGCGGCGTCGGCGGGGACACGCGCTTCCTCAGCCCCAAGCTGGTCGAGATGCGCTTTGCCCGCGAAACCGCGGAGGGGCCGCAGAGCCATTCGGTATTCGTTCCGCTGATCTCGCTCGTGCCGATGAACGAGCTGCAGATCGAGTCGCTCGAACTCGAAATGGATGTCGAACTCGTGAACCACGAGGACGAGATGCTGGTCAACTTCCCGCAGACGCGGCGCAATTTCCTCAATCGGGAGAATGCCGGCCAGGCGGCGAAGGCGAATGCGAAGATCAAGCTGCACGTCACCGCCGGGCCGCGTCCGCCGGGCGTCGATATCGTCATGCAGGGCTACGAACGCGCGCTGAAGGCGCAGATCCCCTGATGCGCGGCCGACATCTCTCCTGTGCCCGCATCCCCGGCCGCCCGTGCGCGGACGCGGGCGCGGCTTTCCCGATCAACAGACCAACCCGATTTTTAGTGGAGGATAGACCCAATGCCTGAAGCACCCGCAGTACCCGGCCCCGCCCTTGCGTCGATGGCGCAGCAATTTGCCGGGCTGCCCATGCCCGCGCTGATCGGGGGGCCGCTGATGGCCGCCTGTTCGGCGAACCAGCAGATGGCGCTGACCCAGATCGACTTCCTGATGAAGACCTGCTTCGTCGAAGGCGACGATTCGGCGGACAAGGGCAAGAGCTACGCCCCGGTGATGGTCAACATGACCCTGACGCAGGGCATCATCGTGCCGCCCGCCGAAGGATCGACCAACCCCACCGTGTCGCATGTCGACACCACGATCCAGGTCCCGCTGCTCACCATCCTGCCGCTCAATTCGCTGGCGGTCGACAATGTGACGATCAACTTCGACATGGAGGTGAAGAGCAGCTTTACCGACGATACCTCCAGCTCCACTTCGTCTTCGACCAAGGAAGACGCCAGCTTCGACGCCAAGGCCGGCTGGGGCATGTTCTCGGTCGAGATCAAGGGCAGCGTCAGCCACGACAGCTCCTCTGCCTCGTCGGACCAGCAGCATTATTCGAAGAGCAACGACGCGAAATATTCGGTCACCGTGCACGCGGGCCAGCTGCCCCTGCCGCCGGGCGTCACCACGATCATCCAGGCGATGACCAGCACGATGGCACCGATCCAGCTGCCGGCCGGCCCGGCGAAGGATAGCTGATGGGTGTCACCATTCCCTGCCCCGCCTGCACCGTGGGCTCGATCCTGATCGAGCCCCGGATGCTCGCCACGGGATCGCGCTTCGCCTGCAACCAGTGCGGCGCCGCGCTGGCGATCGCCCCTGGGAGCGTCGACACGCTGGAACGCGGCATCAGCGCCTACGAAAAGATCAAGACCCGCGCCGCCTCGCTCGTGGAACAGGACTGAGGCGGGTGGCCATCTACGTCGCCTGGTTCAATGTGGAGAAGGTCGGTCGATCTTCTCCACAAATCAAAGAAACCATCATCAGTCATTTCCTGGATTACTGTTTCCGCAGCGAATTCGACATCGTCACGCTGCTGGAAATCCATTCCGCCCGCGAAACCGATATCGCGGACCACATCAACAGCGTCTACGGGCCCGCCTACAGCGCCACCGTGGTGCACGGCGGGCACAGCAATTCGTACGTCTGCGCGATCAGGACGAAGACGACGACCTTCGACGGTTCGGTAAAGCTCGTCGGCCTGAACCGCGATGTCGCGGAATTCAGCACCAGCGCGAGCGGCGGTTTCAAGCTGAAAATCTACCTCGCGCATTTCAAGTCGGGCCAGACCGGCCTCACGTCGAAGCAATTGCGCGAAGCGGTGGACGCGGCGGCGAAGACGTCCGGCGGGACCTGGCTGATCGGCGGGGATCTGAACTGGGATTTTGACCGCAAGGACGCGCTAGGCCTTCCGGAAGACGTCAAATTCTTCAGCTACTGGTCGGATTCGACGCAGCGCAAGGGCAGCATTCTCGACTGGGCGCTGTACAGCGACAACCTGAAGATCAAGGCCGCCGGCATCAGCGAGTTCAAGCGCAAGCATTCCGAGTTCGGCGACATGTCCGGCCCCGATCACAAGCCCGTGGCGCTTCAGATCGACAACGGTGCCTGACTGCGCGCCGATACGAGCGCGGCATGCCGCACTATCAAACCCCGTTGCCGAGATGCACCTCGACGATCGCAGGCGTCGCCCGGCGTGTGCATGACGTGCTTATGCCACAGGCGGGGCCGGAAACAGCCACCCACGGGCAAGGGCGCGGCTCCTGCAAACCGCGCCCGTTTATCCTGGGTCCACGCCGCCTTAGTCGCGTTCGCGATCGCCCTGGCCTATATACAGCTCACGACCCGATTGTTCGTAGACGCGGCTCATCTCCTCCATGCCTTCGCGCGCTTCCTCGGCCTCCTCGGCTGAGGTTTCGCGCTTGATGTTCTCGCTCGCCAGATAGCTGTCCGAATTCTGCTTCGCGGCGAAGTCGCGCACTTCCTGCGTGATCTTCATCGAGCAGAACTTGGGCCCGCACATGGAGCAGAAATGCGCGGTCTTGGCACCTTCTGCGGGCAGCGTCTGGTCGTGGTACTGCTCTGCCGTGTCGGGATCGAGCGACAGGTTGAACTGGTCGCGCCAGCGGAATTCGAAGCGGGCCTTGCTCAGCGCATCGTCGCGGACCTTGGCTGCGGGATGGCCCTTGGCGAGGTCGGCGGCGTGGGCGGCGAGCTTGTAGGTCACCACGCCCACCTTCACATCGTCGCGGTCGGGCAGGCCGAGGTGCTCCTTGGGCGTGACGTAGCAGAGCATCGCGGTGCCGTACCAGCCGATCTGCGCCGCGCCGATGCCGCTGGTGATGTGGTCGTAACCCGGCGCGATGTCGGTGACGAGCGGCCCGAGCGTGTAGAACGGCGCTTCGCCGCAGGCCTCGAGCTGCTTGTCCATGTTCTCCTTGATCTTGTGCATCGGCACGTGGCCGGGGCCTTCGATCATCACCTGCACGTCCTGCTCCCAGGCGCGCTTGGTCAGCTCGCCTAGCGTGTAGAGTTCGGCGAACTGCGCTTCGTCGTTCGCGTCGGCGATGCTGCCCGGGCGCAGGCCATCGCCCAGCGAATAGGCGATGTCATAGGCCTTCATGATGTCGGTGATCTCGTCGAAGCGTTCGTAGAGGAAGCTCTCCTTGTGATGCGCGAGGCACCATTTCGCCATGATCGAGCCGCCG
>PBYQ01000003.1 GCA_002729695.1 Citromicrobium sp. | reverse complement strand
CTTTTCCTTTCACATTGCTGCCGATCGCTGGCTTGTCCGCGCGGATCGCGGGGCCCCTCCGGCTTTCTTGGTTTCCCCACTGCGGGCCGTCACCCACAGCAGGGAAGCGGGGCACATAGCGGGATCGTGGGATAATGCAAGGCTTCGCTTGGCAGCAAACCGGTGCCAAGAAGCGAGATCGTGCGTTGGCTGGTCATACGCACAATGTGAGAAGGAATTGCAATGCCAGGTGGCCTCGCCGCTTTGTTGGACGACGTATCGATCATCGCGCGCGCGGCGGCAGCTTCGGTCGACGACGTGGCCGCGGCTGCGGGCCGCGCAGGCACCAAGACGGCGGGCGTGGTGATCGACGATGCGGCGGTCACGCCCAGCTACGTCACCGGCTTCTCGCCCGCACGCGAATTGCCGATCATTGCCAAGATCGCGGTGGGCAGCGTCAAGAACAAGCTGCTGATATTGCTGCCGGGTGCCTTGTTGCTCAGCCAGTTCCTGCCGCAGGCGATCGTCTTCATCCTGATGCTGGGCGGCTGCTATCTCTCCTACGAGGGGGCGGAGAAGATCATCGAGAAATTCTCTGGCGAAAAGCACGGCGAGACGCTGGAAGAGCCGATCAAGAACGAAAAGGCGTTCGAGAAGAAGCGCGTCGATTCCGCGATCCGGACCGACCTGATCCTGTCGGCGGAGATTATGGCGATCGCACTGAACGAGGTCGCGGCGGAAAGCTTCGTGACCCGCGCCATCGTGCTCGCACTCGTCGGACTGGCCGTGACGGTCGGTATCTACGGCGCGGTCGCGCTGATCGTGAAGCTCGACGATATCGGCCTGCACCTGATGAAGAAGCCCGGCGACTTCGCCAAGAAGGTGGGCAAGGTGATGCTCAACGCGATGCCCCATATCCTCACCATCCTGTCGGTCGTGGGAACGGCGGCGATGCTGTGGGTCGGTGGCGGGATCATAATGCACGGCACGCACGAGCTGGGCTTCCAGCCCCTGTATGGCGCAGCGCACGGCCTCGAACATGCGGTCCATAGTACCACCGGCGCGCTTGGCGGCGTGCTCGGCTGGGTGACTTACGCGACCGCCTCGGCGTTACTCGGGCTGGTGCTTGGCTCGGTCATTTTCGTCGTGCTGCACAAGGTGTTCAAGCTGGGGCACGATGAAGGCGAAGGCGAAGGCGGGGGCGCACACTAGGGCGCGAGGTCAGGCTACCTTCGTAAGGTCCGTCCCGCAGCGATTGCAGGTCTTGTTCGGCCACGGCAACATCAGCGGGCCCCGGAAGAACAGATTGCTGCCGCAGGTCGGGCAATTGAAGCCGAGGATGCCGATATTGGCCATGAACAGGCCGAAGATCACAATCGCGAAGGCGATGCTCGAATGTCCGATCCACGCATCGACCGCGATGATGAACACCACGCCGATCGCAACACCGATCAGCATCTTGAGCGCATGGCGGCGCGCCCGCTGATAGACGCTCACGCTGGCCATACTGGAAAATCTACCGACAACACGCGCGATATGTCGGGAAGTGAGCGCACCGCGTCAATGCCGTTGGCGAGGTTTGTTTAGTCAGCGTCCCTGGCTCGATCCAGTGCGTCGAGCTCCGCCTTGAAGGTCGGGCAGTCTTGCTTTTGCTGCCCTCGCATCCCCAGTGTGGTCCCACTGAAATCCACCATGTAGGTCTCGTTAGTCAGNCGAACTGCAACCTGATCCAGCACGCGGCAGCTCACGCCGCCGTAATAGGTCTGTGTGCGCGGGCTATCGACCACCGCCTGATAGGCGGCCGAGTAGCGGGCGTGGGCCTGCCGAAAACTGTCGGGCAGGTCGGCAAAGCCTTCAGCGGTGCAGCCATCCCAGTCGACCGTCCCATCAACCGCTGGCCTGTCGTAGGCGCACATGACCGCCTCGATCGCTTCTGGGTCGGTGCCCGCTGCGAACAGCGCATCGATATCCTGCTGGGAGAGTGCCGCTGCAATCCCGCGGTGCGCGTATTCGCTGATCTCGAGCGAATAGGGCGCGTATCCGGAGCGGATCAGCGCGTCCGCTTCCGAGCTAGTGAAATCGGCGTAAGCGACCTCTTCGTCGAGGCCTTGACCGTCGGCGGCCATGACCATCCGGGTTATGGTCTGCTGCGAAAGCTGTTCGAGAATGCGAGACAGCGGCGTGTCGGACACCGCGCGTTCGAAGTGCTGGGTTTTCTGCCAGTTCTCCAGCGGCTCCTCGGCTTTGCAGGCGGTTGGGGCGAGCAGCAGCACCCCGGTCGCGGCCAATGTTATCGCATGTCTCATCATTTGCATTCCCCCAATGGTGGGCAGCCTAATGTGCTGCGGAGTCATGTGCCGATGGGGGTTGCGATGACAAATGCTGTCAGGTTTGCGGCGCTAGCCGAGCCGGTTGAGCAGATCCTTGGCAAACACGCTCAGCGTATCGTCGCGCGCGCCCATNANNGCNATGCGNTCACCCGGCTNNGCNTTNGCCACCAGCCANTCNCCGCANCCTTCGCGNGTGTTGATGNNNANCGCTTTTCCGCCNTNNTTNGNNATCAGATCGACGATCCGCTCGCTGCCTTCGGAGCGGTCGACCGTGCCGCCGAAATAGACCGGGTCGCATAGCAGGGTGATGTCTTCGGGGCCCAGTTCGCGGGCGAAGGTCTCGGCCAGCTCGGCGCCCATTTGCTTCAAGGGCCCGTAGCCATGCGGCTGGAAGAAGGCGAGCACGCGGCCCGGGTGGGCCTTGAGCGTCCGCAAAGTCGCAGCCGCTTTCTCCGGGTTGTGGCCGAAATCGTCGATCACCGTGACGCCAGAGGGCGAGGTGCCGACGATATCGAAGCGCCGGGCCAGCCCCTTGAATTCGGCCAGCGCCGCGACCGCCTCGGCCACGGGAATACCCGCCGCATTCGCTCCCGCGATGGCGGCGAGCGCATTGGAAAGGTTGTGCCTCCCGGGCAGGTTCAGCTTCAGCGCGTACTGGCTGTCGTCGCGCTTGTCGTGGACCATCGCTGCCTGCCGCGTCGGGCCCTCGGCCAGCGACCCCTCGACGATGCCGATCGCGGCGCAGCCATTGGTCACCCCGAAGGTCAGCGGCGCGTTGGCATGGGCGACCAGCCGGAAGGCTTCCTCGTCGTCGGCATTCACCACGCCGCGCTCAGACGCTTCCAGAAAATCGCCGAACAGCTGGCGCAGTTCGTCCATGCTCTTGTGGTCGAGGCTGACGTTGAGGAGGATCCCCACCGCAGGCTTGTATTGCGCGATCGAGCCGTCGCTCTCGTCGACNTCCGANACATANAGNTCCGCATCGCCNACCACCGCGCTGGCGAAGGGGCGGTCCTCGGAAACGAAATTCTTCATCACCGCGCCGTTCATGATCGTCGGGTTCTTGCCCGCGTGGTGCAGGATCCAGCCGAGCATCCCGGTGACGGTCGACTTGCCGCTGGTCCCCGCGATGGCAACGCCGGTTTCGGCGGCGTTGAACAGCGCCGCGTTCAGGTCCGCGCGGGTCAGACGGGGCAGGCCCAGTTCCTTGGCGCGCACGACTTCTGGCACGCTGTCTTCCACCGCCGCGCTCGCCACCAAGACCTGCTCGGGTCGGGTGATTCCGCTGCCGTCCTGCGGGAAGAGCTGAAAGCCCTGACGCTCCAGCGCGGCGAATTTCTCGGGCGTGCGGCCCTGGTCGAAGCTGCGGTCCGATCCGGCCACCTCCGCCCCGCGACCTTTCAGGATCGCTGCCAATGGTTGCATTCCCGACCCGCCGATCCCGCAGAAGAACCAGGGGCGTGCGCTAAGGTCGGCGGTGGGGTCGGGAAGATCGGTCATAGATTTTGTCCTATTGGCAATAATTCCGCTCGTCACCCCCGCGCAGGCGGGGCTCCCGCTTTTGGCCGCAGGCTCGGCAGAGGAAGCGGGATGCCCGCCTGCGCGGGGATGACGGGACAGGGTTTGGAGGGTACACCAGACGCATGACACGCATCGCTATTTGCGCGCCCGCCACCGCGATCACGCCCGATCACGCCCGCGCCATCGAGCAATTGGTGGCGGACGAGTTCCCCGAGCACAGCGTTTATGTGCACCCACAGTGCTTCGAGACTTGGGGGCACTTTGCGGGCGACGACCTTACCCGGCTGACCGCGCTGCTCGACTGCGCCAACGATCCGCAATTCGACGCGGTGTGGTTCGCCAAGGGCGGCTACGGATCGAACCGGATCGCGCAGGCGGCAGTTGCTCAGATGAACGATGCCGCGCGTGAGAAGACCTATGTGGGGTTCTCCGACATGGGCTACCTGCTCGCCGCGCTCTATCGCGCCGGGATCGGTCAGCCGGTCCACGGTTCGATGCCGGTCAGCGCACGCAGCGAAACCGGTCGTGAGGCGGTTCGGCGGGTGCTGCGCTGGTTTTCCGGGGATGGAAGCGGGCTGGAACCGCACCTCGATGGCAAGACGCCGACAGTCGCCTTCAACCTCATCACGCTGGCGATGATGGTCGACACGCCAATGCTCCCCGACCTTTCCGGGCATGTCGTCATGGTCGAGGAGGTGAGCGAGCACCTCTATGCGGTGGATCGCCTGTTCTTCAGCCTTTCCAACACCTTGCCGCGCGTTGCGGGACTGCGTCTGGGTGCGGTGAGCAACGTGCCTGAAAACGATCGCGAATTCGGCATGACGGCGGAAGAAATCGCGAAATTCTGGTGCGCGCGGGCGGGCATCCCCTACCTCGGACGCGCCGAGATCGGCCACACCGCCGCCAACCGGATCGTCCCCTTCGGCCTTGCAAGCCCTGCGCGGGGTTCCTAGTCGGCCCGTCGACAAGGAGAATTCGATGACAGCCTTTATCTTCCCCGGACAGGGGAGCCAGAAGGTCGGCATGGGTGCCGATCTCGCCGAAGCCAGCGCCGCCGCGCGCGAAGTGTTTCAGGAAGTCGACGACGCGCTGAACCAGAAACTCTCGGTGATGATGCGTGAAGGCACCGACGCCGAACTGACGCTGACCTCCAACGCCCAGCCCGCGATCATGGCCAACGCCATCGCCACGCTGCGGGTGCTGGAAAAGGACTTCGGCGTGAAGCTGAAGTCCGCTGCATCGTGCGTCGCGGGTCACTCGCTGGGCGAATATACCGCGCTGTGTGCGGTCAACGCCTTTTCGCTGACCGATACCGCCAAGCTGCTGCGCCTGCGCGGCATCGCGATGCAGGATGCGGTGCCCATCGGCGTGGGTGGAATGGCTGCGCTGCTGGGTTCGGACATCGAAACCGCGCAGAAGCTGGCCGAAGAGGCCGCCGGCGGTCAGGTGTGCGAGATCGCCAACGACAATGATCCCTCGCAAGTCGTTCTTTCTGGCCATGCGCAGGCGATCGACCGAGTGCTTGACCTGGCGAAGGAACATGGCGTGAAGCGCGCGATCAAGATCGCAGTCTCCGCCCCGTTCCACTGCTCGCTAATGCAGCCCGCCGCGCAGCGTATGAAGATCGCGCTCGACAACACCAGTCCTTCGGCGATGGCCCTGCCGCTTTACGCCAACGTCACCGCCGCAAAGGTGAGCGACTCGGCGGAAGAGAAGGCGCTGCTGGTCGAGCAGATCACCGGCCGTGTGCGCTGGCGCGAAAGCGTGCTGGCGATGCGCGCCGACGGGGTCGAAAAGTTCGTCGAGCTGGGCGGCAAGGTGCTCGGACCCATGGTTTCGCGCACCGACAAGGAAGCGAAGGTAACCAGCGCGATCACGATGGAAGACCTCGAAGCGCTGGCGAAAGACCTCGCCTGATCTTGTCCTAGAGACGTCGCAAATTTGAGTGGCGCTCCACCCGTTTCCCCCTAAGATCGTGAAGCAATCACGACCTTGGGGGGAGGGCGGTCATGCGAATTTCAGGCAACTTCCGAGTGGCGACGCTGCTTGCGGCAGCCGTGCTGCCGTTCTGTGCGGCCTGTGCCACGGTCGAACCCAGAGTGGCTGCGAGCGATACGAGCATGCCGTCGCTCGACGGGGATGCAGCCATCGACGCATATGTCCGCAAGCTGGAGAAGCTTGCCGAGGCTCATCCTCCCGAGCCTGTGCCCATGGTGCTGCCTCCGCCTATGGCATCGGCCCCGTCCCCTACTTCGGACGGTTCGGGCGTCGCCGATATGGCCATGGCGGAGGATACGTCCGACTCGGTTGTCGTGACCGGCTCCGTCACCGAAGAAAGCATCACCAACACGCAGGAAGTCGGCGTCGACGAGGGCGGGATCGTCAAGCGGCGCGGCGATACGCTGGTCGTCCTGCGGCGGGGTAGGCTGTTCAGCGTTGCCATCGGCAGCGACGGGCTGACTCCGGTCGATAGCATAAACGCCTTCCCGCCGAACGACGATGACCCGTCCGACACCTGGTACGACGAGATGCTGATCGCCGGAGATACGGTGATCGTTATCGGCTATTCCTACGGCGACGGCGGCACCGAAGTCAGCCGCTTCGATCTCTCAGCTGACGGACGCTTTACCTATCGCGACACGCATTACCTGACATCGGGCGACTATTATTCCTCGCGTAACTACGCTTCGCGGCTGATCGGTGACGAGCTGCTGTTCTACGCCCCTATCGAATTCAATTCGGTCGACTGGCGTGAAGGCTTGCCCTCGGTGCGCGAGCGCGGCTCGGACGGGCGCCTGTCAGATGCAAAACGCAACGAGGGGACCAGCCGGATATTCTTGCCCAAGCGATATCTCGACAGCCCGAGTTTCGGGTTGGAAACGCTGCACACGGTGACGTCCTGCCATCTCGGCGAGGCTGAGCTGCCGTGTCGTTCGACCATGGTGCTGGGTGCCTGGGGGCGCGATTTCTACTTCTCTCCGGGCAGCGCATGGGTGTGGGTCGATACCTCCGACATCTGGGCCAACAGCGATGATGATGACGAGGAGGAGGAAACCTCCGAAGCGATCCTCTATCGCATCCCGCTCGATGGATCGGACCCGAGCGCAATCGGCGTGGCCGGCTCTCCGGTCGATCAGTTCTCGTTCCGCGAGAATGGCGGCGAATCGATCGATATACTCGTGCGATCCGAAGATTATGGTGGCGGAATGTGGGGCGGGGAGGTCAGCTATGGCGATCCCATGCTGCTGCATCTTCCGCTCGACGCGCTGGGAAATGGTTCGAAGGATGCCGGGAAGGATCGCTATCGCAAGCTCCCGCCAGTCGAAGGCTATCGCTTCTTCAACCGCTATGTCGGGCGGCATCTGCTCTACGCATCGGGAAGCTACGGCAACGAGGAGGAGACGCCGCAGATCTACATCGTCCCGCTCGATCACGACTGGGTTGTCGCCATGCCGCTGCCGCATGGGATCACGCGCTTCGATGCAATGGGCAGCGATGCCGTGGCGATCGGGCCAACCGCCGATAATGCGCTCGGCTTTTCCTCGATCGCGCTCGACGCGAAAAGCGGGGCGGCGCGGCTTGCCAACACGTATCTGATGCCGAACGCGGAAGAAGGCGAAACGCGCAGTCAGGCGTTGTTCTACCGGCCCGATGCAGGCAGCGCGCAAGGTGCCGACGGGACGCTCGGCTTGCCGGTCTCGCGGCAAGTGCGCGACGATTTGGGCGAATTCCTCGGCGATGCGTCGGCAATCGCTTTCCTCCGGCGTGAGGATCGCGAGCTCTCCCCCGCCGGGCTCCTCGAAAGCAAGGTGGCTCCGACCGACGAAAACGCGTCGGACAGCTGCCAGGCCTCGTGCGTCGAATGGTATGGCAACGCGCGCCCGATCTTCATCGGGGACCGCATCTTCGCGCTGATGGGCTACGAAATCGTCGAGGGCCGCCTTGATGGCGACGCCATCGAGGAAGTCCGCCGGATCGACTTCACTCCGCGGTAGGACAGTTCGCCCCGACCATTGACCATCGCGGCGCGGATCGCGAAGGCCTCTGCATTACTTTTGCAAGTTTGGCGGAGATAGATTCGTGTTCTCACTCGAAGGCAAGACGGCGCTGGTCACTGGCGCGAGCGGCGGTATCGGTTCGGCGATCGCCAAGGCGCTGGCTGCGCAAGGCGCGCGGCTCGCGCTGTCGGGCTCCAATGGCGACAAGCTGCGTGCGTTTCGCGAGCAGTTGCAGGACGAGGTCGGCGGCGATCACGTCGAGATTACCTGCGACCTCTCGAATGCGACCAGTGTCGAGGAACTGGTGCCCGCCACGATCGACACGCTCGGCAAGATCGATATCCTGGTGAACAACGCCGGCATCACGCGCGACAATCTGGCGATGCGGATGAAGGATGATGAATGGGATCAGGTGATCCGCATCAATCTGGAAGCCGCTTTCCGCCTGATGCGCGCCGCCGCGCGCCCGATGATGAAGGCGCGGCATGGGCGGATCGTCTCGATCACCAGCGTTGTCGGCGCGACCGGCAATCCGGGGCAGATGAACTACACCGCCGCCAAGGCCGGTTTGACCGGCATGTCCAAGAGCCTGGCGCAGGAACTCGCCAGCCGTGGCATCACGGTGAATTGCGTCGCGCCCGGGTTCATCCGTACCGCGATGACCGACGCGCTCGACGACAAACAGAAGGAAGCGATCAACGCGCGCATTCCGGCCGGCCGGATGGGCGAGGGCGACGAGATCGGCGCTGCGGTCGCCTACCTCGCCAGCGACGAAGCCTCCTACGTCACCGGACAGACCCTGCACGTCAACGGCGGCATGGCGATGCTGAGCTGATGACACGCCGGGGTGGCGTCGGTCGCAGTTAGGCCTTATCCCCAGCAATCCCGGCAGAGTCGCGCTTGTCGCTTGCCCCTAAGTGCAGGCGCGATAAGGAAACCGGATAAGATTTCTCGCGCCAGGGCAGACTCGAGGGGGAGTCGCGCCGACTATCAAGCGCTTATGAGACGAGAGAAGGACCGATGAAGGCCACCATCGAACGCGCAACGCTGCTCCGCTGCCTGTCCCACGTGCAGTCGGTTGTGGAGCGGCGGAACACCATCCCGATCCTCAGCAACGTGCTGATCGATGCCGACGTGGGCGGCGGGGTGAAGGTCATGGCGACCGATCTCGACCTCCAGGTGGTCGAGACGATGACCGTCGCCAGCGTCGAGAGCGGCGGGGCGATCACCGTGTCGGCTCACCTCCTGTTCGATATTGCGCGCAAGCTTCCCGACGGGAGCCAGGTCAGCCTGGAAATGTCGGAGAACCGGATGGTGGTGAAGGCAGGGCGCAGCCGTTTCCAGCTGCCGACGCTGCCTCGCGACGACTTCCCGGTGATCGTCGAAGGCGAGCTTCCGACCAGTTTCGAGCTGCCCGCGCGCGAACTCGCCGAACTGATCGACCGCACCCGCTTCGCGATCAGCACCGAGGAAACGCGCTACTACCTCAACGGTATTTTCCTGCACGTCTCGGACGAATCGCGCCCGGTCCTGAAAGCTGCGGCGACCGACGGCCACCGGCTGGCGCGCTACACGATCGACCGTCCCGAAGGCGCGGCGGGCATGCCCGATGTGATCGTCCCGCGAAAGGCCGTGGGTGAGCTGCGCAAGCTGCTCGAAGAAGCGCTCGACTCGAACGTCCAGATCGACCTGTCGGCCAGCAAGATCCGCTTCGCGCTGGGTGGAGAGGGCGGCGTGGTGCTCACCAGCAAGCTGATCGACGGTACGTTCCCCGACTACAGCCGCGTCATCCCGACCGGGAACGACAAGCTGCTGCGGCTCGACCCAAAGAGCTTCTACGAGGGCGTCGACCGCGTTGCGACCATCGCGACCGAGAAGACCCGCGCGGTGAAGATGGGCCTCGACGCAGACAAGGTCACGCTCTCCGTCACCAGCCCCGATAACGGCACCGCCGCCGAAGAGATCGCGGCGGAGTACAAGTCCGACGGGTTCGAGATCGGCTTCAACGCCAATTACCTGAAAGACATCCTGAGCCAGATCGACTCGGATATGGTGGAGCTGCACCTCGCCGACGCGGGAGCGCCCACGCTGATTCGGCGCGACGAGAACAGCCCTGCGCTGTACGTTCTCATGCCGATGCGGGTGTAAGCATAACCGGAGTTGTCACTGGAAAGCCGGGTGCTTTGCGGTAGCTTCGTGCATCGCAATACCGAGGGGGCATGATGAAGAAACTTCTGCTGGCGGGTGCCGCACTATCGCTGCTGGTGTCACCGGCCTCCGCGCAGACTGCCGGTCAGATTCAGGACGCACGCTGCGCCTATGTCAAATCGGTCATTCTTGGCGAACTGATGGAGTCGGAGGAACAGGACCAGGCGGTCATTCAGGGCGTGACGACGCATGTCATGTACTACTTCGGTCGTCTGGAAGCAGCGATGGAACGTCCTGCCATTTCCGATCTGATCATCGCCGAGGCCCTGAAGTTTGACAGTATGGAGCAGATCGCGAACGCAGAGACTGCTTGCGACGCGGGCATGCGGAAAACCATCGATTTCATGCTCTCGGTCAGCGAGCGATTGGGCGAGAACGCCCGCTAGCGTATCCTGCCGAGGCCCATACCGGGAACGGTCAGGCCAGAAACTCCCGAATAAGGCCGATCGCCTTTGCCGGATGGGTCATCAAGAACAGGTGGCCTGCATCCTTGAACACCTCAAGCCGCGCACCGGGTATCGCCCCGGCGAGCAGCCTGCCGTTGGCCAGAGGGACGATCGGATCGTCCTCACCCATCATCACCAGCACCGGCTTGTCGAGAAACGGCAGGGCGGGCAGTGAAGTCCATCCCGCAATCGCCATTAGCTGGTAGAAATAGCCGGTCGCACTGGGCGGGGAGATATTGCCGACCGAATTACGCGCCAGCTTGCTCTCGTCCGAATTTTCGAGCGCGGTCAGGTACTCGCGCATCAGCATCTCGTTGATCGCCGAATAGGGATCGGCCATCTGCGCCAGCATCTTCGGATCGCCGGGGATCATCAGCATGCCAGGCGACGTTGCCGCCAGCACCACGCGGCGCACATGTGCGCCGTGTTGCAGGGCGAAATGTTGCGCCATCGAGCCGCCCCAGCTCATCCCCATCACATCGACCTGGTCAAGGCCGAACCGCTTGAGAAGCGAAAGTGCGGTCCAGCTCATCGTGAAAGGGTTGTAGGGCAACACGGGATCGGGGGATTCGCCCGTGCCTGGCATGTCGAACATGATGAAGCCGCGCTCTTCCAGCGCTTCGGCCAGGGGGGCGACCGCTTCTATGTTTGCGCCGATTCCGTTGAAGAACAGCAGCGGCGGATGTTCGGAAGGCTGGTCGAGCCGCCAACGCGCCACGCGCAGGTCCATTCCATCAACATTTTCCAATGTGACGTCCGCGCTTAGCGGTCCACCGGGTTCACCGCTCCGCACATGGCGTTTTTCGCTCTCCTTGCCGGCGCTGCCGAACAGCCCCCATCCGGGCAGGCGAAAATCCAGATCGGTGAAGTTGATCATCTGAAAGTGCTCCTGAAACCCGTGGAATGCAGCGTTTTTGCAAGGATTGATTAGCCGGTTCGACGGCTCCGCCACAGCGGATTGCTCGATGCCGTAGGCCCGTAAAACGCTGATGGCCGCTCAGGCGCGTAGGGACAAGTGCGCGCTTCAAGCCGCCTCGACAAAAGGCCCGGCACGCGCTTCGAGTTTACGCGCTGCTAACCAAACCGCTTCATCACTTTCGAGCCGATTATTGCGATAAGAGGCAACATGTACGCGGGCGCGCAAGATTTGGAACAAGGGCAGGACTCTGTGCAGAACCCGCAAGTGGCGCTCCCGGAAGAGGCGTCGGCGCTTAAGGCTGAGCGTCGCCGAGCGGGCAAGCCGTCGCTGCGCCAATCGGTGAACGCTCAAGCTGTCGTCGAAGACGATGTTGAAGACGATACGCCGCTCGTCCCCGCTCAATGGCCGATAATTGCCGCCGTAACGGTCGTGTCGATACTCGTTTGCGGCGCGATCGGCCATGTCGTCCCTACCATCCCTGCAGTGTCGGCCTTCATCGCTGGATGTCTTCTGTTCATGATGTCTGGCCGGATACGGCTGCGGTTGAAGGAGCGCGCGGTCGCTATCGGAGCATTCGCTCTTCTGCCCCACATGCTCGTCGGCTTTGCCTATTCCGATTGGATGCTGAATGGCGGTCTGCCGGCCGGCCTCGGGATCGCGGCCATTATCGTGTCTGGCAATCTCGCTGCGGTGTTCCTCTCCGGACGCCCCTTCACACTTCTCCTGACGAAGCTTGGACTGTGGGGGCCTCTCTCTGCGCAAGCGTTCCTGACCGGCAATATTATCGTTCTTGTCGCCTTCCTTCTCGCGACTTGCGGGGGAATCGCGATCGCGCTGTATCAGGAACGCTTCGGGCGGCTGAGCGAGGAGGCGCGGCAGGCAGACGAACGTCTGCGTAACCGTTCGATCGACATCATGCGCGATTACGAGGCGACCGGGCAGGGCTGGTTCTGGGAAACCGATCAGGCGGGACGGATCGTCTATATTTCACAGGAATTCGCCGATCGCTACGGGCTCGATTACGATGGCCTGATCGGGAAGGTCTTTACCGACGTCTTCGAAGTCGCCCCGGAAGAGCGCGATGCGGAGCGGACGATCAAGTTCCACTTTACCGCACAATCCGCCTTTCACGACATGCCGGTGCCAGGAGTCGACATCGATGGTGAAGGCATGGTCTGGTGGGCCATCAACGGTCGGCCGATCTTCGACGGATTCGACAATTTCTGCGGTTTCCGGGGATCGGGCACAGATCTGACCGAAAGGCGCCGGAGCGCCGAGCGCGCATCGCGTCTGGCGATGTTCGATTCGCTGACAGGGCTCGCAAACCGGCACTCGCTGTCGCAGATGCTCTCCAAGCTGCTGACCCATCGCGATCCGAAACGTCGCATCTGCACGATCCTGATGCTCGATCTGGACCGGTTCAAGCACGTCAACGATACCTACGGCCATCCAACCGGCGATGCATTGTTGGTGCAGGTCGCACGAAGGCTCGAAAAGGTCGTCGGCGGGCTGGGCGTGGTGGGCCGTTTGGGCGGCGACGAGTTCAAGATCATCATCCCGCGCGAATGCCCGCAACATCAGCTCGATCAGCTCGCTGGCGACATTATCCACGCACTGTCGCAGCCCTACTCGATCGATGGCAAGCGGATGGTGATCGGCGTTTCGATCGGAATCGCGACCGCACCCGGCCATGGTAGTTGCAGCGAGCGCTTGATCCGCAGCGCCGACCTCGCGCTGTATTCGGCGAAAGACGCCGGGCGCGGACGCTTTCGAATGTTCAGCTACGATCTCCACGCGGCGGCGCAGGAGCGTAACCAGCTGGAAGAAGAGCTTCGCAAGGCGGTCGATGACGGCAGCTTGCAGCTATATTATCAGCCTGTAGTCGATACTCTGAGCGAGGAAATCAGCGGGTTCGAGGCGCTTTTGCGCTGGAACCACCCGAGCCACGGCTGGATCAGCCCGGAGAAATTCGTTCCGGTAGCAGAAGACGCCGGATTGATCGTAGCGATCGGCGAATGGGCGATCCGCAAAGCCTGCGACGATCTGTCTCACTGGCCCGACAAGGTGCGATGCGCGGTTAACGTTTCGCCGCTGCAATTCGCGGATCCGCATTTGCCGGACATGATCGCGCGCGCGATCGCCAAGGCGGAAATCGATCCGTCCCGGCTGGAGCTGGAAATCACCGAGAGCGTCTTCCTCGACGATGGCGAGAATACCGACGCCACTTTCGCCGCGCTCAAGAAGGTTGGCGTCCGCCTTGCACTCGATGATTTCGGCACGGGCTATTCGTCGCTCGGCTATCTCAAGAACGCGCCGTTCGACAAGATCAAGATCGATCAGGGCTTCGTTCGCGGGGCAACGCTGCCGGGCAGCCGAAACGGCGCGATCATCGCGGCCATCAGCAGCCTTGCCTCTGCGCTGGGCATGGACACGACCGCCGAGGGGGTGGAGAACCTCGACGAGCTGGACCTGATCCGCCGCCATGGGTGCAGCCACATCCAGGGCTATATTTATTCAAAGCCGCTCTCTTCGAAGGAAGCGTACGACCGACTGGAAGAGGGGCTGGCAATCAAGCCGACGGGTCCGCGCATGTCGCGCGAACCTCGCCAGGCGATGCTGCGCCGCGTGGTGCTCCAGCACGACGAAGACTTCTACAACGGCACCATCCGCAACCTCTCCGCGCAGGGCGCGCTGATCGAGGGGCTGTGGAACGTGCCCGAGGGTACGCGCTTCCGTATCGCACTGAGCGAAAAGGTGGCGGTGAATGCGGAAGTGCGATGGTGCGTGGAAAACCGTATCGGAGTGCGCTTCGCCGAAAAGCTAAAGCGCGACGATCGGGGCAAATTCGATCTCTCCTCCCTGGCGAACGTCCGCGACCAGCGCGAACAGGCACACCCAAACCGCCGCTCCGCCTGATCCCTTGGGGCAAGTTCCGCTGTCCCGCACGAGACAGTCCGTGCATACCCTCAAACATGCTGACAGACGCCCGCCCCGCGTCTATTGCGGCGCGGTAATGACTGACCTTTCCAAGATCCGCAATTTCAGCATCATCGCCCATATCGACCATGGCAAGTCCACGCTCGCCGACCGGCTGATCCAGCTCACTGGTGGCCTCACGGAACGCGAGATGAGCGAGCAGCTGCTCGACAACATGGATATCGAGCGCGAGCGGGGCATCACCATCAAGGCGCAGACCGTGCGCCTCAGCTACACCGCCAATGATGGCGAGACCTACCAGCTCAACCTGATGGACACGCCCGGCCACGTCGACTTCGCCTACGAGGTCAGCCGCAGCCTCGCCGCGTGCGAGGGCGCGCTGCTGGTGGTCGACGCGGCGCAGGGGGTCGAGGCGCAGACGCTCGCCAATGTCTACCAGTCGATCGAGCACGATCACGAAATCCTGCCCGTTATCAACAAGATAGACCTGCCCGCGGCCGAGCCCGAGCGGGTCGCCGAGGAGATCGAGGAGATCGTCGGCATCCAAGCCACCGGCAGCTGGCAGAACGGCGGCGCGGTGCTCACCAGCGCGAAATCGGGCATCGGCGTCGAGGACGTGCTCGAAGCGATCGTCGCGCGCATTCCGCCGCCCAGGGGCGACCGCGACGCGCCGCTAACCGCCAGCCTGGTCGATTCCTGGTACGACCCCTACCTCGGCGTCGTCATCCTCGTGCGCGTGATCGACGGCGTCCTCAAGAAGGGGCTGAACGTAAAATTCATGCAGGGCGGCACGCAGCACCTGATCGACCGGGTGGGCGCCTTCACCCCCAAGCGCGTCGACCTCGCCGAGATCGGCCCGGGCGAGATCGGCTTCATCACCGCGCAGATCAAGGAGGTGGAGCAGGCCCGCGTCGGCGACACCATCACCACGGTCAAGAACGGCGCGACCAAGGCGCTGCCCGGCTATCGCGAGCCGCAGCCGGTGGTGTTCTGCGGCCTGTTCCCCGTCGACGCCGCCGATTTCGACAAGCTGCGCGAGAGCATCGCGCGCCTGCGCCTCAACGATGCGAGCTTCACCTTCGAGACCGAAAGCTCCGCCGCGCTGGGCTTCGGCTTCCGCTGCGGCTTCCTCGGCCTGCTGCACCTCGAGATCATTCAGGAGCGCCTGAGCCGCGAATACGACCTCGACCTGATCACCACCGCGCCATCGGTCGTCTACCGCATCCACCTCGGCAAATCGAAGACCGAGGATGCCAAGGTGATCGAGCTGCACAATCCCGCCGACTACCCCGACCCCAACCGGATCGAGATGATCGAGGAACCGTGGATCAAGGCGGTGATCTACACCCCCGACGAATATCTGGGCAGCATCCTCAAGCTGTGTCAGGACCGGCGCGGCATCCAGACCGACCTCACCTACGTGGGCGGCCGCGCGCAGGTGACCTACGAGCTGCCGCTGAACGAGGTGGTGTTCGACTTCTACGACCGGCTGAAGAGCATCAGCCGCGGCTATGCCAGTTTCGATTACGAGCAGATTGGCCTGCGCGAAGGCGACCTCGTGAAGATGAACATCCTCGTCAACAACGAGCCGGTCGACGCACTGTCACTGATCGTCCATCGCGGCGTCGCGGAGGAACGCGGCCGCGGCATGTGCGAGCGCCTGAAAGACCTGATCCCGCGCCACCTGTTCAAGATCCCGATCCAGGCCGCGATCGGCGGCAAGGTGATCGCCCGCGAAACCATCGCCGCCCTGCGCAAGGACGTGACCGCCAAATGCTACGGCGGCGACATCTCGCGCAAGAAAAAACTGTTGGAAAAGCAAAAAAAGGGCAAGGCCCGGATGCGGGAATATGGCAATGTCAGTATTCCGCAAGAAGCGTTTATCGCTGCGTTACGGATGGGAGAGGAGTGAGTCTCTTCCAGTAGATTTGGGTGGGAGAGATCGTGGCTGTCGATAAGAAACCTCTAAGCTGGCTTCATATTTCTGATGTTCACTTTTCTGGATTAGGATCGTACGATCAAAATCGACTAGTAAGTGCCTTATTGAAGTCTCTACCAAACCTAACTTTGCGATTTGGAAAACCCGATTTTGTCTTTTTCACTGGCGATGTAGCTAAGACGGGAAATCGATCAGAATACGCGGAGGCGAGCTCCTTCTTCGACAAGCTACTTTCTGCCTTGGAACTTAAAAGATCTCGCCTACTAGTAGTCCCAGGCAACCATGATGTCGATAGATCACAGAGTAATGGACTGAGTCGAGAATTTCAAAATCGTCGCGCTATTGACGACCTTTTCAATGGTAAATCGGTCTACCACATCGAAAAACGCCAAAATGCATTCAAAACTTGGTACGAAGAATATTTCCCTGGTCGCAAGTTCCCGACGAATACAACTACATACAAAATTGAAAACTTCGAGGAAGATGGATTTTTACTGGAGGTCTGGGGGCTAAATTCGGCGGCATTGTCATTCGACGATCAAGACCAGGGTCGCCTTCTTCTCGCGCAGCGATGCATCGACGAAGCGATTGGAGCGGATAACAGGCCCGATCTCCTCAGATTGGCGCTGATGCATCACCCGATTACATGGCTTTCTGAGGTGGAACGTTCGGGTGTGAAAGCAACCCTGAATGATAACTTTGACCTACTTCTCCATGGTCACCTGCATGAAAACGAAGTCGAGATCGCGCACGGCTCGAGCGGCCAATCGGTTACTGTCGCTAGTGGAGCACTCTATCAAGGTTCGCAATGGCCGAATGTGGCCAACTTTGGGAAGTTAACTGGTAATGATTTGCGAATATCGCCGATACGATACCATGAAACTCCCAGGGAGATATGGACGGCGGATACTTCACTATTTCCAGATGATCCTGATTACGCGGGTAGATTCTTCATCACGCGAAAGAAGAGAGGAACATCTACTGCGGTCGCTGGTTTGGAAGCAACTTCGTTAAGCGAGATTCTCAGATCTGATCGTCTCTCCGGTGGTTGGCAAACCAACCTCTTGGCTGCGCCGTCTGGGAAACCAATCTACACTGAGCCGAGACTGTCTCGTCGCGGTCAATCCTCGGTATTGGAATTCGATCACGAAAGAGATTCGATCACGGTCCAAGAGATAATCGAGGACAGAAAATCTTATATAATCGAGTCTCGATCAGAGTATGGCGGAAGCACATTATTAGGAAGACTGGGTACTGAAATAAAAATGCGGGGCGGAGCTTATTTTCTGGGCGATGCTCGGAGAATGCCTAATTACAAGAAAAAGTTACAAGAAGAAATATTTAAGAGCGCTCGCGGACAGGATGGGCCAGTCACTGTGTTGTTGGATAACGTCAATCTCGAGCGAGACCGAAAATTAATCTCGGAATTGGGGAAGATTGATGATGTGCTTCGGGTCGTTGCGATTGCGACCAATCGCGGCTTGGTGCCCTCTGCTGGGATGAGTCTGCGCGAAGTCGGGCTAGATTTTGAGGAACTTTACCTCTGGACTCTATCGCGGGCTCAGATTCGCGAATTGGCAGAGTCTTTTTTTGACACTGACGATTTTGAGTTGGCTTCGTCTGTCACCCAAAAGGTTTATGATGACCTTCTTGGACTTTGCATCCCGCTTACCCCAAGTAATGTCGTCATGTATATGAAGATCCTTTTCGTAGACGGTAGTTTCATCCCGCTAAACAGGGTGGACATACTACAAAAGTTTCTACTAGATAGTTTGCGTAAGCCGAGTGATAGCTTCACGGGTTCATTCAATTACCAAAATAAGATAGATCTAATCGCAAGCTTTGCCAGAAAAATGTACGACGAGAAGGAGGGTTCTTTTTCTGTTAGAAGCTGGATTGAATTCTGCGATGATTACAAGGCGCGAACGCTTCTTGGCTTCGATTCTAATCAGATACTTGATGAAATTGTCGAAGCGAAGATTTTTGGTCGGAACGGAAATTCAATCTACTTTAGATATGGGTTCTTTTACTCGTTCGCTCTTGGAATTGCATTGAAAGATGATGATAGCGGTCTGGAAGGTTTTCTGGCAGACCAAAATTATACTGCGGTAGAAGATGTGTTGGATGTAATCACAGCGCTCAAGCCAAACGATAGTCGAATAATGGCTGCATTAAGCCGAGACCTAGGTGCCGCACTTAGCGATTTTGAAAGACAACTTGTGAGGAAGGAGTTTGACCCTCTTTCGGACGCTCTATGGGCGGTCGATGCGAAGGAAGAGGAGCAGACATGGGCCCCGATTGCCAAAGCAATTTCTGATGGCCCAGAAGAGCCGAAGCGGATTGACTCTTTGAAGACTTCATTGCTTGCCGAGGCACGTACCGCAAACCAAAAGGTGACAATTAGAAAATTCATGGATCTTGAGTATGCTCTCGTCATAATAAAGCAGAATTTATCTGAGGTTTTGAAGAACGTAAATGATGTAGGAAGAGATACGAAGGTCGAGGCGTACGAGTTGCTCTTGTGGTGTGAATTGTGTGCGTTTCAGATAGGAACGTTATTTGCGCCTGAGTTGGCCAAAAGTAAGCTTTACCGCTGGGGCGCGATGGCATTTATTGACTTTGACAAGGCTGCGAAGGATCTAGAGCCAGATTCTCATGAGGCCATTTCGGCAGTAGTACTATCCCTTTCTAGAGCAGTTTCATTGAAGACTAGGCAGACGCTGGGTTTCCAAAAGCTTGGGGGTATTTTCGCCGAGAGAGCCTTCCGCTCGGTGGAGGTTGGCTTTCTCGAAGTTGTCAATTTTTATCACTTGATTGGCGCAAGGGCAGAGGGTTGGGAGAATGCGGCCGAACACCTCTTGGCTGCCGCAGAACCTGGTAGCATTTATCTTTGGATGATGCTTCACGGGGTTATGGATGAGTTAAAGCATGACGTAGTGAGAATGGGGGACCGCGCGAAGCTTAAGCGGCTTGTGGCGTATACCCGTGCAAAACGTGCCTATGCCACAAAGCGCCCCACCGAACAGCAGATCTCCAAACACTTGCAGAGAATGGAAAAGCAGGAATTAATTGGGTAAATGCACATACTTGCTTCATCTTAAACTTGGCTGGCGTATAGTCGTTTAATCTTCACATAATGTTTAAGATTTTGTACTTGGCTCTCCCAAGGTGCTATCGCCATCCTCCCCCTCGTTATACAGCGGGTGCTCCGGGTCCTCCCACCAGCGGTAGCCTGCGGCCTTGTCCTCGGCCTCGATGGCCTTGAAGGCGTCCCAGGCCGCGCGGGCGCGGGGGCTCATGGAGTCGAGGCGGCGCTGGTGGAGCGCTTGCAGCTTGGCGTCGAGCGCTTCGTATACGCGGGCCTCACCGCTCTGCGCGCGCTCGCGCTCGTACTCCTCGCGCCATTGCTTCTTGAGCCGCTTCAGCTCCATCTGGCCGACCGCGTTGAGGCCTTTTGCGCGCCCTTCCGCAAACCGATCGGGCGCGCGGTTGCGCAGCATGAACATCAGCAGGCGGTCGTTATAGGTGGTCCGCGTGCCGACCAGCTTGCCGTAGGAGTAGACGGGCACGTCGACGCCGTTGAGCGCGCGGTCCATCGCGACATCCTCGATCCGCTGCACGCCAAGGTCGATCGCCGCCTGCCATGCGGCGCGAAAGCTCTGCGCGCCCGGCTGGCGGCGCAGGTGGTAGGCGCCGGCCTGGCTCATGTTGACCGCCCTGCACGCGGCGTGGACGGAGCCTGTGTCGGCGAGCGCGGCGATGAAGCGGCGCTGGCGATCCTCGGTCCAGCCATCGTGGCGCTCGCACTGGCGGGGGACGGGGGTGAAGTCGGGCAGCTCGCCCCCTCGTGCGATCACCTGCTGCACGGGCAGGCGTTCCTCCCGATTGTCGGCGCGCCTAGTCATGCCGGGGGCTCATGCTCGGGGTCATGCGCGGGGTCCTCGCTTGCAAAAAGGGCCGCGGCATATGCCCCGGCCCCTATGCTGTAGGACAGCGAAACTTCGTCAGGGTCGCGGCCCGGGCCGCTAGGCGACCCTGCGCTGCGGGAGGGTGCCTTGCGGGAGCACGCAGTCGGGCTGGGGCGCGGCGGCCGTCTCCAGGTCCGTCACGTGGACGGCGCGGTCGCGGCCGCGCTGCTTCGCGGCGTAGAGCGCCTTGTCGGCGCGGTGGTACAGGTTGCGCCAGGCGGATTCGTCTTCGAGCGTCCCCTCGGCCACGCCGATGCTGATCGTGCACCGCCCGCTGTGCGGCATCGCCGCCTCGCGGATCGTGCACAGCAGCTCGATCGCCTTGCCCGGAGGCAGCGCGTCGACCGGGCCGAGCAGGGCGAACTCCTCGCCCCCCAGGCGCGCCGCGCGGACATCCTCGCCCGCAGCCTCGCCGATCAGGCGGGCGACTTCCTGCAGCACGGTATCGCCGACATCGTGGCCATGCGTGTCGTTGATGACCTTGAAGCAGTCGATATCGATCAGGAGCAGTCGCGATTGTGCGGGCTGCGCGCCGAGCTTGCCCGCGAAGTCGAGCAGCGCGCGGCGGTTGATGAGCCCGGTGAGCGGATCGGTGAGCGCCAGCTGCTGGCTCTTGCGCTCGAGCAACAGCAGCTCGACCACCTGCTTGTGGTGCGCGGTGATCATGCGCCACTGGAACACCCCGGCGACGCACAGGCTCACCGCGGTCGCGATGTCGAGCGTCGATCCGGTCAGCAGCATCAGGAGGGAGATTGCGCCGATGTCGACCACCAGATGGGTCGCCGCCGCCGCGCGGATGCTCGCCATGCAATACGCGGTGGCGAGCGCGCCCATCACCAGGATGACGGGGAAGTGCAGCCGCTCGCCCGGGTCCGCGGCGGACCAGCAGGCGATCGCCCAGCCGGTGCTGAGCAATGCGCCGAAGAGCGAGGAGGTCCAGCTCTGGACGATGAACCGCTCGGCGCGCCATGGCTTTTGCGGGAAGTGGTTGTCCTTGAAGAGATCGCGCAGCCCCAACAGGCAATAGAGCGCCATCAGCGTCGGCAGGCCCCAGCGCACGAACCATCCTGCAGCCTCGGGTGTGGCGAGCGCGGCAAAGGGGCACGTCAGCAGCAGCCCGACGAACAGCCAGCGCCCCTGCTTTTGCACCGTGGTTGCGCTGGCGACGACGAAATCGGTCCGCACCTCCGGCGGGAGGTCCGGAATCGCAGCCTTGCGCAGTAGAGTTTTCGCCCCGTCCATGCCGTCAAGATAGACGGGAAACGTCTAAGCAAATCTTAAATGGAGCGAGCGCGCGCGCTGCCATAAGGCCGGTATTAACCATTGTGACGTAGCGTTTCTGCGGGTCTCAACCACGACGCACAGAATGGACGGAAACACTATGGCGCAACAGGCACCGGCTGATCCCAGCCTCCCGCAGAACGATACCCCGGCGCAGCGCAAGGCGCGCGAGGCGCAGCTCGCAGCAAGCCAGGCGCTGTATCAATGGACCGATGCGGTGCCCTCGCTGGAGGGCGTGCCGGTGGTGAAAACGCTGCCCACGGCGGAGATGCCGACGCTCGAATGGTGGCTGAAGCTGGTGAAGATCCTGATCGAGGTGGCGATCAACCAGATCGAGGTCGAGGCATCGCTGGTCGAACAGGGCCTCTCCACGCTCGACCCTGCGCTGATCGCAGCTGACCGTGTGGTCGTCGCTGCGATCGAGAAGGATGTCACCGCGCTCGAGGCGAAGATTGCGGGCGATGTGTCCGGCCACAAAGGGATTGTCGTGCTGGCGACCGACTGCGTTCACATGTTCGACGCCGAAGTCGCCATCGCGGACCTCAAGAACCACGCGACCAAGCTGAAAGGCATCATCGAACTGCGCGGCGCGACCAAGGCGGCGCTAGGCAAGGAACGCCCGCGCACGCTCCAGACCTATCTCGACAATTTCAAGACGATCTCCGTCCCGCCGATCGCCTATACATTCCAGGACGATCTCGAATTCGCCAACCTGCGCGTGGCGGGCCCCAACTGCATGCTGATCGAGGCGGTTACCAAAATCCCGAAGAAATGCGCGGTGACGGCCAAGCAATATGCGGCGGTCGTGCCCGGCGATACGCTGGATGCGGGGCTGGAGGAGGGGCGCCTGTTCCAGTGCGACTATTCGCCGCTCTCGATCATCGAGCCCGGCGAATGGGACGGTTCGGCCAAGTACCTGACCTGCCCCGTCGCCCTGTTCGCGGTGCCGCCCGGTGGGCAGAGCCTGGTCCCGGTCGCGATCAATTGCGATCCCTCCAATGCGGCGAGCCCGGTGATGACGCCGAGCATGAGCACGGAGAAGCAGTGGGGCTGGGAAATGGCCAAGCTGGTCGTGCAGGTGGCCGACGGAAATTATCACGAGCTGTTCGCCCATCTCGCACGCACGCATCTGGTGATCGAGGCGATTGCCATCGCGACCCATCGCCAGCTTCCTGATGCACACCCGATCAACGCACTGCTGGTGCGCCATTTCGAAGGCACGCTGTTCATCAACGATGCCGCAGCGAACAGCCTGATCGTTGCGGGCGGCCCGATCGACCACATCTTCGCAGGCACGATCGAGAGCAGCCAGCAGGCCGCCGTGCAGGCGCGTCTTACCTTCGATTTCGCCAAGGGAATGCTGCCGCAGGATATCGTCGCGCGCGGTGTCGGCGCGGATTCCGCGCTGGGCGATTATCCCTATCGCGACGACGGCCTGCTGGTCTGGAACGCGATCGAGAGCTGGGCGAAGGCCTATGTCCGCACGTATTATTCATCGGACAAGGACGTGACCGGGGATACCGAGTTGCAGGCGTGGGCGGCTGCCATCGCCGACAGCGGCAAGCTGAAGGGTTTCTCCGCGCCGAGCACTATTCAGCAACTGGTCGACATCTGCACGATGACGATCTTCACCGCCAGCGCGCAGCATGCCTCGGTCAACTTCCCGCAAAAGGCCATCATGGAATATGCGCCGGCGGTGACGGGTGCGTTCTGGCAACCGGCGCCCGATACGCAGAAGGGCGGAACGAAGACCGGCTGGCTGGCGATGATGCCGCCCGAGGTCCTGGCACTCGAACAGCTGAAGGTGCTCTTCCTGCTCGGCTCGCTCTATTACCGCCCGCTCGGCACCTATCGCTCGCCCGACTTTCCCTATCCGCAATGGTTTCAGGACCCGCAGATCACGGGGAAGGGCGGCCCGCTGTCGCGTTTCCGTGCGGCACTACAGGACGTGGAAGAGCAGATCGTCGCGCGCAATTCCGAACGGATGCGGCCCTACACCTTCCTGCTGCCCAGCCTGATCCCGTGCAGCACCAATATCTGACGCTTGCGAAAAAGCCGCCGACGCCCGGGAAGGCATCGGCTGCTTTTTATAAGGATCACGATTACGAACCCGGCACCTTGCGAAACGCCCTTACTGGCCGCCCATCGCGCGGGTGATCGTGTTGAACACGTCGGCGAGGTTGAGCCCGAGGGACTTGAAGGCGACGATGCTGGCCAGCGAGATAAGCGCTGCAATCAGGCCGTACTCGATGGCGGTTGCGCCATCTTCCTCGTGCATCATTTCCCGGATCATGGCGGTGCCCTCCGCCGTCAGGCTAACCGTCCGTGCTTTCCGGAACGTAAACGAAGGGCCGGGCGCACAGGGAATATCCGTGCGCACCCGGCCCCTTCAAAGGCTTACGGTGCAAAAGCTTACGGCCGCGTCTGGCCCTGCCCGTGGACGAGGTACTTGAAGCTGGTCAGCTGTTCGAGGCCGACCGGACCGCGCGCATGCATCTTGCCCGTCGCGATACCGATCTCCGCACCCATCCCGAACTCGCCGCCGTCGGCGAACTGCGTGGAGGCGTTGTGCATCAGGATCGCGGAGTCGATGCTGGTCATGAACTTGCGCGCCGCATCGTCATCCTCGGTGATGATCGCGTCGGTGTGGTGGCTCGAATAGGTGTCGACCCAGTCGATCGCCTCGTCGAGGCCGTCGACCACCTTCACACTCGCGATGGGGTCGAGATATTCGGTCCCCCAGTCTTCGTCGGTCGCGGGCTTGATGCTCGGCTCGATGGAAACGGCGGTCTCGTCCCCGCGCAGCTCGCAGTCGTCGCCGAAGATCGCCGCGATCTTGGGGATCGCCTGGTCGGCAACCGCCTTGTCGACCACGATGCTCTCGGTCGCCCCGCACACGCCGGTGCGGCGCAGCTTGGCGTTGCGGATGACTTCGGCTGCCTTGTCGAGGTCTGCCTTTTCATGGACATAGGTGTGGCAGTTGCCATCGAGGTGGAGGAGCGTGGGCACACTCGCCTGGTCGCGCACCAGCTCGACGAGGCCACGCCCGCCGCGCGGGATGACGAGGTCGACGAATTCGTCCGCCTTGAGCAGCTCGGCCACAGCGGCACGGTCGGTCGTACCAACCGTCTGCACGGCGTGTTCGGGCAGGCCGGCGGCCTTGAGGCCTTCCTGCATGCAGCGCACGATGACGCGCGTCGAGTTGCGGCTTTCCGAACCGCCGCGCAGGATCACCGCGTTGCCCGACTTGAGGCACAGCGCGGAGGCGTCTGCGCCCACATTGGGCCGCGATTCGTAGATCATGCCGATCACGCCGATGGGCACGGCGACGCGTTCGATCTTCAACCCGTTGGGCCGATCGAACTCGGCGAGCTGGCGACCGACGGGATCGGGCAGCTCGGCGATCTGTTCGAGCGCGCTAGCCATGCCCTCGATGCGGTCGGGGGTCAGTTTCAGGCGGTCGATGAAGCTGTCGGGCTTCTTGCCTTCGACCGAGGCGACATCCTTGGCGTTGGCTTCGAGCAGCTCGTCCTGATTGTCGCGCAGCGCCTTGGCGGCGGCGGTGAGGGCGGTGTTCTTTGCCTCGGTGCTGGCGGTCAGCAGGCCCTTCGCGGCGGCGCGTGCGTTGCTGCCAAGCTCGTGAATGTGGATCGCGGGATCGAGTGTCTGGTCGTTCATGGTGGTCCTCTTCGGATCATTCTTATGGGTGGTGTTCAGTATATAGACGGGCAAGGCGGGCCCCGGGTTCCGGGCGGCTGCTAGCGCAGTTCGACCGCGCGTTTGTACGCAGCCTCCAGCGTCTGTTCGAACTTGCGCGACACCGCGCCGTCACCGTTCAGCGCGTCGAGCCCGGCGGCGGTGGTGCCGCCCTTGCTGGTGACCGAATTGCGCAGATCTTCCAGCGACTTGTCGTCTTCGGCAATCGCCATCGCGACGGTGCCTTCGAGCGTGCCGAGCACCAGCGCACGCGCCTGTTCGTGCGAGAAACCGATGCCCTCCGCTGCCGCAACATAGGCGCGGGCGAGTTCGAACACGTAGCCCGGGCCCGAGCCCGCGACCGCGGTGACCCGGTCGAGCTGGTCTTCGTCGTCGACTTCGACCACGGTGCCGGTGCGCTCCATCATCGTGGTTGCGTGATTGCGCTGGTCGTCGGTGATGCCGGGGCCTGCGACCAGGCCATTGGTCGCCTTGCCGACGAAAGCGGGCAGGTTGGGCATGATTCGGATCACCGGCGCGTCGCCCATAACCTTCGAAATGCGCGCGATGGATGCGCCTGCGGCCATCGAGATGACATAGCCACCCTCGGCCAGCACGGGGGCATAATCGGGCAGGATGTCGTCGATCATCTGCGGCTTGATCGCGACGATGATGACATCGAAGCGCTGCTGGTCGAGTTCAGCCTTTTCCTTGACCAAATCGACACCTTCGGGTGCACTTTCAAGGAAAGGGTCGACAATAGTGAATTTCTCTTCGCCCTTCTTCCAGTATTCGAGCAGGGCGCCGCCCATCTTTCCACAGCCGATCAAAAGAATATTCTTGGAAATAGTCTTTCTCCATAATTGCATAGTCTTGAGTGAGGAGGGATTGGCCTGATATGGCGAGCGTCCTCCACGAGATTGCGTTTATTCTTTTATAACACAGCCGTGCAATTTTTTCCAGTGGGTTGTGCAGCGCAGCACTGCACCCTATGTCGCCGCCACTGATTTGGCAGCCCAGGTGGATAGAATATGTCGCAAGCGAACACTGTCGTCGTCAAAATCGGCTCCACGCTGGTTGCCAACAGCGAACGCCTGACACCCCGGTTCGGGTTCATCCAGCGCCTTCTGGAGGACGTCGCCAAGCTGCGCGAGCGCGGCACCAACGTGATCCTGTGCAGCTCGGGCGCGGTCGCGCTCGGCCTGAAGATCGTCGGCGAGCGCCCGGAGACGGCCGGGGTCAGCGACAAGCAGGCCGCCGCCGCCTGCGGGATGCCGCTGCTGACCAATGCCTACAAGCAGATCGGCCACGAGTTCGATTTCGAGATCGCGCAGGTGCTCCTGACGCTCGGCGATTTCGAGGATCACCGCCGCTTCCTCAACACGCGCAACACCGTGCACCGGCTGCTGGAAGCGGGCGTGATGCCGATCATCAACGAAAACGATTCGATCACCACCGAGGAAATCCGCGTGGGCGACAACGACCGGCTGGCGGCCAAGGTCGCGCAGATGGTCGAGGCGAAGGACTTCATCATCCTGACCGAGGTCGACGGCCTGTTCGATCGCCACCCGGACGAGGAAGGGGCCGAGTTCATCGAGGAAGTGACCGATGTCGCGCCCTTCATGGAAGCGACCAAGGGCAAGAGCACGCTCGGCACGGGCGGCATGACGACCAAGCTGATGGCCGCCAACATCGCGCAGGAAGCGGGCGTTACCACCTATATCGCGCACGGCGAGGCGGACAATCCGCTCAGCTCCGTGCTCGACGGCGAACGCCGCTGCACCCGCTTCCTGGCGCACGAATCGCCGGTGTCGGGGTGGAAGAGCTGGATTGCCAACCGCCTGCAGATGGCGGGCAGCATCGGTATATCGAACGACCTTGCGGACGCTCTGGCCGATGGCGAACGTTCGATCCGCCGCGAGGATATCCTGTCGATCGACGGCGACTTCACCCGCGGCGACGTGCTCCACGTCTACGACCAGACGGGGCAGGAGCGCGCGCGCGGCCTGTCGGACTTCACTTCCGAAGAACTGCGGGTGCTCGCGGTCAACCCGCACCTCGATGCCGAGCAGCTGCTCGGGTACACCACCAAGGGCGATGTCATCCGGGCCAAGAACCTGGTCAGCCTCGAGGGGCGGCACCTCCTCTGGGAAGCGCCCGAGGGCAGCGAGATCGCCGGCCATGGAGAGCGGCCGAGCGCCTGACCGCGGCCGCGCAGGACGGCACCTCAAATCGCCGCCCGTTTCACTTGGCGTTCATGGCACCCGGCGCTATACCGCCGCCCCATGAGCACAACTCGCAAAACCTTCCTCGCCGCAGCCGTCCTCGGCTCCCTTGCCACCGTGACCACGGGATGCGCCGGTGGCAGCGGCGGTCCTCGCGATACGGCCTACGTCGCCCGCGATGTGGAAACGCTGTATTCGAGCGCGAAGGAACGGCTGGATGCGGGCAATGCGCAAATTGCCGCTGCGCTGTTCGACGAGGTAGAGCGTCAGCATCCTTATTCGCCCTGGGCCCGCCGCGCACAGCTGATGAGCGCGTTCAGCTATTATGTCGCGCGCGACTACACCAAGTCGATCCAGAGCGCGCAGCGCTTCCTGTCGATCCACCCGGGCAACAAGGACGCGCCTTACGCCTATTACCTGATCGCGCTCAGCTATTACGAGCAGATCAGCGACGTCACCCGCGACCAGAAGACCACCGAGCTGGCGCTCGCCGCGCTGCGCGAGGTCGAACGGCGCTTCCCGCAGAGCGAATATGCCTCCGATGCGCGGCTCAAGATCGACCTGGTGAACGATCACCTTGCCGGCAAGGAGATGGAAATCGGGCGTTTCTACGAACGATCTGGCAAGTGGACCGCGGCGCAGATCCGTTTCCAGAACGTGATCGACACCTACCAGACCACCAGCCACGCCCCCGAAGCGCTGTATCGCCTCACCGAAACCAGCCTTGCCCTCGGCATCCCGCAGGAAGCCAAGAAATACGCCGCCGTTCTGGGCGCGAACTATCCGGGCAGCAAATGGTACGAGAAGGCTTACGAACTGGTGCAGGACAATGCGCCCGATACGCAGGTTGCCGTCGCACAATAGCCCCCCCCGCAAAGCCGCCGCATGCGTGCTTTCGCGGCGTTTATGCACATCCACGAGCGGTAAGGCGTATGCCCGGCGGTGACGCGGGCGCGTGCGCACGCTAATCTGCGCCCTGCGATGCTGACCCAACTTGCCGTCCGCAATGTCGTTTTGATCGAAGCGCTCGATCTCGATTTCGGTCGAGGGCTGGGCGTGCTTACGGGCGAGACCGGCGCGGGCAAATCGATCCTGCTCGATGCGCTGGGCCTGGTGCTCGGCAATCGTGCCGAGACGAGTCTGGTACGCAGCGGCGCAAAGCAGGCCAGCGTCACCGCCAATTTCGAATTTGCGAGCTTTCCGCCTGCGCTCTCCGAAGCGCTGGAGGAGGCAGGGATCGAGATCGAGCCGGGCGAGCCGCTGATTCTGCGGCGGCAGGTGAAGGCGGACGGTGGATCGAAGGCCTTCGCCAACGATCAGTCGGCCAGCGTCGGCCTGCTGCGCAACCTTGCCCCGATCCTGGTCGAACTGCACGGCCAGCACGACGATCGCGGGCTGGTGAACCCGCGCGGGCACCGCCAGCTGCTCGACCGTTTCGCCGATGCCGACACCGCCAGGGTCGCGCGCAACTGGCGCGAATGGCGCCGCGCTGCCGAAGCGCTGGAGGAAGCGCGCGATGCGATCGACGCCGCCAGCGCCGAGCAGGACCTGCTGCTGGCGCATCTTGCCGAACTGATCGAGATCGAACCGCAGGCGGGCGAGGAAGCGCGCCTCGCCGAAGCGCGTGCCTCGATGCAGAAGGGTGAGCGTCTGTCGGGCGATCTCGAAGAACTGCGCCACATCTGGGAAGGTTCGGACTCGCCGCTGAGCGAACTGCGCACCGCCGCGCGGCGGCTCGACCGGATTGCGGGCGAGCACAAGCTGCTTGCCGAAGCGCTCGGCGCGCTCGACCGCGCGATCCTCGAAGCGACCGAGGCGGAGGAGAAGCTGGAAGAAGCTGCCGAGGCGCTGGTCCACGATCCCGCCGCGCTGGACGCTGCCGAGACGCGGCTGTTCGACCTGCGCGCGCTCGCTCGCAAGCACCGCTGCGAAGTGGATGAATTGCCCGACAAGATTCGCGAATTTCGCGCCAAGCTCGACGCGATCGAGGGCGGCGAAGCCCAGCTCGACGCGCTGCGGCTGGCCGAGCGCGAGGCCTACGATGCCTATGAGGGTGCGGCGACGCGGCTGCGCAAGGCGCGCAAGGCTGGGGCGAAGAAGCTCGACGCAGCCGTCGCGGCGGAGCTTGCGCCGCTCAAGCTCGATGCCGCACGCTTCCGCACCGACGTTCAGCCGCTGCCGCAGGAAAAATGGGGCGCAAGCGGGATGGATTCGGTCGAATTCCTGATCGCGACCAACCCCGGCGCGGATTTCGCGCCATTGAACAAGATCGCCAGCGGCGGCGAACTCTCACGCTTCATCCTCGCGCTGAAAGTGGCGCTGGCCGAGCAAGGCGGCGCGGCGACGATGATCTTCGACGAGATCGACCGCGGCGTGGGCGGCGCGGTCGCCTCCGCCATCGGCGAACGGCTGGCGCGATTGGCGAGCGACGGCCAGGTGCTGGTGGTGACGCATTCACCCCAGGTCGCCGCCCGCGGCCGCGTCCACTACCGCATCGCCAAGGCGAGCAGCGGGACGGTCACCAAGACCTCGATCGAATTGCTCGACGCCGAGGGCAGGCAGGAAGAGATCGCCCGCATGCTGTCGGGCGCCGAGGTGACGCCCGAAGCGCGCGCGCAGGCGGATCGGTTGCTGGAGGGGGTGTGATGTGAGCGAGTCACTTGACGGGAAGGTTGTAAAGCCAAAGCTACACGAGCGATTTCAGGAGCTTGTAGACAGGGTCTTTCCTGATGACGATGGTGAGAGTGGTTTCGCTGAGGCTTGCGAAGCGGGTACCGATTTGGGAACGATCTCGGGTCGGAACTTGATTATCGAATACGAGGATTCGAAAGGTCAGCTTACCCAGCGTGTGATATCGTGCCGCCAGATGACCAACCAAGGTGGTACCGCATACCTCAAGGCTTTCTGCCATCATCGATCGGCTATCCGTACTTTCCGGCTCGACCGCATTCTCGATCTTTTCGATCCCATCACGGGAGAAACGCTGAGCCCAGTTCAGGCCTTCTTCGCCCAGTTTGCGACAGACCTTGAAACGGCCTCGGGTTTGACTTGGGGGCTATCGGTCGGACGCAAGGCGGATCTCATCGCGCTAATCAATGCGCTCGTATTCCTCGCGCGGTGCGACAAGGAATACCACCCAAAGGAGCGGGAAGCGCTTGAGCGAGCGATCACCGCCTTTTGGTTGCGGCTTGAGTTGGACGGCGATCCCGACTGCGAAGCAATCTTAAGTCATGCTGACCGCTTGTCGCCCGATAGCGAACTTTTCTGGACAGCGGTTCAGCGCATTAGCGAAGACGAACGTCTCGAACAGATTTTCCGCAGGTCGATGCAGGAGCTGATCGTCGCCGACGGGGTGATCAAGCCCGAGGAGCATCACTATTCGATCGAAATTGAATCCTATCTCACCGACTGTCGTTAACATTCAGCTTAGCGATTTAGACCTATCTGGCCATCAGGTCGGAACTCAGAGTGCAGCTCGCGTTTGATCCGGCATGCCCCACGCGAATTTTCCCGCCTGGCTCCACACGCTCTCGATCGTCTCGCTGCTGCTTGCAGGGGTCTGTGCGCTGTGGATCGCTATCGATGTTGCGCGGCATCCGCAGAAGATGGCGGTGATGAATTTCGTCTGGCCGCTCGCCGCGCTGTTCGGCAGCGTACTGTGGGTGTGGCTCTACCGTGCGTTCGGCCGCCGCAAGGGGCGGGGGATCGATGCGCCCGATGATGATCTGCCGTTTTGGGCGTCGGTCGCCAAGGGCGCTTCGCATTGCGGGGCGGGGTGTACGCTGGGCGACATCATCGCCGAATGGTCGGTCTTCGCCTTTCCGCAGATCGCGGTTTGGTTCGGCTGGCACAGCCTGTTTGGCGAGAAGATCTTCGCGGTTTGGATAGTCGACTACATCGTCGCTTTCGTGCTCGGCATCGCCTTCCAGTATTTCACCATCAAGCCGATGCGCGATCTCTCGGTGGGCGAGGGGATCGGTCAGGCGGTGAAGGCCGATTTCCTCTCCATCACCTCGTGGCAGGTCGGCATGTACGGGTTGATGGGGCTGATCCAGTTCGCGTGGTTCAAGCCCGATTACGGCGGCGTGGCAGAGGTCGCGACGCCCGAGTTCTGGTTCGCGATGCAGGTTGCGATGCTCGCCGGGTTCTGCACCGCCTACCCGACCAACTGGTGGCTGATCCGCAAGGGCGTGAAGGAAGAGATGTGATCCGCGTGCGGAGCGGTCGGACCGGCCGTCAGTTCGCGTCGCCGCCTGTCGTATCGCGCAGGAACGCCACGATGTCGCGATAGCTCTGGCGCAGCGCATCGGCGTTGCCTTCGGGCGAGCCCCCAAGCTTGTCGAGCTTCTCGAACGCCTCGTCATCCTCGCTCACCGGCGCGCCGAAGGCGTAGTGGCCCGCGTCGGGAAAGGCGAGCAGGCGCACGTCGTCCTTGCCCGCCTGCGCCGCCGCATCGGCGATCGCGCGGCCCATCTGGCACGAAGGCCACACGATATCCGATTCGCCGCAGATTATCAGGACGGGCACGCCCACGTCGGTGATCGGGATCGTCGCCTCGGGGTGCTGCTTTTCGCGCGCCGCGATTTCGCGCCAGGTTTCGTCCATGTCGCCGCCGATCGTCTGGATACCGCCGAGCTCGAGATACGGCAGCGCTTCGCCGCGCCAGCTCCAGGGGCTGCCGAACTGCTTCCACGGTTCGTCCCAACCGAACCCGGGCCACACCGCATTGCCCGGCATCCCGAGCACGATCGCCTTGATCGAGGGATCGCGGATCGCGAGCAATTGCGCAGCCTCGCTCCCGCGCGACCAGCCGATCATCGCGGTGCGTGCGGGATCGACCTCGGGCCGTGCACGCAGCCAGGAAAGGCCCCGCTGGAAGGTTTCGAGCCGGATGCCCTCGAGCCGCTCGGGCTGGCCGGGGGCGCGCCAGTAACTCTGGTGGAGGACCGAGAAGCCATCGTCCTGCAAGGCGAGCGCGAGCCGGGTCATATCGCTGCCGAGCCCGCCTTCGCTGCCACCGACCAGCAGCACGCCGGGGCCGTTATCGGCGCCCTTTGCGGGATAGAAATTGCCGAGCACATCGCCGGTATCGACCCGCTCGCCCTGCGCAGCTGTGGGTTCGACCATTTCGAGCGGCACGATCTGCGTCCACGGTTTCCAGACCCAGATACCCGCCGCCGCTGCCACCAGCAGCAGCACGATCACGAGACAGCCGCAGCCGATCTTCCTTGCCAAACCCATGCCGATTCCCCCTTCGCCCCGAGCGCGACGATACTCGTGCCCCGCAATCGAGAAAATGGCTTCCGTAAACTCGCGACTGTGCCCTATCGACACGGGTGATGGCCGACCCTGCAAACCTCTCCGAAGACCTGTCCGAAGCGGACGCCGCGAACGAACTGATGCGGCTCGCGCGCGAGATAAAGAAGCACAACCGGCTGTATCATGCCGAGGATGCGCCCGAGATCACCGATCAGGAATACGACGCGCTGGTCCGCCGGAACGAGGCGCTGGAGGCGGCTTTCCCGCACCTGATCCGCGCCGATTCGCCCTCGAAGGGCGTCGGGCACGAGGTCGCCGCATCGCCGCTGTCCAAGGTCGCCCACGCGGTGCGGATGATGAGCCTCGACAATGCATTCAACGCGGAGGAAGTCGGCGAGTGGGTCGCGCGGGTGCGACGCTTCCTCGATCTCGGTGCCGACGCGCCGATCGCGTTCACCGCAGAGGACAAGATCGACGGCCTCTCCTGCTCGCTGCGCTACGAGAACGGCGAACTGGTCCGCGCGGCGACGCGCGGAGACGGGCAGGTGGGCGAGGATGTGACGCCCAACGTCGCGCATATCGCCGATATTCCGGCGAAGCTCGCAGGCGCTCCCCCCGAAGCCTTCGAAATCCGCGGCGAGGTCTACATGGAGCGCGCCGCCTTCGCCGATCTCAACACGCGGCTTATGGACGAGGCGCGGGCGGCTGCGGAGGCGAAGGGGGAGGAGTTCGATCCCCACAAAGCTCGCCAGTTCGCCAATCCGCGCAACGCGGCTGCCGGGTCGCTGCGGCAAAAGGATGCCAGCGTCACCGCAAAACGCCCGCTGCGCTTCTGGGCGCATGGTTGGGGCGAGGTGAAGGGTGAACTGCCGGGCGAAACGCAGTGCGAGGTGATCCGCGCGATCGAGGCGTTCGGCCTGCCGGTCTCTCAGCTATTCACCCGCGTCGAGGGGCTCGACGCGCTGCTCGCCCATTACAAGAGCATTGCGGGGCAACGCCCTGATCTGCCGTATGAAATCGACGGGGTGGTCTACAAGGTGGACCGGATCGACTGGCAGGAGCGGCTGGGTTTCGTCGCCAAGGCCCCGCGCTGGGCGCTGGCGCACAAGTTCCCCGCAGAGCGCGCCGAGACCACGCTGGAGGCGATCGACATCCAGGTCGGGCGCACGGGCAAGCTGACTCCGGTCGGGCGGCTCGCGCCCGTGCTGGTCGGCGGCGTGACGGTGACCAACGTGACACTGCATAACCGCGACGAGATCGCGCGGCTGGGCCTGCGCGTCGGCGACCGGGTGCTGATCCAGCGCGCGGGCGACGTGATCCCGCAGGTGGTCGAGAACCTGACCCGCGAGGTCGAGCGCGAACCGTATCGCTTCCCGAGTACTTGCCCCGAATGCGGCAGCGAAGCCGTGGCGGAGGAAGACGAAGTCGACGTTCGCTGCACCGGCGGGCTGATTTGCCCGGCGCAGCGGCTCGAACGCCTGAAGCACTTCGTCAGCCGCGGCGCGCTCGATATCGAGGGGCTGGGCGAGAAGACCATCGCGCAGTTCATCGAGCATGGCTGGCTCTCCAGCCCGGTCGACATCTTCCGCCTGCGCAAGCGGCGCGAGGACATTCTCGCGCTCGAAGGCTGGCAGGACAAGTCGGTGGATAACCTGTTGGCTGCGGTGGAAGACAAGCGCGCGCCCGACGCCGCGCGGCTGCTGTTCGGGCTGGGCATCCGCCACGTTGGCGCGGTGACCGCGCGCGACCTGCTCAAAGGTCTCGGCGACATCCGCAAGCTGCCGGACAAGGCGGCCGAGTTCCACGAATACCGCACCGAAAACCCGCAGGGGGCGGACGAGAAGGTCAGCCCGTTCAACGCGCGCATGCTCGACGCGGTGCGGCGCATTTACGAGGTGCGCGCCGACGGGATCGGCACGGCGGTCGGCCACGCGCTCGCCGATTTCTTCCATGAAGAGCACAACCGGCAGGTGTGGGACGATCTGATCGGCGGCGAACCGGGTGCGGGCGAAGTCGATCCGCCGATCTACGAGGTCGAGACGGTCGCAAGCCCGGTCGCGGGAAAGACGGTGGTCTTCACCGGCAAGCTCGAAACCATGAGCCGCGACGAGGCCAAGGCGCAGGCCGAACGGCTGGGCGCAAGGGCTGCGGGGAGCGTGTCCGCGAAGACCGACCTGCTGGTCGCCGGGCCCGGTGCAGGCAGCAAGATGAAAAAGGCCGAGGAGCTGGGGATCGAGATTATCGACGAGGCGGGCTGGGCCGCGATCGTAGCGGCGGCGGGTTGAGCCGGCGCCGGGTCTGCAATTCAGCCCGATCGTCGCTATATGCCTTTGATGCGCAACGTTTTGCTTATCCTTGCTTGCCTGATCACGTTCGGGGCCCTGTCGACGTGCCACCTCTCCAGCTTGGCAGGTGACGGCAAGGCTGCGCCGAGCGTTGGAGAACGGATCGAGCAGGCAGCCGAAGACCTGACGGTCGAGCGGTCGCCCGAGGAGGAGTGGCTCGACGATCAGCTGTTCGCGCTCGGCACCGGGCTCGATGGCAAGGTGGGGATCGCGGTGTACGATCCGGCGCGCGGCCGGATGGTCCATTTCAAGGGGACGAGGCTCTATCCGCAGCAGAGCGTCAGCAAGCTGTGGGTCGCGCTGACCGCGCTCGACATGGCGGATCGCGGCCAGCTGGGTCTGGGCGAAACGGGCACGGTGCGGATGGGCGACCTCGCGGTGTTCCACAGCCCGATCCGCCAGAATGTGATCGCGCAGGGCAGCTTCTCAAGCACTTACGCCGACTTCATCAAGCGCGCACTGACGCAGAGCGACAACACCGCCAACGATACCGTCCTTCGCCGCGTCGGCGGACCGGAACAGGTCCGCAAAACGCTCGCGAAAAAGGGTTTTGCCGATATTCGCTTCGGGCCGGGCGAGCGCCCCATGCAATCGCAGATCGCCGGGCTCGAGTGGCGGCAGGCCTATGCACTGGGCGATACGTTTTTCGAAGTGCGCAAGGGCGTGCCGCATGATGTGCGCAAGGCTGCATTCGATGCGTATGTCGACGATCCGGTCGACGGCGCGACGCCCGTCGCGATTGCGGCGGCACTCGCGCAGCTGAAGCAGGGCGAACTGCTCTCGCCCGCCAACACCGCGCAGTTTCTCGGCTGGCTGGGCGAGGTCAAGAGCGGCCCCAACCGGCTGAAGGGTGGATTGCCCGAAGGGTGGAGCATCGCGCACAAGACCGGCACGGGGCAGGTGCTCGACATCGTGCCGCAGGGCACGCCGGCCGACCAGGCGGGCTATAACGATGTCGGCATCCTCACCGCGCCCGACGGCAGCATCTACACCGTCGCGGTGATGATCGGCCGGACGCATGTGTCGATCCCCGAGCGGATGGAGATGATGCACGGCGTGGTGCGCGCGATCGCAGGCTATCACGAGATGGTCAGCGGGCCGGGCGCGAACGCGAAGGACGACAACCTCTCGAAAAATTCCTCGCAGCCTGTCGAAACGCGCGCACCATCGGCGTCTGAGGTATAGAGTACCGCCACAGGGGCGGTGCCGAACCGGAGGACGGGCGATGAAATACATGCTGCTGATTCACGAAGACGAGAGCGCCTATGCGGGCGACAACGGCGAGGCCGTGCTCGCGGCCACGCTGGCGGGCCACATGAAGCTGATGGAAGAACTGGGCGCGGCGGGCGTCGCCTTCAGCGGAGAGCGGCTGCGGGAGGCGCATACCGCGACCACGATCCGCTATGAAAGCGGCGGCGAGGGCACGCAGCACGACGGCCCCTTCGCCGAAACGCACGAGGAACTGGGCGGGTTCTACCTGATCGAGGCGAAGGACCACGACGAGGCGGTCCGCTGGGCGCGGATGATCCCGATCCCCGGCAACGGCGCGGTCGAAATCCGCCCGGTCTGGCAGGACTAGCCCTGAGCGGTCTGGCCGATGCGCTTGCGGCTGCGCGGCCCCGGGTCGTCGCAGCCCTTGCCGCGCATTTCCGCGATCTCGATCTTGCCGAAGACGCATTTGCAGCGGCCTGCGAGGCTGCCCTGCGCGAGCCTACGCCGATCCGCGATCCGGCGGCGTGGACCTATGTGACTGCGCGTCGCCGCGCGCTCGATGCACGGCGCAAGGCGGAGCGGGAGGAACGGGCGATCGCCAGCCAGCCCGAGGCCGAGACCATGGGCGATGTGATAACCTTCCCCGAGCCGATCCCCGACGAACGGCTGCGGCTGCTCTTCATCTGCTGCCATCCCGCGCTCGCGGTGGAGGCCCGCATAGCGCTGGCCTTGCGGACGATCTGCGGCGTTTCGGTCCCACGGATTGCACGCGCGTTTCTGGTCGCCGAACCGACGATGTACCAGCGGATCACGCGGGCGAAGGCGAAGATCGGGGCGGCGAAGATTCTGTTCGAGACGCCTCCTCCGGGCGAATGGGCGGGGCGGCTCGGCGCGGTTCTCGAAACGCTCGAAACCGCGCTGGGCATTGCCTACCGCAATGCCTCCGGCGCGGGCGACACCGCCGGTCTTGCGCCCGAGGTCGAGCGGCTGGCGGAGTTTCTCGCTGAGTTGATGCCGGAGGAGGCGGAAGCATTCGGCCTGCTGGCAGTGGTCTCAGTGATCCGCTCGCGCGAGAACGCCCGGCTGGATGGTGATGGCGCGATGGTGCCACTGTCGCAGCAGGACATTGCGAAGTGGGATGCGGTGCGGATCGAGGCGGGGCGCAGGGCGCTCGACCGGGCGACCGCGCTGCGCACCCCGGGACCGATGCAGGTGCTCGCCGCGATCCATCTGACCCATGCGATGCGGGTGCACGATCGCCCGACCGACTGGCGCGCGATCCTGCGGCTCTACGACGCACTGCTGGCAATGCGGCCCACGCCCGTGATCGCGATCAACCGCGCGGTGGCGCTATCGCGCGCGTACTCCTCCGAGGATGGGCTTGCGGCGCTGGACGAACTCGATGCGGACAGGCTGGCCGATTTCCTGCCGTTTCATGCGGCGCGCGCGGACTTGCTGGCGCGGGCAGGGCGGGGCGAGCAGGCACGTGCTGCCTATGATGCGGCGCTCGCCCTCGAACCGGAGGCGGCCGAGGCGCGGTTTCTCAGCGCGCAGCGCGATGCGCTGGGGGCCTAGGCCGGCGCGGTCCCGCCTTCGGGCTTGCGCTCGCCCTCGCGCATCGCCTTGCGCGTGCGCGCGGTCACTTTGCGGAATTCCTCGCGATAGCGCGGGTGCTCGGTTCCCATCCAGCGATCCCACCAGGTGAAATAGAGCCCGAAATTGGTGTTGCCCGAGCTGTGGTGCAGATCGTGATGCGTGGTCGTGTTCCACCAGCCGACCCAGCGATTGTCGACCCAGCCCGCCGGATACAGCTCCACCCCGAGGTGCCCGATCACGTTGCGGACGATCATGTGCCACAGGAACAGGAACACTGCGAGGCCGGTCATCGCGAAGCCCATCGTGCTGGTCGCCAGCATGAACAGCGGGATGAACAGCGCCTCGGTCACCGCCTCCCAGCTGGAAAAACTGTACGCGGTCCACGGGGTCGGGGTGCGCGACTTGTGATGATGCAGGTGCGTCGCGCGGAACAGGCGCTTGTGGTGCAGCGCCCGGTGCATCCAGTAGAAATAGGCGTCGTGCGCCACGATCATCAGCGCCAGCTGCCATGCGACGGTGACGATCGTGAAGGTTTCGATCTTGAGCTTGACCAGCCCGACCTCGCGCAGCGCCAGCGTGAGGAAAGTGGTCAGCGCGAAGATGAAAGAGGTGCGCAGCGAAGAGGCGATTTCGCGGGTGTAGTCCTTGCGCGCCGCTCGACGGTTCTGGATTCGCTTGCGCTGCGCCCAGCTGCGAAACACGAGCAGCGCAATGGTGAAAAGCCCTGCCGCCACGAAGTAGCGCTGCATGTCGAAATAGATCACCCGGACCATGCGGTCGGCAAAAAGGTCGAATGCGGCGGGCAGATCGATCATGACGTTACTGACATTAATGCAAGCAGCGCGATTGGTCATGCAAATTTTTGTATCGTTATCGGGTGACGATCAGGGCTGTGTCTCGCCTTGCGGAATCCACTTCATCACGCCGCCTGACAGCGGAGTCCATGATCCGGTTTTTACGCCTGCCTCGGCCAATGCGTCGGCGACCCACTGGTTGCAGGTGTAGCCGATCCAGTAGCGTCCATTGGCGTCAAACACCTTCGCCTTCGGATCGAAGCTCGAATAGCTGGCCCTTTTCGCCGGGTCGGCGATGGGCGGCAGCGTGTCTTCGACCCGCGCGACCAGCCGCGCATATTCTTCTTCGCGCAGGACCAGCCAGCGGTGGTGTGGGCTCGCTCCGGGTCGATAATAGCCTGCGACGCGCATGACGGCAGGGCCGCCTCGCGTCACAATCCTCAGCACGGTGCCGGGCTTGAGATCGTCCCACGTGGCGACGGTGCGATAGACTTCGCTGTCGCCCCAGCCGACCGAGACATGGGTGGGGCGCGGGCCGTTCGCCGTCGGCTCGGCCAGCGAGGGGAAGGTGTCGCGCCAGTCCTTGAGCGGTGTGACTACCGGCATGACGATGCTTGTGTGGTAGCCATTGTCCTCGACCATCACGGGGATGCCCGTCTCGGCCTCGGTCCATCCGGAATTGCGCGGGATCGAAGATCCGATCCATGCGGCGAGGAAATAGGCTGCCACGACAAGCGCGAGCAGCGCGATCAGCCAGCCGAATGCCCGGCCAAAAAGGCCGAGCGCCTTCATCCCCGCACGTTGCGCAGGCACAGGATCGACCAGTCGCCGTCGGCAATCCTGCGTTCCACCCGCAGGCCCTGCCGCTGGTACGCGCGCGTCACTTTCGCCTCCTGCGTGGTCAGCAGCCCGGCCAGGATCACGCGCGCGCCGGGCATCAGCGTGCGCGCGAAAGCGGGTGCGAGTTCGATCAGCGGACCGGCGAGGATGTTGGCGATCAGCAGGTCGTAGGGAGCCCGCGATGCGAGCGCCGGGTGGTTCATACCCGGTGCAGTGACGTAATGCAGCGCGCCGGGCCTCTGGCCGAGTGCGATGGCATTATTGCCTGCGTTTTCCTCCACGATCTCGGCGCACACCGGGTCGATATCGCTGGCGATCACATTCGCCGTGGGAAACAGCTTGAGCGCGCCGATGGCGAGCAGGCCCGTGCCCGTCCCGATATCGGCGATCCATCGCGGACGGACGCCGCGCTGCTTCAACCAGCCGAGCATGGTGAGGCACCCGGCGGTGGTCTCGTGCTGGCCGGTGCCGAACGCGCGGCTGGCGGGGATGATCAGGTCGATCGCGCTCTCGTCCGCCGGAAAATCGGGCGTGCGGATATGGAACGGCCCCGCGCGCACCGGCTCGACCGCGTGCTGGCTGAGCGTCACCCAGTCCTCGGGCTCGACCTTTTCGAGCGTGAAGTCCGGCGGGTTGCCGTCGAACATGTCCTCGAGCGTGGCGCGCAGGGCCTTGTCGGGCTTGCGCGGATACCATGCCTCGATCCGCCACAGGCCTGCGTTCATCGGGTCGTAGCGATCCGCCTCGACCTCGTGCGCGCTCATCACCAGATCGCTGTCCCACGCGTCTTCCACGCTCGCCGCGAGTGCAGCTTCGGCAGCGGTGCGGTCGACCAGCGCGGTGAGCTTCCAGCTGATTCCGGCGTCTTCGGCAGTGATGTCAGCCGACATGGGCGATTTCTTCTTTCCTGGCGTGAGCGGGCGCCGCAATCGGCTCCAGCGTTTCGGGATCGAACAGCGCGCTCCGGCGGCGGTCGCCCGAGACGATGTCCCTGACCATCCTGACGAAAAACCGCCGCATCAGCGTGTTCATCGAAAGGCGGCGGACCGGCCCGGTACACGCCGGATCGTCATCGACAAAGAGGTGCCCGATCGGTTCCCCCAGCAGCCTTGTGCGCAATCCTTCGTCGCAATTGCCGACCAGCGTGGTGACGTAGGGGATTTTGCCGTTCTTGTACGAATTGAACAGCGGCGTGTCGCAACAGCCTGCGTACCAGCGCAGCGTCGGCCCTTCGGTCAGGTGGATGCAGCGTAGCTCGTCGAGACCGCTTTCGATCCGCATCCGCGCGCAGCGGCTCTGGTAGAGCGGTGTGCCTGCGTCCTGCTCGTTCATCACCCTGTCACCCGCATCGAAGCGATTGGCGAAGGTCTGGCAGTCGGTGCAGTGACAGACGACGAAATCGCCCTCGCGCGGCGTTGCCTTAAGGATCGTGCCCCTCACGGTACCGCATCGGCAGGCGAAGGGCAGATCGTCGTTCATCGACGCTCCTTCGCGAGCCGGTCGTTCAGTCGCTCTTCGATGGTCTTTGCGTAGTCGACGCAAGCGGCCCCATCCAGCAATCCGCCATCCTTTATCCGGTCGAGCATCCCGCTCGACGAAGGGTGCGGCGTCGCGAGCAGGTCGCATGGAAGTGTGGCGACCTTGGCGATGCTGCGCCGGAAATCGGCGACGACGGCGGGGTGATCCGTGAAGCGATAGTCGTCCGCCGAGACGGGCGAGAGGCTGTCGACATAGGCCACACGGCGGCACACGGGCGGCTGCCAGGGGAGCGAGCACGCATTCCACGTCCAGCTCATCGCGCCCGGCGTGTGGCCGGGGGTGAGATGCGCGGTGAATTCCTTGCCGCCGAGGTTCAGCACCTCGCCATCGCTCACGATCCGGTCGACCTTCACCGGCTTCATCGCGGGGTGGATGTCGGCCTGCGGATCGTCCGCGCTGACCTTGCCGCTGGCCAGAACCTTCGCCGCTTCGGGCGAGGTGATCACCTGCGCGCCGGTCGCTTCGGCCAGCGCAGCATGTGCGCCGACATGGTCGAAATGCTCGTGGCTCATCAGCAGGTAGCGGATATCGCGCGGGTCGATGCCGAGCGCGCGGATATTGTCGAGCACCAGCGGCGCGGCAGCCTCTACCCCGCTGTCGATCAGAACATGGCCATCCTCGCCAAGCACGAGGATTGCCGAGATACCGCAGGTGCCGACGTACCAGGTGTCACCGAGCAGTTCGAAGGGCGGGGCGGGCTTGTCCCACTCGTCGAAGTCTTCGCATTTTTCGAGGAACGCGGATTGCCGGAAGCTGGTGGCGAGTTCGGGGGAGGCGACGACGCTCGTCCGTTCGGTCTCGGCGGCACTGGCGACCGGTTCGGTCGCGGGGGCGCAGCCTGCCGTGATGAGAGCCAAACCCGCGAGGGCAGCGAATTTACCTGACATAGCTTGCTCCATTGGCGTCGATCGTCGCGCCGGTCATGCTCGGCGGCGCGTCGAGCGCGCACCAGATCGCGATATCGGCGATTTCCTCCGGCTCCGCGACGCGGCCCAGCGGAATATCGGCGAGCAGGCCGGGGCCGCCCCGGCTTTCGAGGTAGTCGCCTGCCATCGCTGTGTCGGTGAAGCCCGGCGTCACGGCAAAGCTGTAGATGCCTTCGCTGGCGTAGGCTCGCGCGATCGTCTTGTGCAGCGCGAGCATTCCACCCTTTGCCGCCGCATAGTGCCAGTGTGCGGGCGAGTCGCCGCGATGGCCTGCGCGGCTGGCGACGTGGACGATCCTCCCCGAAACGCCGCGCTCCTGCCAGTGGCGCACCGCGAAACGGCTGAGCTGGGCGGAGGCGGTCAGGTTGATCCGCAGCGTTTCCTCCCACGCATCGAGCCATTCGATGTCCGATGTGTCGAGTGCGATCCCTTCGAACAGCCCGGCGTTGTTGATCAGCACGTCGATCTCGCCGTCGGCCTGCCGCAGTGCCTCTTCCCACAGCATTGACGGCGCGGAAGGCTCGGTGAAATCGGCGGCAATCTCGCCTTCTTCCAGCCCGCGTGTGGAATGGCCGATCACGCGAACGCAGCGCGCCTCCAGCTGTTCGCGAATGGCCGCCCCGATACCGCGGCTCGATCCTGTGACGAGAATGCCTGTCATGGGCCCACCTGTTAGGCCGATTGGCGCAGGCTACCAACCCCCACGCTTGCGCTGACCCCATTCCACGTGCTTTGGCACATCCAGCCTTTGGACTCGCTTGAACCTCCCCGTGCTTTCGCTAAGTGGAGGCGCAAGCCTTACCGCATCCGGCCAGATTGGACCCTTTAGACACCATGTCGAACAGACCGCTCTCTCCCCATCTCCAGATCTGGAAGTGGGGCCCGCACATGTTTACCTCGATCCTGCACCGCGTCACCGGTGACGGAATGGCGCTGGTCGGGCTGGCCGTGCTGCTGTGGTGGCTGGGCGCGATGGCGAGCGGGCCCGAGGCTTACGAAACCTTCGCCGGGGTGATGACCAGCCCGATCGGCTACATCGTTCTGATCGGCCTGACTTGGGCGTTCTTCAGCCACATGATGAGCGGACTGCGCCACTTCGTGCTCGACATCGGCGCAGGCTACGAGCTGACCATCAACAAGCTCTGGGCCACGCTCGCACCGATCCTCGGCGTCGTTCTGACCATCGCCTTCTGGGCGATCATCTTTACCAAGTAAGGCTATTCCCAATGGGTAACGGAACCTCCATCGGCCGCGTTCGCGGTCTCGGCTCGGCCCACGAGGGCGCGCATCACTGGCTGCTCCAGCGGTTCACCGCGATCGGCAACCTCGTGCTGGTGCTGTTCCTGCTGGTCAGCTTTCTGATGCTGCCGGCGTACGACTATGCCACCGTGACCGACTGGCTCGCCTCGCCGATCGCATCGGCCGCCCTGATCCTGCTGATCGTCAGCACGTTCTGGCATGCGCGGCTGGGCCTCCAGGTGTTGATCGAGGACTATATCCACCAGGGCGGCAGCCGCTTCGCGCTGATCGCCCTTCTCAATCTCGTGGCAGTGGCAGGGGCCGTGTTCGGCATCTTCTGCATCGCCAGCATCGCTTTCGCAGGAGCCGCCTGATGGCCAGCCAGAACCCCAACGATACTGGCACGGACCGCCCGGCCGCGACCACATCCGGCAAGGCGGGCGACGCCTATCCGATCATCGACCATGAGTTCGACGTGGTCGTCGTGGGTGCGGGCGGATCGGGCCTGCGCGCGACGATGGGCGCGGCCGAAGCCGGCTTCAAAACCGCGAACATCTCCAAGGTCTTCCCGACGCGTTCGCACACGGTTGCGGCGCAGGGCGGCATCGCCGCGTCGCTCGGCAACAACACGCCCGACCACTGGACCTGGCACATGTACGACACCGTGAAGGGGTCGGACTGGCTGGGCGACCAGGACGCGATCGAATATCTCGCGCGCGAAGCCCCGCAGGCGGTGTACGAGCTGGAGCACGCAGGCGTGCCCTTTTCGCGCAACCAGGACGGCACGATCTACCAGCGTCCGTTCGGCGGCCACATGCAAAACATGGGCGAAGGCCCGCCGGTGCAGCGCACCTGCGCCGCGGCGGACCGCACGGGGCACGCGATGCTCCACGCGCTCTACCAGCAGAGCCTGAAGTACGACGCGGACTTCTTCATCGAATATTTCGCGATCGACCTGATCATGACGGGCGAGGGCGCGGATCGCCGCTGCGTCGGCGTGATCGCAATGTGCCTCGACGATGGGACGATCCACCGCTTCCGCGCGCACGCTGTGGTGCTGGCGACCGGCGGCTATGGCCGCTGCTACTACACCGCGACCAGCGCCCACACCTGCACCGGTGACGGTGGCGGCATGGTGCTGCGCGCTGGCCTGCCCTTGCAGGACATGGAATTCGTGCAGTTCCACCCGACCGGCATCTACGGCGCGGGCGTGCTGATCACCGAAGGTGCACGCGGCGAAGGCGGTTACCTGACCAATTCCGAAGGCGAGCGCTTCATGGAACGCTATGCGCCTTCGGCGAAGGATCTTGCCAGCCGCGACGTCGTCAGCCGCTCGATGGCGCTCGAAATGCGCGAAGGGCGCGGCGTGGGTGCGGACAAGGACCATATCTACCTGCACCTCGACCACATCGATCCCAAGGTGCTGGCAGAGCGCCTGCCGGGCATCACCGAAAGCGGCAAGATCTTCGCCGGCGTCGATCTGACGCGCGAACCGCTCCCCGTGACGCCGACCGTCCACTACAACATGGGCGGCATCCCGACGAATTATCACGGCGAAGTCGTGACGCTGGGGCCCGACGGCAATCCCGACCATGTCGTACCGGGGCTCTACGCTGCGGGCGAGGCGGGCTGCGTCTCGGTCCACGGGGCCAACCGCCTCGGTTCCAACTCGCTGATCGACCTCGTGGTGTTCGGCCGCGCGATCGGCCATCGCCTCGCCGAAACGATGAAGCCGGGTGCGAAGCACGATGCGCTGCCCGCCGACAGCGCCGATCTCGCGCTGACGCGTCTGGATCACTTCCGCCACGCCAAGGGCAGCCTGCCCACCGCGCGCATCCGCGAGGACATGCAGAAGACCATGCAGAAGCATGCTGCCGTGTTCCGCGACACCGAAACGCTCGCGGCGGGCAGGAAGCACCTCGCCGAGGTCAACGCGAGCATGCAGGACATTCACGTGTCCGACCGCTCGCTGATCTGGAACAGCGACCTGATCGAGACGCTGGAGCTCGACAACCTTATGGCGCAGGCCAGCGTCACCATGACCAGCGCCGACAACCGCAAGGAAAGCCGCGGCGCGCACGCGCACGAGGACTTCCCCGAGCGCGACGATGCCAACTGGATGAAGCACACCGTCACGTGGTTCGACGGCTGGGGCGGCGGCGCCAAGGGTGCAGGGCGCGGCGAGATGAAGATCGATTACCGCCCGGTCCACGAATACACGCTGACCGACGATATCGAGTACATCAAGCCGAAGAAGCGGGTGTATTGATGGGTCGGCTCGGGTCGTCCTGAATGTGAAGGCTGCCCTTCACATTCAGGATGAGGCATCTTGGCAATATTATTGCCACACTCCCGCGATGAAAGATTGGCTCAGAGAGGCCTGGTTCACGCAGGCACCGCTTCGTGACCTTACTCAGTCGCCCAATCTTCCGCCACATCCTCGCGCGCATGGACCACGCGGACTACGATCAGTTCCGCGTCGGTCCATCGATAGATTGCCCGGTGCGAGCCAGACCTGATCTTTCGGTAATCATCCGGCAAGCCGACGACCCGGCTACCTGATTGCGGAAAGGCGAGTATCCGATCCATCTCCGCGTTGATCGATGCGACGTAGGCATCAGCATGATCGGTGCCCCATCTGTCGGCGGTGTAGAGCCAGATATTGGCCAGATCGCGCCTCGCGCGGGGGCGAAGGACCAGATGGATCACGCAGCGCCTTTGTAATTCGCTCGCATATCCCTCAGGAATTCATCGAAATCGAACGGTTCGGGCGGGCCGCTCTCCTCACCTTCGCGAATTAAATCGCGCAGGCGTTCTATTTTCAGATCGCGCTCCTCCGCACGCCTCAAGGCGTCGCGGATGACTTCGCTGGTCGAGCCGAATTCGCCCGAATCGACCTTGCGCTTGGCATAGGCGGCGAGCTTTTCGCCCAGCACGATCGAAGTGGTTTTGGTCGCCATATAGAACGATATAGCAAATATTGGTAATTCGGCAATGTGCTTCGCGCCGATGTCGGTTGAGGTTCAGACGATTCGTCCTAAACCCGGCAGCATGCTTCGCCGTGTTCTAGCTTTCGCCAGCCTCGCTGCGCTCACCGCTGCGGGCCCGCCGCCAGAACTCGGCATTCCCGCCTTCTACACGCAATACCGCGACGCCGATGGCATTCCCGTCGTCTCGTCCAGCGCGGTGCCGCTGGACGCGCTGGTCGCGGCGGAGGCGATGATCGAGGATATGCTCGCATTCCGCCCCGACCTGGCCAAATGGCTGCACGATAACGGCTACCGCGTGGCGATCATCGCGGAGACCGAGGCGCTGCTCGACCTGCCCGAGAACGCGCACTGGACCAAGCCCGCGCCCGACGATCCGCGCCTGACCCGGTGCGAGAAGAAGCATTATGACGAGCGGATCGGGCGGCTCACCGACCGCGCATATTGGGATGCCCGTGCGCGCGGTATCGGCGGGCAGCATACGGTGGGGGCGGAAGAGGACGTGCTCGGCCTGCCGACCAGCCGCTATTACGGCGAGACCATCCTCGTGCACGAATTCGCGCACAATATCCTGTTCGCGATCCAGGGCGCGGACCCCGCTCTCTACGCCGAGGTCGAGGCGGCGTATGCCAATGCGCAGGCGAACAAGCTGTGGTTCGAGGAATACAACATGACCACGGTGCAGGAATACTGGGCGGAAGGAACGCAGTTCTGGTTCGATTCGAACCGGTTGCAGGTGTTCGATGGCCGCCGGATTCTCAGCCATCAGGATCTCGAAAACTACGATCCGCAACTCGCCGCAGCCCTGCGCGCCGCGTATGGCGACCGCCATCGGCTGGCAGCGGACCCTTTCTGGATGAGCGACGCGCGCGTCCCGCCCGGCCCGATTCCGGAGAATACAGCCGAGGTCTGCTGACCGCCGGTCATCCCAGAAAATGCCGTTCGTCGAACCGCGAACGTCATTCATCCACTGGCAATGGTTACATCCGTAATCGATGTGGCTACAGACGTAGTCGATTACGGAAGGGTGGAGATCGATGGCGCAGTCTAAGATCGATAAGAGCGAACGGATCAGCGAAGCGGAGCACGCGATCATGGAGGTGATCTGGGATCGCCATCCGGTGAGCGCGACCGATATTTGCGAGGAAATTTGCGAACCGCGCGGCTGGTCGATGCCGACGGTCAAGACGCTGCTGTCGCGTCTTGTGGGCAAGGGCGCGCTGGCGACCGAGCCCGACGGTCGCCGCTTCCTCTACACCCCGCTGATCGAGCGTGTGGACTATGTCGACGGTGAATCGCGTCGGCTGGTCGACAGGCTGTTCGGCGGCCGCGCAGCGTCGCTGTTCGCGCATCTCGCGGAGAGCGAGGCGCTGACCGACGAGGATCTCGGCGAGATCGAACGCCTGCTGAAGGAGATGCGCAAATGAGCATCGACCTGCAAAGCTTCGCGCTCGACACGCTGGTGTGGACGGGCGGCCTCATCGTGGCCGTGCTGGTGCTGCGCCGTCCGGTATCGCGGCACTTCGGTGCGCGCGCGGCCTACGCGCTCTGGGCTCTTCCATTCCTGCGGCTGATGCTGCCGCCCATCGTCCTCCCCGCATCCGTGGCACCCGCCAGCGTCACGAGTGTGCCGGTGCCGATCGGCGGATACGGCGTGGCCGAAACCGGGGGTGGAGGCATGATGCTGCAGCCCATGGTCGCGACCCAGCCGACGGTGGACTGGGTCCTTCTCGGCCTGACCGTCTGGCTCGTGGGGGCCGCGGTTTTCCTGACCCGGCGCTACGCCCTTTATTTCGCCATGCGCCGCGAACTGATGCGCGGGAGCGTGGTGGTCGGGGTGCGCGGTCGCGTCCGGCTGATCGAGTCGCCCGCAACCGCTTCCCCGGTCGCGTTCGGCGTGTTCGACAAGGTGATCGCGCTGCCCGAGGGCTTTATGGCGCAAACCGAGGAAACCCGCCGCGATCTCGCTCTCGAGCACGAGCTGGCACACCATCGTGCGCGCGACCTGCTGGCCAATGCGCTGGTGCAGCCGCTGTTCGCGCTGCACTGGTTCAACCCGCTCGGCTGGGTGGGCTGGCGTGCCATGCGGCGCGACCAGGAGGCAGCCTGCGATGCCCGCGTGGTGGAGCGCTGCGATGCCCGCCTGCGGGAAACCTACGCGTCCACCATCGCCTCTTTCGCGACCCGCAGCGACCGGCGGGCCAGCCTGGCGCTCGCCGCGCCGATGGCGTGCCCGGTGCTGGGGGACAAATCCATCATTCACCGCCTGAGGAGTTTGACCATGTCCGATATTTCCCCCCGTCGCCGCATCGCTGCGCGCGTGCTGACGGTCGGCGCGCTGGCGGCACTGCCGCTGACGGCTTCGATTTCCTACGCCGAGAACGCGATGGGTAAGGAAGTGCCCGAAGCGCCGGTGCCGCCCGCAGCGCCGACCGCACCGGTCGCTCCCGAAGCGCCGGTCGCGCCCGAAGCGCCGCTGGCACCCGTTGCCCCGACCGCTCCCGAGCAGCTGTTCATGATCAGCGACGGGAAAGGCGGCGAAAGTCGCACCATCGAGGTGGAGCGCAAGGTGGTGACCGACGACGCAGGCCGGTCGACCGAGCATACCAGTTACAAGATCAACGGCCGCGAGGCGACGCCCGAAGAACGCGCGAAGCTCGAGGTGGAGGTCAAGAAGCTGAGCGCCAAGGCCGAAAAGAGCCAGCGCGCTGCCCGCGAAATGGAGATCAAAGCCGATCGCATGGCCAAGAAGGCCGAGAAGCAGCGGGAGATCGCAATGCGGCGCGAATGGTCTGTCGACCGCAGCGAAATGCGCCGCGACCTGGAAGAGGCCAAGCGCGAGATCAACGCGACGGCCGAACTCGACAAGGATACGCGACTGGCGCTGGTCCAGATGGTCGACAGCCTGAGCGACATGCGCTTCGACTGCGACGGGTCGTCGCAAGGGACGGCTGCCAATGGCCGGGCCTCCATCGGCCCGTGCATTGCCGGCGCGCTGGCCGGTGCCAGGAGCGCGATCGCCCAGGCGCGCGTTTCGATCGAGCGCGATCGCACGCTCTCCGCAAGCGACCGTGCCGAAGCGCTCCGCGACCTCGACGAGGCGATGCGCGAGCTTTCCGAGGTGGACTAACCCTAAGTCCGCCAATGTGATGGCAGCGCACGTTTTCCCCCTGGCGTGCGCTGCCGATTTCTATGGTCAAGGGGGGAGGGCAAGCCTGACGGGCTACGCCCCCGGCCCCGGGAACGTCAGGCCGCGGCGGGTTCGCTCGCAAAAGCCTCCGCCGCCAGGGTTAGGCTGCGCTTGCGCTTTTCGTGATCGTAGATCGACCCGGCGATGATCAGCTCGTCCGCTCCGGTCCTTTCGACGAATGCGTGCATCTGGTCGCGGACTTGCGACGGCGTGCCGATCGCGGTCGCTTTCAGCACCCCGTCGAGCATTGCAGAGGCCTGCGGGGGCAGGCTTTCGCGATAGCCTTCGACCGGGGGCGGCAGCTTGCCCGGCTGGCCGGTGCGCAGCCGCACGAAGCTCTGCTGCATCGAGCTGGCGAGCAGGTGCGCCTCTTCTTCGGTATCCGCCGCGAAGACGTTGTAGCCGCAGATCGCGTAAGGCTCGCTCAGCACGTCGGACGGTTCGAACCGCTCGCGATAGATCGCCAGCGCATCGTCGAGCGCTTGCGGCGCGAAGTGGCTGGCAAAGGCGTAGGGCAGGCCCAGCACGGCAGCGACCTGCGCGCCGAATAGGCTCGATCCCAGAATATAGAGCGGCACCTTCGCCCCTGCGCCCGGGGTCGCCTTGATGCCCGTGCGACCGTCGCCCGCGAGGTAGCTTTGCAGCTCCACCACGTCGCGCGGGAAAGCGTCGGGATTGGTATCGAGATTGCGGCGCAGCGCGGCGGCAACGCGCTGGTCGCTGCCCGGCGCGCGGCCCAGCCCGAGGGCGATGCGTCCGGGAAACAGCGCCTCGAGCGTGCCGAACTGTTCGGCGATCACCAGCGGCGAATGGTTGGGCAGCATGATCCCGCCCGCTCCCACGCGGATGGTGCTGGTCGCGGCGGCGACGTGGCCGATCACGACGCTGGTCGCGGCGCTGGCGATGCCTTCCATCCCGTGATGCTCGGCGCACCAGTATCGCTCGAACCCCAAGAATTCTGCGTGGCGGGCGATGTCCGCAGCGTTGGCAAGGGAGGTGGCCACGTCGCCGCCTTCGGTGACGTGGGCGAGATCGAGCAGGGAAAGTTTGGTCATGCGATCCAAGATGGGGGCGCTGCCGCCATTTCAAACCGCGCGCGATGGCAGTTTTTCTTTGCGGGCGGTTAGACGACCTCTGCGATCAGCCCCATCGCCTTGGCCTCGCTCGCAGTGATGAACCACTCGTTCGGGGCCTTTTCGCGCAGCTCCTGCACGCTGACGTTCGACCCTTCGGAGATCGCGCGGTAATCCTCGTCCTCCTGCTCGATCTCGCGCTGGATTTCGCGCTGGACGTGTTCGAGCTGGCTGGCGACGCTGCGCAGCGATCCGCCCGAAAGCTGGATCGGCTGCGCGCGCTTGTTCTCCGTCACCAGCACCTTGGTTGCGCGGGTGAGGTAGCGGTGGCTGACGGGGAAGGCGGCCATGAACAGCACGCCCGCGCCATAGACCGCCGTCTTGCCGAGGAAGATGATCTCGCGCCGTCCGCGATCGCGCAGCAGGCGAATATCGTCGGCCATGCTGCGCGCGATTTCGGGGTCGCCCTCCATCGTGGTCAGCGCGATGACGATCGGTCCGCCGGGCTCCTGCTCGGAAAGCCGCTCGGTAAACTCGGCATACATCGCGGCGTCTAGCGTGCCGTAGAGGCGGATGCCGGGGTTCGCGAGCGTCTGCGAGGCGGGCTGGGTCGCCGGGTTGTTCGGATCGGCGGGGATGATCTCGACCTGATGTGGCCGCCGCGACTGTTCGGGAGGGGTCGACCGGGCCGGCGCATCGGCATCCTTCCCGGCGGTGGGCAGCGCTGCCGCAGCGACCGGCGCGGCCATTGCGGCCGCTGCCGTCCACCCGGCGCCATTTGTTTTGGTGTCGTCAATCGTCGCGTCGGAGCCTTTGCCGAGCGGGATCGCGCGGGTGTCTTCCCCGTCGTCGCTATCGTCTTCGTCGTGGTCGAAGAAGCGGTCCTTGATTGCCATCGCGCCGGCGGCGGTCGCTGCGCCGACACCGGCGACCTTCAGCGCAGTCCCCTGCCAGTCGTCCAGATCGAACCAGTCGTCGTTCTTGTCGTCTTTGCTGGGCGGTTCGCCACCTTCAGCGACGACAGGCGCAGTCTCGGCCGGTGCGGGAGCGGGCTCGTCTTCGGGGGCAGGCGCGGCGACATCCTGCGCAGGCTGGTCGTCGTGGTCCCAGTTCACGGCGGAGGCTACGGTTGCGGCCTCGGCCGGCTCCTGCGCTGCCGGTGCCTCCACATCCTGCTGTGCATCGGGCTCTGGTTCCGGTTCGGGCGTCGGTTGTGCGGCCTCCTCGGCACGAACCGGCTCGGGCACCTCGGGAATTTTCGCGGGATCCGCCGAAGCGGGCTTGTAGTCGTAGTCCTCGCGCTGCAACGGCCCGGCAGAAGCAGGCTCGGGCAGTTTCTCCGACGGATCGTCGGCGTTGCGCGCGGGCGCGCGGGCCGGTTCGAGTTCGGCCATGAAGTCCGAACCTGCGGGGCTGCGGTAGACGGCGGGCTCGGGCAAGTCGGTATCGCGCGCGGCCTTGTTGCGCGCGGTCGCCCGCGACGCGGCGGAGGGCGTGCCCTGGTCGGCCTGGGCGCGCCTGCCCTGATAGACTGCCGGGCCGTCGCCCTGGCCGTCGGCGTCCCGGTCGCTCCCCCGCACTTCGCGGACCAGAGCCATCGCCATGCCGGGCACGTCGCCGCGCTTCTGCCCCTCGCGGATGATGTCCTGCAGACGCTGGAACAGCGTGAAAAGGTTGCGGATGAAGTCCATCGCCTGCCTGTTCCAGCCCCCCTAAAACGATGCGCCTAGAACGATTCGGGCGCGAAATAGCGATCGCATATCGTATCGTTGCCGCTGTTCATGCCCAGCCGCAATGCCTGCATACGCTGTTCGCTGGTACCGTGGGTGAAGCTTTCGGGCGAGACCCTACCTCCCATGCGTTCCGAAATGGCATCGTCCCCGATCGCGGCGGCGGCCTGCATGCCTTCCTCGAAGTCGCCCGGCTCGACCCGGTCCTTGTTCTTGCCCGCCCACACACCGGCGTAGCAATCGGCCTGCAATTCCATGCGCACCTGCAGCCGGTTGGCGTTCTGCGGGTCCCTTTGCTGGGCGCTGGCGACTTGGTCGGCGAGGCCGGTCAGGTTCTGGATATGGTGCCCGTATTCATGCGCCACGACATACAGCCGCGCGAAATCGCCGCCCGCGCCCAGATCGCGCTTCATCAGATCGTAGAAGCTGGTGTCGATATAGATGCCACCGTCGCGCGGGCAGTAGAACGGCCCGGCAGCAGACGTCGCGCTGCCGCAGCCGCGCGTGTTCACGCCGCCGCTGTAAAGGTGCAGGAAGGGCTGCTGGAACTCGATGTTCGCCCGCTCGAACTCGGGCTGCCAGGTGGCGTTGAGCGATTGCAGCGCGTTGCACGCCTCGGTCGCGTAGTCGCTGCTGGTGCACAGCTCCTGCTCGCTCATCTGCCCGTCGGCGTTGCTGACCTGGCCGCTGCCGGTCGTCTGGTTGACCGTATCGATTACGGCGACCGTCTGGCCGAAATCGGTGCCGAACAGCAGCGAGACGATGCCCGCGATAATCAGCGTGCCGCACCCCAGCTGGCCCGCGCCGCCGCCGGGAAAGCGGCTGCTGCCGCCGCGCACATCGATATTGTCGGTGTTGAATGGATTGAGCCGCATTGAACCGGTTCCCCTTGTTGTCTCCCCCGTGCACCTTGCAGAAAAAGGCTTGCATTGCGCACTCTCGCACGGAACCACCCCGCTCGGGCAGCGATTGGGCCCACACGGCTTGGTTAATCTCCGAAAGGCTAGCGATGTTCCTCGAAGGTAAGAAGGCTCTTGTCACCGGTTCGACCTCGGGCATCGGTCTGGCGGTCGCGCGGGCGCTGCACGGCGAGGGCGCGCGGATCGTCCTCAACGGTTTCGGCGACGAGGCGGAGATCGAGAAACTGCGCGAGGAACTCGGCGGAGCGGAGTATTCCGGGGCCGACCTGACCGATGTGTCCGCGATCGAAGGGATGATGGCCGACGCGGGCGGGATCGACATCCTCGTCAACAATGCCGGGATGCAGCACGTTGCTCCGGTCGACGAGTTTCCGGTCGACAAATGGGACAAGATCATCGCGCTCAACCTGTCGGCGGCGTTCCATACCATCCGGCTGGCCGTGCCGCACATGAAGGAACGCGGCTGGGGCCGGATCATCAACACCGCCAGCGCGCACTCGCTGGTGGCCTCGCCCTACAAATCGGCCTACGTCGCTGCGAAGCATGGCATCGCGGGCCTGACCAAGACGGTCGCGCTCGAAGTCGCGACCACCGGGGTCACGGTCAACTGCATCAGCCCCGGCTATGTGTGGACGCCGCTGGTCGAAAACCAGATCCCCGACACGATGAAGGCGCGCGGGATGAGCCGCGAGGAAGTGATCGACGAGGTTCTGCTGGCCAAGCAGCCGACCAAGAAGTTCGTCCAGCCCGAGGATATCGGCGAGATGGCCGTCTTCCTGTGCCGCGATTCGATGGCGAACGTGAATGGCGCGAACTGGAGCGTCGATGGCGGCTGGACCGCCGACTGAGAGGAAAAGAACAGGTGGGGACAATGATCAGGGGCATTACGGCAGGCGCTGCTGCGCTGCTGTTGAGCGCATGCGCAAGCGTGCAGAGCGTGCCGTCCAACCCGCCGCCGCCTTCGCTCGACGCGGTAGAAACGGCCTTGGCGCGCGACATCACCACGCTCTCGGACGACGGTTTCGGCGGCCGCTTCCCCGGCTCCGAAGGCGAAGCGAAGACGCGTAGCTGGCTGATAGACCGCTATTCGGACATCGGCCTGCAACCGGGCGTGGGCGAGGGCGACTGGACGCAGGATTTCACCCTCGTCCGCCGCGCACCCCTCGGCAAACCGGGCGAAAGCACCGCGACGATTACGCGTGGAACGCGCAGCGTGTCGCTCTCGCAAGGTCTGATTGCCGTTCAACCGGGTGAGGACGAGGCGCGGCTTGCCGATGTGCCGATCGTCGGGCTGGACCCGGACCTGAAGGAACTGCAGCCGCGATCGCTGGTCAACCGCGCGCTGGCGTTGCCTGCATCGTCTCTCTTCAAGCTGTTTCCGCAATTCGAGGCGGCAGGACCCAAGGTCCTTCTGATCATGACCGCAGACGAGGAGGAATATCAGAAGACGGCGGCCATGATTTCGCGCGGCCGCTGGAGACTGGCGAGCGATACCTCCGGCCCCGCGGTCATGCTTCTTACCCCGCAGGACAGCGAGCAGCTGATGGATGTGGTCGGCCAGAATGCGTCGCGCCACCCCGATGGGCTGGGTGTGATCGCCTACGACACGATCCTGAAAGCCAGCATCGCCCAGCAGGTCGACCGGATCGAGACTGCCAATGTGATCGGCCGGATGCCGGGCAAGGTGCCGGGCGCGGGTGCCGTTCTGGTGCTGGCGCACTGGGATCACCTGGGCGATGCGTGCGGGCCAGCCGACGCGAAGGACCGGCTGTGCAACGGCGCGGTCGACAACGCCAGCGGGCTTGCGGTGATGATCGAGGCGGTGCGGATTGCGCTGCGCGACGGCCCGCTCGACCGCGATGTGATCGTCCTTGCGACCAGTTCCGAAGAGCTCGGCCTGCTGGGCGCGAAAGCCTTCGTCGCCGACCCGCCGGTGCCGTTGCCGACGATTGCGGCGGCCTTCAATCTCGATACCATGGCGATCGCGCCGCGCGGCACGCCGGTCGTGGTTCTGGGGGCGGGCAAGACGCAGCTCGATTACGGGATATCGGAGGTTGCGCGGGTGCAGGGCCGCGAGGTCGTGCCTTCCGACATGCAGGATGCCTTCCTTCCCCGGCAGGACGGGTGGATATTGCTGCGCGACGGGGTGCCCACGGTTCTGGTCAGCAGCGCGCTGGCGGACACGGGGGCATTCGAAAGCTTCATGCAGGGCCCGTATCATCACGCCAATGACGATACGGCCTCCGGGCTCGAACTCGGCGGCGCGGCGCAGGACACGCTGCTGCATGCCGATTTGCTGCGCTACTTCGGCAATCTGGCAACCTATCCGGGCAGCGGCGAGTAACGCCTCTCGCGCATGTGCAATCTCTACAAGATCAGGAGCTCGCATACCGAGATTGCCGATTTCTTCGATGCGGTCGCACAGGATTTCGGCGCGAACACCGCAGAAGAGGTCTACCCCGGTTACCCTGCGCCAGTGGTTGCGCAGGGCATGGTGCGCCCGATGGTGTGGGGCTTCCCGCTCCAGCGGACGGGCGCGAAGGGCCAGCCGCTCAAGCCCAAGCCGGTCAACAACACGCGGACCGACAAGCTCAAGAGCTTCTTCTGGCGCTATTCCTTCGAAGAACGTCGCTGCCTGATCCCGGTCAGCCGCTTCGCCGAAGCCGAGGGCGAAAGGGGCGCGATGACCCGGACGTGGTTTTCCGTGCCCGATCAACCGCTGTTTGCGACCGCCGGTATCTGGCGGCAGACCGACGAGTGGGGCGAGGCGTTCAGCATGATCATGACCGAGGCCAATCCGCAGGTCGCGCCGATCCATAACCGGATGCCGGTGATCCTCCCGCGCGACAACTGGGCGCAATGGCTGGAGGGAACGCCGCAGGAAGCATATCGGCTGTGCGCTCCCTTTGCCCAACCGCTCGCGATTGACCGGACGGACGAGCCCTGGTTCAAGCCGAAAGGCACCTGACCGGGCACAAAATCGCCGATGGCGCGCCAAAGCGCGTTGCATTTTTGGCGATGCTCGCCTATCTGCCCTTCATCCCGACATTGCTGGCACCGTGTTGGGCCGGGCCGAAAGGCACCGGCGCCAAACCGCATTGCCATGCAGATCGAAGACGAAATGGAGAACGAATGGCGGATATCGCGCGACTGACCGAGATTATCGAACCCGAAGCAAAGGCCCTGGGATTCGATCTCGTGCGCGTGAAGATGATGCCGTCCGAAGCCGGCGACGGCACGCAGGCGTTACAGATCATGGCGGAAGACCCGGCGACCGGGCAGCTGGTGATCGAACAATGCGCCGAACTCAGCCGCGCCGTTTCGGCGAAGATCGACGCGCTTGAAGAGCAGGGCGATGTGCTGATCGAAGGGGCCTACCACCTCGAAGTCAGCTCGCCGGGCATCGACCGCCCGCTGACCCGCACGAAGGATTTTTCCGACTGGGCGGGGCATGAGGCGAAGATTTCGATGGCCAAAGGCTATGACGGCCAGCGCAATTATCGCGGCGTCCTGCAAGGCATAGAAGGCGACACCGTCACCATCACCGACCGCAAGGCGGGCGATGTCGAACTCCCGCGCGACCAGATCCATTCGGCGCAGCTCGTCCTGACCGACGAGCTCATCGCCGCGACCAGACCGCTCGACACTACGGGTGCCGAGGAAGTACAAGAAGACCAACCAGAAAAGGCTGACGACTGATGGCCACTGCCATTTCCGCCAACCGTGCGGAGCTCCTCGCGATCGCGAAATCGGTCGCTTCGGAAAAGATGATCGACGAATCGATCGTCATCGAAGCGATGGAAGAGGCGATCCAGAAATCCGCCCGCAACCGTTACGGTGCGGAGAACGACATTCGCGCCAAGCTCGACCCGCAGACGGGCGACCTGCGCCTGTGGCGCGTCGTCGAAGTGGTCGAGGAGGTCGAAGACTACTTCAAGCAGGTCAACCTGGAGCAGGCGCAGAAGCTGCAGGACGGCGCATCGCTGGGCGACTTCATCGTCGATCCGCTGCCGCCGGTCGACCTCGGCCGTATCGACGCGCAGAGCGCCAAGCAGGTGATTTTCCAGAAGGTCCGCGATGCCGAGCGTGAGCGTCAGTACGAAGAGTTCAAGGATCGCGCGGGCGAAATCATCACCGGCGTGATCAAGTCGGTCGAATTCGGCCACGTGATCGTCAACCTCGGCCGCGCCGAAGGCGTGATCCGCCGCGACCAGCAGATCCCGCGCGAAGCCGCGCGTGTCGGCGAGCGTGTCCGTGCGCTGATCAGCAAGGTCGAACGCAACAACCGCGGTCCGCAGATCTTCCTGACCCGCGCGCATCCCGACTTCATGAAGAAGCTGTTCGCGCAGGAAGTGCCCGAAATCTACGACGGCATCATCGAGATCAAGGCCGCCGCCCGCGACCCGGGCAGCCGCGCCAAGATCGGCGTGATCAGCCACGACAGCAGCATCGACCCGGTCGGTGCCTGCGTCGGCATGAAGGGCAGCCGCGTTCAGGCCGTCGTGCAGGAACTGCAGGGCGAGAAGATCGACATCATCCCGTGGAGCGAGGAAGAGGCGACCTTCATCGTCAACGCGCTCCAGCCCGCCACCGTCAGCCGCGTGGTGCTGGATGAGGACGAAAGCCGCATCGAAGTCGTGGTGCCCGACGACCAGCTTTCGCTGGCGATCGGTCGCCGTGGCCAGAACGTGCGTCTCGCCAGCCAGCTGACCGGCAACCAGATCGACATCATGACCGAGGAAGAAGCCTCGGAAAAGCAGAGCAAGGAATTCGCCGCTCGCTCCAAGATGTTCGAGGAGGAGCTCGACGTCGACGAAACGCTCTCGCAGCTGCTCGTCGCCGAAGGCTTCGCCGAGCTGGAAGAAGTCGCCTACGTCCAGCTGGACGAACTGGCGATGATCGAAGGCTTCGACGAGGAACTGGCCGAGGAACTGCAGAGCCGCGCGACCGAAGCGCTCGAACGGCAGGAAGCCGCGCATCGCGAGGCGCGCCGCGAACTGGGCGTCGAGGATGCGCTGGCCGAGCTGCCGCACCTGTCCGAAGCGATGCTGGTCACGCTGGGCAAGGCGGGACTCAAGACGCTCGACGATGTGGCCGATCTCGCCACCGACGAACTGATCGCCAAGAAGCGCGAGGCTCCGCGCCGCCGCAACAACAATCCCGATGGTCCGCCGATGCGGCGCGATCGTCCGCAGCGCGAGCAGGACAAGGGCGGTGTGCTGGGCGAATACGGTCTGACCGAAGAGCAGGGCAACGAGATCATCATGGCTGCCCGCGCGCACTGGTTCGAGGACGAGGAACCGGCACCGGCCAAGGCCGCGCCGACAACCGAACAGGAGGCCGCCGATGCGGACTCCGAACAATGAGTCTCTGACGCCGACAACCGAGCGCACGCGCCCCGGCGGGAAATCGCCGGAGCGCAAGTGCATCCTGACCGGACGCCACGGCGAGCGGGACGAGCTGATTCGTCTTGCGATTTCGCCTGATGGTGACGTGCTGCCCGATCCGCGCGCGCGAGCGCCGGGTCGCGGCGCCTGGCTGGGCGTCTCGCGCGCCGAGCTTGAAACCGCGATTGCGAAGGGCAAGCTCAAGGGAGCGCTGGCCCGGGCATTCAAATCCGCGCCTCCGCGGGTGCCCGACGATCTGCCCGCGCAGATCGATGCGGGCCTGCTGCGCACGCTTACCGACCGGCTGGGGCTCGAAATGCGGAGCGGACACCTTATCTTGGGGTCGGAACGCATTGCGGAACATGCGCGCGGCGGAGTGCTGGCGGCACTCTATCACGCAGCCGATGCGAGCGATGGCGGCGCTGCCAAGCTCGACCAGGCGTGGCGCGTGGGAAGCGATCGCGAAGGTTCGGGCGAGGGCGGTACGCGCTTGCCACTGGACCGTGCGGCGCTGTCTGTGGCATTGGGCCGCGACAATGTCGTCCATCTGGCGCTGGCCGATCATGCGGCGGCCGAGCGGGTCGACCAGGCCCTGACGCGCCTGCTGCAATACCGGAATGCGTCTGCGGACGTGAGCGAAGCGGGGGCCGCCTAGGCGGTGACCCTCGATCTCGCGACGATGTGACTGAAGGAAGAAACGAGTTTTATGAGCGACGACGAAAACAAAACCCGGACCCGTAAACCGCTTGGCCTCAAGCGGAGCGTGGAATCGGGCGAGGTCAAGCAGACCTTCAGCCACGGCCGCACCAACAAGGTGGCGGTCGAGGTGAAGCGTCGTCGCAAGATCCTGAAGCCCGGCGAAACCGCGCCGCCCGCCGAGGAAGCGAAAGCTCCCGAGCCTGCTCCCGCGCCTGCGCCCACTCCGGCTCCCGCGCCTGCCCCGGCTCCGGCGGCGAAGAAGGCCGCGCCGAAGAAGGCCGCTCCTGCAGGGGAAACCCCGCAGGAACGCGTCGCCCGCCTCCAGCGCGAGGCCGAGGAAGATCGCCTGCGGCTGGCCGAAGAAGCGCGCAAGCGCGACGATGAAAAGGCCAAGCAGGCCGCCGATGACGAGAAGAAGCGCGCCGAGGAAAACGCCAAGGCCAAGGAAGAAGCTGCCAAGCGGGCCGAGGAAGAGGCCAAGGCTGCAGCCGAAGCTCCGGCGGCAGAGCTCGAGGAAGCCAAGGCTCCGGCCGAGGACGACAGCGGCAAGACGCCGGCGCGCCCCGCTGCACGCAAGTTCACGCCGGTTGCCCGTCCCGAACCCAAGAAGCCCGAGAAGAAGGCCAAGAAGGAAGAGAAGCCCGCACGCGGTGCCGAACGTCCTGACAAGCGCCGTTCGGGCAAGCTCACCGTCACCAAGGCGCTCAACGAGGACGAAGGCCGCCGCGCCCGCAGCCTCGCCGCGCTCAAGCGTGCGCGTGAGAAGGAACGCCGGATGCAGGGCGGCGGCTCGTCCAAGCCGCGCGAGAAGCAGGTGCGCGACGTGGTCGTCCCCGAAGCGATCACCGTGCAGGAACTCGCCAACCGCATGGCCGAAAAGGGCGCGGACCTGGTGAAGGAACTATTCAGCCTCGGCATGGCGGTCACCGTCAACCAGACGATCGACCAGGACACTGCGGAACTGCTGGTCGAACAGTTCGGCCACAACATCCAGAAGGTTTCCGAAGCCGACGTCGACATCAAGGCCGAAGAGGATGTCGATCCGGAAGAAACGCTGAAAGCCCGCCCGCCGGTCGTCACGATCATGGGCCACGTCGATCACGGCAAGACCAGCCTGCTCGATGCGCTGCGCGGCACCAATGTGACCCGCGGCGAAGCGGGGGGCATTACCCAGCATATCGGCAGCTATCAGGTGAAGACGAAGAACGGCGACAAGATCACCTTCCTCGACACGCCGGGCCACGCCGCGTTCACCGAAATGCGGGCACGCGGTGCCAACGTCACCGATATCGTGGTGCTGGTGGTCGCTGCCGACGACGGCATCATGCCACAGACGATCGAGGCGATCAGCCATGCCAAGGCCGCTGGCACGCCGATCATCGTCGCCATCAACAAGATGGATAAGCCGGAAGCCAACCCCCAGAAGGTGCGCGAGCGCCTGCTCGAACAGGAGGTCATCGTCGAGGCGATGTCGGGCGACGTGCAGGACGTGGAGATTTCCGCGCTCAAGGGCACCGGGCTCGACGAACTGCTCGACAAGATCGCGCTGCAGGCCGAGCTGATGGAACTGAAGGCCAACCCCGATCGCGCGGCGGAAGCCACCGTGATCGAGGCGCAGCTCGACAAGGGCCGTGGCCCGGTCGCCTCGGTGCTGGTGACGCGCGGTACGCTCAAGAAGGGCGATGCGCTGGTTGCCGGTACGATGAGCGGCCGCGTGCGTGCCATCGTCGACGATCAGGGCAAGCAGATCAAGGAAGCTGGGCCTTCGATGCCGGTCGAGGTCCTCGGCCTCGGCGGGGTGCCGAATGCGGGCGACCAGCTGACCGTGGTCGAGAACGAGCAGCGCGCGCGCGAAGTCGCCGAATACCGCCGGGACAAGGCGAACGAGCAGCGCACCGCGCTGGCGCCGACCAATTTCGACGCGATGTTCGCCGGCCTCGCCAACAAGGCGATCGAGTTCCCGCTGCTGGTCCGTGCCGACGTTCAGGGCTCGGTCGAGGCGATCAAGACCGCGCTCACCAACCTTTCGAACGACGACATCAAGGTCCGCATCCTGCACTCGGGCGTGGGCGCGATTACCGAAAACGACGTGACGCTGGCGGCTGCCGGCAACGCGCCGATCATCGGCTTCAACGTGCGTCCCAACGCCAAGGCGCGCCAGCAGATCGAGCGCGAAGGCGTGCGGATGATGTATTACGACGTCATCTACCACCTGACCGAAGAGATCGCGAAGGAGATGGCGGGCGAGCTGGGTCCAGAGCGGATCGAGCACGTCGTCGGTCGTGCCGCGGTCAAGGAAGTCTTCAAGTCCGGCAAGAAGGACAAGGCGGCCGGCTTGCTGGTGGAGGAAGGCGCGATCCGCAAGGGTCTCCACGCCCGCCTCACCCGCGACGACGTCATCGTCTCGTCGACCACCATCGCCTCGCTGCGGCGCTTCAAGGACGACGTGGACGAAGTCCGCGCGGGCCTCGAATGCGGCGTGGTGCTGGAAGACACGAACGACATCAAGCCGGGCGACCAGCTCGAAGTCTTCGAAGTCGAGGAGCGTGAACGGACGCTGTGACGTATACTCCCCTCCCGCTCGCGGGAGGGGTCGGGGGTGGGCCCATCCAATGGTTGGAGCTCGTAAGAGCCCACCCCGCTGCGACTAGGTCGCTTGCGCGACCAAGTCTCGCTACCCCTCCCGCAGGCGGGAGGGGAGGAGTCTTGTTATGACCGAACTCTTCAAGACCCAGCGCTCGCCATCGGCGCAGCTGATGGGTTCGCAGTTTCAGAGCTGGGACGCGGAGAAGGGCGAGGTCACCTTCACCTATGATCCGCCGCCCAGCTTCGCCTCTCCCAGAGGGGCGGTGCAGGGCGGGCTGATCGCGGGTTTTCTCGACGAGGTGATGGGTGCGGCGCTGCTGGCCTCCACCGATAACGAGGCGCTGCCGCTCAATCTCGATATGAACCTCAGCTTCGTGCGGATGGTCCCGCTCGAACGGATCACCGCGAAGGGCCGCGTGATCAAACACGGGCGCAAGGTCGCCTTCCTCGAAGGCGAGCTGTTCGACTCCGAAGGCCGCCTGCTCGCCCGCGCGACCTCCACCGCGATCCCCACGCCCGTGCCGGATGCGCCCGTCTGATGGCGCGTGCGGTCGCCTTTCTCGGTTCGATCAATGTCGGCGGCAACCGGCTCAAGATGACCGATCTCAAGGCCGCGCTGGAAGACGCAGGTCTCGCGCAGGTCGCAACGGTCGTCGCCAGCGGCAACGTGCTGTTCGATCCGCAGGGACGTAGCGCGGCGGATGCCGAAGCGCTCATCGCAAGAACCTTGTCGGACCGGTTCGGGCTCGATGTGCTGGTGACCGTCCGCTCGCGCGACGAGGTTGTCAGCGCAATCGACAACAATCCCTTCCACGGGGAGGGCGAGGACAAATTCGTCCATACCCACTTCCTCGAGAACCAGCCGACGCAGGCACAGTTCGACACACTGCTTGCCGATCACGCGGGGCGCGGGTCGGAAAAGCTCGCGCTGGGCGAGCGGATGCTGTTCCTCGACTACGGCGACGGGGTGGCCGAAAGCAAGCTGACCGGCGCCTTCATGGAACGCCGCCTTGAATCTCGCGGCACGGCGCGCAACATGCGCAGCCTGAAACGTATACTCGAGAAGATGGAAGCCTGATGGCCCGCCAGCAATTTTCCGCCGAACAGCACTCCGTCCGCGTCCTCAAGGTGGGCGAGCGGGTGCGGCATATCCTGTCCGAACTGCTCGCCCGGCAAGAGGTTCACGACGAGACTCTGTCTGCCCACACGGTCAGCGTCACCGAGGTGCGGATGACGCCCGACCTCAGGAACGCCAGCGTCTACGTGAAGCCGCTGCTGGGCGAAGACGAGGCAGCGGTTCTCAAGGCGCTGCGTACCAACACCGCCTTCTTCCAGCGCGAGGTTGCCAAGCGGCTGGGGCTCAAGTTCGCGCCCAAGCTGCAATTCCGCGCCGACGAAAGCTTCGAGGAAGCTGACCGGATCGAACGCCTGCTCAACGACCCCAAGGTCGCGCGCGATCTGGACGAAGAAGAGGAGTAGGCGGCCTCGCTGCGCCAAAGCCGATGGCCAAGCTCTATTTCTACTACGCCAGCATGAATGCAGGTAAGAGCGCGCTGCTGCTGCAGACCGCGTTCAATTACCGCGAGCGTGGCATGGACGTGTCGCTATGGACCGCGGCGGTGGACAATCGCCCGGCATTCGGCGCGATCAACAGCCGGATCGGCCTGACCAGCGATGCCCAGCGCTTCTCCCCCGATACCGATATTGCTGCGCAGGTGCGCAAGGAAGTGGCGGATCGCGGGCCTGACGATCCACAGCTCGCCTGCGTGCTGGTGGACGAGGCGCAGTTTCTTACCTCGCAACAGGTCTGGCAGCTCGCCCGGTTGACCGACCGGGACGATATCCCGGTCATCTGCTATGGCCTGCGCACCGATTTCCAGGGGCGGCTGTTCCCCGGATCGGCGGAACTGCTCGGCATTGCGGACAAGCTCGTCGAGATGAAGGCGGTCTGCCATTGTGGCCGCAAGGCGACGATGAACCAACGGGTCGACGACGCGGGCAATCCGGTGACCGACGGTGCGCAGACCGAGATCGGCGGCAACGAACGCTACGTCGCGGTGTGTCGCCGCCACTTTGTGCGCAGTCCGCAAGCACCTATCTGACGGGTATGCTCGACACACTCGCATTTGCCGCAATCCTGATCCCCGCGCTGATCGTCGCGATCGTGTGTCACGAGGTGGCGCATGGCTGGGTGGCGCGGCTGCTTGGCGACAGCACCGCGTATGATCGCGGGCGATTGACGCTCAATCCCATCCGCCACGTCGATCCGGTCGGTACGCTGCTGGTGCCGGGTTTCCTCGCGCTGGTCGGCGGGCCGATCTTCGGCTGGGCCAAGCCCGTGCCGGTCGTGCGCCACCGGCTGAACAATCCGCGTTACGACATGATGCTGGTCGCTGCCGCCGGGCCGCTGACCAACCTGCTGCTCGCGCTGATCGGCGCGATCCTGTTCGGGCTGACCCTGCCCGACGGTGCGTTGCTGATGTCGAGCGAGACCGGCCTGCCGCAGGTAGTGGGGCTGGATGGAACCGTCGCGCTGATCCCGAGCGCGCTGTTCGTCTTCATCCTGATCAACGTTTTCCTCGCCTTCTTCAACCTGCTGCCGATCCCGCCCTTCGACGGGTCGCATATCGTCGAAGGGCTGCTGCCGCGATCCTGGGCGGTCCATTGGAACAAGCTGCAACAGATCGGGATGGTGCTGTTCATCGTGCTGATCGCGATCGTGTGGGTGTTCCCCAACACCGGCCTGATCGAAAACACGGTCGGGCCGCCCGTCGAATGGATGATGGGACAGTTCCTGACGATTGCGGACTGGGTCGCGCGCTAGGCTTCGAACCAGCGCGCGATGGCCTCGCGATCCGCCTCTTTCAGATGCAGGCCCAGCTTGCTGCGGCGCCACAACACGTCTTCGCCTGTCCGCGCGAACTCGACATCGCGCAGGTAGCGCAATTCGGCTTCGAACACGCCCGCCGCGATTCTTTTGCCCCTTTCGAGCGGGGCTTCCTCGGTCCCGAAAATGTCCGCGATCCGCGTGCCATAGGCGCGAACGAGGCGGGCGAGATCCTCGATCCGCATGTACTGCCGCAGCCACGCGTGGCGTTCGACCATCTCGGCATGGCCCGCGACCGGCATGTCGCCGCCGGGCAGCGGGGCATCGGCGGTCCACGCCTCGCCTCCTATGGCGAGCTTCTCCAGCGCATGTTCGGCGAGCCTGCGATAGGTGGTGATCTTGCCGCCGAAGACCGAAAGGATCGGCGCGCCGCCTTCGTCGTCGACCTCGAACACATAGTCGCGCGTGACGGTGGAATCGCTCGCCGCTTCGTCTTCGTAGAGCGGGCGCACGCCTGAATAGCTCCACACCGCGTCCTCGGGCCGCACCCGCGTGGCGAGATATTCGTTGACCGAGGCGCAGATATAGGCGGCTTCCTCGTCACTGATGCGGACTTCGTTCGGATCGCCCTCGAACCGTTCGTCGGTGGTGCCGAGCAGCGTGAATTGCTGCTCGTAGGGTATCGCGAAGCAGATCCGGCCGTCGCCGTTCTGGAAGATGTAGCAGTGCGGCCCGTCCCATAGCTTGGGCACGACAAGGTGGCTGCCCTTGACCAGGCGCAGGTGCGCGGGCGCGTTGGCGCGCGTTGCGCGGCGCAGCACCTCGTCGACCCACGGCCCTGCGGCATTGGCGACCGCGCGTGCCTGCACCTGCGTTTCGCCCGAAGCATCGCGCAAGGTTGCGCGCCACAGCGCATCCTCGCGCTCCAGCGCGATGCACTCGGTGCGCGTGCGGATATCCGCGCCGCGCTCCCTCGCGTCGAGCGCGTTGAGCACCACCAGCCGCGAATCCTCCACCCAGCAATCCGAATATTCGAACCCGCGTTTCAGCGATGGCTTGAGGATCGCCGCGTGCGGTGGCTCGCGCAGGTCCACGCCCTTGGTCGGGGGCAGCAGCTTGCGCCCGCCGATATGGTCGTAGAGGAACAGCCCGAGCCGCAGCAGCCATGCCGGGCGCAGGCCCGCATGGTGCGGCAGCACGAAGCGCAGCGGCCAGATGATGTGCGGGGCGAGGGCGAGCAGCACCTCGCGTTCCTTCAGGCTCTCCCGCACCAGCCGGAATTCGTAATGCTCGAGATAGCGCAAGCCGCCGTGGACCAGCTTGGTGCTGGCGCTGGAGGTGTGCGCGGCGAGATCGTCTTTCTCCACCAGCAGCACCGAAAGGCCGCGCCCGGCGGCGTCGCGGGCAATCCCGGCGCCGTTGATGCCGCCACCGATGACGAGAAGGTCGTATACGTCGCTCATGGTCATAAACCGATTGGCCTGTGCGAGCAGCTTTGGCTAGGCCCCCTGTTGTGAGCGATGACAACAAGACCGTGCCGCCCTCGGGCTGGCTGATCCTCGACAAGCCGCGCGGGATGGGTTCGACCCAAGGCGTCTCTGCGGTGAAGCGCAACCTGCGCGAAGGCGGCTATGCCAAGACCAAGGTGGGGCACGGCGGCACGCTCGATCCGCAGGCCGAGGGCGTGTTGCCGATCGCGCTGGGCGAGGCGACCAAGCTAGCCGGGCGCATGCTCGATGCGACCAAGACCTACGTCTTCACCATCCGGTTCGGGGAGGAGACCGACACGCTCGATACCGAGGGCGAGGTGATCGCGCGCAGCGACCGCTTTCCTCCGCTGGCGGCGGTGGCGGGGGTGCTCGACCACTTCACCGGCGAGATCGAGCAGGTGCCGCCTGCGTATTCGGCGCTGAAGGTCGACGGCAAGCGCGCCTACGACATGGCGAGGGCGGGCGAGGATGTCGAGCTGGCGACGCGGGCGGTGACCATTTACGCGCTGCAAATCCTCCCCGGTACGGGGAGGGGGACCGTCGAAGACGGTGGAGGGGCACCTTCGGAAAGTGCGGTCGGCGGTGACGAGCAGAGTGCCAACGTGTCCCTCCACCATCCTGCGGATGGTCCCCCTCCCCCGGTGGGGGAGGATCTGGACTCCACCTTCGCCACCACCACCGGCCGCCCGGACCCCTACGACCCTTCCATGCCGCTCGAACTCGCGGAAAGCGTCACGCTGGAGGCCACGGTCAGCAAGGGCACCTACATCCGCTCTCTTGCACGGGATATCGCGCTGGCCCTTGGCACGCGCGGGCACGTTACCTACCTCAGACGTACCAAGGCCGGGCCGTTCCGCGAGGAACAGGCGATTTCGCTGGACAAACTCAACGAAATCGGTAACGGCGCGCCATTGCAAGACCTCCTCCTGCCGATAGAGGCGGGGCTGGACGACATCCCGGCCCTCTCCCTCGACCCGGAGCAAGCGCAGGCGGCCCGCCAGGGCCGGGTCATCTCCGGAATGCCCCATGCCGACGGGCTCTATTTCGCGAAATCGGGCAGCGTCCCGGTGGCGCTGGTGGAGATCGAAAGCGGTACGATGAAAATCGTACGGGGTTTCAACCTTCCCGATGTCGCGGAGTGAATGAATGACGGTTACTGCCGAGCGCAAGCAAGAGATCATCAAGGACAATGCCCAGGCCGAAGGCGATACGGGCAGCCCCGAAGTGCAGGTCGCGATCCTGACGGAACGTATTCGCAACCTGACCGAACACTTCAAGGATAACCACAAGGACAACCACTCGCGTCGTGGCCTCCTGATGATGGTCAACAAGCGCCGCAACCTGCTCGCCTATCTCAAGAAGAAAGACGTCGAGCGGTACAACGCGCTGATCCAGAAGCTGGGTCTTCGCAAGTAAGGTTTCTCAAAGGGCGGCCACTGGTCGCCCTTTGTCTATGCGTGAGTCCCAGCGCACGCTGGGACCTCCCTCCGGCAGGCACGGTGCCTGTGGTACGAGACCCCAGCTTTCGCTGGGGTTCACATTGGAGGAAAAGTAGGGGTCAGGCTTCGCAATTCGGCAAGCCGCGCCCTTGGGGCCAGACTGAGCGCCCCGCACCGGACCGGGACGGTATCCCCGGCACAAGAGGCCCCGCGCGGCAATATGGCAGCGTGGGTCAGAAGGATAATCAATGTTCGATACGAAAACTGTAAGTCTGGAGTGGGGCGGAAAGACCCTCACTCTGGAAACCGGCCGCATTGCCCGTCAGGCCGACGGTGCCGTGCTGGCCACCTATGGCGAAACCGTGGTGCTGTGCGCCGTGACCGCCGCCAAGAGCGTCAAGGACGGGCAGGATTTCTTCCCGCTGACCGTTCACTATCAGGAAAAATTCTCCGCTGCGGGCCGTATCCCGGGCGGCTTCTTCAAGCGCGAAGGCCGCGCGACGGAGAAGGAAACGCTGGTTTCGCGCCTGATCGACCGCCCCGTGCGGCCGTTGTTCCCCGAAGGTTTCTACAACGAAATCAACGTCATCTGCCAAGTCCTGTCGTATGACGGCGAGACCGAGCCCGATATTCTTGCGATGATCGCCGCCTCGGCTGCGCTGACCATTTCGGGCGTGCCCTTCATGGGCCCGATCGGCGCCGCGCGCGTCGGCTTCCGCAATGGCGAATACGAACTCAACCCGTCGCTCTCGTCCGCGCTCGATGAAGAAGGTCGCCTCGACCTCGTCGTCGCCGCGACCAATGACGCGGTGATGATGGTCGAATCCGAAGCCAAGGAACTGACCGAAGAGGAAATGCTCGGCGCGGTGATGTTCGCGCACGAGGAAAGCCGCAAGGTCATCGGTGCGATCATTGAGCTGGCCGAACAGGCTGCCAAGCACCCGTGGGAACTCGCTTCTTCTGACGACAACGCGTCGATGAAGGAAGCCATCCGCGCGATGATCGGCGACGACATTGCCAAGGCTTACAAGCTGACCGACAAGTCCGCCCGTTCGGACGCGCTCAACGAAGCGCGCGAGAAGGTGAAGGCCCATTATTCTTCGGAAGAGTTCGACAGTCAGCAGAAGATGACCGCCAACAAGCTGACGAAGAAGCTGGAAGCGGAAATCGTACGCGGTGCCATCCTCAAGGACGGCCAGCGCATCGACGGCCGCAAGCTCGATCAGGTTCGCCCGATCGAAGCAATGGTCGGCCTGCTGCCCCGCACGCATGGTTCGGCGCTGTTCACGCGCGGTGAGACGCAGGCGATCTGCACCACCACGCTGGGCACCAAGGATGCCGAGCAGATGATCGACGGACTCGAGGGCCTGTCGTACAACCACTTCATGCTGCACTATAACTTCCCGCCCTATTCGGTCGGCGAAGTGGGCCGCTTCGGCTTCACCAGCCGTCGCGAAACCGGCCACGGCAAGCTCGCATGGCGCGCGCTGCACCCCGTGCTGCCGAGCCATGAAGACTTCCCGTACACCATCCGCATCCTGTCGGACATCACCGAGTCCAACGGCTCGTCCTCGATGGCGACCGTGTGCGGCGGCTGTCTGTCGATGATGGATGCCGGCGTTCCGATCGAACGTCCGGTCTCGGGCATTGCGATGGGCCTGATCCTCGAAGGCGACGAGTTTGCCGTCCTGTCGGACATCCTGGGTGATGAAGATCACCTGGGCGACATGGACTTCAAGGTCGCAGGTTCGGAAGCGGGCATCACCTCGCTGCAGATGGACATCAAGGTTGCCGGCATCACGCAGGAAATCATGACCAAGGCGCTCGAGCAGGCGAAGGCCGGCCGCGCGCACATCCTGGGCGAGATGACCAAGGCGCTGGGCTCGGCGCGTTCGGGCGTGTCGAAGCACGCTCCGCGCATCGAGACGATGCAGATCGACAAGTCTAAGATCCGCGACGTCATCGGCACGGGCGGCAAGGTGATCCGCGAGATCGTCGCCGAAACCGGCGCCAAGGTCGACATCGACGACGAAGGCGTGATCAAGATCTCGTCGAGCAATGCCGACGAAATCGAAGCCGCGCGCAAGTGGATTGAAGGCATCGTCGAAGAGGCGGAAGTCGGCAAGATCTACACCGGCAAGGTTGTCAACATCGTCGACTTCGGTGCGTTCGTGAACTTCATGGGTGGCAAGGACGGCCTCGTCCACGTCTCCGAAATGAAGAACGAGCGGGTCGAAAAGCCGACCGACGTCGTTTCCGAAGGCCAGGAAGTTAAGGTCAAGGTCCTCGAGATCGACAACCGCGGCAAGGTTCGCCTGTCGATGCGCGTTGTCGACCAGGAAACCGGCGAAGAGCTGGAAGACACCCGCCCGCCGCGCGAAAAGCGTGAAGGCGGCGGTGATCGCGGGCCCCGTGGTGACCGTGGCGGCGATCGTCGCGGTGGCCGTGGCGGTCGTGGCGGCGGCGGTGGCCGTGGTCGCGATGGCGATCGCGGTGGTGATCGCGGCGGTCGGGGCGGCGATAACGGGGGCGGCGACGGCCCCGCGCACATGCCGGCCTTCCTGCGCGACGACGACTAAGTCTTCGCACAGTAAGAACACAAGAAAGGCTGCGGGAGCATTGCTTCCGCAGCCTTTTTTCTTTGCGCAAAACAACAAGCGCTGCCATTCGCAGGCAGTGTCGCAATCTACCCCATCAGAACCGCTGAACCCGAAGGTGCCGAGCGCGGCTCGCCGTTTTGCCGCGCGCGTGCCGCTCGCGCGAAATCGCCCCTGGATCGGGTATGGCGTAGCCCTGCTGCTGACGTTCGTCGCCTGGGCGATCCGTTACGAAATCGGGGAGGGACTGCCGCCGGGCTTCCCCTACCTCACGTTCTTTCCCGCGGTCATCATCACGGCGTTCTTCTTCGGGGTAGGGCCGGGCACGGTATGCGCAGTGCTGTGCGGCATGCTCGCGTGGTTTTTCTTCATCGCGCCGTTCGGCAGCTTCGATCTGCAATTCGGCTCCGCTCTGGCGCTCGGGTTCTACCTCTTCATCGTCTCCGTCGACATCACGCTGATCCACTGGATGCAGATGGCCAATCGCGATCTCGATGCGGAGCGCCGCCGCAGCATCGCACTGAAAGACAACACCGAAGTGCTGTTCAAGGAACTGCAGCACCGGGTCGGCAACAACCTGCAAATGGTCGGCTCGCTCATCTCGCTGCAAAAGAACCGCATGACCGACGAGGGCGCGCGCGCCGCGCTGGACGAGGCGTCGCGGCGGCTGGGCCTCGTCGGGCGCATCCAGCGCCAGCTTTACGATCCGGCGGGCGCGCAGGTCAGCCTGGCGGCCTATATCGACCAGATTTGCCGCGACGTAATCGCAGCCTCTGGGCGGTCCGGACTGGGATACGAATTCGTCGCCCATGCCGACACCGTGCTGCCGCCGGACAAGGCGATCCCCACCGCGCTGGTGGTGGCAGAAGCGCTCAACAACGCGATCGAACACGGTTTCGGATCGCGCGAGGGCGGGCAGATCGTGGTCACCGTCGCACCCTTCGAGGGCGGCACCGAGGTGATCGTGGCCGATGACGGGATCGGGCTGCCCGAGGGCTTCGACCTGGCGCGCGCAGAAAGCCTTGGGCTGAAGATCGCACGGACGCTGGCGCAGTCGCTCGGCGGGCGCTTCACGATGTCGGCTGCACCGATCGGACCGGGCGCGATTGCGCGGCTGGAGATCGATTCGCACATGCTCGAAGTGCCGGCAGTCGACTGACGCGCATAGGCGCAGGGCCGCGAAGGCTTTGCCCTCGCGGCCCCTGCCAGGTGTGATGTTCTGTCCTTCGCGGGATCAGCCCATTTCGAGGATCGGCTTGAATACCTTGCCATCGTGCAGGTCGGCGACCGCGTCGTTGATCTTGTCGAAGGGGTAGCGCTTGACCAGCCTGTCGAACGGGAACTGCCCCTTCTGGTAGAGATCGACCAGCGTCGGGATGAACTGTTTCACCTTGGAATCGCCCTCCACGCAGCCGACGATCTTGCGACCCGTCAGGATCTGTTCGTTGGCGTCGAACGAATATTCGGTCCCCGACGGCGGCGCGCCGACCACCACCAGCGTGCCCCGGTTGGCAAGCGAACCCCACGCACCGCGCGCTGCGGTGGCATTGCCGCTGCATTCGATGGCGTAGTCCACGCCGCCCGCCACGATCTTGCGCACGGACTCGGGTACGTCGGTATCCTTGGTGACGTGTACGGTGTCGGTCGCGCCCAGTTCCTTCGCCAGCGTCAGCCGGTCCTCGTTGGTATCGACCGCGATGATCGGCGAGCACCCGGCGACCTTCGCGCCCATCACGGCTGCCATGCCGACGCTGCCCACGCCCGAGACCAGCAGGCTCGAACCCGCTGGCGGCTGCGCGGTGCGCATCACCGCGCCCGCACCGGTCTGGATGCCGCAACCCAGCGGGCCGAGCAGCGAGATGTCGACGTCGGCGTCGATCTTCACCACGTTGCGCTCGTGCGCGATCGAGTGGGTGGCGAAGCTCGACTGTTGGAAGAAGGCAGCGTTGGGCCCGTCCGCGAAAACCGGCGCATCGTCGCCCTGCCGCTTGTTCATGAAATTCAGCGGATTGAAGTCCGCGCAATAGGCCGGGTCGCCTTCCTGGCAGGGCCGGCAATGGCCGCAGGAACCGTAGGACAGCACGACATGGTCGCCCTCGGCAATATCGGTCACGTGCGATCCGGTTGCGACGACTTTCCCCGCACCCTCGTGGCCGAGGACAACGGGGAAGTTCGTTGGCAGGTCGCCCGCCTGCACGGCCAGATCGGTGTGGCACACGCCGGTGGCGACCAGTTCGATCAATACCTCGTGCGGGCCGGGATCGGCGATGGCGCGCTCTTCGATCGCGAAGTCGCCGCCGGCTTCAGGGACGATCGCGATACGGGCGGTGGTGGGCATACGGCTTCTCCTTCGGGGGTTACCGCATCAACTTTTGCCCGGCGGTCCGCGTTCCGGACTATCCCCTTCGGTTCGTAGCGTTTATCGCAACGCCCATGCTGCCCCGTGAAACGATTGCCACCGCCCAGATCCCCGACGGGAAGGAGCTGACGCTGGTCAGCCACGGGCGCGATTTCATCATCATGCTCGGTCGGGACGAGCTGATGGGCACGCGGATGCAGTTTTCCGAGGAACAGCTGGCGGTGCTTACGCTGGCGGAGCTGGACGCGCCGCGCCCACGCGTGCTCATCGGCGGGTTCGGGATGGGCTTTACCTATCGCGCCGCGCTCGCCCACCTGCCCACAGGCGGCAGCGTGACCGTGGCAGAGCTGGTGCCCGAAATCCTCGAATGGGCGCGCGGGCCGCTGGCGCATCTGAGCGCCGAGAGCCTCGACGATCCGCGCGGCGACGTGATCCTGTGCAATGTCGAGGCGCTTATCGACGATGCCAACGACGGCACTAGCCCCAAGTACGACGCGATCCTGCTCGATGTCGATAACGGGCCGGACGGGATCGTGGTCGACAGCAATTTCCGGCTCTACACGCGTACCGGCATCGCCAAGGCGAAGGATGCGCTGAACCCCGGCGGGATCATGGCGGTGTGGTCCGCCGCGCCCGACCACAAGTTCACCACGCGGCTCAAGGACGGCGGGTTCGAGGTCGAGGTGCGCGAAGTGCGCGCGCGGCCCAACAACAAGGGGCCGCGCCACACCATCTGGTTCGCGCGCAAGCGCTAGCGCTGCTGGAACATCGGCCCTGCCGGATTGCCCATGTAGTCGCGCTTGCTCAGCGGTACGCCCTTCATCCGCAGGATGTCGTAGAAGGTGGTCGCGTGGAACTGGAAGTTGGGCAGGTTGAAGCCGAGCAGGAAACGCTCGCCCGGCAAGGTGAAGCGGGTTTCGCCACCCAGCACGAAATCGATCTGGCGGTTGGCGATATCGTTCACCTGCTCGGGCGTTACCTCTGCCAGCTTCTCACTGGCTTCGGCCACCATCGCCCGCATCGAATCCCAGCTTTCGGGGATCTGGGTGAAGTCGGGGGTGAACTGCATCCCGGTCAGCTGGTCGAGTGCGTAGCCGCTGTGCACCCAGCACGAGCGGATGTGCCACGGCAATGGCCACATATCGTCCGCCAGCCGCGCCTCGATAAGATCGGCGTCGGTGCAGCCGCTGTCGGCCACATGCTGCTCCGCCTTGGCGATCACGCCGGGCAAAGCGCCAAGCAGCTGGCGAACCGTGGGAACGAAGGCATCGTAAAGGGTAAAGGACATCGGCATGCTCCGGAAAAGAAAAAGCCCGCCGGCATAGCGCCGGCGGGCTTCTGAATTCTTGAATTAGCGGACGCGCGGACCGCCGTAGGGCAGCGGTGGCGGGGGACGGCGCGAACCGCGCGGCAGCTGCGCCTGATAGGCGCGCCCGCAATGCTCGACGCAATAGGGGAAGCCGGGGTTCACCGCTTCGCCGCAGAAGTGGAAATCGGGCTCGCCCGGGTGGCCCATCGGCCAGCGACACACCTTGTCCGACAGATCGAGCAGGCTGGTCTTGTCCGCGATCGAAGGATCGGGCTTTGCAGGAACGAGGCGGCGCGGCGGCGCGGGCGGGATTGGCGGCTGCTGGTCGCCGGGGCCCTGCCTGAGGAAGCCACCGGGCCCGACCGACACGATTCGCGGCGAGCTGGAGGTGGGTGCCGGAGCGCCTGTTGCCTGCGGCTGCGCGGCGGGCGCAGCTGGCTGCTGCGGCGCGGAGCTCGCGGGCTTTGCGGCAGGCTTGGCCGCAACCGGAGCGGGCGTCGGCGCAGGGCTGGGCGCTGGCGCCGGGGCAGCCTTTTTCTTCGGTGCAGGCTTGGGCTTGGGCGCGGCCTTCTTTTCCGCCGCCTTGACGGGGGAGGGGCGCGATTTCAGCCCCAGCCGGTGCGCCTTGCCGATCACGGCATTGCGCGACACGTCGCCCAGTTCCTTGGCAATCTCGGTCGCAGTGGCGCCGCCTTCCCACAAACGCTTAAGGGTGGCGGTACGCTCTTCGGTCCAACTCATCGAAAATCCATCTGTCTTGCTGTGGCTGTTTATCTAGGCATTCGCAGCCCGGGTTGCCACCCTTCGTTCACGCGCTTAGGCGGCAGGGCATGAGCGATCAAGCACCGCCCGCCGACGCGAGCCTTTCCGCCACCAACGCCGTCCCCTCCGCGCTGCCCGAATGGGGCGTCGCGCAGATACACGGGATCAACCGGATCGGGCTGTGGAGCCTCTATCGCAAGGAGGTGCGCCGGTTCTTCAAGGTGCAGACGCAGACCGTATGGGCACCTGCGTTCACCACGCTGCTGTTCCTGGTGATCTTCTCGGTCGCGCTGGGGCGGGGCGGGCGCGAAATTCTGGGCGTGCCGTTCGAGAGTTTCCTCGCGCCGGGCCTGATCGTGATGGCCATGATGCAGAACAGTTTCGCCAATTCGAGCTTCAGCTTCCTCTCGGGCAAGATCCAGGGGACGATCATCGACCTGCTGATGCCGCCACTGAGCCATGGCGAGCTGCTCGCCGGAATCGTCGGTGCGGCGGTCACGCGCGCGGTGCTGGTCGGCTGTGCGGTCGCCTTCGCGATCTTCCTCTATCCCGGCGCCAAGCTGATGGTCTCGCACGTGTGGGCGATCGCGTGGTTCGGGTTGATGGGCGCGCTGATGCTCGGCTTCTTCGGCCTGATGGCCTCGATCTGGGCGGAGAAGTTCGATCACAACGCCGCCGTGACCAACTTCATCGTCGCGCCGCTCAGCCTGCTTTCGGGCACGTTCTACACGCTCGATCGGCTGCACGAGCCGTTCTACACGATCAGCCACTTCAACCCGTTCTTCTACGTGATCTCGGGCTTCCGCTATGGCTTCATTGGCCAGAGCGACATCGGCAACGGCTCCAGCGACGTGCTGTTGGCGGGGGCAGGCCTGCTCGCGCTCAACGCGGTGCTGGCGCTGGCTTCGTTCGCATTGCTCAAGTCGGGCTGGAAGATCCGCTCCTGACGGAGCGCTTCGCGGCTCAGTGCGTCAGCGCGCGCCGCATCACGTAGCGGCCATCGGCGAAATCGTCGAACATCTCGGCGATGTTGGGGTGATCGACCGGGCCCGCCGGGCCGTCGCCGACCAGGTTCTGCTGGCTGACATAGGCGACGTAGTACGAATCGTCGCTTTCGGCGAACAGGTGGTAGAACGGCTGGTCGCGCCCGGGGCGGATGCTCTCGGGAATCGATTCGTACCATTCCTCGCTGTTGGCGAAGATAGGGTCGATATCGAACACCACGCCGCGGAAATCGAACATCTTGTGACGCACGACGTCGCCCACGCCGAAGCGCGCACGGCTTTCCAGCGGCACTTCGATATGGCGCCCGGCCTGGTGGGAAAAGTACTGCGAAACCTGCATTGACCCCAAGATAGATGGCATGGAGCCGCTGTACAATGGGCGGCGCACATCGGGAGTGCATACGGGGGCTTGGCAGCGCCTCCGCATTAGGCTAGCTGCGCCGCTTCCGGCCTCCGGCGCGCTGATTTGTCGCGCCGTGAAGTGACCCCTTTTTTGCGGAGAGGTGGCAGAGAGGTCGAATGCGCCGCACTCGAAATGCGGTATGCGGGTAACCGTATCGTGGGTTCGAATCCCACCCTCTCCGCCACTCCCCTCGTTCAGCCCTATCCAGCGCTCAGCATGACCGCGCGCATGGCCAACCGATCTCGCGATGTGCGAACCTCGTTGGCTCCACGGCAACCGCTCTGCGGTTCAAACGCCGCGAGCGATCGCAACTGCGGGCATACTGCCACTGGTCATCGAGCCGACATTGGGTTTGCGCCGGCGCGCAGTTGCGGACTCCACGCGAAAGTTCTACCATATGGTAGAATTAATGGGAGGGAATATGCCTGCGGACGCGGAAACAGCGATCTCAAGAGAGCCGATCTGTCCGGAAGGGTTTTCGATATTCTCTTCCGAACGAACCTTCGAATTTTATCGTAATCTGCATGATCAATACCGATCGCCGGTGTGGGACGAGGCGGCAAATGGGTGGATCCTGTTCGACTACGAAGAGGTGGCCAAGGGGCAGCGCGACGAATCCCTGTTTGCCAATGCCTACATCAATGCGGACGACACGCTGCGGCGCATCAAGGGTGGCGGGGCGAACATCACGCTGAGCCAGGGTGAGGAGCATACCCGGCTGCGCCGCTTCCACCTGAAGCTTCTCTCGCCATCGAACGTGGAGCAATACCGCGTCGCCCACATGCTGCCGATTATCGAACAGACGCTCGACGCGCTCGGCAATGCGAGGCGGATAGAGGCGGCATCGGCGATCGCGGATCGCATTCCGCCGCGGGTAATTTCATCGCTGCTCGGAATGGATCACCGCGACGATGCGGCGATGGATCGACTACTCGAACTCAATCACGAGATCGTGGCTCTCATTTCAACCGGCTATCGCAGCGAAGAAGGGCGCGAACGCGCGCTCGCCGCCTCGGCGGAACTCAACGAAATACTCCTGCCGCACATCCGCAAGGCGCGCGAGACGCCCTCCAACGATTTCATCAGCAGGGTCTGGCAGGAGGCACCGGCTGCAGGCCTCGAACTCGATGAGGAAGCGGCATTGGGCCTGTGCCGCGAGCTGTTCTTCGCCGGTTCGGACACGACCGTTTACGGGATAGCGAACGTTCTCTTCACCATGCTGTCTCAGCCGGAGGTTCGGACGGCGGTCCGCACGGACCGGGACAAGGCGCTGAAGGCTGTGATCGAGGAGGGGATGCGGCTGCGCAGCGTCGTCATGTTCCGCCATCGGATTTGCGTGCAGGACGTGACGATCGGCGATGCGCACATTCGCAAGGGCGACATCGTGTTCATCGGCAACGCCGCAGCCAATCGCGATCCCGACCACTACCATTGCCCCGCCGACGTCGATTTGGAGCGCCGCCCGCCGACCGATCACTTCGCCTTCGGGCGCGGCAACCGGTCGTGCATCGGCTCTCACTTTGCGCGCACGGAAATGCGCGAGGTGCTGGACATGATGCTGGATCGCTACCCAGACATGCGGCTGGACCCGGACGCAGAGCCGCCTGTGTTCACAGGAACGTTCATGCGCCGCATGTGTCCGCTACACCTGATCCTGCGCGACTGACCTTGCAGGCGGGGCGGGGCTGGCTGGCGATCAGCCCAGATCGAACAGCCCTGCCAGTTCGTGCCGGCGGGCGGCGGCGTTGAACCGGCGCGAGATGATGTCGACTGCCCGCTCGGTCTGCATCGCGGTGGGGACGACGTTCCAGACCAGCCCGTACATCGTGTGGCGGCGATAGTTTTCCCACGCAGCGTCCCGCTCCAGTGCGGGAGCGCCGTGCGCTTTCAGAGCGATCAGATAGTGCTCCAGCAGCTCACGCTCATTGGCGGCCGCATCGTCGGTGTCCATGCACGAGACGAGGAAATAGTTCACATCGTGCGCCCAGTCGCACTGCATCAGCCGCTGGAAGTCGAGAAAGCCCGGCGATCCATCCTGTTCGAAGAACATGTTGTTGGGATGCGCATCGCCGTGGACGATGCAGCGCTCGTTCGACTGGCTGTCGTAGTCCCATAATTGCTGCATGCCCCTTCGCACGGTCTCGACCGTGTCGAACGCTGCGGGCAGCTCGGTCGCAGCGGGTCTGCCCATGGACTCTTCCCAGCTGTCGGCGGTCAGCAGGTGCAGCACGATCCCGTCGGTGATCAGCGAGCCGCCCGGTGCGCCGAGCTTGTCCAGCTCGCTCGACTGCCAGCGAAAGGCATGCAGCCGCGCCAGCATGGTCAGCGTCTGCGCAGCTGCATCGGTGCCGACAGGGCGCGCTTCGCTGCCGAAGCGCGCATTGCGGGCCAGCAGGTCCTCGATCAACTGACCGGCGAAGCCGCGATCATCGACTTCTGCGAAATAGCCTTTGGGCGCGTTGATCAGCCCGTGCGGAGCGATCTGCGAATAGAACAGGCCTTCACGCTCGTGGCTCGACCGAACGTGATCGGAATGCGGCTCGAGCCCGCTCTTGAACCACATTGTGGGCGGCAGGCGATGCGCGTGCCCGGCATCGTTGTAGTCAAGCAGCAGGCGTAGCTTGGTCCCGGTCGCGCGCACGCTGCTGCCCGGGGTCGCGCTGGTCACGACGGTGCCGGGATAGTCGATCTCGAGCGCGCGGGTCAGCCAGTCGGCGGTAATGCCTTCGAGCGTTTCGGGCATGCGGGGAATGTCTTTACCGATGGGGTTTCTCCCGAGGATGTGGGGCGTCCAGAGTGTTGGCGAATGCGAGAATGTGGTCGGCATAGGTGTCGTTGAGATCGCCGGTGACCATGTGTCCGGCGCCTTCGATGGTGACGGTTTGCAGCCATGGCACGGCGGCCTTGAACGCGATTGCCTGCGCCGGATCGGTCACCGTGCTGTGCTCGGCCAGCATCAGAAGGACCGGGCGCGTGAGTCGCCGGGCTTCGATGACCAGCAAGCCACCTTCGCCGCCGTGGCGAAGGTGCTCGTCGGCCAGCATGGCCGGGTCCCATCGCCAGTAGAACCGGCCGTCGGGACCGGTCCGCATATGTCTGCGCAAGCCCGAAATATCGTCCTGCGAGGGCGTGCCGCGCATCGTATCGACCATCCGGGCAGCCTCTTCGACCGAGGCGAAGCCATGGCGCGCCTGTCGCATGGCGTTGCGGATCTCGTCGCCCTTGTCCTCGTCCACCCAAGGGGTGACATCGGCCAGTGCAAGGGCGGATACGCGGTCCGGATAGCGCGCGGCGGCGATCATGGCGATGTGGCCACCCATCGACGCGCCGATCAGCAGTGCCGGTTCGCCGACTTGCGCGATGGTGGCCTTCACGTCGGCTACGTAGTCGTCGAACGTGTAATTGCCGGAGCGCGACCAGTCGCTGTCTCCATGGCCACGCAGATCCATCGTGCAGGCGCAAAAGCCTGCGCTTGCCAATCGTCGCGCAGCGCCGCGCCAGGATGACCGGCTTTGCCCGCCACCGTGGAGAAAGATCGCGCCGGGTCCGGTGGCCGGCCCGAAGACATCTCCACGGACGGTCAGGCCATCATGCGTTTCGACCGCAATCTCGTGCGAAGGCTGATCAGAGTCCGCCATCGACGTTGACCGTTTCGCCCGTCATGTAACTCGCGTCGGGTCCCGCAAGGAACGCGACGACGCTGGCAATTTCCTCTGCTCTTGCGCCGCGGCCCATGGGCGTGCGCTGGACGTAACTTTCGCGAACGTCCTCGCCCAAGCGGTCACCCATGCCGGCGTCCACCAGCGCGGGCGCCACTGCGTTTATCCGCACGTTGGCGGGGGCATAGATGCGCGACAGCGTGCGCGTGAGATTGATGACGCCCGCCTTCGAGGCGCCGTAATCGGCCTGGGTCGATCCGCGTTTCCCCGCGATGGAGGACATGTTCACGATCGCCCCTCCGCCTCGCTGCGCCATCCGGTCACCCACGGTGCGGCACAGCAGCATCACAGCCCCGACATTGACGGTGAGCGTCCGCATGATGTCCTCGGGCGTCAGGTCCGCGAAGGCGCGATCGCTGAAATACGCCGCATTGTTGACCATGACGGCGATCGGTCCGACGTCATTTTCGACCGCCGAGACAAAACCCTCGATCGCATCCAAATCGCTCAAGTCGAATGCCTGGAAGCTCTCTGCCGGGCCGGTATCGCCCTCGGTCAGATCGCTGCCCACCACATGATAGCCCCTGGCATGGAGCGCGGCAGCAATGGCCCGGCCAATGCCGCCACACACACCGGTTACCAGTGCGATCGGTCGTTCGTCGCCCATTCTCGTCCTCTCTCGTGAGCCGGGTCTGCGCCTGGCTACTATGCTGGACAAGCAAGCACCGATCGGACAAGAAAACAACCAATCGTTTGAAAAAAATTCCGAGTTCAAGAATTCGGCAGATCGGAGAGAGAGCGATGAGGACGGTCATTACCGGCGCTGGCAGCGGGATCGGGTTGGCGATCGCCAGGGAGTTGGCGGGCGATCCGGACGCGCGGATCGTGCTGGTCGATCGCAACCCGAAACGGGGGGAGCGGCACTGCGCCCAACTACGTGCAGGAGGCGCGGAAGTCTTCACCGTCCCCGGCGAGATGACCGCGCCCGATATGGGCACGAATGTGATCGAGGCGGCTGTCCGAAAAATGGGTGGGATCGATGCTCTGGTCCACGCCGCCGGATCGATCGGCAACCGCGCGCCTCTCTCGGAATTATCGCTGGAGGATTATGAGGCAGGGTTTGCAATAAATACCCGCCCGCTCTTTCTGCTCGCGCAGGCGGCCTATCCCGCGCTCAGGCAGGCGAAGGGTGCAATCGTCGCGATCTCGTCGACGGGTGCGACTTGTCCGGTGGCCGATTTGGGCAGTTACTCGCCAAGCAAGGCTGCCCTTTCCATGCTGGCGCAGCAAATGGCGCTCGAATGGGGGCCGGACGGGATCCGGGTGAACACCGTTTCTCCCGGGCCGACGGCGACGCCGATGGCGGCGGCATACGACGATCCGGCAATCCGGGAACAGCGCGCATCGACCATTCCGCTGCGCCGCATCTCCGAACCCCAAGACATTGCCGCAACGGTTGCCTTCCTGCTTGGTCCAGGCGGGCGGGGCATCACCGGGACCGACATTCTGGTGGACGGCGGAATGGGCCTCACCACGATGCAGTTGAGCGGTGCCGCGCTCGGCAGGATGAAGAGCTGACGGAGCCTGCCGCCGCGCTCAATCCTCCGTAAGCGGGCGATAATTTCTCGCAGCGGCGATGGTCAGGAACAGCGCTATGATCGCGCTGGTGCAGCACACGATCGCCAGCGATGAATCTACATCCGCCGGGTCGCGGAACACGTGGTCCGTCAGGAAAGCGACCAGCGTGGGGGCAAGCACCAAGCCGATCACACCCGCGATGAAGGTGTAGATCGATGCCACCAGTCCGCGCATCGCGGGCGGTGCGGCGACCTGCAATGCAGTGGCCGCCATGGCTTGCGGAAGCCCGAAGAAGAACGTCGCGAGTCCCGCCGCCAGAAGGCCGACCTCATAGCAGGGCAGGAACGCGAGCAGCGCGCCTGCGACCACCAGGCCTCCTGCCGAGATGATGGGCACCCGCACCTCGGGATATTTCGTACCGCGCGCGGCGAGAAAACGCCCCAGCACTGGCCCGAACAGCACGCCCCCCGTGCCCGCGCACAGCGCGACGATGCCATATTGCAGGCCGACGGTCGCGGGATCGGCATCGAGCGAGCGGATCAGCACTGCAGGCATCCACGCGGGCACCGAATAGAGCACCAGGATGATTGCCGTCATGCCGAGGAAGAAGAGCACGAAGAAACTGCGCGCCTGCCACAGGAAGGCAAAGGCCTCGCGCAGAGGAATGGCGGCGGTGGGCGGTCCAATGCTGCTTTCTCCGCGCGCAGGCTCTCGCAGCGCCAGCGTGATTGGCCCCAGCATTATGCCCGGCAGGCCAACGGCGATGAACACGATCTGCCAGTCGGCGAAACCGGAGAATATCGGAACGAGCGCGCGGATGTCGTCGCCGATCCCCAAAAGGAATCCGCCCAGGATCATGGCGAGGCCGGTGCCGATATACGGGCCGATGAGGAAGATGCTGAGTGCGCGCGAGAGGCGCTTGCGCTCGTACAGGTCGGCCAGCATCGACCATGCGGCTGGGGTGACGCAGGCCTCTGCTGCGCCGATCCCGATCCGTGCCATGAACAAGGTCGAGTAATCCTGGGTTAGGCCGCAGAGAATGGTACACAGGCTCCACACGGTCACCGCACCTGCCAGCAGGTTGCGCCGGTTGGTCCGGTCCGCCAACCAGCCGAACATCGGGCTGAGCGCGACGTAGGATGCCATGAAGGCAAGGCCCTGCAGCAGGCTGAAATCGACATCGGTAATGCCCAGCGAGCCCTTGATCGGATCCACCAGCAGATTGAGAATTTGCCGGTCGATAAAGGCGACGGTGAAGATCGCCGTCAGGACCGCCAGCGCCCAGGCAGTGCCGCGTCTGGCCGGTTGGCGACCGGCTTCATCCGCCGGAAATTCGATATTTCGTGACTCTGCGGTCATCTTAATCTCCCATGTCTTTCAAACCTACGGTTGAAATTAGTGAGCGGCAAGTCGTCTATTTTTAGGGGAATTCCGCGGGTGAAGGTTCTGCCCCTTGCTTCACCCTTCCGATTGACTACCGATCGTTTGATATTAGGCTGATAAGAAAAGATGCTGGAGAGAGTGGCCGATGCAGGCAGAGCGAACGATACGACGGGGCGATCTGGAGATAGCGACCGGGGATTGCGTCGCCACCGTCACGATCGACCGGGCAGACAAGCACAATGCGCTGACCGGGGCCTTCTGGCACAATCTGTCCCAGACGCTCGCAGAGCTTGCCGCGATGGACGATATCCGCGCCATCGTGCTGACCGGGGCAGGGGATAAGGCCTTCAGCGCCGGCGGTGATGTCGGGGGCTTTCTCGAACTGAAAGACGAAGCGTCGATCCGCGCCTTCCAGACCGATGCGATGCGCGCGTTCCGTGATATCGAGCGCTGTCCAGTACCGGTGATCGCGGCCGTCAACGGGATTGCGATGGGGGGCGGATGCGAACTTGCACTCGCCTGCGATATGGTGATCGCCGCAGACCACGCGACCTTCGCAATGCCCGAGGCACGTTTCGGGCTGGTGCCGGGTTTCGGTATTCTGCGCGGGCCGGATGTCATCGGTATTCAGACCACCAAATACCTGGTGATGACCGGCGCTACGATCGACGCGCACCGGGCGCAGGCGATCGGGCTGGTACAGGAGATCGTTCCCGCTGCGGCCCTGATCGACCGGGCAACTGCTCTGGCGCAGTCGGTCGCGGCCCTTTCGCCCAACGCCGCCTCGGTCGGCAAGCGCATGGTCAATGTCGCATTCGACGAAGACGATGTGGCTTGGTCGGTCGACGAATTGTCCAGATTGCAGGCTTCGCCCGACCGTACAGAGGGGATCGCAGCATTTCTCGAAAGACGCCCGGCAAGCTTCGCCGCGCGATCGAAGGCTTCGGCATGAGTGGCCCGGAACCGACGATGAGCGATCACATCGCAGAACTGCGCGCACGCCAGGCGCGGGCGCGCGAGATGGGCGGGGAGGAGGGTCTGAAGCGCCATCGCGAATCCGGGCGTCTCCCGGTGCGCGAGCGGATCGAAATGCTGATCGACCCGGACAGCTGGTTCGAGATCGGCGCGCTCGCGCTGCCCGAAATGCGCAGCGAGCGCCACGTGCCGGGCGATGCTGCGGTGACGGGCTTCGGCTTGCTCGACGGCCGCAGGGTCGGGGTGATCGGGATCGATTCTTCAGTCCTCGCCGGAACCACCGCGCCCGTCGGGATGCGCAAGCAGGGCAGGCTGATCGAACACGCGCAGCAAAAAGGCTTCCCCATCGTATTGTTGTGCGATGCGGATGGGGGCCGTATTCCCGACGTGATGGGATGGCGCTTCTCCACGCTTCCGCTCGACTTTCAGACCTTTCTCAAGCGCACCGACGGCGGGCCCGATGTGCCGCGTGCGGCGGCGGTGCTGGGTCCGTCCTACGGGGACAGCGCGCTCCATGCCTCGACTGCCGATTTCGTGGTGATGGCCGAATTTGCCTCGCTCGCGCTGGTCGGCCCGTCGGTCATCGAACCGGCGACGGGCGAGAAGCTGACAGACCACGAACTGGGCGGCCCCGACCGCGCGACGGCGGTTGGAAACGCGCATATGGTTGTGGAGACCGAGGCCGAAGCCTTCGATGCCATCGCCGCGTTTCTATCCTTCCTGCCGTCCAACAGCGCACGACCGGCGCCGGTTGCGCCGCCCGCCGATCCTTTGACCGATCCGGCCGAGCTCGGGAGCATAGTTCCGCTTGGCGCGAAATCGGGATACGACATGCGTAGCGTGATTGCGGCGATTGCGGATGGTGGCAGTATCATGGGCTGGGCCGACAATTGGGGGCCTTCGCTGCTGACCTGCTTTGCCCGGCTCGAGGGCGATCCGGTGGGGATCGTCGCCAACCAACCGATCATTCGCGCAGGCGCGCTGGATGCCGATGCGCTGCGCAAGGAACTGGCATTCGTGCGTCTGTGCGACCGGTTCAATCTTCCGCTTGTTTTCCTGCACGATGTCCCCGGTCTGATGGTCGGCACCGAGGCTGAGAAGGCCGGGACGCTGAAAGCATACGAGGAACTCGCGCTGGGCATTTCAACAGCGAAGGTGCCCAAGCTGGGCTGCGTCTTGCGCAAGGCCTATGGCGGCGGGCATTTCGCGATGGGGGGCAGGCCTACGCATCCCGATTTCCTGTTCGCCTGGCCGTCTGCCGAACTTGGCTTCATGGCCCCCGATACCGGCATTCGGACCGTTCACCGTCGCCAACTGGAAGCGACGCTCGCAAAGGAGGGACGTGCGGCGCACGATGCCCTGTTGGAACAACTGCAAAGCGAATGGACTGCCATTTCGGAGCCGTGGGAGGCGGCGGCCAATCTCGCCTTCGATGACATTATCGAGCCGGGTCGCACGCGCGAGGTGCTGATCCAGGCGCTCGCCGTCGCGTGGGGCGAAGGCGAAAGGGTGCGCCCATGACGTGGGCGACCCTCTCAAACGCAAGCGGGACGATGCGCGCATGATCGGCTCGATCCTTGTGGCCAATCGCGGTGAGATCGCCGTCCGGATCATCCGCACGTGCCGCCTGCTGGGTCTTCGCGCGGTTGCGGTACATAGCGACTTCGACGAGGGCGCACTGTGGACGCGGCTGGCGCACGAATCCCTTCGCATCGGCCCGGCGCCGGTTGCCCAGTCCTATCTCGATATAGCAGCGATCGTCGATGCAGCCCGCACGGCGGGCGTCGAAGCGGTCCATCCGGGCTACGGCCTCCTGAGCGAAAACGCAGACTTCGCGCGCGCGGTGCAAGATGCAGGGTTGGTGTTCGTGGGCCCGCGCCCGGATACCATCGCGCTGATGGGGGACAAGACGGCAGCCCGCGCTGCCGCGATCGAGAGCAAAGTGCCCGTGCTTCCAGGCTCGGACGGCGTTGTCGCCGACCTCTCGGAAGCGATGCAAGTGGCCGAACGTATCGGCTGGCCGGTGGCGGTGAAGGCCAGCTTTGGCGGGGGCGGCCGCGGTATTCGCCGCGCGGGTGACGAAGCCGAGCTGGAGGAGGCTCTCGCCTCGGCAGGGCGTGAGGCGACAGCGGCCTTCGGGCGGGGCGAAGTCTTCCTCGAAAGATATGTAGATCGGCCGCGTCATGTCGAAGTGCAGGTGCTGGCGGATCACCACGGCAATGTCGTCCACCTCGGCGACCGCGATTGCTCCGTCCAACGGCGCCATCAGAAATTGCTGGAAGAGGCACCGGCACCCGCGTTGAGCGACGACATGCGCGCTGCGCTTGCGAAGGCTGCCGTCGACCTGTCCCGCAAGGTCGAATATCGCGGTGCCGGGACGGTGGAATTCCTGGTCGACCCGCAGCGGGAGGAATTCTTCTTTCTCGAGATGAATACCCGGCTGCAGGTCGAGCATGGTGTGAGCGAGCTCGTAACCGGGATTGATCTGGTGGAACAGCAGATCAGGATCGCTTCCGGCGAACCGCTTGCCGTACAGCAACACGATATAGTCTTGCGTGGAAGCGCGATCCAGGCGCGTATCGCGGCGGAAGACCCCTGGGATCAATTCCGGCCGTCGTCGGGCCGGCTGGAGGAGCTGCATCTGCCCTCGACCCCGTGGGTGAGGTGCGATTTCGGCTTCGAACGGGGTGATGCGGTCGCCCCGCACTACGATTCGATGTTCGGCAAGGTGCTGGCCTACGGGCCCACGCGTGAAGCGGCCGTCGCGCGGCTGGGGCAGGCGCTGGGCGAGCTGCGAGTTGTGGGCGTGCCGAGCACTGCGCCTTTTCTTCGAAACGTGCTGCGCGAGCCCGATTTCGTGGCTGCCCGGCACCATACCGGATCGCTCGAGAGCGATTGGCAGCCCGATCCCGAGCATCGGCCTTCACCGCACGCGGATACCGGCAGTGACGGCGATGCACCGCAGGTGCGTCAGGTCCGCCTCCCGTGGGGTGCAAAGAGCGTGACCGTCACCATTTCACCCGACCGAAGCAGTGGGCGGCGGCGGAGCGTGGTGACAGGCAGCATGCGCGAGAGCGGCAGTGCGCTCGCTGTCGAGCAGGACGGCGATCCCACGGTACGCGCACCGATGGATGCGGTGGTGGTCTCCTTGCGCGTCGCAGCAGGTGCCGAAGTTGCCAAGGGCGATACGGTGCTGCTGCTCGAGGCGATGAAGATGGAAATGGAAGTTTGCGCGCCAGTCGCCGGAACGGTTCAATCGCTCGCGCTCCAAGCAGGGCAGTCGGTTCAGTCGGGCACGGTTCTGTTTGCGATAGAGCCGGCCGGCCCGACGTCCTGAACTCCCCGTTTCGGCGCAGCGAGGCTACGCCTTTCCGTAATCGCGCAGACCCTGGACCACGAGGCCAGCAGTCTGCACTGCGATCCGCTCTATCGGGATCGGGCCGCCCGCGCGGTACCAGTCCGAAATGCCTGCCGAAGACTGCAATGCCATCTGCGAGGCAACGAGCACGTCGATGTTCGGCGATACCTGGCCCGTCTTGACGGCACGGTTGATGAGCCGTTCCACCGCGTCGCGATAAAGGTGGCGTTCGGAGATGATTTCCCGCTGCTGTTCGGGAGGAAGAAAATCGAGGTCGCGGCTAAAGATTCGCAGGCGATCCCCGTGAACTCCCGCATAAATGCCGATCTGGACCAAGAAGCTGCGCAATTCGCTCAGGGCGTCCTCGGCGTCGAAATTGACACCAGCGACCAAGGCCTCGCCACCATGATGGAGATCGCGCAGGATCTCGAACAGCAACATCTCCTTGGAATCGACGTAATAGTAGAGGCTGCCTTTCTGCAGCTCTACCCGATCGCTGATGTCTTGCATCGAAGTGGCGGCAAATCCGCGTTCGTTGAAAAGCGCTGTGGCAGCCTCCAGAATGCGGTCCCACCGCTTGCGCGACTTGGCGTGCTGCCGCTTGCCGACCGCCGTGCCGGTGCCCTTGCGCGCCTTCGCGCGCTCTTTCGTCTCCGTTTTCGTTTTCGGCATGCCCTGTCCTGGATATTCGACCGGGCGTTTTAACCACGCCGCGGCGGAGCGTCTACCCGTCGCCCTGGGACATAGTAGGCGACGGGTAGGTCCGGAACATCAGAAGGTGAGCGTAAGGCGTGCCCCGTAGGTTCGCGGTGCGCCCGGGAAGCGGTTTTCCCCGAGCGAGCCGAGGGTCGAACCCCAGACATTGTACTGTTTGTCGAGGAGGTTGCGAGCGTAGAGATCCAGCGTCAGCTGATCGGTCACATCTACGAAGATCTTGGCATTGACCAATGCATAGGGGTCTTGCGACAGGTTGTTGGGATCGTCGAAGTAATAGCGACCGCTATAGGTCACATCGGCATGAACACCCGCCCGGCGTGAACCGATATTGCCCTCGTAATCGATGGATGCGCTGCCCGTGTGCTTGGGCACGCGGACGAATTCGAGATCCTCAGGGTTAGCGAAGCCGGTGAAGGTTTCGTACGAGGCGTCGGTATAACCGTACACGCCGCGCAGGGTCAGCCCGCTCGTCGGAACGACGGTCAGCTCCACCTCGGCGCCCTTGATGGTCGCGTCGGCTGCGTTGAAGACCGCCTGAACGACGCCCAGCACCGGATCGGTGTCGAGCACGGTCCGCTGCAGGTCGTCGAACTTGTTGTAATAAGCCGAAACGTTGAAGCGCACCCGCCGATCGAGCAGGTCGAGCTTGAAGCCGGCTTCATAGGCATCGACGGTTTCTTCGCTGTAGGGCGCACCAAGCGGCGTGCCGCGAAGCGAGAAGCCGCCACTGCGGAAGCCGCGCGTCCAGCTAGCGAAGATCAGTGCATCGGGATTGATCTGATATGCCAGCCCGACCTTGGGAGAGAAGTTGTCCCCGCTATATTTCGGCGCGGTCTCGAAGGTGCAGGGCGACTGGAGGTCGAACGGGCAGGCACCGAAGCGGGCGGCTTGCGGCGTCTTGTTCTCGCTCGTGTAGCGTCCGCCAAGCGTCAGCGTTAAGCCGTCGAACGGCCTGATGTCCGCTTCTGCGAAGGCGGCGTAGCTCTGGTTTTGCAAAATTGAGCGGGTCGCCACCCGGGTCGCCCCGTTGGCCAGATCACGGCTTTCGGCATAGGCGATCCGTTGATCGAAATAGTACCCGCCGACAGTGAAGCCGAGCCAGTCCGAAACATCCGCAGCGTAGCGCAGCTCTTCGCTGAATTGGTGCTGGTCCGTTTCCGCATATTGAAGGAATCCGTCGACCGGGAAGCCATCGAAATCGGTCTGGTTGCGGGAATTGACTTGCCGATACCCGGTAATCGAAGTCAGCGTGCCAGGCCCGATCTGCAGATTGGCTTCGGCCATGCCGAAATATACCTGCACATCGGTGAAGCCACGATCGCCGACCTGGATTTCGGTGAAGTCGGGCGACGTTACGTAGCCGGCCAACTCCGCGAGATTGTCCGACGCGCCGATGGTGCGGGGCGAAATCCCCCGAACGGGCGTGGGGTCGCCGGTCTGCGAATAGAATTCGCCGAGCAGCGTCAGGTCGAAGGTATCGCTGGGTTCGAACTTCACGCTCGGACGGACAATCGTGACATAGGACTTCCCGTATTCCGTCCCGGTATCGATATTTTCGTACAGCCCGGCGTTAGCCCGCTGCATGACTGCAAGTCGCGCAGAAATCGTGTCGCTGACCGGGCCACTCAAGATCGCCGAGGCGTCGAGCCCCAATCCGTTCGAGACGCCGATCGACAAGCGCTTATAGGGGATGGCGCTGGGGCGTGCGGACCTGAGCGACACCGCGCCGCCAGTCACGTTGCGGCCGAACAGGGTGCCTTGCGGACCGCGGAGGATTTCGACGCCTTCGACGTCGAACAATTCGGTCAGGGCACCATAGTTCGAGCCCCAGTAGACACCATCCTGGAAGACGCCGACTGCAGGTTCGTCCGAGGGGGTCGTGCCCGACACACCCGTTCCGCGGATAGCGAAGTTCTGCACCCCGCGCTGCGACGAGGACTGCAGAGAGGCACTGGGCGAAAGCGAGCTGATATCGGTGAGGTCGCGGACAACGGTCGACTGCAGTTGCTCCGCGCTGAAGGCGGTGATCGAAACCGGGACTTCCTGCAATTCTTCCGCGCGGGCACGTTTGCGTCCGATGACCACGATTTCTTCCACGCGGTCGCGTGCGCCCTCGACGGTGCCCGTCGTTCCTGAATCGACGCCTGCGTCCTGCGCATCACGCTCCTCGGCATCGGCGACATCGCCTGCTGCAACCGGATTGGTCTGGGCGATCGCCGGTGTGGCAAGGACCGTGGAACAAAGGCACGCGACCATTAGCGCTCGGCAGTTTTTGCCAGTCATAAACCTCTCCTTGATCAAGCCCGCTTTTGCAGGTCTGAGAAAAAACTACCATGCGGTTGGATTTTATCAAGGGCGATCTGTGGGGTGAGTGGCGCTCCACGGGAATCCAGCGCTAGATGCCCCTGAAATGCGGAGCAAAAGCCGGAAGTGTTGCCAATTTATCGCTGTTAATAATCGAAACAGCGGTAGATTAATGGGCTGTCTAAGCCTGCGCAGCTCGCCTCGCGCCGGCCGATCGCGCGGGGAAATGTCGCTACAGAAGTTCGGCGAGGCGAAATTTCTGCACTTTGGTCGCCGACATGGGCCACTCCGACACGAACTCGACCCGGCGCGGAATCTTCCAGCGTGCAAGTTGTCCGTCGCAGGCCTCGATGATGCCCTGTTCTGACAGCACCGCACCGCCGCTGGGCTCGATGAAGGCGACCGGAACCTCGCCCATTCGGTCGTCTGCCATGCCGATCACCTGCACCAGCTGCACACCGGGCAATCCCTGGATGAAGGCTTCGATTTCGGCTGCGGCGACGTTCTCGCCACCGACCTTCAGCATATCCTTGATGCGACCGAGGAAAACGAGGAACCCGTTCTCGTCGATCCGCCCCCGGTCACCGGTGCGGACCCACCCATCGGCCAGGATCGTCGCAGCCGTCGCTTCGGGATCGGCGTAATAGGATTTGAAGGCCCCGCCGCCGCGAAATTGAAGCTCGCCCGGCGTGCCATCGGGGCAGGGCTGCCCGGTTTCTGGGTCGATGATCCGCACCTGCGTATGGGGAGGAGGCAAACCGGACGTTTCGGCGCGGACGGGGAAAGGGGCATCGAACGGAGTAAAGGTGACGATACCCGAACCTTCGGTCATCCCGAACAGGTTCAGCAACACGGCGCCGTCGGGCAGGAGGTCCTGTATCTTCTTCTGCATAGCAGGCGGCCCGACATTGAGCAGCGAACGCACGTGTTTGAACCGCTCGCGGTCGAATTTGGGGTGTTCGATGACCCCGAAGGAGAGCTGCGGAAATCCGGGATAGAGATGCTCGGTCTTGTGCCGCTCGATCAGCTCGACGATCGGTTCCGGTTCGTAGTGGGCCTGGGTTATGAAGGCGGCGCCCCTGTCGAGCATCGCGGTCATCGGGCCGATACCCCCGGTGTGGAAGAAGGGCATGGGCATCCATACCGTCTCGCCTGCAGCCAGATCGACAATGCGAGAGAAGGTCGACCAGCTGTTCTGCACGCTTGCATGCGTCAGTTCGCAGCCTTTGGGGCTGGACGTCGTGCCCGAGGTGTAGATGATCGCCGAGGTGTCATCGATCCTGGCATCGCGCCCACCGGCCATTGCAACGTTCTCCGACACCTCCTTGCCGCGATCGAGAAACGCCGCTTCACCGAGAAAACCATCTGCCCCATCACCTTCGCACAGGACGACCGCGCGCAGGTCCGGGGCGGCATCGATCTGCAATTGCGCAGCGTCCTGACCGGCGATTCCGGTCAGGACATCCCGCAGCAATGCGACGAAATCGACATGGTCTTCGATGCTTGTCGTCGTGATTAGCAGTTTGGATCGGCTGTGGGCAAGCGTGTAGGCGAGCTCTTGCCTCTTGTACCTCGCGTTCAGCACCACAGGAACCGCGCCGAAGTGGAGCGCGCCGTAATAGACAGGCAGCCATTCCGGACAATTGGGCATCAACGTGGCGATATGATCGCCCGGTTCGAGGCCCTGCGCCGCGAAGGCGCGCGCCCACAGCCGTGCCTGCCGATCAAGCTCGCCAAATGTCAGGGTGCGATGGGGAAAGATCGCGTGAAGCGCATCGGGCCGCTCGGCCGCCTGACGCGCCAGAATCGCAGGAATGGTTTCGCAGGCAAGTTCGCCTGAGATGTCGAGCGTCTTCAACTTGTATATCTCCCGGTGGTCCGCTCTTTCCGGCAGATCCCTTGGTGTTCGATGGAGCCTTGTCGGCTCCTCCGTATCATTTTTCTACCATGCGTTCGGAAATCGTCAAGAAAGCTGCTGGTTCAAGGCGATTGTTGCGGTTCCGGCTAGCGCCGGCTCGCCATCGACCACGCGCAGTTCAAAGTCGCACTCTGCCTCGTCGGCTTTGAGCGAAGTGATCGTTCCACCCGCTACCACGCAGTCTCCCGCACGAACATTGCCGAGAAAGCGAGTGGAAAGCCCGGTAATCGTGCCCGAAGGGAAGGCGGCGTGCAGCATGTTGATCACATAGGCGAGATTGGCCGGGCCCTGATTGATGACCCTATCGCCCAGACCAAGGGCGGCGACCGCTGCCGGGTCGAGGTGAATTGGATTGTCGTCCCGCAGAAAGGTCGCCCATTCACGCATGGCATCGGGCGAGACGCGATCATGCGTGAACGTCGGGAGAGGGTCGCCTACCTTCATGCCAGTTCCTTTCTCGGAAGAGCCCAGGTGTTGGTGCATGCGAGCGCCTCTTCGCCATTCGCATCGACCAGCACGAGCCGATATTCGAGAAGGTCCATAACCCCGAGCTTGCGGCTGCGCTTGCGGGTGAGCGAGATGATGCTGCCGTTAACCCGGTAGGGCGTGTCGATCCTCAAAGGGTGCGTGAAGGCCGCCTGGGACCCGACCATCATCGGTCCGTCGTCAATGTCGAAATCGCAGGCCGCGCAAAGCCCGGCAACTGTCTTCCCCATCCCGACCTGGGTCGCGATATAGTAGTAGATCGGGTGCGCGGTGCCGTCGCTCGCGGGTTCCGCCCCGGTCGAACGACACAGCCGCGCGTTTTCCTCTGGCTCGATCGTGTAGGTCTCCGCCCCGTCGAGCGAGAGGCCCGCGACATCGGGTGGGGGAGGCAGGTCTTCCATGGTCATGTCCTCACTCGCTTGGCCGCCGCGTGCGCATCAGGCGCATCCGGTCAGCCCGCCGTCGATCGTGATTTGCGCGCCCGTCATATATGCGCTCGCGCGGCTGGCGGCGTAGACGACGGTTCCTGCGATGTCCTCGGGCTGGCCGAGGCGGCGCAGCGGAACGTGGCCCGAGGGATCGGTGCGCGGGTCCTCGCGCAGGTGGGCGGTCATGGAGGTCGCGAAATAGCCGGGAACGACGACATTTGCGTTGATGTGGCGCGGCGCGAGATCGCGGGCCATCTGCCGGGTAAGGTGATGAAGCGCGGCCTTGCTTGCGGCGTAGCTGTAAGCATTGAGATCGGTGGTCGCCGATCCTGCAATCGATCCGATGTTCACAATCCGCGCAGGATCGTCCGACGTACCGCCCGCTTCGAGTTCGGGCAGGAATTCCTGCATCATGCGGAAAGGGGCCTGCACGTTGACCGCCATCACGCCGGGCCATGCCTTGTCGGGAAATTCGTCGATTGGTGCGCCCCAGGTACGCCCGGCGTTGTTGACGAGCACGTGAAGCGGTCGGCCTGCATTGGCTTGCCGGAACTGCCTGCCGAGATCGGCGATCCCTTCGGGCGAGCCGGCGTCGCCGGGCAGGGCATGACAGTTCGATCCGAGCTGGGCGGCGGTGGCGTCGCACATATCAGCCTTGCGCGAGGTGATGAATACGCTGGCACCGGCGTCGATCAGGCCCTGGGCGATCATCCGCCCGAGGCCTTGCGCACCTCCGGTGACCAGCGCCACCTTGCCTGCGAGCGAAAACAGCTCGGTCATGTGGCTTCCTCCAATCGTTCGCGCGCATCCCAGCGGCGCGATGTCTCCTCAAACGAGAGCGTTTGCGCGGGTCGGACGGAGGAGGGTGTGGCGGAGAAGCGCGGCGCAGGGGCCGGTTGGACCGCGCCTTTCCCTCGCTGAAGCGTGCCGCGCGCGCCAAGGTGAGCATTATCGGCCGCTTCCGCCCAGTCGAGGACCGGTGTCACGCAGGCGTCGGTCCCTTCGAAAGTGCGCGCCCATTCATCGCGCGGGCGTGTGGCGAAGCGCGCGGCAAACGTCTCCGCCATCGATGGCCACAACGCGCGGTCCATCTGTGACCAGTGGGAAAGCTCGAGGTCCAGGCCGTCGAGCAGTGAGCGGTAAAATTTGGGTTCGAGTGCGCCGACCGCAACGAACCTGCCATCGGCGCAGCGATAGGTGCGATAGAAGGGTGCGCCACCGTCGAGCAAGTTGTTCTGCCGCTCGTCGCTCCAAGCGCCGCTCGCGCGGAAGGCGTGGAACAGCGCGCTGAGGCACGACACGCCATCGACCATGGCGGCGTCGACAACCTGGCCCTGGCCTGTGTCGCGCGCCGACAAGATCGCGGCGAGGACGCCCGCGACGAGAAACATCGTGCCGCCACCGTAATCGCCGATCAGGTTCAGCGGCACGGGCGGCGGCGCGTCGGCGGGACCGATCGCATGCAGGGCGCCGGTCAGCGCGAGATAGTTGAGATCGTGACCGGCACGCTGCGCAAGGGGGCCGTCCTGCCCCCATCCCGTCATCCGCCCATAGACCAGAGCGGGATTGGCGGCGAGACATGGCTGCGGACCAAGCCCGAGCCGTTCCATGACGCCAGGACGAAAGCCCTCGAGCACCGCATCCGCTCCGGCGATCAGCGAGAGCGCTCTGTCCGCGTCGGTGGCAAGGTCGATTTCCACCGTTGCGCGCCCGCGATGGAGCACGGCGCCGCCCACATCGTCCCACGCTTCACTGCCGGTTCGAGGCCGTGTGATCCGGACGATGTCGGCACCCATATCGGCGAGGATCATCGCCGCGAGCGGCACGGGCCCGATCGCATCGAATTCCACGATACGCAGCCCGTCCAGCGGACCATGCGTGAGGCTACGGTCGCTCAAAGGTTTGCCTCGGGTCGAATGGCCCCTGTGTAAAAACGACCAATGGGTCGATAATATCTCTTCTGCATCGACCTCTCCGTCGTGCGCAGCTTGCTCTGGCTGCAGTGTAAATCCAGCGATATATCGCGTGTGCCGCTGATGCCCCTTGACCTAATCGGCGCTCGCTGGCAGGTCAAGTTTTCCAAACGATAAGTAGAAAATATAGAACGAGAGGGAGGCCCGCTTGGCCGACGCGCTGATCTACGACCATGTACGAACCCCCCGGGGGCGCGGGCGGCCAGATGGATCGCTCCGCGAAATCACTGCCGTCGAACTGGCGGCAACCCCGCTTCGGGCGCTGGCGGATCGCAACGGGCTCGACACCGCGCTGATCGACGATGTGGTCTATGGCTGCGCCCAGCCCGTCGGCGAGCAGGGCGGCAATATCGGTCGCGCTGCGGTGCTCACGGCAGACTGGGCGGAATCGGTTGCGGGCCAGCAGGTCCACAGGTTTTGTGCCTCCGCGCTCGAAGCGGTGAACAATGCTGCTGCCCAAGTCATGACCGGGGCGGCAAATGCAGCGGTCGGCGGCGGGGTGGAGAGCATGTCGCGCACCTATATTGGTGCCGATACCGGCGCATGGTCGGCCGATCCGTGGTGCAGCTATCACAACTATTTTGCGCCGCAGGGGATCGGCGCCGATCTGATCGCGACGCTGGATGGCTTTTCGCGCGAAGACGTCGATGCCTATGCGGCGGAAAGCCAGCGCCGGGCGGCAGCGGCGCAGCAGGCGGGCTGGTTCGACAAGTCGATCGCGCCGGTTACCGATGTCATCGGACAAACCGTGCTGGCCCGCGACGAATATCTGCGGCCCGACACCACGACCCAATCGCTTGCCAAGCTGAAGCCTGCATTCACCGGGCTGGGCGAGGTGTTCGATCCGGTTGCGATCCAGCGTTATCCGCAGGTTGCGGAGATCGATCACGTCCATACCGGCGGCAACTCCTCCGGCATTGTCGATGGTGCGGCGGCGGTCCTCGTCGGCAGTGCAGAGTTCGGCAAGGACGCAGGATTACGACCGCGTGCGCGCATCCGTGCCTTCGCCAATATCGGCTCCGAACCCACCATCATGCTGACCGCGCCCGCCGACGTTTCGCGCAAGCTGCTCGACCGGGCGGGCATGACGCCCGACGATATCGACCTGTTCGAGATCAACGAGGCATTCGCGAGCGTGGTGCTGCGCTTCATGCGCTATCTCGATCTCGACCCCGAGCAAGTGAACGTGGCCGGCGGCGCGATAGCCCTGGGCCATCCGCTGGGCGCGACCGGTGCCATGATCCTGGGCACCGTGCTCGACGAGCTTGAACGGCGCGATCTCAACACCGCGCTGGTCACGCTGTGCGCCGGAAACGGCCTCGGCACTGCGACCATCATCGAACGGGTCTGAATTTCATGGCAAAATATCTGCGCACCGATGCCGAAGACGGCATTCTCACCATCACGCTCGACGATCCCGATGCGTCGGTAAACACCGTCTCCCCCGACTGGGTGAGCGAGATGACGCACGCCATCGGGGCCGCGCGGGACGATGCGGCGATAACAGGCATCGTCATCGCGTCGGCCAAGCCTGGCTTCATGGCGGGAGCGGACCTGAAGTTCATCCTTGGCGAAATGCAGGGCATGAGCGCGCTGGATGCGTTCGCGTTCAGCCAGCACGCCACCGCGATGCACCGCGCGCTCGAGACTTGCGGAAAGCCCGTCGTCGCCGCGATGAGCGGCTTTGCGCTGGGCGGGGGTTACGAGCTGGCGCTCGCCTGCACGCACCGCATTCTCGCAGACGACCCGGCTGCTGTCGTCGGCCTTCCCGAAGTCAATGTCGGGCTGTTGCCCGGTTCTGGCGGTACGCAGCGGCTCGTTCGCATGATCGGCGTCGACAAGGCGATGGAGGCGCTGCTCGAAGGGCGCAGCTATGCCCCTGCGAAGGCGCTCGAAATGGGGATGGTCGATCAGGTCGTTGCGCCCGAAAGGGTAATCGATGCGGCACGCCAATGGCTGGCAACCGAGCCGGATCCGACGCGTCCGTGGGATGTGAAAGGCTTTGCTATCCGGCAATCGGACGGCTTGCTGAAGCAGTCGACCGCAGGCGTATTCACCATGGCAACGGCCAAACTGCGCAGCAGGTACGGCGACAATTACCCCGCACCGATCTCGATCTTGGCGTGCATTTTCGAAGGGATGCAGGTGCCGTTCGACAAGGGGCTGCTGGTCGAAAGCCGCCACTTCGCGCACCTGATGACCGATCCGGTCGCGCGCAACATCATCCGCACCACGTTCGTAAACAAAGGGCTGGCGCAGAAGGGCGCCCGGCGACCCAAGGGCTTCGAAAGGCGAAAAGTCGGCAAGGTCGGCGTTCTCGGTGCGGGCATGATGGGGGCAGGCATCGCCTATTCGGCCGCACTCGCCGGGATCGAGGCGGTTCTGCTCGATACCGACCAGGCCACTGCGGATCGCGGCAAGGACTGGTCCCGCAAAGTTATCGACAAGTTGGTTGCGCGCGGAAAGACGAGCGAGGAGAAGGGGGCTGCCCTGCTCGATCGCATTCGTCCGACAACCGATTATGCGCAACTCGATGGTTGCGATCTGGTGATCGAGGCGGTGTTCGAGGATACGGCGATCAAGGCCGACGTCACCGGTAAAGCGGACGCCGCGATGCCGGCCGAGGCAGTGTTTGCGTCCAACACCTCGACCCTGCCGATCTCGGATCTTGCCAAGGCTTTCTCCCGCCCCGGCGATTTCATCGGGCTGCACTTCTTTTCGCCGGTCGATCGGATGGCGCTGGTCGAAATTATCATGGGGCAGGAAACGAACCCGGAAACGCTCGCTCGGGCGATCGATTTCGTGGCGCAGATCCGCAAGGTCCCGATCGTGGTCAACGACAGCCGCGGTTTCTACACCAGCCGCGTGTTCCAGACCTTCATCCACGAAGGGATGGAGCTGCTGCGCGAAGGGGTGGCGCCCGCACTGATCGAAAATGCGGCAAAGCAGGCGGGAATGCCGGTCGGCCCGCTGGCCGTGATCGACGAGACCTCGATCGAACTCCCGCTCAAGATCGTCCGCCAGGCGCAAGCCGAAGACGCATCCTATCGTAGGCCGACCTCTGCGGATGTGATGGAGCGGATGGTGGATGGCCTTGGTCGTCCTGGCCGAAAGGGCGGCGCTGGCTTCTACGATTACCCCGAAGGCGGCAAGAAGCATCTTTGGCCCGGCCTGGCGGAGGAATTCCCGGTATCCGACAGACAGCCCGATGTTGAAGAGGTCAAGCGGCGCCTCCTCTATGTCCAAGCGCTCGAAACGGTCCGCTGCCTGGAAGAGAATGTGCTGACGCATCCCGCCGACGGCGATCTGGGCGCAGTGCTGGGGTGGGGCTTCCCGACCTGGACCGGCGGAACCGTCTCGCTGATCGAGACCGTTGGGCTCGCAAGCTTTGTCGAAGAATGCGACCGGATGGCGGAGGCATACGGAGACCGTTTCCTGCCACCCGAGGGACTGCGCGCGAAGGCGCAGGCGGGCGAGGGGTTCGACTGGTCGTGAAACGTCTGATTTTCGAACCCGAGCACGATCAGTTTCGCGAGACGGTGCGCCACTTCATGCAGACCGAGGTAGCGCCGCATGGCGAGCGATTCCGCGAGCAGGGCATGGTCGACCGCGATATCTACGCGAAGGCGGGGGCGGCCGGGCTGCTGTGCACCTGGGCCGATGAGCAATATGGCGGTGCGGGGATCGACGATTTCCGTTTCGAACAGGTCATCATCGAGGAGAACACAACGCACGGCGACAGCGGGTTCTACATCAACCTGCACAACGATCTGGTCGCGCCCTACATCGCCAAACTCGGCACGGACGATCAGAAGCAGCGCTTCATGCCGGGCATTGTCGATGGCAGTTGCATTCTCGCCGTCGCGATGACCGAACCTTCGACCGGCAGCGATCTGGCTGGAATGCGCACCGCCGCGCGTCCCGATGGCGATGGCTGGGTGCTCAACGGATCGAAGACCTATATCTCCAACGGCATACTGTCCGACCTCGTCGTGGTCGCGGCGCGCACCGATCCCGAAAAGCCCCATGGCATCAGCCTGTTTCTGGTCGAGCGCGGGATGGACGGATTCGAGCGCGGACGCAGGCTCGAAAAAATGGGTTTGAAGAGCCAGGACACCGCCGAGCTTTTCTTCAACGACGTGCACATTCCCCGCGCCAACTTGCTTGGCGAGGAACATCAGGGCTTCCGCTACCTGACGCGTTTCCTGGCACAGGAACGTCTGGTAGGTTCGATCGGGTTCCTCGCCAATGCGCAACACGCGTTCGATGTGACACTCGACTACGTCAAGGAACGGCGTGCCTTCGGGAAGCCTATCGGTGCGTTCCAGAACACGCGATTCCAGATGGCGCAGATGCGCGCCGAGCTCGACATGTTGCAGACCTTTGTCGACCAGTGCGTGATGCTCCTCAATGCGGGTGAACTGACCGCAGAGGATGCTTCGTCGGCCAAGCTCCTCACCAGCGAGATCGAAGGTCGCGTTACCGACACCTGCCTCCAGTTGCATGGTGGTGCGGGGTACATGGACGAATACCCGATCAGCCGGATGTACACCGATGCGCGGATCAGCCGCATCTACGCCGGAACATCCGAAATCATGCGTGAAATCATCGGTCGCAGCCTCGGGCTGGACGAACGCAAAATGAGCTGACCGTCCACCGTGGCGCCTGAGCGGTACCGACCGGTCACCAATTAAGAGGATATTCGACGATGCGCGCCTTGTTTCTGAAAGATGCCGAAACCGCTCCCGCCATTCAGACCGTGGAAGACTCCGCTGCGGGAGCTGCGGATGCTGTCGTGTCGCTTCGCGCGGCGGGCCTGAACCATCGCGAGCTGTGGATCGCCAAAGGCCAGTATCCGGGCATGACGCTGCCCGCCACGCTTGGCGCAGACGGTGCGGGTGTGGTCGAAACGGTTGGCAGTGACGGCGACCAGGCGCTCTCAGGCCAGGAGGTGGTGCTGTATCCGGGCCTCGGCTGGGGTGACGATTTGCGGTTCCCGTCCGCCGGTTTCGGCCTGCTCGGCATGCCGGGGCCGGGGAACATTGCCGAGAGCATTGCCGTTCCCGCCGACAATCTGTTTCCCAAACCCACCCACCTCGATTTTGCGCAGGCCGCCGCACTCCCGCTGGCCGGGCTTACCGCGTGGCGCGGCCTGACCACCAAGGCAGGCTTGCGCGAAGGGGAGGCTCTGCTGATTACCGGGATCGGCGGCGGCGTTGCGATGCAGGCGCTCGACTTCGCCGTGGCGATGGGCGCACGTGTGTGGGTGACCAGCAGCTCGCAGGAGACGATCGACCTGGCGGTCCAGCGCGGTGCGCAGGGCGGCGTGGTCTACACAGACGAAGGCTGGGCCAAGACGCTGGGCAAGGCGGCCGGTCCCATCGACGTTGTGTTTGACGGTGCACCGGCGGGCGGATTTCCGGCCTATGTGCGCACACTGGCGATGGGTGCGCGGGTCGTGGTCTATGGCTCGACCGCGGGGCCCGTCTTCAAGGCGAGCGCACCCGATATCTTCCTGCGCAACCTTTCGATCATCGGCACCAATGTCGGCAATCAAAAGGAGTTTGGCGAAATGCTGGACTTCGTTGGGCAGCATCGGCTTGTCCCGCTGGTCGATCGCAGCTTCGCTTTCGAGGAGGCGGCCGATGCGCTGCGCTACCTTGAGGAGGGTCACGAAGCGGGCAAGGTAATCGTCGCCATCGCCTGACCGGCCTGGCGGGCGCTTCAGCCAGCGCTTTGGCGCAAATTCATCCGGTTACGGATCACGCGTCCGTGAGCGATCTTTCCCTGATCGATATGCAAAATACCGGCAACGTGGAGCGCACCCGGCGCTCCGGTTTCGCCAGCTGGGAAATCGGCTGCGATGGTCCCGTCGATCGTCGCATGAAAGGCGACTCTTTGCCCGACCGCGAACAGGTCGTGGATCGCGATCGATCGCTGGTCGAGCACGCGCATTCTTTCGTGGCCCGGTAGCCATTCGTCGTCACACTGAACCGCACCGTCCGTCCCAATGCCGCCCGCCTCGAGCCATTTGCGGGCGCTCTTTTCGGCAGCTGGATCGGGTTGCTGGCCCTCGCCGGTAAAGGGAGCCGTGGCGGGATGGTCGACAGTATCTGCGCGGCCCGCGTCGATCTGCCGTTTGCGTGACCAGTAATCCTGCTCGACGCTGCAATGGGTCAGTCGCGAACCGTCCCAGCGATACATCGATATACCGCCCCACGCGCACGGAACGCCCGATTTCGCGTGCCGACCATGCTCGGTAAACCGCATCATCAGGCGATTCCCGCAGGTGGCGATTTCGTGCACGGTCAGCAGCAGCCCGGGATACTGCTTCATTTGCCGGGCGGTCGCATCCCAATACGCACCGTCTCGCCCGACGACTTCGTATTCGCCCATCTGCAGGACGTAATCCTCTATCATCAGGTCGCGGGTGACCGACTGATCGCCGACATTCACATAGTCGATGCAATAGCGTTTCATCAGCGCGAGAAAGGCGGATGCGGAGGCCATGGCGTAGCTTTCTTTCGTGTAAGCGTGATTGGGGCGGTCAGACCAACGTGTCGAGCGCCGCCTTGTCGAATGCACGCAATTCGGCGAGTCGACCCTCGCGGACTTTCTGGACCCAGGCAGGGTCGGCGAGCAGCGCGCGGCCGACGGCGACGAGGTCGAATTCGCCTTCCGCGACACGCTTGGCCAGAGGAGCGAGGTCGGCCGAAACGCCTGCCTGCTCGCCGATGTCAGTTACCGACATCGCGCCAGCCAGGCCGACGCTGCCGACGGTGATCGTCGGCTTTCCGGTCAGCCGCCTTATCCAGCCTGCGAAGTTCATCGCCGACCCTTCGAATTCGGCCTCCCAATAGCGCCGCTGCGAGCAGTGGAAGATGTCGACCCCGGCATCCGACAGCGGTGCGAAAATCCGCCCCAGCTGTTCGGGTGTCTCCGCCAGACGGGCATCGTAATCCTGTTGCTTCCATTGCGAGATGCGCAGGATAAGCGGGAAGTCCGGTCCGATCTCCGCGCGCACGGCTTCGACCAGTTCGACAGCGAAGCGCGTGCGTTGCTCCGCATCGCCTCCGTAGTCGTCGCCGGCGCGTCGGTTGAGCGCGCCCCACAGGAACTGGTCGAGAATATAGCCATGCGCGCCGTGGATTTCGATCGCGTCGAATCCGATGGCACGTGCCGCCGCCGCGGCGCGTGCGAAACTGTCTATGATCGCGCGGATTTCGGGCTGCCCTAGAGGCGGCACGACCGATTTTCCGCCGGGTTTGTAAATGCCCGACGGGCTCGCGCTCGGCAGATCGGGGTTGGGAAAGTCGCCCTGCCGCGGATCTCGCATGATCCCGACATGCCATAATTGCGGGGCGATTTTTCCTCCGGCCTCGTGGACCTCATCGACCACGCGCCTCCAGCCGTCGAGCGCTGGGCCGTGGAGGGCCGGCACGCGCACCGAGTAGGAGGAAACGGGATGATCGACCGTCGTCCCTTCGGTGACGATCAGGCCCACGCCGTTTTCGGCCCTACGCCGATAATATGCTGCGACATTGGACCCCGGAATTTGGCCCGGAGACATCCATCGGGTCATCGGTGCCATCACGAAGCGGTTGGGCAGTGCCAGACCTCCGACCGCGAAGGGGGCGAAAAGCGGGGCGAGGGCCCCGGTGTCGCCCCGACCGACTGGAGAGCTGGCAGGTGTGCCCTCCGCAGGTAAGTGATAATCCGGCCCGGTTGACATCGGTCAGAACGAGCGCGGCAGCCCGAGGTTCTCCGCGATCACGTTGCGCGCCATCTCGTTGGTGATCGGGCCGATCCGCCACAACCGACTGTCGCGCCAGTAACGCTGCATGTCGGTTTCGGCGGAGTAACCCATGCCTCCCAGAATCTGGATGCCAAGGTCAGCGCACTTGTTGGCCTGTTCCGAGGCGACGATCTTCAATGCCGTCGACTCGATCAGCGATTCCCGGCCGTTGGAGATTTTCCAGGCGCAGTCGGTCAGCATGCATTCGACCTGATACTGGGCCATCTTGATATCGGCGATCATGTGCTGGATCGCCTGGAACTGACCGATCACCTTGTTGAAGGCCTTGCGCTGCTGCGCATATTCAAGCGCGTCTTCGAGAACGCCGTCGACGATGCCGAGGCAGAAGGCGCTCACCATCATGCGCTCGTTGTTCAGCGTGGGAAGCAGCATGCGCCACGCACGATCGGTTTCGCCCATCACCAGGTCGTCGGGCACGAATACGTCTTCGAGATGGACCGCGCAGCTCCCCATCGAGCGCATTCCGAGCTTGGCCAGCTTGGTGATCTTGACCCCGACAGACTTGGTCGGAACCCAGAATAGGGTCAGGCCCTGGTAGCTCTTTTCCACGTCCTTGTCGGTGCGCGCCAGCAGCAGCAGGTAATCTGCTACGTGGGCGGACGAACTCCAGATCTTCTCACCGTTGATGATCCAGCCGCCATCGCCGCGGGTGGCCGTCGTGCGCATAGACCCGAGCAGGTCGGTCCCGCCGCCAGGTTCGGTGAAGGCAATCGCTGCGCGCAGGTTGCCCGCCGCGATTTCAGGCAGGAAGCGCCGCTTCTGTTCTTCCGAGCCGTACAGGCCGATCGACTTCACGCCCGCAAAGGACGTAATTCCCCAGATCCATGCAAGCCCGCCCAAGGTCCGCGCCAACGCGCGGGCGAGGATCATCTGCATCATCACGTCGCCGCCGATGCCGCCATATTCCTCGTCGATACCAAGTCCGTGAAACCCGCCTTCGCGCAGCTTCTCCCACAATTCGAAGGGGTACTCGTCTTCCTTCTGCTCAAGCTCGCGCGCCCAGTCCTTGGGAAGTTCTGCCTGAACGAAGCTTTCTACCATGTCACGGAAGGCGCGATGTTCTTCGGGCAGGTCGAGGTCCATGCTGGAAGAGGACGCGAAGCTCGCACCGGACTGCTGGTCGTTCATATTAAAGCTACCTCGAACGCTGATTGGAAGTGCGACGGAATCGACCGCCATTTTTAAAGACATCCAAGAGGGTCAATCATGGCTTTGCGGCTGTGTCCTCGTAACCCTCGAACTTCTGATCGTGCGGAGAAATTATCGGCCATGAATAAAATCTACCGCTCGTTAGGTTCTAATGCTGGACCGGTGGCGGGACGTCAAGCCCGCGAGGATGCATATCCGATTCTGGACCGGTCATATCGGCCGTTTCGCGGGACTTGAATCAGTTCGCTGGCGATTTGCCGCCGATGCGGCCTCGTTGGCAGCAGTTGATCTGTGCGCAGGTGATGCCTCCGGCAGGCCGGATGGCTAGCGGTGCAGCACGACTGGATTGGCTCGCTGTTCGTGCACGGCACGATGGGCACGGTCGATGCGATGTGCGATGCCGAAACGCTGGATTTCCTTCGTCGTACTGGCGAGCGGTCCTGAGGGTAAAAAAGTCGGCGGAGCGTCGCAAAAGACAGCCGGGGCTCGCCCATAGCCGAGGGTAGCGCTCGTAGCCCGTAGCGAGCGCGCGTAAGGGTGCCGCTCGATACATCGGTCAGCGAAGAAACAGGAATCGCTCGGCCTCGGAGTGCGACCATTCCTCTCCGCTATTTCGGCTGCTCTACGAGGCTTCGCCGGACAGCGCGCTTTTCAGGTCGTCGAGCCATGGTTCGTAGTTCTTCCACGCATCCTGGCCGCTTCGGTTGAGTGGTCGCCGGACCTGTTCGCTGCTCGCGGTGCGCACCGCGCGCTCGGTCTTATGGAAGGTGAGACACTGTTCCTCGAACGGCACCCCTATGAAGTCCAGCATCCGCCGCGTCTGGCCCTCCAGGTCGTCGAGTACGTCCTCGTGTTGTACGCGCAGTACCTTGCCCGGAAGGACTTCGTCCCAGTGCGCCATCAGGTCGACATAGTCGCGGTAGTAGCGGCCGATTTCCGCCAGTCCGTAGGTGAACTCCTGCCCTTCGGCGAACAGCTGCTTGAAGCCGGAGAAACAGCAATCCATCGGCGCGCGGCGCGCATCGATGATCTTCGAGTTAGGCAGGATCAGGTGGATCAGACCGATATGGCGGAAATTGTTCGGCATCTTGTCGATGAAGAACGGCGCACCTTGCCGGTGGATGCGGGTGTCCTCGATATATTGTTTTCCGAATTGCCGTAGCTGTTCGCCCGTCAGCTCGTGCAGCACTTGCGGATAGCGCGGCGCGCCTGCCTTGCGCCCGCGCAGCCGGTGCGCGAGCGCAAGGATATTGGGCAGCTCCAGCGTGCCGTCGATCTGCGAATGGCTGGCGAGGATCTGCTCGAGCAGGGTCGAGCCCGCGCGTGGCAGGCCGAGGACGAAGATCGGGTCGGGCGCGTCGTGCCCATCGCCGGCATGGCGCTCGAACAGCGGGGCCTCGCACGCCTCACGCTGGCGGGCGAGTTCGGCGCTCATCGCATCGGCACTGTAGCGCGTCTGTGCACGCTTCAGGTCGTTGCCTTCGCGATAGGCGGCGAAGCTGTCAGCGTAATTCTCGCGATCCTCCATCGCCTTGCCCAGCGCGAAAGATAGATAGACGCGATCGGCAAAGGCGAGATCGGGGCGCCCGGCGTGTCCGCGTAGCGCGGCGATCTCTTCTTCGGAAAAGCGGTAGGTCTTGAGATTGGCGAGAGCGTACCATGCATCGCCGTGGTCTGGCCGGGCGGCGATGGCGGCACGGTAGCTGGCGATGGCGTCATCCTGCGCGCCGGTAGTCTTGTGCGCATGGCCGCGGCTGGTCAGCGTCGCAGGGTCTTGCGGGAGTTTTTCCAGCACCGCATCGAACAGCGTGAAGGCGCGGTCGTAATCGCCCGTCTGCATGCTTTCGATCGCGAGGTGCGACTGGAATAGCGGATTGCCGGGCTCGCGTTTGTGCAGCGCCTCGGCCTCTGCCCGCGCGCGTTCGAACTTCTGCCGCCGCCGCAGAATTTCGATATAGTCGAGCCTTAGTTGTACATTGTCCGGATCGAAAGCGACCGCACTTTCGAGCAGGAATTCGGCATCGTCGAGCACGCCGAAGCGCTTGCCGATCTCGGCCAGCAGGCGCATCCCCTCGATGTCCTTCGGATGACGCCGCAGGTAATGACGGCAGAATTCCTCGGCCCGAAGCAGCCGACCTTCGTGAAGGTGGTGCATCACCGCGACGAGCTCGCGCGGGAGAGCCTCAATGCGATCCGCTTGTGCGCGTGCCGCGGCTGCCTCGTTCGGTGCCCCGCGCTCGCGCTGCAGCGCCTTTTGGGCGCGCCAACTCGCGGTCAGCGCCGGATTGTAGCGCGTTGCGCGCTCGAATGCGGAGAGGGCTTCGGCGGGCTTTCCTTCGGCTCGGGCGAGATGCCCTGCCTCCTGCCAGGCGCGGCCGTATTCGGGCATCGCCGCGTGAAGCCGATCGAGAAACGCGCGCGCCTCGTCGCGCCGCTCGAGATAGCGACAGGCCACGGCAGCGAGATACAGCGCTTCCCCGTCGGCGGGATCGGACGCCAGCATCCGCTCGGCCTCGGCCAGTCCGCCTGCGAAATCGCCCGCCTGCAGCGCCGCTTTGGCCGCCTGTATGCTTTCATCCTCGCTCGCCATGGGCCCTGCCTACAACGCAAGACGGCGGAGGCAAGCCCGCCATGGGCCAGCCCCCGCTGCCGTCGTCTGCACTTGCGTTTCGATCAATAATCGAAGGAAACGCGCATCCCGACCGTGAGTGGTCGATTGATGTTGATCCGCGGGCGATCGTAGTAGAAATCGCCCGAAATCTGCGCGCGTTCATCGAACAGGTTCTTGCCGTAGACCTCGAAGCTCCACTGGTCGCGGCTGACCCCGGCCGACAGGTCGACCACGGTGTATTCGTCGAGCCGCAGGCTGTTGATCTTGACGATATCGGTGTTCTTGGCCGCCGAATAGGTGACCTGCGGCATGACGAAGGCGGTCAGCGTTTCGCCGATATCCCATTCGTAACGGGCGCGCAGATTGCCCTGGAAGGACGGGGCGTAGGCAAGGTCGGATCCCACGACGACATCATTGGTCGGGGTGAGCACCTCGGTGATCTCTGTATCGAGGATCGAGAAGGCACCTGCCAGCGTCAGGCCGGGCACCGAATAGGGTGCGAAGGTGAAGTCGCCTTCGACCCCCCTGATCTCCGCATTTGCCGCATTGTCCGAGAAGAACAGGTTGGTGATGCTGGGATCGAAGATCGTCGTCTGCAGATTGCTGATGTCGACATAGAACGCGCTGACGTTCAGCCGCACCTGACGATCGAGGAATTCGGTCTTCGCACCGATCTCGTAGTTTTGCACCTCGTCGGTTGCGAGCTCGAACGGTACGGTGAAGCCATCGGGCCCCGACGCACCGCCGGGACGGTTGAGCAGACCGGGCCGGAAACCTTCCGAATAGGTGGCGTAAAACAGCAGGTCGTCGGCCGGGGTGAAGTTGATCGTCCCCTTGAAGATCACGCCGCTGGTCTTCGCCTTGTCGGGCGCGCGGATCGCATTGTAGACCTGCGCCGCGTTCGCCTGAGCCTTCGCGATGTTATCTGCAATCGTCGCGGGGTCGGTCACGCCATCATTATACGCCGCGGCGATCGCCTGGGCGATTTCCGTCTGGCTTTGGCCCCTGCTGAAGGTCTGCCGGGCGGCAGCGTTGCACGAACCGATGAAGGTGTACTGCCCGTCGCCATCGTAGAGGTCCGAGATGTTGGTGCCAAAGGCATTCTGGTCCTCTGCGGCTCCGGCATTGCAGAACGCGCTGTTCGCAGTGCCTTCCAGGTCGACCGAAACGTCGTAATACCGCAGGCCTCCGGTGACCGAGAGCAGATCAGGCACGATATCGAAGCTCGCCTGTCCGAACAGGCCGAACTGTTCGTCCGTGCGCTTTACGTCGTTGCGGAAGATGGCCGAGGCGGGAAGGGGGCCGGGATCGGACTGGTAGGCATCCGGGAACGGATAATTCGGCGCGAAGCCGCCAAATGGCGCCGCGGCGATGTTGCCCGGATAGTTGTAGTCGTTGCGCTCCTTCAGGATCGTCTTGGCGTAGAATGCGCCCGCGGTGACGCGGAAGCGGTTCTGCTCGGGCGTGCTCAGGCGCAGTTCCTGCGAGAATTTGGTAAGGTCGCTGTCGGATGTGACGTAGTTGTTCGGTGCCTGGCAGGTCCCGCTCGGATCGTTGCCTTCGCCGGGATAGCTGACCGACCCGTCGCAGATGTAATAGGGTAGGTACTGGCCGGCGAACAGGTAGTCCGAATAGTCGACCTTCTGCTCGGTCTCGCGGTCGGTGTAGGCCCCGTTGTAGACCAGGTCGAGCATGCCGAGCCGCCCCTCGACCGACCAGGCTGTGTTCGAGAAACTGTCGTCTAGCCGCTCATCCTGATAGCGCTGGATCGAGGGATCATCGAGGTCGAGTGTCGGGTCGGCATAGAACACGCCGTCGCTGTCGAGCGACTGCCGACTGTGCGAGGCGTCGATCTGCCAGTCCAGACCCAGTTCGTAGCGGCCGCTGATGCGGAAACCGGAATACTGCGCGTCGTTGAAATCGTCCTCGACCAGGCTGGAGTTGTCGGCCGCGAGGAAGTTTACGTTCAACAGGTCGTCTTCCGACTGGAAACCCGCGCGATCGGCGGAGACGGGCACGCCGTTGTAGCGGACGGTGCCTTCGCGCCGGAACCGCGCGCTCTGGCTGGCGTCAAGCGTGCCCGGCACGTTGTCGATATAGCCGCCCTTATGGTCGAGATAGACCACGCCGCGCAGGGCGAGGTTGTCGGTCACCGGCACGTTCAGCATGGCTTCCGCCTTATAGCTGGACTCGCCGTTCTTGGTGAACGAGGTCCCGGCGGTGAAGCCGGCGTCGAATCGACCAAGCTGCGGCTTGTTGGTGATCAGGCGAACGACGCCGGCCTGCGAGCTGGCGCCGAACAGGGTACCCTGCGGCCCCGAAAGCACTTCGATCCGTTCTAGATCGGCGGCGTATACGTCGAGATTGCGACCAGGCTGCGAGAGCGGCTGCTCATCGAGATAGAGCGAGACGTTGGGGGCGAGCCCCGCGACGCCCGCAGTCGTCAGGTTGGGCGTGGTCGAGGCCAGCCCGCGGATATAGATCGTGCTCTGGCCCGGTCCGCCGCCGCCGCCCGAGGTGACGCTCGGCAACTGCTCCAGGTAGTCGTCAAAAGTGTTGATGTTGAGCTGCTGCAGTTCCTCTTCGCCGATCGCCTGCACCGAGATCGGTACATCCTGCAGGTCTTCGCTGACGCGCTGTGCGGTGACGACGATCGTGTTCACGCCGCCCTTGCGTTGTTCCTTGCCCGCCTGCTGCTGGGCGGGTGCTGAAACCGCGTCCTGCGCAGTGGCCGGTGTGGAGGTCATGGCGATGACCAACGCGCCGAGCGACGCGCCGCCTACTAGAGTCTTCATGAGGTTGCCCCTTGGTTGCGAGCTATGATCGATGATCGAAACAGGCGGCATAAGCGCCCGGAGAAATGCGGATGGATCGGTTGGATAAGAACCGTTCGCGCATCGCGGGGTACCAAGGGGTAAGAGCAAACTACAGGGAACCGGGCCGAGAATACCGAGACAAGATATATGCGTTGCAAAATAACAACACGGGCCGACTTCAAAATTTAAACCGGCGCCGCTTTCCGGAATGTTATTTTAAGGTCAGGCCGCTTCTGCATAATTTTCGGCTCGAGAAAGGGAGCAGGCAGGAGGTTAAACGTAGGAAAAATGGTTTCTCTGGCGGCGGCAAGACGCACAGCGCCGGGGTGCCCGGGCTGACGATCGAGACCGTCAGCCGCGAGTTCACGAAACGAGCAAATCGTGCGGCGCTTCGCTCCCCACTGTCGCGACACCCCAGCCATTGGCGCGAGGCGCTGGAAATCCATCGCCCGACAAGGCGCCGTCCGATGCGCGGTATCAGAAGCGGTAGCTGACCCCTGCGCTCAGCACCCAAGGGTCGAGATCGTGTTCGGTCTCAATCGCGAGGGTATTGCCCGCGTACCACCGGGCAGTGGTCCCGACGAAGTACTTCTTCGCATCGAGCGTGAGGCCGAAACCCTTGTCGTTCAGCGGCACATCCATGCCTGCCTGGAGCACGAAGCCGAATTCGTCCGACAGGTCGGTTTCGGTCACGCCCAGCGGAATCGTCGCGGCACCCGGATCGACGTCCACCCACAGGAAATAGGTCACGCCTGCGCCGACGTAGGGTTTCGCCCCGCCCAGATCGAAGTGCGCCTTGCCGGTAACGGTCGCCGGGATGAGCTTCGCATCCGCCACAAGTTCCGCGCCGGGCAGGCCGGACACGGCATCGACATCGTGTTCGGTCATGCAGCAGATCGTTTCGACCGAAAAACTGTCGCTGAGGAAATACTCGATCGCCAGGGTGGGGACGACATTGTCGTTCGCTTCGGTTTGCGTCCCGGCAGGCAGGCCGACCGTATCGACATTGACGGCCGTGATCTTGCCATCGGGCAAGACGGCGGTGCCGAGCAGCTTGACCTGCACCTTGCCATGATCATCCTGGGCCGCCGCGGGGGTGGCCAGCACGGCGGTTCCAACAAGCATTGCGGCGAACAGACGCTTCATTTCTTCGATCCTTCTCGCATTCCATATCAGCCACCCCGTTGGAGGGCGGCGAGGATTGCGATGGCAGAGCGCGCGTGCGCCTGCATTGACGCGGATCAATTATAAAGATCGGCACGATTTCCCGGCGAATTTGATCCAGCGCAAAGACGGATGCCGACGGACGGTTAGATTGCACCGCATGTGGCCTTACTATCCCGAGCTGCTGGAAACGCCGGTCCCGCGTTATACCAGCTATCCGACCGCAGCGGACTTCGATTTGCTGCCAGCCTGTCACTATCGCAGCGCGCTTGAGCGGACGGAGGGCGAGGTGTCGCTCTACCTCCATATCCCGTTCTGCGAACAGATCTGCTTCTATTGCGGGTGCAACACGGGCAAGGCGAACAGGCGCCAGCGGCTGGAAAGCTATCTGCACGCGCTCCATCGTGAGATCGAGACGGTCGGCGCATTGCTGCCGCGCGGCACCCCTGTGCGCCGGGTTGCCTTTGGCGGGGGCAGCCCCAATGCCATCGCCCCTGCCGAGTTCCTGCGGCTGCTCGATGCGCTGGCACACCATTTCGAACTGGACGATCCGATCTTCTCGATCGAACTCGACCCGCGCACCATGAGCCGGGAATGGGCGCAGGCTCTGTGTACCGCAGGGGTAGAGCGTGCGAGCCTTGGCGTGCAGACTTTCGCGACGCATTGCCAGCAAGCGATCGGGCGGCTCCAGCCCGAGGATCAGATCGTCCAGACGGTCGACCGGCTGCGCGAGTCGGGCGTCGCCTCGATCAATTTCGATCTGATGTACGGCCTGCCCGGCCAGACGCTGGCCGATCTTGAAGACAGCATGCACCGCACCCGCGTGCTGGACGCGGACCGTGTCGCGCTGTTCGGATATGCGCATGTGCCGCATGTCGTGCCGCGCCAGCGCATGATCGACGCGAGTGCCCTGCCGGGCCGCGATGCCCGCTTCGAAATGGCTGCGGCGGGCTTCGGATATTTTCTCACCCACGGGTATCTGCCCGTCGGATTCGATCACTTCGCGAAGGCGGGCAGCGATCCGCTCGCCGCAGCCGTCACGAGCGGTCGGCTGAGGCGCAACTTCCAGGGCTTCACCGACGATCCGAGCGATGTGCTGATCGGTCTGGGCGCATCGGCCATCAGCAGTTTCGCAGGGCTCATCGCGCAGAACGAGAAGAATTCGGGCCGCTACCGGATGAAGGCGGGTGAGGGGCAGCTGACCGTCACGCGCGGCATCCACCGCAGCGCGGACGACCGCTATCGCGGTTCCATCATTGAAAAACTGCTGTGCGAGGGACGGAGCCGGGTCGGTGCGCGCATGTTCGCAGAGGTTGCACCGAGGCTGTCACCCTTCATCGAACGACGCCTGGTGAGCATCGACCGGGAGTGGCTGCGCATCGAACCCGATGGGCTACCCTACGCGCGCACCATCGCCTCGTTGTTCGATGCCTATCGTTCGGTGTCGCCGCGCCAGTTCAGCTCGGCTGTGTAAGCCGGTCGCGCTTGCGGCAAGTGCCCGCGTGACATGCCTGGAACCGGCAATCGCGCTCGGGTTGCTGCTCATTGTCGCGCTCGATCAGAATCGTGACAGTGCCGCCATTGCACAGCTGTGCGGTGATCGTGTGGGCGGATACGGGGAGCGGGCCGATCATGGCGGGCACCAGCGCCGCCAGCGCATAGAGCTCAATCCTCATTGTCGTCCTCGATCAGGATGCGGACGGCGGCGCCGTCCATATCGTCGTACTGGCCGTCGCGCATCGACCAGAAGAATGCGGCCAGACCGGCTGCGCCCAGCCCGAGAGCGATGGGAATGAGGACGAACAGCGCGTTCATTTGGCCGCCCCGGCGAGGCGCAGCGAATTGCCGATGACGACCAGCGAACTCAACGACATGGCGATCGCCGCGATCAGGGGCGTGACCGCGCCCGCCAGCGCGAACGGTATGGCGAGCATGTTGTAAGCGATCGCGAAGCCGAAATTCTGGCGGACGACGCGCATGGTCCGCCGCGCGACCGTCACTGCGTCGGCGACGGGCATCAAACGTTCACCAATAAAGACCGCGTCTGCTGCCTGCTGGCTCGCATCGCTCGCGGTGCCGGGCGCGATCGATGCATGTGCTGCGGCAAGCGCGGGTCCGTCGTTCAGGCCGTCGCCCACCATCAGCGGCCTGGTCCCGGCCGCCGTCAACTGTTCGAGCTGCGCGAGCTTTTCCTGCGGCGAAACATTGCCAAGGCTCTCCAGCCCGAGTTCGTCCGCGACCTTGGCCAGCGGCGCGTTGCGGTCGCCCGAGAGGATGCGGCTGTCGATTCCCATCGCGTGCAGCCGATCGATGGCCTTTCCGGCATCGCTCCGCAGCCGGTCGTCGAAGCGGACCGGCCAGCACTCGTCGCCGATGACAAGTTCGACCGCCATCTGCGCAGCGTCCGTTTGCGGGCGGCGCAAGGCGACCGCTTCGCTTGCCTGCGTCGCGAATACGCCATCGCCTGCAACCTCGCGGACCCCGTCGAGCCGGGCCGGAGCGATACCCTTCGCGACGAGCGCATTTGCGATGCTGCGGCTGAGCGGATGGCGGCTCGCCTGCGCCAGCGCGAGGGCGATCGGGAGTGCCCGTAACGGCACCGTATCCAGTTCCGCCTGCGGCTCGCCAAGCGTCAGCGTGCCCGTCTTGTCGAACACCGCGACATCGACCTCTGCCAGCCGTTCCAGCGCGCTGCCGTCCTTCACCAGCAGCCCCCGCTTCATGAGCGCGCCCGACGCCACGACCTGCGCAGCGGGCACCGCGAGGCCCATCGCGCACGGGCAGGTGATGATGAGCACCGCGATGGCAATCACCAGCGACTCGTGCCACCCGGCTCCCGCGATCATCCAGCCGGCGAATGCCAGCGCGGCGAGGGTGTGGACCGCGGGCGCGTAGAAGCGCGAGGCCCGGTCCGCGATCCTGACATAGCGGCTTCGCGATTGGCCCGCCTCTTCCATCAGCCGCGCAATTTCGGCGAGTGCGGTGTCGTGCGCGGCGGCGGTGATGCGCACCCGCAGCGGGGCGAGCATATTGATCGCGCCCGCGTGGACCTGTTCGCCGATCCCCACCTGCTCCGCAGTGCTTTCGCCGGTGAGCATCGAGTTATCGATTGCGCTGGTCCCCTCTTCGATTTTCCCGTCAGCGGCGAGGGCTTCTCCCGCGGCCACCAGCATCACCATGCCGGGCAGGAGAGTGTCTGCCGCCATCCGCTCGGTCGACCCATCGGCGTGCAGCACGCTCGCGTTGCGGCCCATCCGGCCCAGCAATGCGCCGACGCCCGCGCGCGTCCGGTTGCGCATCTCCGCGTCGAGTGCGCGGCCGGCCAGCAGGAAGAACAGCAGCATGGTGGCGCCGTCGAAATAGGCGTGTTCGCCGCCGACCAGCGTTTCGTGCAGGCTCAGCCCGGTGGCCAGCAGCACGCCGATGGAGATCGGCACATCCATGTTGCTGGTGCCACGACGCACCGCCTTGAGTGCGGAGAGGAAAAAGGGACGCCCGGCATAGGCGATGACCGGCAGGGCGATCAGGGCGGAAAGCCAGTGGAATGCCTCGCGCGTCGCGCCGTCCGCGCCCGACCAGACGCCGACTGACAGCAGCATGATGTTCATCATGCCGAAGCCCGCCACCGCTAGCGCCTTCAGAAGTTCGCGATCCTGCAACGATCCGCGCATCGGCAGGCCTTCGACCGCCTGAGCTTCGAAACCGAGGCGTTGGAGCGCTTCGGTGAGATCGAGGTCGTCCAGCTTGCGATCGTGGCTGATCGCCACGCGCTTGGCAGACAGGTTGACCCGCGCCGCCGCGATCCCGTCGATCGCGGTCAGCCCGCTTTCGATCCTGGCGATGCACGCGGAGCACCGCATGCCCGGCACTGCCAAAGTTGTCTGGCACAGCGGGGGGCTATCGGTCTGAGCCAGGGCGGTGTGCGCGTTCACGGGATTCTGGTCTCGACGATGCGCTTGTGCGCCCCTTCCGCAAGCGTCACGCGAAGCGTCCAGCGGTCTGCGTCGAGCGTTTCGGTCGATACGAAGCCGCCGTCGGGCTCTCGCGTGAAGGTGAGGTCGCGGACTTCGCGCTTGCCCAGCGGTCGCCGCGCGATTGCGGTGACGGCGATATCCCGGGGAGCGCCAACGGGCGTCACCACCACCACACCATCCGCGCGCCGCGACACCGAAGCGTCCCAGCCCGTCGCCTCCTGCTGCCGCGCTTCCGCGAGCCAGCCGTTATATTTCTGGCTCGCGACATAGGAATTCTCGACCACCACACCGCCGAATCCGCTGGTGGCTAGCGAGGCCATATAGAAGTTCACGGCGATGACGATGCCGAACCCGCCCACCATGGTCGCCGCCATGTGCTTGCCGGTAAACGTGCCCATCATGATCGTCCTGCTGGTGCATCGAAGCGGGTTTCGACCCTGTCGGTCTCGCGCTGTTCGTCGAGCGAGGTCAGCCGGAAGGTGAATTCGCTGGAGATCGTATCGCTTGGCGCCACGACATAGGCGCGCACGGTGCGGATCTGGTCGGCGGGGACGTTGAAGGTCAGGCTGGGGGTCGCGTCGCGTGCGTTGAGCGTGTCGGTCCACATACGCGCGCCGGGCAGGCCTTCGATGACCACCTCCATCTCGCGCGGGCGGCTTTCCATATTGCGCAGCTTGAGCGTGTAGGAATTGCGGATCGATCCGTCGCTCATCAGCATGAAGGGCGGATTGCGATCGGGCGACACGGTCAGGTCGGTATGGCTGCGCGTCCCCAATGCGAACAGCAGGCCTGCGCCGATCCCGGCCCACACGCCGAAATAGACGATGGTGCGTGGGCGCAGCAGGGCCTTCCATGCCGGCTGGGCAGGGTGCCCCTTCGCTTCCTCGCGGCAGGCCTCCAGCGTGGCGTAGTCGATCAGTCCGCGCGGACGACCGATATCCTTCATCACCCGATCGCAGGCATCGATGCACAGCGCGCAGGTGATGCAGCCGATCTGCGGCCCGTCGCGAATGTCGATCCCCGTGGGGCACACCGCGACGCACTGGTTGCAATCGATGCAGTCGCCGAAATGCTCGGGGTCTTTGAGCGACTTTTTCAGGCTGCCGCGAGGTTCGCCGCGCCAGTCCTTGTAGGTGACGATCAGCGATTTCTCGTCGAGCATCGCCGTCTGGATGCGCGGCCACGGGCACATGTAGATGCACACCTGTTCACGCATGAAGCCGCCCAGCGTGAAGGTCGTCAGCGTCAGGATTCCCACGGTGATGTAGGCGACCGGTGCGGCCTGCCCGTTAAAGAAGTCACCGAACAGCGTCGGCGCATCGGCGAAGTAGAGGATCCACGCGCCACCCGTCGCCAGGCTGATCGCGAGGTAGATCGACCACTTGAAGCCGCGCCGCGCGATCTTCTTCGGCCCCCACGGTGCCTTGTCGAGCCGCGCGCGGGCGTTGCGATCGCCATCGACGAAGCGGTCTATATGCTGGAACAGGTCGGTCCACACGGTCTGCGGGCAGGCATAGCCGCACCACGCCCGGCCGACCGCGCTGGTGACGAGGAACAGGCCGATCCCCGCCATGATCAGCAGCCCGGCGACGAAATAGAATTCGTGCGGCCAGATCTCGATGCCGAACATGTAGAAGCGGCGGTTGGCGAGATCGACCAGCACCGCCTGGTCTGGCGCGAAGGGCCCGCGATCCCACCTGATCCACGGGGTGCCGTAATAAATCGCCAGCGTGACGAACATCACGAACCACTTGAACCGGCGGAAAGGCCCGTCGATCCGCTTGTTGTGGACCGCCTTGCGCTTCTCGTAGAGCTTTTCGGGCATCTGCATGCGCGGCGGCTCGCCGGGTTCGTGCCGCCGCGTCGTCGCGCCGGGCCGGGCTACCGCGCTGGAGACGGGATCGTTGGTCTTGGCGACCCCGTCTTCCAGAACGACCGCGGGATCGCCCCGTTCGTCTGAGGCGTCAGGGTTGTTCATCGACCTTCACCTCGGGATCTTTCGCGACCTCTACGAAGTCTTCGCCTCCCCCGAGCGAATGGACATAAGTTGCAAGCATCTTTATCGTCACCGGATCGAGCCGCTGCCCCCAGGCGGGCATCGCGCCCATGCGCGGGTTGAGGATCTGCCGCTTGAGGTCCGCGCGGTCGCTGCCGCGCAGCCAGATCGCATCGTTCAGCCGTGCGGCACCGAATTCTCGCCCGCCGCCGCCGTTCGGGCCATGGCAGGCGGCGCAGTTGTCCGCAAAGGTCTGCGCACCCGCCGCGTTCGGCTGAGCCTTCCCGCTGAGCGAGAGGACATGATCGACGACAGCATTCAGCTGCGCGTTGTCGAACGCGCCTTCGAACGGCGGCATCTGGCTCTGGCGGGTCTGGTCGTCTCCGGCCCAGCGCACCCCGTGCGTGATCGTGTATTCGATCGCCTTCAGGTCGCCGCCCCACAGCCAGGCATCGTCGTTGAGGTTGGGATAGCCAAGCTTCTGGTCGCCGCCGCCGCCCGAACCGTGGCACTGGCTGCAATTGACCTGGAACGCAGCGCGCCCACCGGCGACGGCCCGGGCCATCAGATCGCTGTTTGCGGGCAGCCGCTCTATCGGGATCTGTGCCAGCTGTTCGCGAAAGCCCTGCTGCGCCTGGTCGGCGACACGCATTTCCTCGGCCAGTTCGCCGCGGCTCGACCAGCCGAGCACGCCAGCGGTCGCCTTGTCGACCATCGGCCATGCCGGGTACAGCACGACATAGACGATCGCGAAGATGATCGTGAGGTAGAACGTCCACAGCCACCACCGGGGCAGCGGCGTGTTCAGTTCCTCGATCCCGTCCCACTCGTGGCCGACGGTTTCGGTTCCGGTCGGTGCGTCGATGCGCTTATTCGCCATCGGTATCGTCCTCGAAAATCGAATGGGCTGCCTTGTCGATGCTGCGCTTCCCGCCGGGGCGGAACGGCCACAGGCACAAGGTCAGATAGAACACCAGCATGGCGGCCAGGCCGATGCTGTCGGCAAAGTGACGCAGTTCCTCGTAAAAGGTCATCGTCCCTTCTCCTGCGCCAGCTCTTCCAGCGGAGCGCCGGCCTCGAAATCGACCAGCGTGCCCAGCATCTGGAGGTAGGCGATCAGCGCATCCATCTCGGTCACGCGGTCGGGATCGCCGTCGAAGTCGCGTACCTGCGCCTTGGGGTAGCGCTGGGTCAGGTCGCCCGCGTCGACATTGGGATCGGCCTGCGCGTAGAGATCCGCCTCGGCCTGTTCGAGGTCACGGTCGGTATAGGGAACGCCGACCAGCTGCAGCGCGTGCAGCATTGCCTCGGCGTCGGCGATCTTGAGACCGCGCTCGGCGAGGAAGCCGTATTTGGGCATGATGCTTTCGGGGACCACGCTTTGCGGGTTGGTGAGGTGCTGGATGTGCCATTCGTCCGAATAGCGGCCGCCCACGCGGGCAAGGTCGGGCCCGGTCCGCTTCGACCCCCACTGGAAGGGATGGTCGTACATGCTTTCGGCAGCGAGGCTGTAATGCCCGTACCGTTCCACTTCGTCGCGGAAGGGACGGATCATCTGGCTGTGGCACGAATAGCACCCTTCGCGGATGTAGATGTCGCGCCCCGCCTGCTCCAGCGGACTGTAGGGTCGCACGCCCTCGACTTCCTCGATCGTGTTGTCGATCCAGAACAGGGGCGCGATTTCCACCACCCCGCCGATCGCGACCGTTACCAGGGTCGCCACGGCGAGCAGCGTGATGTTGCGTTCCAGCTTCTTGTGTTGCTCGGTCAGGCTCATCGCAGGTTCCTATTCGGCCGGCACGCTGTCGGGATGGGCGGCGGGCCGCGATCCGACGATCGGCTTGTCTTTGTCGGGGTCGTATGCGGCGCTGGTCATCGGCGCTTCGTCGCGCAGCTTTCCGGCCAGCGTCATCCAGACGTTGAAGGTCATCACCAGCGCGCCGGAAAGGTACATGAGCCCGCCGGTCATCCGCAGGATGTACATCGGGTGCAGCGCGGCGACCGTGTCGGCGAAGCTGTTCACCAGGTACCCGTCGGGCCCGTATTCGCGCCACATCAGGCCCTGGGTGATCCCCGCGACCCACATGCTGGAGGCGTAGAAGACGATCCCCAGCGTCGCGAGCCAGAAGTGCCAGTTGATCATTCGCAGCGAATACATCCGCTCACGCTTCCACAGGCGCGGGAACAGGTAGTACAGGCAGGCGAAGGTGATCATCCCGTTCCATCCCAGCGCGCCGGAATGGACGTGGCCGATGGTCCAGTCGGTATAATGGCTGAGGCTGTTGACCGCCTTGATCGACAGCATCGGCCCTTCGAAGGTGCTCATCCCGTAGAAGGCGAGCGCCATCACCATCATGCGGATGATCGGATCGGTGCGGACCTTGTCCCATGCCCCGTTCAGGGTCATCAGACCGTTGATCATGCCGCCCCAGCTGGGCATCCACAGCATGATCGAGAACACCATGCCCAGCGTCTGCGCCCAGTCGGGCAACGCGGTGTAGTGCAGGTGGTGGGGCCCCGCCCAGATGTAGAGGAAGATCAGCGACCAGAAGTGGATGATCGACAGGCGATAGCTGTAGATCGGCCGCTCGGCCTGCTTGGGCACGAAGTAGTACATCATCGCCAGGAACCCGGCGGTGAGGAAGAAACCGACCGCGTTATGGCCGTACCACCACTGCGTCAGCGCATCCTGCACCCCTGCAAACGCGCTGTAGCTGCGCGAGCCGAGGAAACTGACGGGCACGGCCAGATTGTTGACCACGTGCAGCATCGCGACGGTCACGATGAAGGCGAGGTAGAACCAGTTGGCGACGTAGATGTGCGGTTCGTTACGCTTCAGCAGCGTGCCGACGAACACCGCCAGATAGGCGACCCACACAATCGTCAGCCAGATATCGACGTACCATTCGGGCTCGGCATATTCCTTGGACTGGGTGACGCCGAGCACGTAGCCGGTCGCCGCGAGCACGATGAACAGCTGGTAGCCCCAGAACACGAACCGCGCGAGGCTGGGCAGCGCCAGCTGCGTGCGGCAGGTGCGCTGCACGACGTAGAAACTGGTCGCCAGCAGCGCGTTGCCGCCAAACGCGAAGATCACCGCTGAGGTGTGCAGCGGGCGCAAGCGACCGAAATTGAGGTAGGGTTCCACGTTGAGCCAGGGGAACGCCATCTGTGAGGCGATGAAGACGCCCGCGAGCAGGCCGACCACACCCCAGAACATCGTCGCGATCGCGCCCCAGCGAACGATCTCGTCGTCGTAGGCCGACGGCGTCTGGGGCATCTTGAAGAAGGTCCGGCCACCGCCAATGGGATCGAACCGTCCTGCAGTCACCCAGATCATCACAAAAGCGATCACGGCGATGATCACGGCCTGCGCTGCAAAGCCGGTATCCCTGGCGTTCACGGCGACGGCCAGTGACAGGAGAAGCAGGACAAACCACAGTCCGACCCGTCCCAGCGCTGCTTCGATTTTCATGAATGGTCCCTTCCGTTTGGCGGCCGGTTAAGGCGGCCCGGACTCGCACGCATTGATCGAGATCAAATTTGGGAAATTTTATGCCGCGGCAGGCATTTGCCCCGCCGCATGGGCAAGGCCTTCCCAATCGCGGATGGTTACGATCGACCTGCCGGTCGTCTCGATCACGCCAAGGTTTCGCATCTCGCTGAACTGGCGGCTGACCGTTTCGATCGTCAGCCCCAGACTGTCGGCGATCTCGGCTCGCGACATCGGCAGGCGGATCGTCTCGGGCGAGGGGCGATGGTGGGCTTCGCGTTCGAACATGGCGAGCAGAAAGCCCGCCAGTCGTTCGCGTGCCGAATGGGTACCGAGCATGATCGAATTCGCCCTGCTTCGGCCCAGCGCGAGAATGGTCTGCTCGATGGCGAGCCGCAGCAAGGTGCTGTCCTTGCCCGATGCGGCGAGCAGGCCGTCCGCCGGAATTGCCAACAGTTCGGTCGCCTCGAGAGCGATCAGGGAAAAGCCGTTCGGCCCGGCGCCCGGAATGTGGATCAGCTCGCCCGGAAAACCGAACGCGACGATCTGTTCGCGCGAGCCCGAAAGGTAGGCAACGAGCTTCACAGCCCCCTTCGCGACGTATGCGAAATGATCTTCGGGGCCCGCGAAATCGGCGTGACCCTGCGCCCGCAGGTGGAGCGCGAACGCCTTCTGACGCAGCCGCAGTATATCTGCATCGGTGAGATGATGCGGCAGAATGCGGCGATCAAATTCGTCGAACAGGTCGATGAAATCGTTCATGGCGGGGCCCTCTTGGATAGGCCCCCGGATTATCCTGCCGCTCGCCCTTCGCGCATTGATCGAGATCAATGGCGCCCGCTGATATGGATGGGCGAGCGCAAGAGGGTGTCGGATGCGGCCGCTCGCCGCGTGCCCCGAGGTTTCGCAGGCAGACGCGCAACGCGGCTTTAGGAGGAAGGCGTGCTGCGAAGCGGCGAGCGGAGCTTATCTCAGGCCTGGTTCGCGGTCTCGGGCATCTGTCGGGCGGGCAAGTTCTTTGCGCATCTCAGAGCGTAGAGCGCAGCGCCAAGCGTCGGATCGGCGATCGGATCTACGAAGCGGTAGCGCGCATCCATGCTCGCCATTCTTTCCTTGAAGGGCGCTGTTACGAGGTCACCCGACCGAAATACGCCACCGGACCAGGAGACCGGAATGTCCTCGTCCGCATCGAAGTCCAGTTGCCTCGCGACCGCATCGACGATCTCGGCAAGTTCGTCAGCGGCATCGCGGAAAATATCCGCCGCCGCGCGGTCCCCCTCATTGGCCGCCAGAGCGACGATCTGGCTGAGCGCAGCGATACTGTCGCGACTTGCCGCCGCACCCATCACATGGCCGCACAGGTCGAGGTCTGCCTGCAGCGCAAAGTGATCGCGCAGCGCGTCCAGCAAGGGGCCGGGCTCAGATCGCCCGTCGCTCATCCGCGAAAACAGCTGCAGGCCTTTGGTAGCGATCCAGTAGGCGGATCCTTCGTCGCTGAAAATCTCGCCCCAGCCACCTGCCCGGGCGCTTTTCCCCAGCCGCTCGCCATAGGCGATCGATCCGGTTCCCGAGACGATGTTGATGCCATCGCCACCGCCCAGCGAGCCGGCCCAGCCGCACACCATGTCGTTCCCGACGGTGAAGCGATCGTGCCCCAGCATCTGGCGCGGCAGCTGCGCGATCAGCGGATCGACCCTGCTGTCCTCCCCGAAGGCGGGCAGGCCGAAGAAGGCGAAGCCCAGCACTGCGGGATCGGGGCAGACCCTGGCGATCCCCTCCATCAACAGCTCTGTCAGGCTCTCGATACCGACCTGCAGGTAGTAGCTCGAACCGGCCAGATGCTGTGCAAGCACAGCGCCCGAGCCATCGACCAGGGTAAAGGCCGTCTTGGTCCCCCCACCGTCGACCCCGAGATAGATATCTTCGATCAGGCGATCTCGCATGCGTGAAGCCTTACGCCCTGAACAACGCGATTGACCGTGCCGCTGACATTCGGATTGTCCGGGGTCAGGCCTGCATCCAGCGACGCGAGGATACCGTACACCTGCGCAGGGATGATGTAAGGGTAGAGCAACTCCGCGTCTTTCGCACCCGCCATTCCGGGAACCAGGATGGCATCGTCGATATCGTCCAGAGCGGACAAGGTGACGATCTGTGCCGCAGTCCCGTCCGCGATGAGTTCGGCGCGCAGATCCATGTCGTATGCGCGCGTGAGCGGATCGTTCGACATGAAAAGCATCACCATCGTCCGGTCGTTCACCATGGCTTTGGGACCATGCCGGAAACCGAGCGGTGAGTCATAGCTGGTCAGGATCTTTCCGTCGGTGAGTTCCATCAGCTTGAGCGCCGCCTCGCGCGCCAGACCCTTGAAGGGGCCGCTGCCGAGGTACACGACGCGGTCGAACCGGGCTTCGGCCAGACGCTGCATCATCGGAACAATCGTCTGCAAGAGGCTGGTGCAGCCTTCCGCAATGCGCGCCGGGTCGGCTGGTTCGGGCGACAGCGCGGCCCAGGCGGCGTACATCATGGACGTGAAGCTCGACGTCATGGCGAAGCTTTGGTCGTGGGCTGCTTCGGGCAGCAGCACGGTCAGCCGGTTGTCCTTGCCCGGGGCAGCGATCGCACCGTCGGCATTGCAGGTGATGACCAGATGGCTGACGTCCGCCACCAGCTCATCGGCTATCTCGATGGCGCCCTTGCTTTCCGGACTGTTGCCGGACCGGCCGAAGGAGACCAGCAGCGTCGGCACGTCCTTTCTGAGGTAGACGAAGGGCGAGCTGACGATGTCGGTGGTGGCCACGGCTTCCACCCGCGCGGCGACCTGCGCGTCGAGGAAAGGCGCGAGGCACTCGCCGATAAACGCCGAGGTGCCTGCGCCTGTCAGGATGATACGCGCGAGCGGATTGGCCAGATACGGGTTCGCAAAGGCCGCAATCCGATCCTTCATTTCCGCCACGATCCTGTCGGTCGCCAGCAGCACTTCGGGCTGTTGCCCGATTTCGCGGGCGGTCCACAGAGCGCCTTTCGCTTTCAGCTGCTGCTCGTTGTATCCAAGCCTAAGCATTGCGGTGTTCTCCAGCGTCAGTCGCTTTCAGATAAGTGTCCAGCGTTGCCATGATCTGCGCCATGGCGAGTTCCGCCGGATCGTTCGTGAGGGTTCCTGCGCGCAGCTCCGCGTAGGCAACAGGCAGGTACTGGCTAACCAGCGGCAGCGGCGGCGGGGAGGCGCGCAGGTTGGCGAACATCTCTTCCTGCGCCTGCGCGATCTGCGGATCGGGCCAGTAATAGCGGATCCGATCGCTGAGGCTGTATTGCAGGTCTAGCTGCAGGTCGGCCCCGCTCGAATGATAATACTTCTGCCAGTTGCCCGGCTTGTCGTTCATCACGGTGAGCACCCGCTGCCGGAAATCCGATGCGTTATCGCCCAGCATGTCGCGCTCCATCGCGTCGAGCGCCCACAGCGCCTCGCGCAGAGCGAAGGTGACGCCGGGGCCGACCTTCAGGATGGCGAAATGGTCGCGCACCAGCGCGGTCAGCGCATCCTGGGTCTGGTAGTCGGTGGAGTGCGCTTCGAAGACCATGCCGGGAATATCGTCGAGACTGCGGCTGAGGTCCTGCGCTGCCTCCGGGTGATAATCGAGCACCTGGTGGTGGTCGAATTCGACCCCCGGCTGCACCACCAGCGCGATGACGCGGTTCCATGCCTCCGCCGGAAAGAGTTCCTTGTGCATGGCGATGGTGCCATGCGCCGCTTCGGGAGAGGTGACCTGCAACGGCTCCAGATCCTCGGTCGCGCCGCCGGGGACGGGAACCTCCGTCCCGATAACGTAGACCGGCGGCTGGGTTCCGGCATCGGCATAGGCGGCTTCGGCGACTTGGCACAGCCGCGCGGCGCGCGCGGCGATCGTCTCTTCGGGCAGGGGAACCGGATCGTCGGCGCAGGACATCGAGCAGTCGAGGTGGATCTTCGCGAAACCGGCGCGGACGTACTGATCGATCAGGACATCGGCGCGATCCATCGCCTCGTCGGCGGGCAGGGCGGTCCATGCGTTGGGGCCCAGATGGTCGCCGCCCAGCACGATACGCTCCGCCGGGAAGTCTACGCGCTCCGCAATCTGCAAAACGTAGTCGCGGAAATCAGCGGGCTTCATCCCGGTGTAGCCGCCGTCCTGGTTCACCTGATTGGACGTCGCCTCGATCAGGACGAACGGTGCGTCGTGCTTCAGCGCGTGGCGAAACGTGGCTTCGATCACCAGCGGATGGGCGGAGCAGACGGAGTATATCCCGACATCCTCGCCAGCCTTGTGGCGCGCAACACGGTCGAGAATCAGGTTCATGCGAGGTCCCCGTCAGCGCCCGGTTCAGGCTCGTCCGCGGCCTCGGGTTCGATGGCCAGCAGGACCGACGCGATCAGCGCCAGGCAGAGGCCGACGATTTTGAGCGGACCGGGCACAGCACCCAGAATGACGAGAGACAGCATCGCGGTGACGAGCGGCGCACCGGCATTGGAAAGCGGCGCGACGACAATCGCCTTGCCGTAGCGAAAGGCGAAGACCAGCGTCAGCGCGCCGATCGCGTTGAGCATCTGGATGCCGGCTGCCAGTAATGGCCCGTCGGTGCCGTAATTGATCGGCTGGCTGAAATCGGTCATCAGATAGGCGATCGGAGCCAGCAGGAGGCCCGAGAGCATCATGTAGAAGAAGATGCTTTCCCCGCTCATGGTGTTGTTGGCGAGCTTCATGAAGAAGGCCTGCACGCCCCAACACAGCATGATCAGCAGCGCGAGCGGAGCCCAACCGAGGCCGCCGACATCGCCCGACAGCGAAAGATCGAACATGGGCAGCGCCACCAGCGCCAGTATGATGCCGAGCACACCCAGCTTGCCGGTCCGTTCCTTCAGGATCAGCAGCGACAGCGTGATCGTAACGATGGGCGACAGCGAGATGACGGGGAAGATGAGGTAGGGCGGTCCGCGCGTCACCGCGTAAAACAGCACCAATTGCCCGCCCGCGCCGAGAAGACCGATGGTCAATCCGAAGAACACGGAGCGCGCATCGCGGTCCAGCCGCCAGCCCGCCATGGCCAGCACGATCAGCGCGGGCGGGATCATGGTCAGCGCCCAGACGCAATAGACCAGCGTTTCGGGAAAGCCGCGCTCGGCCGATAATCCCGCAATCGCTCCCCACACGCCCCACAGGGCTACGGTGGCGAGGGCGTAGACGAGCCAGCTGCGACCCGCAGCAGGGGATGCATCCTGGGTCATCGTCACGCTCCGATCCGTTCGGCTTGCAGGATCAGGTGCTCCTTGAAAGACACGGCAAGCCGGGGGCTACTCGCGTCGAGCGTTCCCAAAACCTTGCCGCTAGAAATATCGGTTACCCGGTGCCGCCCGGCGGCAAGGCCGCGCAGCTCGACCGAACCTGCGTAGTCGTCGGCGTAGAAGGAGAAATAATTGCGCCCGTTCTGTTCGATGGCGTGCGCCTCGGGCCGGTCGAAGCCGATATCGTACAGCTCGCCGCGATAGGTGCCGCGCGCCAGATCGTGCTCGTTGTAGAGGTCGATCCACTTGCGCCAGTAACGCTCCTTCTCGGGCGTCAGCACAAATCCGCCCGGCGGCAGTACATCGATGGGATTGTCCGTATCGCGCGGCCAGGTGAACTTGGTCGACACGACCCCGCCGATGCCGACTGCCGAGGCAAAGTCGGTACCCCCGTCGCTCAGTTCTACGTGGTCGCCGGAAAAAGGCGCCGAAGGCCCCATCAGCGCCTTGGTCGTCTTGCCCTTGGTCCGGATCTGCCACGATGACAGCGGATCGGATGCCGGCACCTGGTTCATGTAGGGCAGCGAATGGAACGCAAAGGACGTGCCGCACGGGCAGAATTCCAGGATCGCATCCGGATTGATGGACGTCGCTGCGTCGTGCACCGCTTCCCAGAAAGCGGGGAGCTGTTCGCAGGCTTCCTCGGGATAGGCGTGGTTGTGCGCCGGATTGTAGCAGGGCGGAACACCGTTCAGATGCTGCCCGTCCAGTTTCAGGCCTTCATACCCCCATTCGCCGATGATCTTGCGCACCAGCGCAGTGCAATGGTCGATGGTCGGCTGGTAGGCCGGGCATAGCGTGAACGCGTTCCACCAGGTGACATCGTTCACCGCGCCGTTCTCGTCGAGCAGCAGCATGTCGCTGTGGTCGTGCAGCAGGTCGGTGCCGGGATCGACGGCGAGCGGCGCCAGCCACAGGCGCGGGCGCAGGCCGGCGTCCCTGATCCGGTCGACGAATGCGATCATGTCGGCTTCGCCGTTCGGGAACTTCTTAGGGTCGAGGTACCAGTCGCCCTCTGCCGTCTGCCAGCCGTCGTCCATCACCGCCCACTTGATGCCCAGCTCTTTCACCTTGGGCAGCGTGCCGATGACCTGATCGGTGTTGAAATTGCGCTCGTACCCCCACGCGCACCAGATCGCTTCGTACGCGGACGCGGGAACATAGGCATCGGTCAGCCCGCGCGCAGCCATGATTTCGCGATAGGCGGTCAGCGGGGCGAAGCAATCGCCGGTATGCGCGGCGATGAAGGTCGTGAGTGTGGCGATCTCCTCGCCCGGGGCGAGTTCGAAAGGCTGGTCGCTTTCCAGCGCGATGCTCGTTTCGCTGGCAGTGCTCGCCACGGGCAGGGCGATCAGCTTCGGCGTCAGCTCGAGATGCCCGACCGCGAGCCCCGCGTCGGGCCGCCAGATGTCGACCACCGGTGTGCCGCCGCCATAGTCGGAGGCGTTCATGCCCATGTAGTTGCGCTGTTCGAACCCGGCGGGTGCGGGCTGGATCCAGTCGCGTCGGTCGCCGTGCGACGATCCGGCGAAGGTCCACACTCCGCGCTCCCCGCGCGTCAGGCTATGCGCGGCATTGCGCCATCCGCGCAGGGCAAGGGGCTGCTTTCCGGCATTGCGGTAGGTGGCCACGATCGCCGCGATGCCGGGGCGGTTGGGATCGAAGGTGAATTCGACGGTCTTCTGAAGACCGTTCGCACTGACGCCCGTGGCGCTGTAGGTCGTGCCGGAAAGTCCGGCGACCTTGGAGGCTCCCTGCCCCTGTTCGGTCAGCAGGAACGGGGCGAGCATCGTACCTTCGGCGGGAAGCAGCGTTTCGCTGTCCGAAAAGCCGGTCAGCGCGCGTCCACCGACAAGCAGGCGCGTGCGCATTGCGCTGTCGATCTCGATCGTCAGCGCGTCGTCGCCGAAGCGGTTCGCGATCGGCGCGGCGAACACCGGAGGGGCTGCGATAGAGCCCACCGCGAGCACCGTAGACGTGCTGCCCATGAGCTGCAGCACCTGCCGACGTCGCATACCCGCTTTATGAATCATTCCTCGCCCTCCAGCGTTCAAATCGCCGGACGTCGCCCGCCCGGAATATCCGTTTGCTCTCCGCATCAATAGATGTAACATAATGAAAACGGATGCAAGGATGAACTTTCGTTTTCATTCGATCAGGAGGCGAGATGAGAAACCCCAATATGAAGCAGTCGCTGGTGCTCGCGGCTCTGTCGGCCGTGCTGGCGGGATGTGCGGCGACGGACGGGACGCCCCCGGCGGCTCTTTCGACGGCAGAAGCCTACTACACCCAAGCCGACTTCGACCGCGTGCCCAAGATAGACGTGCATGTGCATGCCAACATGTATGACCCGTCGTTCCTCGAACTGGTGCGCGATAACGGGTTCCAGGTGTTGTCGATCAACGTCGACTATCCGGACTTTCCCACGCTCGATACGCAAGCCGATGTGGCGCACCGCTACTTTGCGGACGATCCTGCGCATTTCCAGTTTACGACCACGTTTTCCATGGACGGGTTCGAAACCGCCGGCTGGTCCGCGCGCACCAATGCCCACCTCGATCGGGAGCTGGACGCCGGCGCAATCGGCGTGAAGGTGTGGAAGAACATCGGCATGGTCGAGCGCAACCGTGCAGGAGAGCTGATCATGCTCGACGATCCCGGCTTCGATGCGGTGATGGCGCATATCGAGCAGCGCGGTGTGCCGCTGATCGCGCACCAGGCGGAGCCTTACAATTGCTGGCTGCCGCTGGATCAGATGACGACCGAGAACGATCGCCAATATTTCAAGGCGCATCCCGAATATCACATGTACCTGCACCCCGAGATGCCGAGTTATCAGGACTTGATGGACGCCCGCAATCGCTTCGTTGGGGCGCATCCCGGGCTGACCGTCATGGGCGCGCATCTTGGCAGCATCGAATGGAGCGTCGACGAACTGGCCGATTTCCTCGATACCTACCCCAATGCGGTCGTCGACATGGCCGCACGGATGAGCAATCTGCAGTACCAGTCGAACCGCGACCGGGAAAAAGTGCGCGACTTCCTGATCAAGTACCAGGACCGCGTTTTGTACGCGACCGACCTGACGCTGAGCCCGCTATCGGATGAGGCCAAGGCGCAGAACCCGCCGATCGATCCCGGTGTCGATTTCGCCGCGTCTGCCGAGGGCGTCTGGCGGTCCGACTGGACCTATCTCGCCACGCCCGAAAGCCAGTACGTCGATACGCTGAAGGCCGACACGCCCGGGCTGGCATTGCCGCGTTCGGTCATTCGGAAAATCTATTACGAGAACGCACTGCGGGTTTTCCCCGCCTTCGCTCACGCCTCGTAGAGATCGAAGCCGACCGTCCGGGCTGCATCGCGAATGTAGTCCGGCGCGTCGGTGTCGGTCACCAAGGCGGAAATCTCGCCGACATCGATGATCCGGTGTAGGCAGGTGCGACCGAACTTGGAGCTGTCCGTCACCGCGATGACCGATCGCGCACGGCTGACCATCTTGCGGTTGAGCATCGCTTCGGGTTCGTAATGCGTGGTGAGCCCGCGCTGCAGATCGAAACCGTCGACGCCCAGGAACAGCTTGTCGACATGCAGCGCGTCGAGCGCATCGACCGTTTGCCCGCCGTAGAAAGCCATGTTGCGCCGGCGCATCTGCCCCCCGAGCATCACAACGACAACATGCTCCTTGCGCGCCAGTGCGGCGAGGACGTTGAAGTCGTTCGTGACGACGGTGATGTCTTCGATGTCGGGAAGATGGGATGCGATGGCCAACGCCGTCGTGCCTGAATCGAGCACGATGGAATCGCCCGGCTCGACCATTTCTGCCGCGCGCTTCCCGATGCGTCGCTTTTCCTCGACGTGGATGACCTGCTTGGTCTCCACCGCGGGTTCGTTGCCCGAGTTGATGACGTCGGTCGAGATGGCGCCGCCGTAGGATCGTTCCGCCAGTCCCCGCTCGCACAGGAAGTCCAGATCCTTGCGGATCGTCTGGGACGATACATCGAACTGCCGCGAAAGTTCGGCGACCTGGATACTGCCGAGTTCTTTCAACATGGCGATCATCTTTTGCCGCCGACCGCTGGTATCTCGCAATTTGGTCATTTTGCCCCGTGGTCCCACCTGAGGGCGCATTCTAGGAGTAGCCCATATCTTACGCAATACGGCACGCTTCGGGGAATTCCAGAAAACGCACGATAATGGTGATAGCCAAGCGGATTTGAGTTGGCGCGGGGCTCAAGTGCTTTGGATAACTATCGTTATATAGTGCTTGTCATCCGGAAATTACGTGCTTACGATGCAAAACGAAACATATTGGGGGTGAGTCCCCGGTTTCGCTCAAAAAAGGGGATGCTGCCACAGCCAGGGATTGCCGGGGCAGGTCGATGGAGGGAATTTCATGAAAGCGTATCGCCAGTTTCGTGCCGTTGCAGTTGCAGGGTGCAGTCTTGCCGCAATCATGGCTGCCAATCCGCTGGCTGCTCAGGACAGCGCATCGGATGAAGAGCAAGTCTCCGAAGGTGAGCCGACGGACAACGTCATCGTGGTGCGCGGTGTGCGTGGCAGTATCGCACGTTCTGTTGAGCTGAAGAAGAATGCATCCACCGTGCAGGATTCGATCAGCGCGCTGGAGCTCGGCGTTTTTCCCGATGACAACGTGGCCGACTCGCTCGCCCATATCACCGGCGTCGCCATCAGCCGCACGGCTGGCGGGGAAGGGCAGTATGTCAGCGTCCGCGGTCTCGGCCCGGAATATACGCTGACCACGTTCAACGGCCGCATCCTCGCTACCGACGGTGCGAGCCGCGATTTCGCCTACGACGTGCTGCCCTCCGATGTGATCAGCGGAGCCGACGTGATCAAGGGGGCGGAAGCTTCCAACACGGAAGGTGCGATCGGCGGCCTCGTAAACCTGCGTTCGGCCAGCCCGTTCGACAAGCTCGGCCTCAACGGCGTGGCGCGCCTGCAGGGCGATTACAACATGATGTCCGAATATGCGGGCGTCAAATTCTCCGGCGTGGTCAGCAATACCTTTGCCGATGATACCCTTGGCGTCATGCTGGGCGTGGTGCTGGAGCGCCGCAAGGATCGCACCGACGTTGCCGGCAACGACGGTGGCTGGACGCGCAACCCCGACCCGACCGACGAAAGCTGGCTGTGGGGCAATGCGTGGGGCGGCAATATCGACCCCAACGGTAACGGCAACCTCGACCCCGACGAATACGGCCTGATCGGTCTCGGCCAGTTCCGCGTCGGCTCGATCCTCGAGGAAAAGCGTCGCCGGGCCTTCACCGCCAAGGTCGAATGGCGTCCGACCGATACCTTCACCCTCACGCTCGACGGGATCAAGACCAAGCTCGATTCCCCGCAGGTCGGGTTCCAGCAGTCCTACTACACCCTGTTCGCCCCCGGGCGCTGGTCGAACATGGTCATTGAGGACGGCATCGTCACCAGTTTCGACATGACCAATCCCGACCCGGAACTGGCGCTCAACCCGGAACTGCTCAACCAGACGTCCTATCGCGTCGTCGACACCGATCTGTACGGCGCCAACGCCAAGTGGGAAGTGACCGACAACCTGACGCTGACTGCGGACCTCTACCGCTCCAGTTCCTCGCGCTATTCGGGCGGGCAGGACAGCTACGTCGTGCTGCGCATGAACCAGCCCAACTCGGCGAGCTTCATGCTCAACGATTCGGCGGTCCCCGATGTCCAGGTGACGTTCGACGATGGCCGCGACCTGGTCGCCGGGCTTGCCGATGGCGCGTTCGGGCCGTCGGATTTCAACACGCACTATTTCTCGCTCGGTGGCGACAATATCGACGACAAGATCACCGGCCTATCCTTCGCCGGCGACTGGTCGACGCTGATGGGGCCTCTCGATTCCGTCCTGTTCGGTGTCACCTACACCAGCCGCGAAAAGGCGCGCGAACTGGTCAATAACTCGCTCACCGGCGGTGCGGACTACTATTCGGGCAACTACGCCATCAATGTGGGCGACCTGGACGGGAACGTCATTTCCCGCAGCCTGGCGCTGCCCAACTTCATGAGCGGCGTCGACGCCAACTTCCCCCGCTCTTTCCTGTCGTTCGACGTGCCGGGCTATATCGACGCGCTTCAGGCCTATAACGGCACCGCACGTCCCGGTGGCGGCACTTACGATTTCTCTGCCGCAGCTCCGGTGTGGAACCCGCTGCAGAGCTATCGCGTCACGGAAGACACTCTGGCCGCCTACGTGCAGGCAAACCTCTCGGGCGCGAGCTGGAGCGGCAACGTCGGCGTTCGCATGGTCAATACCAAGACCACGGCGCAAGCCTGGGATGCGAAGATCCTGAACATCATCGCCAATGGGGCGTTCAACTATACCGCAGTCTACGACGACCCGTCGGAAGTGACGCAGGATAGCGACTACACCTATTTCCTGCCCTCGGCGAACCTGAGCATCGACCTGATCGACGACCTGCGCCTGCGCCTCAGCGCCGCGCGCACGATGGCGCGCCCATCGGTCGAGACGCTTGCTCCGACCAACACGACCGAAAGCGTGTCCTGGGGTGAATTCACGCAGGTCTATGGCGGCAACGCCGACCTGAAGCCGTACCAGGCCGACCAGTTCGACGCCTCGCTCGAATGGTACTTCGCGCCGAGTTCGATCTTCAACATCGCGGGCTTCTACAAGTACATCAAGAACCAGATCACCACCAGCTGGGAACCCGGTGTCGACATCGGCGTGCCCGGGTACCTGTTCAACATCATCCGCCCGATCAACGGCGATCATGCGCGGGTGAAGGGTGTCGAAGTCGGGTTGCAGCACCTGTTCGAAAACGGCTTCGGCGTGCGCGGTCAGTTCACCCGCAACTGGTCTAAGAGCTATGTCGGCGATCAGGTGCGCCCGCTGGAAGGTATCGCTCCGTCGGTCTATTCGCTCAGCCTGCTGTACGAAAAGGGCCCGCTTTCGATGGCGGTCACGGCCGACCATACGGACAGCTTCACCACCGCGATCAACGTGCTGGGCGAAGGATACAACGAGGAAGCTGATGCCATCACCTGGGTGACAGCGCATATCTCTTACGACATCACCGACCGCGTCAGCCTTGCCCTCGACGGGCAAAACCTGCTCGATTCGGAGCAGACGTACAGCATCAACGGCAATCCGCTGCTGTCGCAGGGCTATTACCGGTACGGCCGGTCGGTCAAACTGAGCGCGAGCTATCGTTTCTGAGCGGAGAGATCCGTCAGGACCGCGATATGGTCATCCTGCTCGATCGGCTGCGTATTCCTCTCCCCCTCACGCACCGAGGCAGGCTGAACACGACGGGTCGGGTATCCGCATAGGCGGACGCCCGACCCGCTTTTTGCAAGTTACGGCCACGGGGTCAGGCTGCTCGATGGTGGCCTGACGAATGCCCGTCGCAAGGGAGGACAGGGTATCATGCAAGACCCGCAGCCAGTCGTTACCGAGCCCTGCCTGTTGGGCGAAGGCCCCATCTGGGTGGCCGACGCGCAAGCGCTCTACTGGACCGATATCAAGGGGCGCAGACTTCACGCTTACTTCCCCGACAGCGGCCAGCATCAAAGCTGGGAAGCGCCGTTTCGCGTCGGTTCGATCGTCCCCACCCGATCGGGCGGGTTCATCGGCGCGTGTGACAGCGGGTTCTTCGAAGTCGACAGCGATTTCGCCCACTTTCGGATCATCGGCGAGCCGGAGCCGGACCGACCGGATAACCGCTTCAACGACGGCAAGACCGATCCCCACGGGCGGTTCTGGGCGGGGACGATGGACGATACCGAAACTGCCGCGTGCGGAGCGCTCTTTCGGCTCGATCACAACCGCACCTGGGCCCGGATCGACGATGGCTATCGTGTGACGAACGGACCAGCCTTCAGCTCTGATGGCCGGGTGATGTACCATTGCGATTCCGCCCGACAGATCATCTACGCCTATGATGTCGATGGGCTGGGCAACGCATCCGGCCGGCGCGTTTTCGCCCGGTTCGCGGAAGCGGATGGCTACCCCGACGGGATGACCGTCGACCGCGCCGGAGACCTGTGGGTCGCCTTCTGGGATGGATGGTGCCTTCGCAGGCTGTCTCCTTCGGGTGAGATTGCGCAAACGCTCGCCATGCCGGTCCAGCGCCCGACCAGCTGTGCATTCGGCGGCCCGGCTGCCGATCGGCTTTACATCACCTCTTCTGCGCTAGGCCTCGATCTCGCAGATCAGCCGCTCGCAGGATCTCTGTTCGAGTTCCGGCCGGATGTCGGCGGTTTTGCCAGCAAGCCGTTCGGTGGCTGAAAGGAAATCAGAACTCGAACGGCGCGACACGTTCGCGGCGAGCCACGCGAAACGCGTCTGCGACAAGGGCCAGAGGCGCGCTGTCGGCATCGGATTGGCCGCTGTCTATAAGATGCGCGAACCGTTCGTAGAGCCGTGGGTACTCTCCGGGGCCGGGGAGGGGCGGCACGGATTTGTCTCCGATCGTCAGACGCGACCCTCCATCCGCAAGCACGAGTTCCTCCGCATCGGTCCGTACGCATATCTCCCAGGTCTGATTGCCGGTTTCGGTAAAATCGAGATCGGCGGTGGCGCTGCTACCATTCGCCAGCCGCATGACGACCTGCGCAGCGATGGGCGAAGCGCGACCTTCCGGAATTTCGAGCAGGCAGGATTCGACGCGATGCGCGCCGGGTATGATCTCGGTCAGGATCGAGAAGGCATTGATGCCCGGATCGAAAACTCCGAACCCGCCCTCGTCCAGAATCCAATCCTGACCGGGGTGCCAGCGGCGAATATCTTCGCGCCAGGAAATCACCACGTCGTGGACCTGCCTTCCAGCGAGATGTTCCTTTGCCGGGCCGACCATCGCGGCTTCGCGCGAGTGCCACGCGGCGAACAGCGTCACACCCTTGCGGCGCGCAAGATCGGTCAATTGGTCGACTTCGGACGTGTTAAGGCCAGGCGGCTTTTCCAGGAGTGTGTGGAGCCCCGCTTCGATCGCGACGCGGGCAATATTGAACCGGGCGGCAGGGGGCGTGCAGATCGCCACAGCGCCGGCAAAGCCGCTCGCGACAAGCGCTTCGACAGAGCCAAACACGGGTACGTGCGTATCGACAGCGCGCTGGTCCACGATTGCAGCAAGCGAGAATGCCGCGCTGCCCCCGACCGCCGGGAGGTGCTGATCCTGAGCAATCTTTCCCAGTCCCACGATCGCCAGATCCATTCCGGGTCCTTCCCATTCTTGTTTTATATGATTTATATGTTCCTTAGCAGTATCATTGTCGTTATCAATGCTCGCGACTGACTGGGCAGGGTTCAAGGAGGGGTTTGCGTGACGGGTACCAAGGATCAGCGCGAGGGGCGCTCGGGGCTCCGTTCGCGCGAATGGTTCGACAATCCGGACCACCCGGACATGACCGCGCTCTATCTGGAACGCTACCTCAATTATGGCCTCAGCATCGAGGAACTCCAGTCGGATCGCCCGATTATCGGAATCGCGCAAACGGGCAGCGATCTTGCGCCGTGCAACCGCCATCACCTTGTTTTGGCACAGCGGGTGAAGGACGGCATTCGCGAAGCCGGTGGCATCCCGCTGGAGTTTCCTATCCACCCGATCCAGGAAACCGGCAAGCGCCCGACTGCGGGGCTCGACCGCAACCTCGCCTATCTTAGCCTGGTGGAGGTCCTCTACGGCTATCCGATCGACGGCGTGGTGCTGACGATCGGTTGCGACAAGACCACTCCGGCCTGCCTGATGGCGGCGGCGACGGTCAATATACCGGCCATCGCCCTGTCGGTCGGCCCCATGCTGAATGGCTGGCACAAGGGCCGCCGCGTGGGATCGGGCACGATCATCTGGAAGGCCCGCGAGATGCTGGCCACCGGGCAGATCGACTACGAGGCGTTCATTCGCCTCGTCGCCTCCTCGTCGCCCTCGACCGGCTATTGCAACACGATGGGCACGGCGACGACTATGAACTCGCTCACCGAAGCGCTCGGCATGTCGCTTCCCGGGTCGGCTGCAATCCCCGCTCCGCACCGCGACCGGCAGGAATGCGCGTGGGAAACCGGCCGACGCATCGTCGAGATGGTGGGGGCGGATAGGAAGCCGAGCGACATCATGACGCCTGCGGCCTTCCACAATGCGATCCGCGTGAACTCGGCGCTCGGCGGGTCGACCAATGCGCCGATCCATATCAACGCGATCGCCAGGCATCTTGGCGTCGAGCTTACGCTTGCCGATTGGGAAACGCTTGGTGCCGATGTCCCGCTGCTGGTCAATCTGCAACCCGCGGGCGAGTACCTCGGGGAAGACTTCCACCGCGCCGGCGGCGTTCCGGCAGTGATGGGCGAGCTGCTGCGCAACGACCTGCTGGATGGCACGCCGGTCACCGCGAACGGACGCACGGTTTCGCAGAACGTCGCCGAAGTCCGGTCGCTGGATGAAGATGTGATCCGGACTTTCGATCGACCGCTGGTGCAGGCTGCCGGGCTCGTCGTCCTGTCCGGAAACCTGTTCGAAAACGCAGTGATGAAAACCTCCGTCATCTCGGCACAGTTTCGCGCGCGTTACCTGTCGGACAGCGAAGCGCCGAACCGCTTCGAAGGTCGCGCGATCGTTTTCGACGGGCCGGAGGATTATCACAGGCGGATCGACGATCCGGACCTCGGGATCGGGGACGACTGCATATTGGTCATGCGCGGCGCCGGGCCCGTTGGTTATCCCGGCGGTGCGGAGGTCGTGAACATGCGTCCCTCGGCTGCGCTGATTGCCGCAGGTGTCGATGCCTTGCCGTGCATCGGCGATGGCCGACAGTCCGGGACCAGCGGATCGCCGTCGATCCTCAATGCGTCGCCCGAAGCGGCCGTCGGAGGCGGGCTGGCGCTGGTGAAGACCGGGGACATCATCCGCATCGATCTGGCCGCGAGGCGTGTCGACGTGCTGCTCGATGAGGAGGAAATCGAGCGCAGGCGGGCCGAGGTGCAGGGCGCAGCGCCGGAGCTCGCGCCCGAATCCCAGACTCCGTGGCAGGAAATCCAGCGCGGTCTCGTCGGCCAGTTCGATCGCGGCGCGGTTCTGGAGAATGCGGTGAAATATCAGCGCATTGCGCAAACCAAGGGGCTGCCGCGCGACAGCCATTGAAGTCGCGCCACTGGCCCAAATCAGGCTGGCGCGTCTCCGGACTCCTGATCGATCAGCTCAAGAACCTCGCCGATCAGATGACGCATCGCGCGTCTTGCCCCGTCCTCGTCGCGTTTCGCAATCGCATCCAGGACGCAGGCGTGATCGGCGATGCTGGCCGAATGGCCCTTGATGTTATTGGTCAGCCGGATCGAGGTGTGCAGGGCCGTCGACACCACATCGCGGAACTGGCGGTAGAACGGGTTCCCCGATGCTTCCAGGATCGCAACGTGAAACGCGATATCGGCGGTCAGCGTGTCGTCGTTGCCTTTCTCGGCCTCCCGCATTCGGGTGAGGCCCGCAGAAATTCCTGCAAGCTCGTCTTCCCCGTGGAAACGCGATGCCAGTGCAGCGGCTTCGGGTTCGATGGCAATGCGAAGCTGGTTGAACTGTCGCAACAGCTCGACCGAGCTTCGACGTTCCAGCAGCCAGCGCAGGACATCGGGATCGAACAGGTTCCAATTCGATGACGGCTGGACGATCGTGCCCTGCCGCGGCCGGGCGCTCAGCAGCCCCTTGGCGGTCAGCATCTTGACCGCTTCGCGCGTGACGGACCTGCTGACCCCGTGCTGCGCAGTCAATTCTGCTTCGGTGGGGAAGGGAACGTCTTCGTAATCACCGACGATGATCGCGCGTCCCAGGTTCTCAAGCATGCCCTGGGTAAGATTGCGGCCGAGCCGAGACCTGAGCGATCCATCCTCCGGCATTGCTTTCACCACGAGCGATACTCCTCCACCATCCTTTCCCGACTGAAAGGGCATCGTTGCGTTTGCGTCAACCGCCCGATGCCGCCACATCTAGACAAAGCCTATAAATAATATAATTGGCGCTTGGGATAGTAACTGCCGGAGTGTAATGCCGGCACACAGAGGGAGGCGAGGCGGATGGGGCTTGCGACAATCGATGTCATTGTGGTGGTGGCGTACGCGCTGGTGATTTTTGGCCTCGCGCAGTGGGTCAGCCGCGACAAGGCCGGACACGAAAAGAACACCTCGGACTATTTTCTCGCTTCCAAATCCCTGCCGTGGTGGGCGATCGGTGCCTCGCTTATCGCCGCCAATATTTCGGCGGAACAGATTGTCGGCATGTCCGGCTCGGGCTACCGGCTCGGTCTCGCGATCGCATCCTACGAATGGATGGCGGCACTGACGCTGCTGATCGTCGGCAAGTTCTTCCTGCCGATCTTTCTCAAGAACGGCATCTTCACGATGCCGCAGTTCCTCGAGCAGCGTTACGGCCCCAATATCCGCACGCTGATGGCGGTGTTCTGGCTCGGCTTGTATATCTTCGTGAACCTGACATCGATCCTGTGGCTGGGGTCGATCGTGGTCAATCAGGTGGCGGGCGTGAACCAGATGACCGCATTGGTCGCGCTTGGCAGTTTCGCTCTGCTGTACCAGCTCTATGGTGGGCTCAAGGCTGTGGCGCTGACCGATATCGTGCAGGTCACCTTGCTGGTTCTGGGCGGGCTGATCATCTCGGGCCTGACGCTCAACGAAGTCGGCGGCGGTCAAGGCGTCTGGGCAGGTTTCACCACGCTGCTCGACCGGGCCCCGGAAAAATTCAACATGATCCTCGAGCCGGGCGATCTGGGCTATCAGGAATTGCCCGGCATCGCTGTCCTGGTTGGGGGCATGTGGATCGCCAACCTCAGCTATTGGGGGTTCAACCAGTACATCATCCAGCGCGCGCTGGCGGCGAAGGATTTGCGCGAGGCGCAGAAGGGTGTGGTGTTCGCCGCATTCCTGAAACTGCTGATGCCGCTGGTCGTCGTCGTGCCCGGGCTCGCCGCAACGATCCTCGCCCCCGGTCTCGATCCGGCGGATCAGGCCTACCCGACCATGATGCGCTATCTGCCCAGCGGCCTGCTCGGCCTTGTCTTCGCAGCGCTGATGGCTGCGGTGGTCGCGTCGACGGCATCGAAGATCAATTCGATCGCGACGATTTTCACGCTCGACATCTACGCGAAGCGGCGGGGGTACAAGAGCGACGCCGAGGATGAGACCGGTCGCAAGGCGGGCGAGCGGCATCTCGTCCTTGTGGGGCGGGTCAGCGCAAGCATCGCGACGGTGATGGCGCTGCTGGCGGCGCGGCCCCTTCTCGGCAGCCTCGATCAGGCGTTCCAGTTCATCCAGGAATTCTCCGGCTTCATAACGCCCGGGATCACGGTGATCTTCCTGCTCGGCCTGTTCTGGAAGAAGGCGAGCGAGGCGGGTGCGATCACCGCAGCGGCTGCGTCTATCCTCGGCAGCGTGGTGTTCTGGTTTCCGGCCGAGTGGGGCGGCAGCGAAGCGCTCAATGCGGTGCCCTTCCTCAACCGCATGATGTGGGTGTTCGGCGTTGCCCTGGTGCTCGCCGTCGTCGTCTCGATCTGGAAACCCGGGGCTGCGGGCAGCGACCGGATCGAAACGGCAGAGGTCGATTACAAAACGTCGCGCGGGTTCAACTTCGCGGCGCTGGCGGTGATAGGCATCGTCATCGCGCTCTACGCATCGATGTGGTGACGATGGAGCCGTTTCTCGCTGTCGACTGGGGGACCACCAACCGCCGGATATATCTGATCGAAGGCGACCGGGTGCTCCATACCGAGCGGGATGGGGGGGGTGTCGCAAGTCGTCCCGACTTCGCAGCCGAGGTCGAGGCGATCCGAAACCTCTACGGCCACCACAGGATCCTGCTGGCCGGAATGGTCGGTTCGTCGATCGGATGGAAAGAGGCGCCCTACGTGCCATGCCCTGCCGGGCTGGGCGATCTGGCCAAGGGTGCGCTTGATCTGGGAGACGGGATCTACATCCTGCCCGGTGTGTCCCGGCTCGACGATGCGCGGGCGGACGTCATGCGCGGGGAAGAGGTGCAGCTGATCGGTGCGGTCGAGGCTGGCCTTGCTCCGCCTGATGCCCTGCTGGTCCAGCCGGGCACGCATTGCAAATGGGCAGCAATGTCCGACGGCGCCATTGCCCGGTTCACCACCGCCATGACCGGCGAACTCTTTGCCCTGTTGCGGGACAGGAGTATCCTCGCGACCAACCTGCGGGACCCTGTCGAGCCGGGCGAAGAGTTTCTCGCTGGCGTTGCGAAGGGGCTCGAGCGCGACATTTCCGCCGAACTTTTTGGCATCCGGTCTTCGGCACTGCTTGGTCGCTCCACCCAGAGCGGTCGCGCGTCCTTTTCCAGCGGCCTGCTGATCGGAGCCGAGGTTGCCGGGCGCCTGACCGAGTACGCTGCGGATACGGCGTACATCCTGGCCGATAATGTACTCGGTGCCCTTTATGCTCAAGCGATCGAATTTGCCGGTTGCAAAGCCGTGACCATCGACAGCCACGCCGCCTTTGTGAACGGTATAGTCCGACTGGAGAAGCTCCTGCCATGACCAATCTGACCGCTTTCGATCAGGCTTTCGAACATTGCCCCTTGGTGGCAATTTTGCGCGGCGTTAAGCCCGACGAGGTGGAAGAGATCGGCGAGGTGCTGGTCGATCGCGGGATCGCACTGATCGAGGTTCCGCTCAATTCACCGCAGCCGTTCGAGAGCATCGCTCGCCTTGCGCGCCGATTGTCAGATCGGGCAGTCGTGGGGGCAGGGACGGTGCTGACCGAAGACGATGTTGCGCGCGTCCGTGACGCGGGCGGGCAGCTGGTCGTCTCACCGAACACCGATGCCGACGTTATTCGCGCCACGCACAAGGCCGGCCTCGTCTCGTTGCCGGGTTTCGTTACGCCAAGCGAAGCGTTCACCGCTCTCGCGGCGGGTGCAACCGCGCTCAAGCTGTTTCCGGCGGAAGCGGCGGATCCGCGGGTGCTGAGTGCCGTTCGCGCAGTGTTGCCTGCCGACTTGCGGGTACTGCCGGTCGGAGGGATCGACGCGGACACCATGGCGCCCTGGCTGGCCGCTGGCGCTGCGGGCTTCGGGCTCGGCTCGTCGCTTTATAAGGCAGGCCGCACGGCGCAGGATGTCGGGCAGCGCGCTGAGGCGATCGTCACCGCGCTAAAGAACGCGCGTTCATCTCAATCGCAATAGAGATGCCAGACCGACCTGTTGCGATAGGTCTCGCCCGGCTCAACCACCGCTGATCCGAAGGCTGGCTGGTTCGGAGCGTCGGGAAAAAGCTGCGGTTCGAGCGCGAGCCCGTCATGCGGCTGGTAGACGCGGCCACCATTACCCGGTGCGTCAGCGGTCAGAAAATTGCCCGCATAGAATTGCAGGCCGGGCTGGTCGGACCAGATGTCGAGCGTGCGCCCGGACGACGGATCGTGCAGGCGCGCTACCTGTCGCGGTTGCGGTGTCTTCCCGCCTTCCAGCACCCAGCAGTGATCGTAGCCGCCAGCGACATCGAGTTGTGGGTCCTCCGTCTCCGGGGGATCGAGCGGTCGCCGGGCCACCCTGAAATCGAACGGCGTATCAGCGACGGCGCGAACCTCGCCGGTCGGAATGCCGCCGGGCTGGATCGGCAGGAAGTGCGCGGCGCGAATTTCGAGGAGCTGCTCGCGTGCATCGCGCCCGCTGGCCTCGCCTGCCAGGTTCCAGTAGCTGTGGTGCGTCAGGTTGAGGATCGTGCGGCGGTCGCTCACCGCTTCGTAATCGATGAAGAGACGACCCGCGCGATCGAGGGTGAATGTCGCTCTGGCAGAAACCCGTCCGGGAAATCCCTCTTCCCCGTCGGGGCTGGTGAGGGCCATGGCGACCATCGCGCAATCCTCGCTGCGATCCACGATCTCCCACAGCTGCGAAGAGAACCCGCGCTCACCGCCGTGCAGCGAGTTGTCCCGGTCGTTCGCCCGGAGAGTGAAGCGCTCACCGTCCAGTGAAAACTTGGCGTCCGCGATACGGTTCGCCCAGCGCCCGACCGTCGCGCCCAGGTAATTCGGATCGCTCCGATAGCTGTCGAGATCGGGATAGCCGAGTACGACATCTGCGAAATTTCCCTCGCAATCGGGGGCGACGAGGCTCTGCAGGCGCGCTCCATACGTAATGAACCGGGCCACGACGCCGCACCCGTTATCCAGTCGCACGGCCCACACATCGCGACCGTCATCGAGGGTTCCAAACAGATCGATTTCCGTCTTCGACACGGCGCCGCCGCTCTCCCTCTCGATCATTGCTTGCTTTCTGACTTGGTTGCTTCGCGGACGTACGAACCGCTTCTGCACCGCAACGATCCGTGCTCCGGCCGCCTATGGGGCAGGCCGCAAAAGCGGATCGCCTTGGGAGGCATCGGTGGCTTCTCCAAACAGATCGAAAGAAAACGATACAAAAGGACGATTTGCGTTTGCGCCGATTTGGTTGGGCGTGCAAGTTCGAACGCGGAGGATTGCGCATGTCTGGGGCAAAAAACGCGATGTCGGATGGCATGGCCGGGCGAGGCTGGGGCTAGCACCATGACCGCGCCGATTACCGATCGCTCCGCTCCGCCGCTTCGCGTGGTTATCCTTGGTGGAGGCACCGCCGGATGGATGACCGCAATCGCTATCGCATCGTTGACGGGCGGCGCGACCGATGTCCATCTGGTGGAATCGGAAGACATCGGCATCGTCGGTGTCGGAGAAGCCACCTTGCCGCATTTGCGCGCATTCATAACGCGTATGGGCATCGACGAGCAGGAGTTCATGGCCGCCACCCAGGCGACCTACAAACTCGGGATCGAGTTTTCAGGCTTCGGCCGCCAGGGCGAGCGGTATATCCATCCCTTCGGCACCTACGGTCGCCCGCTCGCCGATGTCGGCTTCCACCATTTCTGGTTGCGCGCCAAAGCGGCACGGGTCGCATCGCGTCTCGATGAATATTCTTTCGCCGTGATGGCCGCCGAAGCCGGTCGGTTTGCGCATCCGCGCGACGATGCCGACCCGGTCGACAGCTTCGGCTACGCCTACCAGTTCGATGCGACGCTGTTCGGCCCATACCTGCGGGAACGTGCCATCGCGCGCGGCGTCCGCCGGACTGAAGATAAGGTGGTGTCGGTCGAGCGCGACGAGCGGGGGCGGGTCGCTGCGCTGATGCTGGAAGGCGGCGAGCGGGTGGAAGGCGAACTGTTCGTCGACTGTTCGGGCTTTCGCGCCCTGCTGATCGGAGATGCCGAGTGGGAAGACTGGTCGCACTGGCTCCCGTGCGATCGGGCCGTGGCGGTCCCGTGCGAGCCTGCCGACAGGGGCATCGAGCCTTTTACCAGGGCGATTGCGATGCCCGCAGGGTGGCGCTGGCGTATCCCGCTGCGCCACCGGATCGGCAACGGCTATGTCTATTCGAGCGCGCATTGCACCGACGACGACGCGAGGGCTGCATTGCTTTCGGCGATCGAGGGCAGCCCGCTCACCGAACCGCGCGTGCTGCGCTTCCGCGCAGGTCGGCGGCGCAACGGGTGGACCGGGAATGTCGTATCCATCGGCCTTGCATCGGGCTTTCTGGAGCCGCTGGAATCGACCAGTATCTACCTGATCCAGGCCGCGATCACCGCACTGCTGGAGAACCTCCCCCACGGCCCTGCCGATCCCGGCGACAGCGATGCGTTCAATGATCAGATGGATTACGAATATGCGCGTATTCGGGATTTCCTGATCCTGCATTACCACGCCACCGAGCGTGCGGATTCGAGCTTCTGGAACCACGTTCGGACGATGGATATTCCCGATAGCCTCACCGAAAAGCTGGAGCTGTGGCGCAGATGCGCGGTGGTGCCGCAGTACCGGCGTGGACTTTTCCTCGAACCCAGCTGGATATCGGTGATGATCGGGCAGGGCGTCATTCCCGAGGGATGGGATCCGCGCGCCGAGCTGCCTTCACAGGACGGCTTGGAAAAAGCACTGGCGGGGTTGGCGCAACACATCGCCTCCGGCGTACGTGCCATGCCGTCGCACGGTGCGGCGCTCGGCTTGGGTGCGAACGTCTGATGGATGGTAACGCCCGCAGGCCGATCGCCAGTGCGGCGATCTTCGGCAACGGAACGGTCGCGCTGTGTGCTGCGATCGCGCTCAAGCGGGCAATCCCGCAGTGCGCTGTCCGCGTTATCGAGCCAGTCGATGGCGGCACCACATTGGCCGACAGCTTTCCGCTAATCTATCCGCCTGCGATCCCCATGCTGCACGCACTGGGACTCGACGAAGCAGGGCTGGTTCGCTCTGGCCTCGCGTCGCACAAGATCGGTGACCGATTTGAGGGTTGTGCGGGCGATCCCTTCATGATCCCCGTCGAGGACGACGAGCCTCCCGTGTCGGGCGTGCCGTTCGGGCCGATCGCCCGCCTTCACAGCGGGGAAAGCGATCCTACGATCTATTCGGCTGCGCTGACCTTGGCTCGTGCGGGCCGGTTCAGGCCCGAGGCAGCAGACGGGGTTGGCTACGCACTGCGGCTCGACCCCGATCGTTTCGCGCACGTGCTTCGCACGCTCGCCGAGAGGGCGGGTATCACGTTCGCAAAAGCCGACGGCGCTCCGATCGATGCCGATCTCCATATCGATTGCGGTCGGCCCGTCGAGAGTTCCGACACCCCGTCATTCGAGGATTGGAGCGCCTCGATACCCGGCCATCAACTGCTTCACTGGAAGGCCGAAGGGCCGGTGTCGCTGGTCGACGACCACACCGCGTTCGACTGGGGGTGGCGGGCCCAATTATCGGGTCCCGGCCTCAGACATCACATCGCGGTGTTCAAGGACCCCGCCGCAATCCCAGATGCGCCATCGACCGCAACCAGGATCGCGTTCGCTCCGGGCCGCCTCGCATCGCCGTGGACGGGAAACACGATCGCGCTGGGCGATGCCGCAGTCGTTCCGGGTCCGCTGGGACGTTTCGGCTTCACTCTGGCTCTGCTGCATCTGAGCCTCTTGCTCGAACTCATGCCGGGTGCCGAGCCGGACCCGCTGCTCGAACGCGAATACAACCGGCGGGCGGGCATTCTTTCCGACGAGGTTCGCGACTTCGTGGCGCTTCTCCATGCTGGGACGCGGCATCGCGGTGCATTCTGGCAGCAGGCGAGGGCGCTCGCCACCGAGCCCCCCCTCGCGTCGACCATTGCTCGGTTTGCACGAACGGGTCGCGTACCCATTCGCGAAGCCGAAATCGTGAGCGATGCTGCATGGGCGCACGCGCTCGCAGCCCTGTTCGATGCGGCGCCGGGCTTCGACGCGCTCGCCCGGTCGGTTGCCCCGGATCAGGCCGCTGCTGCGCTTTCCCGCCGCGCGCAAGATGTGCGCGGGCTGGCCGCATCGCAGCCGCCCTACGAAGAATGGATCGGGAGAATAACGAGGCGATGACGCAACCGGAAAACAACGCGATCCGCGATCTCGTTATCGTCGGCGGTGGCACTGCCGGCTGGATGATGGCTGCCGCAGCGGCGCGCGTGCTCGCTGGCGGCGTGCGCCGCATCACCCTCATCGAATCCGACGCGATCGGCACCGTCGGTGTCGGCGAAGCGACCATCCCCCCGATCCACGGTTTCAACGAACTGCTCGGGATCGAGGAGCAGGAATTTCTCGACGCGACCAAGGGCACCTTCAAGCTGGCGATCCAGTTCGAGAACTGGGGGCAGGTCGGCGAGCGCTACTTCCATCCTTTCGGCAAGACCGGGCGCGACTTCGATGGCATCGCCTTCCATCAGCTGTGGTCATGGCTGCGCGACAGGGAGGGTGTCGGTCCGCTGGAGGACTATTCGATGAGTGCCGTTGCCGCGCGCAACGGGCGGTTTGCGCGTCCGGACGCCAACCCGCGATCACCGCTGTCTAACCTTGTCTATGCCTATCATTTCGACGCCACGCTCTACGCCGCGTTCCTGCGCGATTATGCGATCGAGCGGGGCGTGGTGCGGGTGGAAGGCCGCATCGTCGATGTCGAGCTGGACGGCGAAAGCGGGCACGTATCGAGCGTCGGGCTGGAGGACGGGGCGAGCATCCCCGGTGACCTGTTTATCGATTGCAGCGGGTTTCGCAGTCTCTTGCTGGGGGACGCCCTCGGCGTCGGCTTCAATGACTGGTCGCATTGGCTGCCGTGCGACCGGGCGTTGGCAGTCCCGAGCGCCTCAGACGAGCAGATTGCCCCCTTTACGAATTCGCACGCGCATGGAGCCGGGTGGCAATGGCGCATTCCCCTCCAGCATCGGACGGGCAACGGCCACGTCTACGCCAGCGCATTCATGGACCACGATGAGGCCGAGCGTCTGCTGATGGCCAATCTGAAAACGCCGCCCTTGGGTGAGTGTCGCCCGCTGCGGTTCCAGACTGGCGTGCGCGAGCGGTTGTGGGATCGCAACGTCGTTGCGCTCGGCCTTGCGGGTGGTTTCCTCGAGCCACTGGAATCGACCAGCATCCACCTCATCCAGACCGGCATTGCCAAGCTGCTCGCGCTGTTTCCGGACCGGAACTTCGCCGATGTGGAGCGCGACGAGTACAATCGGCTGATGACATCGGGCTACGCCGCCATCCGCGATTTCATCGTCGCCCACTATCATGTGACCCGTCGCGCCGACACGCCGTTCTGGAACCACGTGCGCACCATGGATATCCCGGATAGCCTGAAGACGCGGCTCGAGCTGTATCGGCAGAAGGGCCGCATTTTCCGCTACGACGACGAGCTATTCTCGATCGCGAGCTGGTCGGCGGTCCTGAACGGGCAGGGGCTCGTCCCGATGGCCAATGATCCACTGTGCGCGGCACTCGATGGAGAGAGTCTGGCCGAAGCGATGCGCCGTATGCGGCAGGTCCATCACAACATGGCGGGGCGCCTGCCGCTGCACCGTGCGGCGCTGGGCCCGGCTGCGGGGGATGCCGGCGCGGCAAAGGCGCGCGCCAGCACTTGAAGCCCTAGCGGCGAAGCTTCGCGTCCGCCCAGGCGACCATCGGCGGACGTTCGCCGCCGACCGACGAGGCTATCGCCACCAGTTCGACCACTTTTGCCGATGAGATGTCTGCGGAGATTTTGCCCGACGTACCGGTATCGACCGTGCTCTCGCCGACGAGTTTGCGGTCGGCATAGACAAGGAAGCGCACTTCGCCCGAGCCGCCCAAGACCAGCGGGCTCGCATCGAATTGCTCGAACTCGCTATCGGTGCGGATTTCGACGCGGGAGTTGGCAAACAGGCCGATGCCCTTGGCGAAGCTCGTGCCCTCCGAAACGAAGGCGCTGCCATCGGGTGCCACCGCCACGCGGGCCGGGACCCAGCCTTCGGGCAGGCTGTGATTGCCGATCCCGTCGACCGCGACATTGATGCGGCCCGGCATCTCGTCCAGCCACACGGCGTCAGGATCTTCCGGCGTGCCCTTCAACCGGAGCAGCCGGGCTTCGTGCGCGCCGAGATCGACCGAGATCGCGTCCTTCGCGGCTGCCAGATTTTCGTGCGACCATACGTCGCGGACACTCGCTTCGCTGCCGGGAGCATAGCCCAGCTGGGTCCAGTCGACCGTCGCCGAAACCGGCTCGTCTCCGCGATTGAAGAAGGCGACCGCTCGGGCGCCATCGCCCGATAAGGTCCGAACCACGACCATCGCTTCGCCCTGTCGGAAAGGCACGCCCTGATTGCCGGCCGCATCCTGGTCGATCGCAATCACTTCGCGATTGCCGAGGATGTCGAGCAACGACTGAGGCGCGTCACGCAAATCGTATCCGATCAGCAGCGGAGAGGCCATGATGGCCCACATGCTCATGTGCGCGCGCGCTTCGGTGAGATGGTTCTCGTCGAAGTCGCCGTGGCCGATGGCGAGCATGTCGGGATCGTTCCAGTGACCCGGCCCGGCATACAGCGTCCGGTCGACCGCGCTGTCGATGTTGCGCAGCATGCTGTCCCAGTGGAACTCGATATCGGGGCTGGTGCGCCACAGGTTGCCGCGCTTGTTCCCCCAGCGCGGTGAGAGCGCCTCGCCCCACGCGCAGATGCTGAGGACGGCGTCGTCGCCGCCCCATTCCTTGATCGCCGTGCCGAGGTCGGCATAGAGCGCCTCGACCGCGTCCGGGTCAGAATTGGGAATGTCGCCGCGCACGATATAGGGCGGGAAGACATTGAACCGGCCGGACTGGACCGGTTCGACATCGGGCGCGTAATCGGCGACGCCGCACGCATCGATCTTCACGTAGTCGAAGCCCCACGTTCCGAAGATCGTCTTCATGTCCTGCTCGGCATGGTCCATGCTGCCGACCTGCCGTTCGGCAATCGAACCGACCGGAAGGTTGGGGCTGGTCGCGTCCCAGCGCTGGGCGCAGGTGTTGCGGCCGATATCGGTATAGAGGCCGGCCTTCAGGCCGAGGCTGTGAATGAAATCGGTGAAGGGTACGAAGCTGCCATTGGGATGACCGTCGACCACCGCAGACGGGAACATCGTGTCGCGGATTTTCAGCGAACCGTCATCGCGCCGCTGGAGCGCCCAGCCATCGTCGATATTGACGTAGCGATAGCCAAGCTGGGCCAGCCCGTTGTTGACCAGTGCTTCTGCCGAGCCGCGAATTTTCTGCTCGTCGACATCGGTGCGAAAGGCATTCCACGGATTCCAGCCCATCGGCGGGCTCTGCGCGGCCTCGGTTTCGTAGACCGAATATTCGCCACTCGGAGAGAGGGTGGCCTGCGCATCCTCGGCCTGCACCTGAGCCGGGATCGCTGCGGACAAAAGGAGGCCGCATGCGGCCCAGCTCGCAAGAGCCCGACGACCTGGGTCGCCCTGCCGCGAATGCTTGATTGAGCCTGTTTTCATTGTCCGCTCCCCATAAATAGAACGGGGCGACGTTTCGCCGCCCCGCCTTCTTTGTCATTCGTCGATCAGAATTTGAACCTGGCCGACACCGCAAACTGGCGATCGTTCTTGAACCACGACCGGGGTGCACGCTCCCCTTCGGCGTTCAGCACGAACGATGTTTTCAGCGTCGTGTCGAGGAGGTTCTGCACCTCGCCAACGATCTTGAAACGATCGGTGATGTCGAACCCGAGCGAGGCATCGAGCTGGCCGCTCGCCTCCTGATACACCGGGCCGAAGGGGAAGCAGCAATCCAGCCGTGTCAGCAGGAACCGCGAACGCCAGCTATAGGCGAAACGCGCCTGTACCGGTCCGCGTTCATAGAACAGCGCGGCGTTGAAATTGTGCTTCGAAAGCCCTTCGAGCGGCAGGTTCTCATAGAGGCCGGTAATATCGATGGTCGGCTGGTTGCCGGTCTCCGTGAGATTGTTGGAAGGCGCGTATGCCGGCGGACCGATCACGATGCTGCCCACGTCGATGTAGGTGTAGGAAACCTGCGTGCCGAAGCCTGCAAGTGCGCCCGGCAGGAAATCGAAAGTCTGCTGGTAGGCGACTTCCGCACCCTTGATCTTGCTGCTTCCCGTCGTGTTGGCCGGGCCGCTGACGGAAACGGGCAGGGTGACGCCGTTGTTCGTCAGGTCTCTCGAATAGACCTGGTTCGAGACGACGATGTTGTCGATATCCTTGTAGAACATCGCCAGCGTTAGCGATCCAACCGTGTCGAAATACCATTCCGCGGTCAGATCGAACTGCCACGCTTCGACCGGTTCGAGGAACGGGTTGAGCGAGCGTGCGGTGAAGCCGCCCGTCTGGCCGTTATAGGTCAGGCCGACATAGTTGCGCAGGTTGGCGAAATCGGGGCGCGAGATGGCCTTGGACGCTGCAAAGCGGAAGACCAGTTCGTCGCTCGCATCGAGCCGCAGGTTCAAAGACGGAAGCCAGTGGTCGAAGCTGTTCTTGGCGACATTGGCAACCGACGCGCCATTGGCGAAGTCGAGCGCTGCCTGCTGCTCGGCAGCGGTTACTCCCGACTGGCAAAGCGCCGGCACCTGGCCGCCCGGCGAACCGGCGAAACCTGCGCAATAGGCACCGAAGTCCCCGCCGAATGCGTCCGGTATGACCTGGCTCGACGGAGCGAAATTGACGGCGCCGCTGGATTCGTCGGTCGTGTGAACGTAGCGAACGCCCAGATTGCCCGAAATCTTCATCCCGTTGGCGAGGTCTGCCCCGAAGCTGCCCGAAAGGTAGGCTGCAAGCGTCTCTTCGCTGTTCGGGAAAACCTCACCGGGCAAGAAATAGCCTTCGATAAGATCCGTCCCACGATCCTCGATCGGCGTGAAATAGCCCGGGGGCGCAATCGAACTTGCCAGATCGATCAGCGCGCCGCGCTCTTCCAGGATGGAGTCCTTGACGAACAGAGCGCCCGGAGGTGCCCCGACCTCGCCGTGGAAGAAGTCCGGATAATCGTAGTAGTCCACGACCGACGGGTCGCTGCTGACGAACACCGGCCCACCCTCGATCCAGGTTTCCGACAATCCGCCCCAGTTGTTGAATTCGTTGGTACGAACCGTTTGCTTGCGCTTGGCGTAGCGCGCGCCCCCTCGAACCTCGCGCAGGAAACTGTCTTCGGACAGGTCATACGAAAGATCGGCGCGCAGGGCGTATTCGTCACCTTCGTTGATGGCACGGTTTTCTACCGCTGAGCGGTAATAGGTGGCATCGCCGCTGCCGATGTAAGTGGACGTATCGAAACCCGGGGTCACGAAGTTCACATCCGGATACTGCCCGGTGAGATCGATCGACACGTTGGTCAACGTGTTGAAGTTGATCGCATCGTCGGCGTTTCGGACATCGGACTTGATGTACTGACCGTCGAGCTGAATGTGGAGGCGGTCGGTCGGCGACCACTGCACATTGATCGAGGCATCCTGTGCTTTCACGTCATTGAATGCCGACCGGTTCGAAAGCTTGGTGAAGATGCCGCCCGGAATGAACTGATCGTAATTGCACCAGTCGGTCGATGAACCCTGGCACAGGCCGGTGACACCGCCGCCGCTGTGGACCAGCGTGCCGGAGGTGAAGATGCCGTTCTCATCGTACATGAAGTTGGCATCGGGATCGTACACGAACCCCGGCTGGTTGAGATATCCGGCCGGGAAGATCTGGCCTGCATCGGGGAACCAGTTGTCGCTCTCGATGGTGCGTTCGGTCCAGCGCTCGTTGAATTCCGAACGGATGTATTCTGCAGTGACGAGCAAGTTGCCGCTGGCATTTTCGAATTGCAGGGCCGCGTTGATGCTGTTGCGCTCGCGCTCGAAATCCTGAGACCTGAAGCCCGCGCCTAGCGGGGTGTAGACCTCATCAAAGCCCGCCGGTGTCGGGAATTCATCGCAGACGCGCAACGCATAGGGCTGGCCTTCGTTGATGATCCGGCCGTCGGGGCAGGGCGCGTTGAAGCGCGCCTGGAAGCCGTTGAGGAAGATGGAGTCGGCCCGGCTGAACTGCTTCGAATAGCTCCCGCCGACCAGAAGGCCGACACGGCTGCCATCGCCCAGTTCCCACTGATTGGAATAAAGCCCGACGAACGAAGGCGCGAGTTCCTTGGCGAGATCGCCATAATTCCCACCCGCAGAAACGAAGATTACCTGATCGTCGGAATCGAACGGCTTGCGTGAGTTGATGCTGACCGTGCCGGCGATGCCGCCTTCGATCATGTCTGCGGTGAGGTTCTTGTAAACCTCCACCGTCCCTGCAAGTTCGGCGGGAACGCTATCGAAGCCCAGCGACCTGCCGCCGTCCGCGGAAAATGCGTCGCGACCGTTGAATTCACTGCGGACGTAGTTGAGGCCGCGAACCGTCACGCCCGAACCCTGGACGGAGAAATGGGCGGAGTCGCTCGGCGAAGCGAACCGGGTGATGGCGACCCCGGGAACGCGCTGCAGCGCTTCGTTGATCGAACGGTCGGGCAGCGAGCCAATATCGTCCGATGTGATCGCATCGACGACCGTATCGGCGTTCTTCTTGATGTCCTGCGCATTGGCGAGACTCTGCCGGATACCGGACACGATGATCACGTTGTCACCGAATTCGTCGGTCACCGGCTTCGACGCTTCGTCGCCCTCGTCGCCAGCCTCCTGCGCGTGCGCTACGTCTGCGACCGACGTGGCCAGAATAGAACCGCCCAGCAGAAGCGCGCAGGTCGAAGCGGACAGCCCGAAACGGCGCTTGTTCCGGCTGGCAAGAGTGCGGCCTGCCCCACCGTTAAAAAGTTCGTCTGTCGGCAGCTCATCCGTCGCGGCACCACCGTTGAGTGCGTGCGCTCTCATCAATCCCGTCATCCCTCATCTCCCCATGCGGTCCATGGCCCATCCAAGAGCCAGCCAGCGATAGAACTTGCAAAAATATGATAAATGGTCAAACGAAAAAAAATGAAGGTCTGATTTCTTGGGAAAAAGGGGAATTTCCATGGGTCTGCGGTGGTTCGGTTTCATCCTGAAGGCGGGTCTCGCCAGATATCGTTCCTTTTATTTCGCTTTCGCGATCCTGGCTCTGTGTGCGCCATTCGCTGCGTCGAAAGGGATTGCCCACCAGGCCGAAGCCGATGTGAATCGTCTCTCGACCATCGCGTTTGCTGCGGACAACGGCCCCTATCCGAACCCGGAAAGGGGGTTCTACAAATCCGCTACGGTTCCCTTGCAGGAGCTGGACCGACGTGAGCTGAGGGAGACATTCGCACAGGGCTATCGCCTGATGTACGTGCGCATCGATCTTGACGATTTCAGGGACGAGCCGCTTTCGGACCAGTTCCTCGCGAAGCTCGATCGTGGGTTCGAACGTACCCGGGCGGAGGGGCTGAAGCTGATCGTCCGCCCAGTCTACAACTATCCGCGCGGCGAGACCGATTACGCGCAAGCCGAGGATGCTTCGCTGGACCGCGTCTTGCAGCATATCGAGCAGCTCGAGCCGGTGCTGCGAAAGAATGCCGATGTGATCGCTTTCCTCCAGGCCGGCTTTGTCGGCGCCTGGGGGGAATGGCATACGTCCTCGAATGGGCTGACCGCTCCGGCGGCACGGGAAGCGATCCTGGGCGCGCTGACGTCAGCCGCTCCGCCCGAACGCTTCGTACAGCTGCGCTATCCCCCCTATATCGAGGAGTGGCTGGAGAAGGATAGCGCGGCGTCCGCGAGCGCTTCGATCGGTTTTCACAACGATTGCTTCCTGGCGAGCCCGACCGACGTCGGCACTTTTTCGGAGGATGAACCGGAGCGGGAACGCCAGAGAGCGGCGATGGCCCGCCTCGCCAGCGATGCGCCGTTCGGCGGTGAAACGTGCAATCCCCTTGCCGCCTCGGACCCGCAACCGCGCGCAACCTGCGCGGATATTCTCGCCGAAGGGGCCATGTTCGGCCTCACCTATCTCAACAACGGCTATTACCGGCCCATTTTCCACGAGCAGTGGGAACGGGAAGGGTGCATCGGGACCGTGGCAGATCGGATGGGCTACCGCCTGTCTCTCAAGAAGATGCAGTTTCCATCTGCCGTTCGGCACGGGGATGAGGCCCGGGCCTGCGTCCTGCTCGCGAACTCGGGCTGGGCGCGGATGTACAACCCGAAAAACTTCCAGCTCATCCTCGAAAACCGCGGCATCGTGAAACGGGTCTCGACCACCCAGGACTCGCCCGATGTAAGCGAGATGTTGCCGGGCGAGGAGGGTGGCTTCTGTTTCGAAATCGCCGCCGATGCCGGCTTGCCGGCAGGAGAGTACCACCTGTATCTCGCCCTTCGCGACGGGTCGTACAGCCTGTCGCAGGACCCTCGCTATTCGGTTCGGTTCGCCAATGCGGACAATAGGGATGCAAACCAATGGTGGGATGGATCGCAAGCGGCCTTTCATACGGGGGCCATCCTGAAGGTTGTCGATTAGCCATACTTTTCATCGCTCACGCGGCGGCACCCCCGCACGACATTTCGGGCGATGGATTGGAGCGCGGCCACCCCCCAGACTCTTCGCTGTTCTGGCACCAAGCCGCGAACAGTTGCCTGAGCCAGCTGCTGTTGGCGTCCGTGCGTTTGCCGCCGAGATTGGGCTTGAAAATCAGCCTTCGTCCGGGTCCGCGCTTGCCTCGCCGAACGCGCCGCCGCCCGGCGTCAGGATGACGAAGGCATCGCCCGGCTGCATCTCGGCAGACTGCGTTGCGGACAGTTCCTCGCGCGAGCCATCGGCGCGTTCGACCCAGTTGCAGCCCGGCTGCGCGTCGCCCCCGCCGCAGATGCCGCGCGGCGCGACCCTGCGGCGATTGGCGAGCATGTTGGCGCGCATTTCCTCAAGGAAGGTGATCCGCCGCTCGACCCCGTCGCCGCCCGTGTGCGCACCTTCGCCGCCCGAGCCGCGCCGGATCGCAAAGCGGTCGAGCCGCACGGGCAGGCGCGTTTCGAGGATTTCCGGATCGGTCAGGCGGCTGTTTGTCATGTGCGTCTGCACCGCGCTGGTCCCGTCATGATCCGGCCCCGCGCCCGATCCCCCGGCGATGGTCTCGTAATACTGGTGGTTTTCGTTCCCGAAAGTGAAGTTGTTCATCGTCCCCTGCGAGGGCGCGAGCCGTCCGGTGGCGGCGAACAGCGCATCGGTGACGACCTGACTCGTCTCCACATTGCCCGCGACCACGGCGGCTCCGGGCAAGGGGTTGAGCATCGAGCCTTCGGGAACGACCAGCTCGACCGGGCGCAGGCACCCGTCGTTCATCGGGATCGCGTCGTCGATCAGGGTGCGCACGACATAGAGCGCGGCGGCGCGCGTGATCGAATGCGGGGCGTTGAAGTTGTTGGGTCGCTGCTCGCTGGTGCCGGTGAAGTCGAACACGGCCGAGCGATCCTCGCGGTCGATCCGGATCGCGACCTTCACCACCGCGCCGCTGTCCATCTCGTAGGCGAAGCTGCCATCGCCGAGTTTGCCCAGCAGGCGGCGCACGCTCTCCTCGGCATTGGAGAGCACGTGGCCCATGTACGCGCTGACGACATCGCCCCCCTGATCGCGGGCGGCGGCTTGCAGCAGTTCGGTCCCGCGCGTGCAGGCGGCGAGCTGCGCGCGCAGGTCCGACAGGTTTCGGTCGGGTTTGCGCGCGGGGTACTTCGCCGCAGCCAGCGCCTTGCGCACGGCATCTTCGCGGAAGGTCCCTTCGTCGACCATCAGGAGGTTGTCGATCATCACCCCCTCTTCCTCGATGGTGCGGCTTTCGGGCGGCATCGAACCGGGCGCGATGCCGCCGATATCGGCATGGTGGCCGCGCGCCGCGACGAAGGCGTCCGGTTCATCGGCGCCATCGTCGTAGAACACCGGCACAATCACAGTGATGTCGGGCAGGTGGGTGCCGCCATGGAAGGGATCGTTGAGCACGTAGGCATCGCCGCGCCGGAAGCCGCGCCCGTCACGCGCTTCGCCGCGCTGCTCGATCACGCGGGCGATGGAGTTGCCCATGCTGCCCAGATGCACGGGGATATGCGGCGCATTGGCGATCAGCGCGCCTTCGCGGTCGAACAGCGCGCAGGAGAAATCGAGCCGCTCCTTGATGTTGACCGAAGTCGCGGTGGACTGGAGCACGACGCCCATTTCCTCCGCGATCGCCATGAACAGGTTGTTGAAGATTTCCAGCCGGACCGGATCGACTTGCGTTCCCGCCGCGCGGTCGCGCTCGAGCGGCGTGGTGCGAGTGAGGACGAGACTGCCCTCTTCGGCCAGCTTCGCCTGCCAGCCGGGTTCGATCACAGTGGTCGAGCCGGGATCGATAATCAGCGCGGGGCCATCAATCGCGTCGCCTGTGCCCAGCGCAGCTCGCTCGACCGTGCGCCAGTTCCCCGTGGCTTCGCCCTCGGCAGCGATCGGCTCTGCAACGGCCTCGCCGAGCCCGCCCGAAATGCCGCTTGCTTCGACGCTCAGCGCCTCGACGATGATCGGGGCCTCGGCGTCCGAATAGCCGAAGCGCTGGCGATGGAGGATGCGGAACGCGGCGTCCATCGCTTGCGGTTCGGTACAGTCGACAGTCAGCGTCGAATCGCTGCCTTTGAAGCGCAGGCGCGCGCGGCTGTGCAGGTCCACCGCATCGGAGGCGATCCCCTGTTCGACCAGCGCGGCGCGGGCCTCGTCTTCGAGCGAGTATAGCTCCGCTGCAAAGTCCTCGCCCAGCTGGCGGACGAGGCTGACTTCGCGGATCGCCTTCACCGGGGCGAGGCCGATCCCGTAGGCGGAGAGGATGCCTGCGAGAGGGTGGACCAGCACGGTCTCGATACCCAGCTCGTCGGCGACCTTGCACGCATGCTGCCCGCCCGCACCGCCGAAGCAGGCGAGCGCATAGGCGGTCACGTCGTGGCCGCGCGCGACCGAAATCTTGCGGATGGCATTGGCCATGCTGTCGACCGCGATGGCGAGGAAGCCCTCTGCGATATCCTCCAGCGCCTTCGGCTCGGGAAGCGATGCGGCGATCTCCTCCAGGCGGGACTTTGCGGCTGCCGGGTCGAGCGGCTGGTCGCCGTCGGGGCCGAACACGCTCGGGAAGAACGCCGGGTCGATCCGACCGAGGAACAGGTTGCAGTCCGTCACCGTCAGCGGGCCGCCCTTGCGATAACAGGCCGGCCCCGGATGCGCGCCCGCGCTCTCCGGCCCGACGCGAAAGCGCGACCCGTCGAAGGAGCAGATCGAGCCGCCGCCCGCTGCAACCGTGTGGATCTGCATCATCGGCGCCGCGACCCGCACGCCCGCGACCACGCTGTCGCCGGTCAACTCGTATTCGCCCGCATAATGCGCGACATCGGTGCTGGTCCCGCCCATGTCGAAGCCGATCAGCTTATCATGACCCAGCGCCTCGCCGGTCGCGACCATCCCGACCACGCCGCCTGCGGGGCCGGAGAGGATTGCATCCTTCCCGCGAAACGCGCCGACCTCGGCCAGCCCGCCGTGCGACTGCATGAAGCGCAAGGTGCCCGTTTCGGGCAGGCCTGCCTGGAGCCCATCGGTATAGCGGCGCAACACGGGCGAAAGGTAGGCATCGACCGCGGTGGTATCGCCGCGGGGGATCAGCTTGATGAGCGGGGAGACCTCGTGGCTGACGCTCACCTGCGCGAACCCAAGCTCTCGTGCGAGCTGTGCCGGTCGTTCTTCGTGATCGCGGTGGTTCCACCCGTGCACCAGCACGATGGCGAGCGCATCGTAACCTTCGTTGCGCAACGCAGCGAAGTCGCGGCGGGCGGCGTCGAGATCGAGCGCGCGCAGAACCGTGCCGTCGACCGCAACCCGCTCGTCCACTTCGACCACGCGCGAGGGCAGTTGCTCGGGCAGGACGATATGGCGGGCGAAGATATCGGGCCGTGCCTGACTTCCGATCCTCAGTGCATCGCCGAAGCCGCGCGTGATCGCGAGCGCGAGCCGTTCTCCCTTGCGCTCAAGCAGGGCATTGGTCGCCACGGTCGTGCCGATCCGCATCTCGGCGATCGGCGCTTCGCCATGGCGCTCCATCAGCCGCCGGACCGATTCACTTGCCGCATCATCGTAGCGGCCCGGGTCTTCCGAAAGCAGCTTGTCGGTCACCAGCCGCCCATCGGGCGCGGTCGCAACGACATCGGTGAAGGTGCCGCCGCGATCGATCGCGAAGCGCCAGGTTCCGGGCTGTTCGGATTGGGGCATGAAGTTTCGGGTGTTCTCCGTGAAAAGGTCGCTGGGCGGCACCTTAGTCCCCAGCATCCGCATCGCAAGTTCAGCTTGAAAAAGCATGGGCCCACGCATGGGCCTGCCCCGGTGGCGATGCGGAGACGTCAGGCCCGCAGATACCCGGTCATAACCGCGCGCGGGGGCACGATGTATTGTCGCTTGGACGACTCCCCGTCGCGAGCTACAGACCGCCCGCAGTCAAATAGCATACGGAGTCCTTGCGTGCGTATTGCCCATGTCACGAGCCTTGCCGCCATCCTTCTCGCAGGGACCAGCAGCGTCGCTGCCCATGCCCAGGCCACTCCGGCACCCGTCGCAGTCGCGCCGCTGCCCGACTCGATCACAAGCGACCTGCCGCGCAACGCCGCCCCGACGCACTACGCCATCACCGTCACGCCCGATCTGGACGGGCTTACCTTTGCCGCGTCGAGCAGCGTCGATTTCGAATTGTTCGAGGCCAGCCCCACGATCACGCTCAATGCAAACAATCTCGAAATATCGAGCGCACGCCTCGTGCCGGCAGATGGCGGCGCGCCGATCGAGCTGACGGCGACGACCGATGCGCAGCGGCAGACGGCGACGTTTACGGCGGAGGAGACGCTCGCCCCGGGACGCTATCGGCTGGAAACGGATTACACCGGCACCATCAACACGCAGGCCAACGGCCTGTTCGCACTCGATTACCCCGACGCGCGCACCGGCGAAGACGTGCGCAGCCTGTTCACCCAGTTCGAGGCGCCCGACGCGCGTCGCTTCGCCCCGACCTTCGACGAACCGAGCTACAAGGCCACGTTCGACCTCGCTGCGATCGTGCCCGAAGAGCTGATGGCGATCAGTAACATGCCCGTCGCCAGCTCCACCGCGCTCGGCCAGGGGCGCAAGAAGGTGGTGTTCCAGACGACGCCCAAGATGTCGTCTTACCTGCTGTTCTTCGCACTCGGCGATTTCGAGCGGCTGAGCACCATGGCCGACGAGGGTACCGAAGTCGGCATCGTCGCGCCTGCCGGGAAGGGCGAGCAGGGGCGTTACGCGCTCGACGAGCTGGCCAAGCTGCTGCCCTATTACGGCGAGTATTTCGGCGTCGATTTCCCGCTTCCCAAGCTCGACAACGTGGCCGGGCCGGGCAGTTCGCAATTCTTCGGCGCGATGGAAAACTGGGGGAGCGTCTTCACCTTCGAGCGGATCCTGCTCGACGATCCCACTATCACGTCCGCGGGGACGCGCCAGTCGATTGCCGAGGTGCAGGCGCACGAGGTTGCGCACCAGTGGTTCGGCGACCTCGTGACGATGGCATGGTGGGACGACCTCTGGCTGAACGAAGGTTTCGCCAGCTGGATGGAAACCAAGGCGACCGATCATCTTCATCCCGACTGGTATCCGCTGCTGGGTCGCGTCGGTGGCCGCGAGGCGGCGATGGGGCTCGACGGGTTCGCCTCGACCCACCCGGTCGTGCAGAAGATCCGCACCGTCGAGGAAACCAATCAGGCCTTCGATGCGATCACCTACCAGAAGGGCGAGGCGGTCATCTCAATGCTCGAAGCCTACGCCGGTGAAGATACCTGGCGCGAAGGGCTGCGCAGCTACATGCGCGATCATGCCTACGGCAACACGCAGAGCGACGACCTGTGGGGCGCGATCGAGGCCGCCGGGGCACCGGGGCTGACCGAAATCGCGCACGACTTCACGCTGCAGCCCGGCATCCCTCTGGTAAAACTGGAAAGCGCGACCTGCTCTGCGGGCGTGACCCGGATCACCCTTTCGCAGGGCGAATTCAGCCGCGACCGGATGGATGAGGTCGCTGCCGACCCGCAGGCATGGCGTGTGCCGCTGCTGCTGACGCACGGATCGGGCGAGGGGACCCGCCAAGTCCTCCAGGGTAAGGCGACCTACAGCCTCAAGGGTTGCGGGCCGGTGATCGTGAACGGCGGTCAGCTCGGCTATTTCCGCACGCTTTACACCCCCGAAATGCTGTCTTCGCTGACCGAGGGACTGCCCGGCTTCCAGCCGATCGACCAGCTTGGGCTGCTGGCGGACAACATGGCGCTCGCCTATTCGGGGTACCAGCCGCTTGGCGGCGCGATCGACCTGCTGGCTGCCGTGCCCAAGGATGCGAACCCGCTGGTCGCCACCGCAGCGGCGGGAAGCTATTCGCAGCTCGCGAGCTTGCTCGATCGGGCGAGCGATGCCGAGGGCGAACAGGCACAGCTGCTGGCCATGGTGCAGGATCAGTTCGGCGCGCGGCTTGCCGCCCTCGGCTACGATCCGAAGGACGGCGAGCCCGTGGCCGATGCGAACCTGCGCAGCGCGCTGCTGGGCGTGATGTCGGCGATGGGCGATCCGGCGGTCATCGCCGAGGCGCGCCGCCGCTTTGCGATGCTTGCGGACGATCCGCACGCCCTCGACGGGCCGCTCAAGACCACCTGGCTGGGCATTGCCGGTCGCAATGCCACGCGCGACGACTGGAACCTCATCGTGCAGCTGGCGGACGACGCGCCGAGCGCGGTCGAGCGGAGCACGTACTGGTCGCTCGCCGGTGCGGCCGAGGACGACGCGCTCGCCCGCGAGGCGTTGCAGCTGGCGCTGACCGATCGGCCGGGCGCAACCGATAGCGCGCAGATCATCGCATCGGTATCGCGTCGCCACCCCGAACTGGCTTACGACTTCGTGCTCGATCACCTGGAAAGGGTCGATGCGCTGGTCGATGACTCGGCGCGCAGCCGCTTCATTGCCGGGCTCGTCGGCGGTTCCTACGATCCCGCAATGCTCGCGAAGCTTGAAGCGCTGCGGGCCGATCTGCCCGCCGACCAGCAGCGACCCGTTGACCGTGCGATCGCCAGCCTCAAGGACCGGATCGACCGCGATCCGCGGGTGCAGGCCGAACTTCGCGCGTGGCTGGCGTCGCACTGAGGACGTAGCGGGGCACGCTCGCACGCAGAGTGGGATTGGGATGGTCCCACCGGTTGATGCAGGATAGGGAATGCGGGGCGCGACGGTCTGGGTAGACCGGCCGCGCCCCGCATTCTCGCTTGAGGACCTTGCCAATTGACGCAGGCCCGGCGCCTGCCGGACCTGCGAGGCCCCCTATTCGGTGGCGACGATGTTATCGTCGGAGTTGCGGTCGATATACTTGTTGTAAGGATCGATGCCGACGAAGGCGGGGCGCGTCTTCGTAACGATGGTGATGTCCTGGCTGCCCGAGCGGATCGGGTAGCGCTTCATCGAGATCACATCGCCCTTGTCGAACGCGCCCAGACCCGGCTTCTGCGTGAACAGGCCGATCTCGATCGAGTCCTTCAGCAATGCCTTGCGCTCGCGCCCTTCGCCATCGGCGTAGAACTTGTCCGCCTCGACCTCGATCCGCGTTTCGAACCTGCCGTCGGCCAGTTTGCGGACCTTGGCGTTGTCGGCCTTCAGATCGTACAGCGTGATCCGCTTGAGCAGGTCGTTGACCAGCTCACGCTCGCTCTCGTTACGCGCGAGCGACATGAACCCGCCGACAAGATCGTTGGCATTGGCGTAGGGCGCACCCTTGAAGCGGTACTTGTCGAGCAGTCCGGCAAGCATCTCGTTCACACGATCCTCGCCCAGCCGGTCCTGCAACAGGTACATGACCACGGCACCCTTGCGGTAATGGATGTAGCCCTGGTTCTCGACCCGCTCGAGCGGCAGCTCCTCGATCGCTTCGCTGCCGCGCGCGGACAGGTAATTGTCCAGCTCGTATTTCAGGAAGCGGCGAATGTTATCTTCGCCATACAGCTGCTTCATCACCATCAGCGCGGAATATTGCGCCATGGTCTCCACCAGCATGGTGCTGCCCTGCTGGTCGGAACTGATCAGCTGGTGCGCCCAGTACTGGTGGCCCAGCTCGTGCGCGGTGACGTATGTCACATAGTCGATGTTCTCCGCATCGGCATTGTCGGCGATGAAGCCGATCGATTCGGAGAAGGGGATCGTCCCGGCAAAGGCCTGCGCGAAGCTGGCATAGCCTGGAAACTCGATGATCCGCGCATAGTCGAACTGGTACGGGCCGAAGTGCGCCTGGTAATAATCCAGCGCGGCTTCCATCGCATCGAGCATCCGCTCCACGTTGAAGTCGTGGCCGGGGCTGTAATAGATTTCGAGCGTCACGCCGCCGTGCTGGCGTCGTGCGACTTCGTAGGCGGCCGACTGGACCGAGAAGAAGCCGAGGATCGGCTGCTTTGAGACGAACCGCGCCACGCGCCTGTCGCCTTGCACCTTATCCGACACGCGCCGTCCCGGTGCGATCGGGGTCTGGCCTGCCACGGTCGACAGGGTGATGTCCGAGGTGACCCACGGCGCGTTGTTCACGTAGTTGCGATTGCGCGCGCTTTCATCCTCCAGCTTGGCCATCCGCAGTTCGGCGGGCAGGTCGTACTTGCGGCGGGTCGCACGGTCGCTCAGCAGGCCCGAACGGTCCATCCCGATCTGCGGCATGAAGGAGCTGTTTTCGAGGAACGCGCCGTTCTTCACCATCCGCGTGTCGTCGCCACTGGCGCGCATCCCGCGCTGCCAGCGGCGGGTGGCGAAGGTGAACGCACTCTTCGCACCCGGAGCCAGCGGGGTGTCGAAACGATAGATGCGATAGCGATTTTCCTCGTCGTTCATCGCCAGCTTCGCGCCGGGGACTTCGATGTCGCGGATTTCCGAATCCGGATCGGCCATCCGCAGGTGCAACTGCTGTAGCGGCTTGCCGGTATCGTTGACGAAGGCGACCCGCCCGCGGGCCTCCATCCGCTTGTCGTCGGGATAGAGATCGACCTGCATCTTCACGTCGGTCGCAGTCGGTTGCGGCAGGGTTTCGTACTTGAGGTATTTCTTCTCGTACGCAGCCAGTGCGGCCTCGTTATCGTCGTTGGTGCGGTACTCGTTCACGACGTTCATCTGGTAGTAGATGTAGCTGCCGGTGAGCGCCGCGACGAGCAGCGCGGAGGCGAGGATCGCGCCAGAAGGAGAGGCGAGATTGCGCGGCAGCTTCTTCATGCGCGGCCACAGGGCGGCGTCCGCGCCGCGCCGCCACAGCAGGTGGGCGAGCACGGCCAGCGCCAGAGCGATTGCGCCCCAGTACAGCCGCAGCCGCCAGCCGGTCGACCAGCCTACGTTGGCGCCGTTGATGTCGGAAATCTGCATGCTGCCAGTATCGCCGTACATGTACAGCGGATGTTCGAAGCCCAGGCTGCTCATCACGATGGTGCCGATCAGGTAGAGAACCATGACCCCCCAGCCGACGAACTTGTTGGGGCTGAGCGCCTGCACGAAGATCGACAGGATCGCGATCAGGATCATGTCCACCGACAGCGGCAGGACGTACCAGGCGAGATACTTGCCGATCTCGAAATCGGTATAGCCGCGCATCAGCTGGATCAGCATCGCACCGACAACGGAGATCAGCAGCGTCGCGATCAGCACGAAAGACACCGCGATGGTCTTGGGTACAAGGTAGGACCAGCCGGGGACCGAAGTGGAATCGATAATCTCGTGGAACTTGCGCTCCCGGTCGCGCCAGACCAGCTCGCCGCCGTAATAGATCGCGATGATGACCGGGATGATCGCGAAGGAGCCCATCAGCGGGCCGATCATCGCGAAGGTCATCGGGCGCGCGGGCGTGCCGTAGATCTCGTTGCCGAACCACAGGCCGCCGAATGCGTTGAACAGGCCGATCAGCAGCAACACGAAGAAGGCGGGGCTGCGCAGCACCTGACCCATTTCGAACCTGGTGCGCGCCCACAGCCGCGCCCAGCCTGCCTTGTCGGGCGTGGTCTCGGGCAGCGTATCGACCAGCGTCGGCTCCTTGCGCGCGAGCTTCGCCTCCTTCTTTGCAGCCTTGCGGGCCTTGCGCGCGGAGATCGCCTTGCTCGCAAAGCGGAAGCGCCAGTAGGAAAGCGCCAGCGCGAGGAACGCGACACCCAGCCAGATCGCCCGGTTCGCGAGCAGAACGCCGCCGAGCGGCGGGGTCAGCATGTTCGATTCCGCTGCGGTCCAGTATCGCGTTGCGTTGGCGAAGGCGGCCAGCCCGAAAGGCTCCACAAGGCTCGCCAGATCGCGAAATTCGGGCTGCGTACCAACCACCGACATCAGCGTGGCGTACAGCACCAGGAACAGCACCACCGCGACATAGGTGTACATCATCGAGCGGGTGATGGTGGCGACCGCGAAGAACAGCGCGCTGACCATGAAGATGCTCGGCAATGCGAACACGAAATAGGCGACCGCGTAATAGCTGAAGTGGTTCGCCCCGATCGTCTCGGGATCGAGCCACGGCATCAGCGAACCGATCCAGATGCCCAGCGGCACCACCAGAAAGGCGAGCGCGGCCGCGATGAACGCGCCGGTGAAGCGCCCGAAGAGGTAGCTGAACTTGCTGACCTGGGTCGATCGGATCAGCGGGCCGAAGCCGCTCTCTTCATCGCGCACGATCACATTGGCGACGAAAGCCGTGGTAACGAACATGAAGAACAGCGTCAGGATCAGATGCATCTGCACGATCGCGACCGGAGAGTTCAGGTTGACGTTGCCGCCACCCCCGATGGTGATGTTGTCGCTCGCCATCGCGCCGAAGGTCAGGAGGAAAAAGATAACGGTCGCGACCCAGAATACCGGGTTACGCAGCTGGTAGCTGAGCTCGAAGCGGGCAATCTTGCCGAACATTGTCAGGCCCCCTTAAGCGGCGATGTCGGCAGCGGGGCGGCGCGAGGTCGCGAGCGCGGAGAAATAGACATCCTCCAGCCCGCCTTCGACGGTGCGGAAACCCGGCTCGGGCGCGCCGTCGGAAAGGACGTGGATGATCGTCTGCCCGGCAAACAGGCGGGTCGAGATGACCTCATGCTTCGCGCGCATCTCGTCGAGTTCGCCGCGGTCGATCGTCTTGGCCCACACGGTGCCGCGTGCCTTGTCGATCAGCTCCTTCGGCGCGCCCTGCAGGCTGATCTTCCCGTCGATCAGCACCGCCATGCGCGGGCACAGGTCGGCGACATCCTCCACGATATGGGTGGAGAGGATCACCACCACGTTCTCGCCGATCTCGGCCAGCAGGTTGAGGAAGCGGTTGCGCTCTTCGGGGTCGAGCCCGGCGGTCGGTTCATCGACGATGATCAGGTTGGGGTTGCCGATCAGCGCCTGCGCAATGCCGAAACGCTGGCGCATCCCGCCGGAAAAGCCTGCGATCGCCTTCTTGCGCACGCCCCACAGATTGACCTGGTTGAGCAGCGTCTCGACCGTCGCCTTGCGATCCGAAGACGAGGAAATGCCTTTCAGCACCGCCATGTGATCCAGCATGTCGTAGGCCGACACGCGCGGATAGACGCCGAAATCCTGCGGCAGGTAACCGAGCTGCTTGCGCAGTTCCTCGGGGTTTTCGAGTACGTCGATATCGCCGAACCGGATGCTGCCCGAACTGGGCGTCTGCAAGGTCGCCACGGTCCGCATCAGCGTGGACTTGCCCGCGCCATTGGGGCCGAGCAGGCCGAACATGCCCTTCGGGATCGACAGCGTCACATCGTCGAGCGCGCGCACTCCGTTCGGATAGACATGCGTGACATTCTGCAGTTCGAGCATTGGTAATCGACTCCCCTTTGATGCCGGGAGGCTAACACAATGCAATGGCACGGCTAATGACGCAGATCGGAGCGTTTATGCGACTGGTCGATGAAATGCGGCGCTATTGAGCGCGGGTGAGCGCTTGAACCGATGTCAGGCGGCGGACTGGCGAACGGCGGGGAGGCGTTCCTCCCAAGCCAGCGCGTGTTCCACGATGGTGTCGAGACTGTCGTACCGGGGCGTCCAGGGCACGGTTGCGCGTAGCAGGCTGCTGTCGGCGACCAGCGCCGCCGGATCGCCCGAGCGCCGCCCGGCGTAAATCCGTTCAATCCGGGTCCCTGCCACCCGATCGACCGCATCGAGCACTTCGAGCACCGAGAACCCGCGCCCGTAGCCGCAGTTCATCGTCAGCGAACGTCCGGGCTCAGCAATCAGCGCATCGAGCGTGAGCACATGCGCCGCCGCGAGATCGCTGACGTGGATATAGTCGCGCACGCCGGTGCCATCGGGCGTGTCGTAATCGGTGCCGAACACGCTGACGCAGTCGCGCTTGCCCAGCGCGGCTTCGACCGCGACCTTGATCAGGTGCGTCGCACCTGCGGTCGACTGGCCGGTACGCGCGCGGGGATCGGCCCCTGCCACGTTGAAGTAACGCAGCGCGCAGAAATTGACCGGATACGCGGCGGATGCATCTTTCAGCATCTGCTCGGCCATCAGCTTGGACCAGCCATAGGGGTTGATCGGTACAGTTGGCGATTGCTCGGTGACGGTCGTCGTGTCCGGGACGCCGTAAGTCGCGGCGGTCGAGCTGAACAGGAAATGCGGCACGCCCGAGATGACAGCCGTCTCGATCAGGCTGCGGCTCTTTGCGGTGTTGTTGTCGTAGTACCAAAGTGGCTTTTCGACTGACTCGGGGACGATGATCGATCCGGCGAAGTGCATGATTGCGCCGGTGCCTTCGCCCATTCCCTGTTCGGCGAATATCCGCATCAGAAGGGCGCGATCGGCAATGTCGCCATGGTAGAAGGGGACATCGTCGGGCACCGCGAAGCGAAAGCCGGTCGACAGATTGTCGATCACGACCACCGATCGTCCCGCATCGCGCAGCGCATGAACCGCGTGGCTGCCGATATAGCCTGCCCCGCCGGTCACCAGCACGGGCATGTCGGACGAGCCGCCGATGCGCGCGATGCGCATCCCATTCACATGGGTGCGGCGATCTGCCGATGCGCTTGCTTGAGGGCGAGAGCCTTGCATGCGCTGGACCCTAGCGCGCGAGTGCTTTCCAAGTTTTTAAGGTGCGCCGAGTTCGCCAGCAAACTCGCCTTCTCGTGCATTGCCAGATGGCGACCGGGCATGCGGGAGGATTTGCACCCGAAACGGATGCTCTCCCCCGTGGGCAGATACCTAGGTGATTTGCTGGGCGGGCCCGGACAAGCAACAGTAATTGCTCCACATTGGTAGTACCTCGTATTTCTGCGGGCCGCATAAACGCGGATGCTCTGTCGCATGGTCAGGGGTGGCCATGGCAATGGAGACATGATGGGTATGCGGGGGAAAGTGGGATTGATCGAACCGGACGACACCTTGCGACCACAGGTTTTGAGCTCGCTGGCAGGGGCGGGACTGCAGGCCGAGCCTTTCGAGAGCGTGCGGGAATTCCTGTCGTTCGGCGGAGACGATGGCTATGCGGTGTTGGTCGCGGACGAGCGGTTGGACGCCCTTTCAGTGAGGGACCGCCTGTGCAGCGACGGCAAATGGCTCGCAGTGATCGGTTATTCCTCCCGCCCTGCGTTGCGCAGGGTCGTCGCCTTCATGCGCAGCGGGGGATATGATTACTTCGCTCTGCCCATCGACATCGTAGAGCTTGCGCGCAGCCTGTCGCAGCTTGGCCAGGGCAGGTCCGAATATGCGACCGCGCGGCGCCGTGCCGCGGAAGCGCGCACGCGGCTGCGCGCGCTTTCCCCGCGCGAGGGCGAAGTGCTCGAACACATGGCGGCGGGGCGCTCGAACAAGACGATCGGCATGGACCTCGGGATCAGCCCGCGTACGGTCGAGATCCACCGTGCGAACATGCTCTCCAAGCTTGGCGCGGGCTCATCGACCGAGGCATTGCGGATGTACTTCGAAGACACGCTGCTCAACGACTCTACGGTCGATCCGGATTAGTCTCCCCCACACCTAACGCTACGGGTTCCTCGGGTGCGAAGAATCTACTTTACGCACGCGTAAGGTCGCGCCTAGGTTTGGCCCATAAACCGAACGGTATGGGAGAGATACCATGGCGAGTGCCGCCGAAGCCGACGCCCAGAATAACGCCGGGCCCAGCGATCTGGATGCCTTCCGCGAAGAAGTGCGCGAATTCCTGGCAGCGAATTTTCCGCCCGAACTGCGCGGCAAAAGCAATATCCTCAGCAGCGTCGAAGAGGCGGGCGAAGAAGGCCCTGCCGAAAAGGCCTGGCGCCTTGCGATGGGCGAGAAAGGGTGGGGCACGCCTACCTGGCCAAAGGAGTATGGCGGCGGCGGGCTGACCCGCAAGCAGGCCCGCGCTCTCGAGGAAGAAATGGCCAAGGTCGGGGCATGGAACCCGATTGGCGGGATGGGCGTGATGATGCTCGGCCCGACGCTGCTCGAATTTGCGAGCGAGGAACAGAAGCACGAGCATATCCCGCCGATCTGCAAGGGCGAAATTCGCTGGTGCCAGGGCTATTCCGAACCCAATGCCGGGTCCGACCTCGCCAACCTTCAGACGATGGCGGAGGACAAGGGCGACCACTACCTCGTCAACGGCCAGAAGACCTGGACCAGCGGCGGCCAGTGGGCGGACAAGTGCTTCTGCCTCGTGCGCACCAGCCGCGCCGACAAGCACAAGGGCATCTCGTTCCTGCTGATCGACATGCACGCGCCGGGTGTCGAGGTGAAGCCGATCAAGATGATCTCTGGCATGAGCCCGTTCTGCGAAACCTTCTTCACCGATGTGCAGGTGCCCAAGGAAAACCTAGTCGGCGAGGAAGGGCAGGGCTGGACCATCGGCAAGAAGCTGCTCCAGCACGAACGCACCAACCTTTCCGGCGGCGGCGCTCTGGCCGCGCTGAACGCGCAGCCGCTGCACAAGGTGGCGGAACGTTACATCGGGCTCGATGAAAGCGGGAAGCTCGCCGACGCAGAGCTGCGGGTGAGGATCGCCGATTTCGAAATGCGCTGGAACGCCTTCCTGCTGACCGCGCGCCGCGCGATGGAGGAAAGCAAGGCGCAAGGCGGCGTGTCGGAGATCAGCTCGATCCTCAAGAAGGCGGGCACCAAGCTGGGCCAGGAACGCGCCGAACTGATGATCGAGATCATGGGCTATCGCGGGCTTGGCTGGGAAGGCGAGGGCTTCGAGCAGAAGGAGCTCGACGGCACGCGTGCGTGGCTCTTCGGCAAGGCGACCACGATCTACGGCGGGTCGACCGAAATCCAGAACAACATCATCGCCAAGCGCATCCTCGGGATGCTGGACCACCAGTAAGGGAGCGCCGAGACATGGCCGTACTGAACGAAGAGCAGGAAATGCTGCGCGACATGGCGCGCGAGTGGACCAGGAACGAACATCCGGTGGGTGCGTGGCGCAAGGTGCGCGACGCAGGCCAGCCGTTCGACGCCGACGCGTGGGGCGAGATGGGCGAGATGGGCTGGGCGGGGATCATCATCCCCGAAGAGCACGGCGGGACCGATTTCGGCTGGCTGAGCCTTGGCCTGGTGATCGAGGAACTGGGCAAGAGCCTCGCGGCGAGCCCGCTGGTCCCCTCCGCGCTCGCCGCCTCGGCGATCGTGCTGGGTGGCAGCGACGAACAGAAGGCCGAATACCTGCCGCGCCTCGCCACGGGCGAGCTGATCGGCACGCTCGCCTTCGACGAAGGCCCGCGCCACACCGGCCTGAAGGTGAGCACCAGCGTGCATGACGGGCGGCTGACCGGGACCAAGGCTTTCGTGCACGAGGCCAGCCGGGCAGGGCTGTTCATCGTCCTTGCGCAAGATGGGGTCTACCTCGTGGAGAAGGGCAAGGGCATTTCACTGTCGAAGCGGGCGATGGTCGACATGCGCGACCACGCGGAGATCGACTTCAACGACGCGCCCGCGCAGAAGCTGGCCGCGGGTGGCGATGATCTGGCGCAGAAGATCCTCGACCGTGCGCGCGTGCTGACCGCCGCCGAAATGCTCGGCATGTGTCAGGCGGTGTTCGACACCACGCTCGATTACCTGAAGCAGCGGGTCCAGTTCAATCAGGTGCTTAGCTCTTTCCAGGCGCTGCAGCACCGCATGGCTGACTTGTTCACCGAGCTGGAAATGGCCCGCTCTGCCGTGGAAGGCGGATTGCAGGCGATCGACAGCGGCTTCGCGGTGAGCGAGGCGGCGGCGCTGGCCAAGGCGCGCGCCAACGACGCGCTGCATCTGATCAGCCGCGAGGGCGTGCAGCTGCACGGCGGCATCGGGATGACCGACGAATACGACGTCGGTTTCTTCCTCAAGCGCGCCCGTGTCTTGGAAGCTGCCTGGGGATCGAGCAGCCACCTGCGCGATCGTTACGCGGCGATGAAGGGATACTGACGTTACGGAAAGCTAGCGCCACTTGCGCAGTGTTACGCAAGCGCAACAGTCCGCTCTCAGCGTGTGTGCGTATCTTGTAATATTGTTGCAGGACGCGCAAAATGCGCGGGCTTGGGAGTAGGCATGCCCCGGCGGCGACGGGATGAGAAAGAACCCCGCGCCGCCACGGCAAGACAGATGGTCGGTCGACGCGCGCGTCGGTCCGGTCCGCTGCGCCGATCTCCTGCGATGAAAATGCAATTTTGAAGATTGGGAGATCGATGAAAGCCACTTACAAACGCACGATCGCGCTTGGCGCACTTGCCGGCAGCCTCGCTTTTCCGCAGGCGGCCCTGTTCGCGCAGGAGCAGACGACCGATCCCCAGAGCGCCGTCAGCGACATGGAAGACCAGCTCGACGATGGCTCGGTCATCGTCGTCACCGCGCAGGGCCGTACGCAGGAACTGACCGATGTCCCGGTGGCGGTGAACGTCGTCTCGGGTGAAGAGCTGCGCAATTCCGGCGCCGCGGACATTCGCGAAATGAGCCAGGTCGCGCCTTCGCTGCTGGTTTCGTCGACCGGTAACGAGGCCAATGGCTCGGCCCGTATCCGCGGCATCGGCACCGTGGGCGACAACCCCGGCCTCGAAAGCTCGGTCGCGGTGTTCGTCGACGGCGTCTATCGCTCGCGTTCGGGTAACGCGCTCAGCGAGCTCGGTCCGGTCGACCGGGTCGAAGTGCTGCGCGGCCCGCAGGGCACGCTCGGCGGGCGCAACAGCTCGGCCGGCCTGATCAACATCTACACCGCACCGCCCGAATTCGATTTCAGCGGCTACGGCGCGTTCACTTACGGCAACTACGACGCGATCAAGGTCGAAGGCGGGATCAACGCCCCCATCGGCGAAACGGTCGCCGCGCGCATCGACGGCGTGTATTTCAAGCGTGACGGCTTCTACAACGATGTCGTCAACGATACCGACGTGAATAACCGCGACCGTTACCTGGTTCGCGGCCAGCTGCTGTTCGAACCGACCGACGCGCTGTCGATCCGTCTGGTCGGCGACTACTCGCGCAAGGACGAAGCCTGCTGCGCGGCCACCTTCGTGCAGCCCGGCTTCGCGCCGCTCGCACGGATCAGCCCCGGACTCGACGAGTTCGCCAAGCCGACCAATGGCGCCGCGCTGACCAGCCAGCAGAACCCGATCATCAATGCCCTGCTGGGCCTGGGCCAGAACCCCGCCGCGCTCAACCAGAGCACGTTCGATCGCGATATCTACGTCTCGCAGGGCCGCTCGTACGAAGGCAAGACCGAGGACTACGGTCTCGCTCTCGAAGCCAACTGGGATCTCGGTGGCGCGAAGCTGACCTCAATCACGGGCTATCGCGAATATGGCAACACGCAGGGCTCGGACACCGACTACACGCAGGTCGACATCCTCTATCGCGCTCCCGGGCCGAACGCTCTGGCGCGTGAGTTCCAGACCTTCAGTCAGGAACTGCGCCTTCAGGGTGAGGCGTTCAACGGGACGCTCGACTGGCTGATCGGCGGCTATTTCGCCAACGAGAAGCTGGAAGTGCGCGACAATCTGCGCTTCGGCAACGATTACGGCACCTTCGCATCGTGCCGCCTGTCGCTGGCTCTGGTCGGCACCTTCGGGTCGAGCGCGTTCGATCCGTCGCAGCCGAACTGCCTTGGTGCAGGGGTGCAGGGGGCGCTGATCGGCGATCCGACGAACCCGCTCGACGGGGCTCTCGGCCCGGCAGGCGATGCGTTCGTAGGCGGTCTCAACATCCTGTCGCAGATCAACGATCTGGGCGGGACGAAGGACGTGTACAATCAGCAAAGCACGAACTTCGCGCTGTTCACGCACAACATCATCAACTTCACCGATCGCCTCAACCTAACCCTCGGCCTTCGTTATACCAACGAAACCAAGGATTTCGACGCGACGTTCGGCAACGACAACACCTTCTGCCCGCAGCAGCGTGCGCTGCAGGGTTCGACCCTGCTCAACCCGACGTTCCTCGCCAACTTCCCGGCAAGCCTGCGGCCGACGCTGCAGGGTCTGGGCGGCGGGCTGCTGGCACTGTCGTGCCAGGGCAACAGCACCTCCGAACTCGATGGGGTTTCCCTCAGCGACACGCGCAAGGAAGACGAGTTCACCGGAACCGCGGTCCTCTCTTTCAAGCCGACCGATCGCCTGCTGACCTACGCCAGCTATTCGCGCGGCTACAAGGCAGGGGGCTTCAACCTCGACCGTTCGGCGCTGTCGAACCCGGTCACCTTCAACGTCAACACGATCGATCCCTCGAACCTTCAGTTCGCGCAGGAAACGGTCGATGCGTATGAAATCGGCGCCAAGTACGATGGTCGCGACTGGACTTTGACGCTTGCCGGCTTCCGGCAGGAGTTCTCGAACTTCCAGCTCAACACCTTCAACGGTTCGGTCTTCCTGGTGCAGAACATCAACGGCTGTTCCAACCTGATCGGCGGACCGGGGGCTGACAGCGATGCCAGCGCCACCACCGGTAGCTGCGCAGCCGACGACGTCACGCCCGGCGTGATCTCGCAGGGTGTCGAGGTCGAACTGAACCTGCGTCCGGTTCGTTACCTCAACGCAACCATGGGTATGACCTACGCCGATACGCGCTATGCCGACGATCTGATCGGTAGCGACAGCGGAGTTCCGCTCGATCCGGCGCTGCGTCTGCTGCCGGGTGACAACCTGTCGAACGCGCCGGAGATCATCTCCACCGCGTCGGTTTCGTACACCCCGCCGATCGGCAACAGCGGCCTGAGCGGACTGTTCTACATCAACGCCCGCATCAGCGACGATTACAACACCGGTTCCGACCTGCTCTACGGCAAGGAACAGGATTCCTTCGTGGTCGTGAACGGTCGCATCGGTCTGCGCGGGCCGGACGACAAGTGGGGCATCGACCTGTGGGCGCAGAACCTCTTCAACAAGGACTACACCCAGGTTGCGTTCAACACCCCGTTCGTCGCTTCGCAGCAGGTCTACTCGGCCTACCTCGCAGAGCCGCGGACCTACGGTGTGACGGTGCGCGCGGGCTTCTGATCGCAAACACCTGACGGATGAAAAAGACGGCGCGGGGAGGGCAACCTTCCCGCGCCGTTCTTGCTTGTGCCCGATGACGAGTGTCTTCTCCCCTCCCCGCTGGGGAGGGGTTGGGGGAGGGCGTTCTAAACCACTGGCTTTGGTACACCCCCACCCGACCGCCCCCTCAAGGGGGAGGAGATGCGGTGTCTCCGGCGATTACTGAACGACGTCCGCCCAGTCGGGGTGCCGCGTCGCCTGTGCCTTGAAGAAGGGGCATAGCGGCACGATGCGGAAGCCTTCGGCACGTGCATCGGCGACCACGCGCTCTGCCAGCGCCTTGCCTACGCCCTGGCCGCGCAGGCTATCCGGCACCCCGGTATGATCGACGATGACGAGCGTGGGGCTTGCGCGCGAGAAGGTCAGTTCGCCGACCTCGTCGAACCCCTCCACCTGCGCAACATAGAGGCCCTTGGTGTCGTTCGCGACGCGATTGATCGTGATGGCAGCCATGTCTGCCCGCTAAGCTTACTTGCGGGGCCGCGCAACCTGCTCGCGCGCGACGGGAAGGGGGCGCGCGGCAATCGGCCTCAAAACATGCCGGCCTGATGGTCGCGGATGGCCTGCACGATCTCCTCGCGCGTGTTCATCACGAAGGGGCCGTGCGCGAACACCGGCTCGCCGATCGGGTCGGCATGGCCGAACAGCAGCAGGCATCCTTCTTCGCTCGATACCGCGATCCCCTCTCCCTCGGTCAGCTTTGCGAGGTTATGCTCCGGCACCTCGTCCGTGCCGACCCGAGCCGAGCCGCGCACCGTGTAGAACAGCACGCTGCGGCCCTTGGGCGCTGGCAGCGTGGCCGAAGTGCCTGGCGCGATCTCGACCGTGGCCAGCATCACGCCGGTGAGCGATTCGATCGGCGCACCCTCGGTGCCCGATGTCGGGTGCATGGTGACGCCCGGAGCCAGCTCCACCGCGGGGATATCCTCGCGGGTTACCGGAATGTACTTGGGATCGGTCATTTTCAGCCGGGCGGGCAGGTTGACCCACAATTGCAGGATTTCGAGCGGACCGCCGCTACGTTTGAACGATTCGGGCGACAGCTCGGCATGGGTCAGGCCCTTGCCGGCAGTCATCCATTGCACGCCGCCCGCCTCGACGATGCTCTCGCCGCCGCCGGTGTCGTGATGGGCAAGGTTGCCTTCGAGGATGAAGGTGACCGTCTCGAACCCGCGATGCGGGTGCGGGCCGAAGGGCAGGCCGTTATTGCCCGGCGGATAGGTCTGCGGTCCGTGGTGGTTGAGAAACAGGAACGGATCGACCTGATCGAGCCCCGCGCCCGGCACGGGACGGCGTGTGACGAGGTCGGCAATATCGTCGCGAACGGCGGGATGGAGCGAAGCGAGGGTGCGTGTGGTCATGTCGCGCAGGATATGACCATCCGACGCGCGCGATACCAGCCCGCAACCAGAGTGGCGGGGGCAAGTGCTTGAGTATGGGGTGAATTCCACTGGTCGGGAAGACAGGATAGACCTCCGGTCCTCTACGAGTCCGAACCTGCGACCCCCACACCCCCCCCAAGCAGGTTCGGCGCGCGACGGATCGGTCGGCGAATCGGATTGGATGGGGTGAATTCCACTGGTCGGGAAGACAGGATTCGAACCTGCGACCCCCACACCCCCAGTGTGATGCGCTACCAGGCTGCGCTACTTCCCGAGCAGTGGAAGGGGGGCCTATAGGGATGGTCTTGGCGGCTGGCAATGCCCGAGGTGCGACAAGCGAGTACGGCGTGGATTGCGCACGCGATTGCCCTTGGCCCGCAAGGCTGCTAGGCGCGCCGGTCATGACGGGCCGTGGCGGCGTCTGCGCGTGGTTTTTGCTGCAAAGCTTGTACTCGCTACACCGCCACTCCATCTCGTCCACCAGCCGTTTCTGGCAGATCGTAAACAGGCAATCGAACCCACATGCTCGACCTTATGACCGCCGCGGCCAGCGCAGGAGCGCCCCCGGCCTGGATGCAATTCCTGCCCTTCGTGGGCATGATCCTGATCTTCTGGTTCCTGATCATCCGCCCGCAGATGAAGCGGCAGAAAGATCACCAGGCGAAGATCGGCGGCCTCAAGAAGGGCGACCGGGTGATCACCGCAGGCGGGCTGGTCGGCAAGATCGTCGCCGTGCGTGACGACGAAGTCGATATCGAGCTTGCTCGCGATGTGCGGGTGACGGCGGTGAAGAGCACGATCGGCGATATCGTCGGGCCCAAGGCCAGCAACGACTAAGCGCGAAAGAAGGCCTGACAGATGCTCGAATTTCCGCGCTGGCGTAAGATTTGGCTGTGGGGCCTCACCCTGGTGGTGATGGCATGCGCCATTCCTTCGTTCTTCTCGATGGCCGGGGTTGCCTGGCCCGAGGATCTGCCAGAGCCGACCGTCAATCTCGGTCTCGACCTTGCCGGCGGTAGCCACATCCTGCTCGAAGCGCAGCCGAACCAGGTCGCGGCGCGGCGGCTGGAGAACATGGAAGAGGATGTGCGGATCGCGCTCGGCAATGCCGAGCCGCAAATCCGCATCGGCGACGTTTCGACCAGGGACGGGCGCCTGTCCTTCATGCTCGACGATGCGAGCCAGATCGACCGGACGCGCGAAATCCTCACCCCGCTGATGAACGGCCAGGGCCTGACGCGCGAATGGGAACTGTCGGTCGTCGACACCAATCGCGTCGTGCTGACGCCCACGCAGCAGGCGATCGACTCCGCCGTGTCGCAGGCGATGGACAGCGCGACCAACGTGATCCGCCAGCGAATCGACAAGCTGGGAACGCGCGAGCCGACGATCATCCGGCAGGCTGACACGCGCATCGTGGTGCAGGTCCCCGGCCTGCAGGACCCCGAGCAGCTCAAGCAGCTGGTGGGCCAGACCGCTCAGCTCGAATTCAAGCTGGTCGATCAGGATGCGCTGCCCTCCGACGTCGCGCAGGGGATCGCCCCTCCGGGCAGCGAGATCGTGCCCTACGCCGCCGGCACCCCGCAGGAAGGCACCAGTATCGCGGTGCGTCGCCTTGGCGGTATCCAGGGCGACAACCTGACCAGCGCGAAGGCGGGCGTCGATCCGCAGACGAACGAAAACGTCGTCAACATCCAGTTCAACCAGCAGGGCTCTCAGCGGTTCGCGCAGCTGACCACGCAGAACGTCGGCAAGCCCTTTGCCATGATCCTCGATGGGAAGGTGCTGTCGGCGCCCAATATCAACGAGCCGATCACCGGTGGCCGGGCGCAGATCGCGGGAAGTTTTACCCCGGACAGTGCCAACGCGCTGGCGATCAGCCTGTCGTCTGGCGCGCTGCCGGTCGACCTCTCGATCGTCGAGGAACGCACCGTCGGGCCAGACCTTGGCGCCGACTCGATCAAGGCGGGTCTGATTGCGATGGGCGTCGGTTCGCTGCTGGTCATCGCGCTGATGATCGCCACCTACGGCCGCTTCGGTGTCTATGCGACCTGCGCGCTGGTGATCAACGTGATCATGATCCTGGGCATCATGGCGGTGCTCAACACCACGCTGACGCTGCCCGGTATCGCCGGCTTCGTGCTGACCATCGGTGCGGCGGTCGACGCCAACGTGCTGATCAACGAGCGTATTCGCGAAGAGCGCAAGCGAGGGCGACGCGTCGTCACTGCGGTGGAGAACGGATATCGCGAGGCGAGCCGCGCGATCTACGACGCCAACATCACCAACTTCATCGCCGGGGTGCTGCTGTTCCTGTTCGGCTCGGGCCCGATCCGCGGTTTCGCGGTCGTGCTGATCATCGGCCTGTTCACCAGCGTCTTCACCGGCGTGACGCTGACCCGCATGTGGGTTGCAGCTTGGCTGAAGGCCAAGCGTCCCCGCGAAATCAACATCTGACGGGGCATCGAGAGACCTTATGAAACTTCTCAAGCTCGTTCCCGACGACACCAACATCAAGTTCCTGAAATGGCGCGTGCCGTTCTACATCGTCAGCGTGATGCTGATGATCCTGAGCTGGGTCGCGGTGTTCACGATGGGCCTGAACTACGGCGTCGACTTCGCCGGTGGTCAGGAAGTCCAGTTGACCTTCGAACAGCGCGACGAGGCGCCGATCCCGCAGCTGCGCGAGCTGGTTGGCGGGCTGGGCTATGGCGAGCCTGTGGTGCAGGAATTCGGGCAGCCCAACCAGGTGTCGATCCGCGTGCCGCTTCCCGAAGGCACCGAAGACACGCCTGGCGCGGCGACCGCAATCGGCGACCGGGTCATCGCGGCGATCAGCGCCGAATATCCCGGCGTGCGCAAGGATGGTAACGACACCGTTTCGGGCAAGGTCGCAGGCGAGTTCCGCACTGCCGCGCTCTACGCGCTGCTGGCGGCGATGGCCGCGATCGCGATCTACATCTGGGTCCGTTTCGAATGGCAGTTCGGCGTCGGTGCACTGTTCGCGCTGGTCCACGACGTGTCCCTGACGATGGGCTTTTTCGCGATCACCCAGCTCGAATTCAGTCTCCAGATCATCGCCGCGATCCTGGCGATCATCGGCTATTCGCTGAACGACACGATCGTCGTGTACGACCGCATCCGTGAAAACCTGAAAAAATTCCGCAAGATGCCGCTGCCCGAGCTGCTCGACCTGTCGGTCAACGAGACGCTGGCGCGTACCATCATGACCTCGCTGACGCTGCTGATCGCGCTGATTCCGCTGCTGCTGTTCGGCCCGGCGAGCCTGTTCGGCATGGTCGCCGCGATCACGCTGGGGATTTTCGTCGGTACCTACAGCTCGATCTACATGGCCGCGCCGATCCTGATCTGGCTGGGCGTGACCAGCACCAGCTTCGTGCCGCAGGAAGGCAAAGCGGACCAGCAGGAAAAGATCGCTCGCGGCGAGGCCTGAGGCGGTCTTCGGGGTGGCAGCGGCCTGGCTAGGCCGCGATCACCTCCGAATAGATCCGGTCGAGCGCCTCGGCGTGTTCGGCCCAGCCGAACCCGCCGACCACCTGCGCCGTATCGGCAGGATCGGGCGGGTTATCGAGCAGGATCCGCACGGCTTCCGCAATCGATTCCGGTTCGCGCGCGACGATCAGCCCGGCTTCCGGCCCGCGGACCAGTTCGCGCGCGCCGCCGACGTCGCCGATGATGATCGGCGTCCCACAGGCAAGCGCCTCCACCCACGCATTCGCCAGCCCTTCGCGCGCCGACGGCAGGACCATCGCCTGCGAGGCGGAGAGGATCAGCGGCATCACGTCGTGATCGACCGAGCCGAGGAAATGGGCGCGCTGCGCAACGCCAAGCTCGTCCGCCAGCGCCCGCAGCCGTGCCTCGTCCGGCCCGTGGCCGACGATCAGCAGGCGTGCCTCGGGCAACTCCACCATCGCTCTGAGGACAAGATCCTGCCCCTTCAGAGGGATCAGCGCGCCGATGGTGCACAGCAGCGGCTCGCGCTCGGCCAGCGGGATCGAAAGCCGTTCGGACAGCAGCCTGCGCAAGCCTTCGTGCTGGAGCGGCCGGAAGCGATCCCGATCGAGCCCGGTGTAGTGCACCGCGATCTTCGCCCGCTCCATGCCCAATTCGGCCATATCGTCCGCCAGCGCGCCCGACACGGCAAGCAGCCGCGCCGATTGCTGCGCCGCGTCGAGCATTTTCGAGCGCGCGAATGCCCGCGTACCCCAGTAATGAATGTCCGAACCGCGTCCCTTGATCGCCAGCGGCAGACGCAGCGCGCTGGCGATGGCGGCCGCAGCTGGCCCGTCAGGGTAGAAAAACTGCGCATCGACCATGTCGAACGGCTGCGCCGCGTGCAGCCTGCGCGCGAGCGGAAGGACGGCGCGCGCGATCATACGGGGGTTTAGCCGTCCGCCGATCTTCGGGATCAGCGTGAAGCGCGGGCGATAAACCGCCATCGCCTCGCACTCCCGGTTGACGGCCGCCTTGGCCAGCATGGCGTAGTCTCCCATCGCGACCGGCGGCAGGCCGATGGGATTGATGACGGTAACGTGCCAGTCGGGCCGGTCGGCGAGCGCTTCCAGCGATTGCGACACGAAAGTGCCGAAGCGCGGGCGTGCCGCGTTCGGGTACAAGGTGGAAATCGAAAGGAGGCGTTTGGGATCGGACATGGTCAAAGCGGGCGCACCAGCGTTTCGGCCACCGCGATCCAGGCCGGGTCTTCCACGATCACCTGCTTGCGTCCCTGTTCCGCCGGCAGCACGGCAACGCGCCCCGGTGCACTGTCGACCAGCCGACCGAATGCGAAACGCCCGGCCCGGCGGGGCACCAGCACATCGCGGTTGAGCGCGCGACCAGCCTCCGCGGGTGTAATCTGCCGCAGCCATAGCTGGTCGCCTGCGCGGTAAGGGCCGGTGCTGTCGGTCACCTCGATCACCATGCGCGTCTGTGTGGCCCCCATGTCCGCCGGGCGGACCGCTTCGCGCAACTTCTCCAGCGCCTGCGCGCCGCCTTCGCCCAGTGTGGCGACGACGGGCACGGTGGCGCTCGCTTCGGACCGGACCAGCGTCTCCGGATCGACGCCCAGCGCGGCACCGATCTTCTCCATCCATTTGAGCGACAGGTTGCGCGTGCCCGTTTCGAGCCGACCGATCGTCTGCGCGGTCGTGGGCGGCGAACAGGCAGCGGCCAGATCGGCGAGGGTCAGCCCCTTCTGGCGCCGGATATCGCGAATACGGTTGATCATCGGGTCGGTCCATTCACCGGATTGGTGAAAAGACTTTCCTACAACTCACCGCATTTGGCAAGCCATCTCCAGTAGCATTAGAGGAGGAGACGACCATGGCCCGCCAACTTGCAGAGCGCGAACTGACCAGCGAAGGGCCACGCCGTGGCCCCGACAGCGGGCCCAAGCCACGCCGCCGCTCCGTCACCGTCAACCTCGCCGAGAGCCCACTCAGCTGGCTCCACGCGCGCGGCCATCTGAGCGACAGGCTGTTCGATGCGGGCGAGCGATTGCGCGCCGATTACGAGAAGGCTCAGCTGAGCCCCTCGGTCACGATGCGGTGGGACCCTGTGCGGATCAAGGGCGGGCCGGATGCCGGGCTCTCCCCGACCGAGCGGCAGATGGCAGCGAAGGAGCGGTTCGATGGAGCGCTGGCCACCGCGGGTAGCGGATTGTCCGACGTCCTGTGGCGGGTGGTCTGTGCCTGCGAGAGCCTGCCGCAGGCCGAACGCGCGCTGCAATGGCCCGCACGCTCGGGCAAGCTGGTTCTCAAGCTGGCGCTGGAGCGGGTGGCGGACTTCTATCGCATCCGGTGAGGCGGGTTGTTTTTTTCTCCCCCAGGACACTGTGTCAGGTGTGTCAGGGATGCTGGTGAGGCTGCGGATGGATCGCTTCGGGTGGCCGTCCATTGATCGGGCAAGACCCTCGAAATGGAGATCGACCGATGAAGCTCTACTACTCCCCCGGTGCCTGCAGCCTTGCTAGCCATATCGCCCTGATCGAAAGCGGGCTCGACCACGAACTGGTCAAGGTCGATCTGGGTCAGCACAAGACCGAGAATGGCGAGGATTTCTACCAGATCAGCCCGCGCGGATACGTGCCCGCGATCGAGACCGACGAATTCGGTCTGGTGACGGAGAACGCGGCGGTTCTCCCCTTCCTCGCACAGAAGATGGGCGCGTTGCCCGATGGCGAGGCGCACTGGCGCCTGCACGAGTGGATCGGCTTCATCGGGACAGAAATCCACAAGGCCTACGGCCCGCTGTTCGGCGGGGCCGAGGGGGATGCAAAGGAGAAGGCGAAGAATACCGTCGCGAAGAAGTACCAGCTCGCCGAAACGCTGATGGACGGTCGCGAATGGCTGGTTGGCAGCGGGCCGAGCGTCGCGGACAACTACCTGTTCGTCACCCTGCTGTGGGCGGACAAGTTCGGCGTCGACCTGCCCCAGTCGCTAGTCGCCTACCGCGAGCGGCATTTGCAGCGCGATGCAGTGCAGAAGGCGATGGCGGACGAGGGGCTGGCCTAAGCGGCTGGCCTAAGCCAGCGTCTCGCGTACGCGCCTTTGCAGGTCGGGGACCACTTCGGCCTCGAACCAGGGGTGAGTGCGCATGAACATGGTGGATCGCCACGAGGGGTGGGGCAGGGGAAATGTGTCCCCGAACGCGCGCCACTTGGCGATCCGCTCTGCCATCCGCTCTTTCGCGGTGTCGGGGAGGTAGCGCTTCTGCGCGTAGGTGCCGACGAGCAGCGTCAGCCGGTCTTGGGGAAGCAGGTCGAGCACGCGGTCGTGCCACAGCGGCGCGCATTCGGGGCGGGGCGGCTTGTCGCCCCCGTTGGCTTTGCCCGGATAGCAGAAGCCCATCGGCACGATCGCGACGAGCGCGGGGTCGTGGAGTTGTTCGGTAGTAAGCCCGGTCCACTCGCACAATCGCTCGCCGCTCTTGTCGTCCCACGGAATGCCGCTCGCATGGACCTTGCTGCCGGGGGCCTGCCCGATGATGAGAATGCGACTGGTGGCGGAGAACTGCGCGACGGGGCGGGGCGTGAAACCCAGCGCCGCCTCGCACACCCGGCACGCGGCGATCTGTCGGTGCAACGCCTCGACGCTATCGGCTGGGCTCAACCTTCCACCCGTTCGGCGAGCGCCAGCCAGCGCTCCTCGGCTGCGTCCTTCTCGGTCCGCGCGTTCTCGATCCCGCGCATGATGTTGGCGAAGCGCTGCGGATCCTTCGTGTACAGCTCGGGATCGGCGAGGATCTCCTCGCCGCGCGCGATCGCCAGCTCCAGTTCCTCGATCCGCTCGGGAAGAGTCTCGTAGTCGCGCTGGTCCTTGTAGGAGAGCTTGTCGGCGCGCGGTGGGGGCGGGGATGGCGGCGGGGCCGCCTTGGTGGGCGCCTTCGCCTTGCCGACGACAGGCTGGCGGCGCTTCGCCACCCAGTCCTCGTACCCGCCCGCGACCACATCGACCTTGCCCGATCCGTCGAGGCCGAGCGTGACGGTGACCGTGCGGTCGAGGAAGTCGCGGTCGTGGCTGACGATCAGCACGGTGCCCTCGTAGTCCGCGATGACCTCCTGCAGGAGGTCGAGCGTCTCGAGGTCGAGATCGTTGGTCGGCTCGTCGAGCACCAGCAGGTTGGACGCGCGGGCGAACTCTCGGGCAAGGAGGAGCCGGGAGCGCTCGCCGCCCGAAAGAATGTCGACCTTGGTGTCGACGAGGCCGGGATCGAAGAGGAACTCCTTGAGGTAGCCCTGCACATGCTTGCGAACGCCGCGCACGTCGATCCAGTCGCCGCCCTCGGCCAGCACCTGCCGTACGGTCTTGCCTTCGCCCAGCAGGCTGCGCTGCTGGTCGATCATCACGCCCGTCAACGTCTGGGCGATCTCCACCGTGCCGCTGTCGGGCTCCAGCTCGCCGGTCAGCATCTTGAGCAGCGTGGTTTTGCCTGCGCCGTTGGAGCCGACGATCCCGATCCGGTCGCCGCGCTGGATCCGCAGGCTGAAGTCGCGGATGATCGTGCGGCCCGCGTAAGTCTTGGAGATGCCGTCTGCGACGATCACCGACTTGCTCTTGAAATCCTGCTCGGTCGCCAGCTTCAGCTTGGCGGTGCCGGCGGTATCGATCATCGACGCGCGTTGCGCGCGCATCTGCCACAGCTTCTCCAGCCGGCCCTGGTTGCGCTTGCGCCGCGCGGTCACCCCGCGTTCTAGCCAGTGCGCCTCCAGCTTCAGCTTCGCGTCGAGCTTTTCCGCAGCGCGCGCTTCTTCGGCGTAGACTTGCTCTTCCCACGCCTCGTACCCGCCGAAGCCGACTTCCTTGCGGCGCATGGTGCCCCGGTCGAGCCACAGCGTCGCGCGAGTCAGGCGTTTCAGGAAAGTGCGGTCGTGGCTGATGACGAGGAACGCACCGGTGTAGCGTTCCAGCCAGCCTTCCAGCCAGTCGATAGCGGCCAGATCGAGATGGTTGGTCGGCTCGTCCATCAGCAGCAGGTCGGGGTCCTGCGCCAGCGCGCGGGCAATCTGCGCGCGGCGTCTCTCGCCCCCGCTTGCGCCCTTGGATTCGCGGCTCATGTCGATGCCGAGCTGCCCGGCGATCGCCTCTACCTCGTGCTGTTCGGGCGGATGTTCCCCGCCCAGAGCGAAATCCATCAGCGTGGCATGGCCGGTAAGGTCGGGGTCCTGTTCCAGCACCACGATCCGCGTGCCGGGCTTCATCTTGCGCTGCCCCTGGTCGGCTTCCAGCCGATTGTCGATCAGCCGGAACAGCGTGGACTTGCCCACGCCATTGCGCCCGATCAGCGCGAGCCGATCGCGCGGGCCGATGTGCAGGTCGATATTGTCCTGGTTAGGGCCGCCGAACAGCCAGCGACCGCCCTGCTGCAGGCCGAGATTTTCCCAGGAAAGAATTGGAGGCTGAGCCATTGTTGCGGCGAGTTAAGGCGCGCGCGCCTATCCCACAAGCCTTCCTGCAAGCGCGGCTTGCGGGTAACCAATTCAATGCCATCCTTCATGGGAGAATACCGATGATCCGCACTGCACTTATTCCGACCGCACTGGCGGCCGCGGTTCTGGCTGCAAGCCCCGCGTTTGCCGCCGATATCCAGGTGCAGGCTACGGGGCCGGTGATCGAACTGCAGGTCAACGAGCAGGTCGAGGTAGAGCCTGACACCGTCAAAATAAGCGCTGGCGTCACCAACGAGGCGATGACCGCGCAAGAGGCGCTGTCGCAGAACTCTGTCCAGATGCGGCAGGTGATCGACCGGCTCCGCAAGCTCGGCATCCCGGAGCGCGACATCCAGACGACGCGCATCAATCTGGGCGCGCGCTTCGATTACGACCAGCAGGCACAGCGGCAGGTGTTCCGCGGATATCAGGCGTCCAACCAGGTAAGCGTCACCTTGCGTGACACCGAGGAAGTCGGCGCGGTGCTCGACGCGCTGGTACAGGCTGGTGCTAACGACATCAACGGGCCGAGCTTCTCCGTCTCCGACGATACCGAAGCCAAGGCGGAGGCGCGGCGTCGCGCGCTCGAGCGGTCGCGCGCAATGGCCCTCGATTATGCGCGGGTTGCGGGCTATTCCAATGTCCGAGTTCTGCAGATTTCCGAGAGTGTGCAGGGTTCTCCGCGCGAGATGTATTCCGCCGACCGGATCGTAGTGACCGGGGCGCGGATCGGCGCACCGCCGGTGCAGCCGGGTATGGTTGAAACCGGCGTGACCGTCAGCGTCACCTACGAAGCGGTGAATTGAGGCGTCGCGCAACCGCGGGTGTTCATCGATTGGGGCGGATTCCTGAACGGATGGCAACCACAAGCATTCAGAGGCTATTCAATGGTCAAGTGCCAGGTGTGATCGCACGATGAAACGGATACTCGCCTCGCTGGTGCTGGGATGCACCCTTATCGCCACACCGTCCGTGGCGCTTGCGCAGAGCAACTCGGCGCAGGATGCGGCGCGTCGCGACACGCAGGCTGGCAAGGCGCTGCCCTTGCGCCAGATCGAAGCGATCGTGTTCCAGTCGCTTGGCGCGCCGGTCTGCTCCAATTCGAGCCGACAGTATGATTGCTACGAATATCTGGGCCCTGCGTACGATCCCAGTGCGGTGGCTTATCGCCTCAAGTTCATGCGGAACAGCCGGGTTACCTTCGTCGATATAGACGCGCGAACCGGCCGCGTGCTGAGGCGTTCGCGCTAGTATCGGCGGGAATTTCAGGAGCTGTTGTTGACGATGACGCGCCATTCGCTCCAAGGAGCGGCCTTGTTTAGAATACTTGGCAAGTGACAAGGACCAGACGCCGATGCGCATCCTGATCGTGGAAGACGAGCCGACGCTCGGCCAGCAGCTCAAGTCGACGCTGGAACAGAACGGCTATGCGGTCGACCTGTCGACCGATGGCGAGGACGGCCACTATCTCGGCTCGACAGAGGATTACGACGCCGTGATCCTCGATCTCGGCCTGCCAGAAATCGACGGACTGACCGTGCTCGGCATGTGGCGCAAGGAAGGCCGCAGGTTCCCCGTGCTGGTCCTCACCGCACGCGACAGCTGGAGCGACAAGGTTGCCGGGCTCGATGCGGGCGCCGACGATTACCTCGCCAAGCCGTTCCAGACCGAAGAACTTATCGCCCGCCTGCGCGCGCTGATCCGCCGTGCCTCGGGCAATACGAGCAGCGAGCTGACCGCCGGCGATGTGCGTCTAGACACACGATCGGGCCGCGTCACGCGTGGCGGCGACCCGGTGAAGCTGACCGCGCAGGAATACAAGCTGCTGAGCTACCTGATGCACCACAAGGGCAAGGTGGTCAGCCGCACCGAACTGATCGAGCATATCTACGATCAGGATTTCGACCGCGATTCGAACACGATCGAGGTCTTCGTCACCCGCATCCGCAAGAAGCTGGGCGCGGAAGTCATCACAACGATCCGTGGCCTTGGCTACAGCCTCGACGACCCCGCCGACGCCCCCCGCGCGTAACGGCGCGCCCGAGGCGTCGCCCGGCGCGGGCAAGCCGACCGGCAGGCGCGATCCGCGTGCGCCCGATCGGGTGGCGGGCGAGGCGTATCGGGAAACGCCACGCGATTTCGTGGCCCCGCATACCGGCAGCCTGACGTGGCGCATGATCGCGATCTCCGCGATCTGGATCGTCGTGCTGTTGCTGGGCGGAGGGCTGGCGCTGGACCGGACGCTGACCAACCTGGTGCAGGACAACTTCGACACCCAGTTGAACAACAACCTGACCGCGTTGATCGCGTCGGCCGAAATCCAGCCGGGCGGCGAAGTGTGGCTGATACGCCCAATGGGCGACCAGCGCTTCATGGAGCCCAATTCGGGCCTCTATTACCAGATCAGCCCGGCTGGCGAGCCGGTCAATCTGAACGACGTCGATGTCCTGCCATCGCGATCGCTGTGGGACGAGGCGCTCAAGCTGCGGGCTTCGGTCGAGGACCAGCCGGTCTTCTACGATAGTGAGCAGTTTCGCGGCGAACCGCTGCGCATCGCCCAGCGCGACACCACGCTGCCGGGTAGGGACACGGTGTGGACCTTCGCGGTGGCGCAGTCGCGGACCGAAATCGACGGGCAGATCGATCGCATACGCCGTATCCTGATCATCAGCTTCGTGATCCTGGGGCTGGGTCTGATGGTGCTGGTGGTGCTGCAAAGCTACGTCGGCCTGCGCCCCTTGCGCCGCATCCGCACCGCGATCCAGCACATCCGCACCTCTGGCAGCAACCGGGTGACCGACCCGCTGCCGCTCGAAGTGCAGCCGCTGGTGCAGGAGCTGAACATGCTGCTCGAACATTCGGAGCGGCAGGCGGAAGAAGCGCGCACGCACGCGGGCAACCTCGCGCACGCGCTCAAGACGCCGCTGACCGTGGTCAACAATGCCGCGACCGCGCACGCGCCCGATCTGGCCGACACGGTTATCCGCGAGGCGCGCACGATGCGCCGCCATGTCGACCACCACCTGGCCCGCGCGCGTGCCGTGGGTCGGCGTGCGGTCGGCCACGCGCAGACGCCGGTGCGCGAAAGCGCGGAGGCGGTGCGCCGCGCGGTCGAGCGGCTCTATCCCGACGTTCGCTTCGACATCGACGGATCGAAGGACGCCAAGGTCTCGATCGAGCGGCAGGATCTGGACGAGATCATCGGCAACCTGATCGAGAATGCAGCCAAGTACGGCGGCGGGAGCGTGTTCGTGACGATCGACGCCGAACCGGAGGACAAGCGCTGCGTGCTGTGGATCGAGGATGACGGAATGGGCATCCCCGAGGAAAAGCGCGTCGAAATCTTCGATCGCGGCGCGCGGCTCGATACCGGCAAGCCGGGCACCGGGCTGGGCCTTGCCATCGTGCGCGACGTGGCGGAGATCTACGGTGGATCGGTCGATCTGGCCGAAAGCGAGGATCTTGGCGGGCTGCTGGTTCGCCTTTCGCTGCCCCGCGCTTGACGCCCGGCTCGGCGCGGCGTGCCGGACTTGCAGCACCGGATGGCCGTTAAACGCTTGAATTGCTCCGCTGGCTTGGCCAAAGCAGGCCCAATGACCGCCGAGATCGTTCCTTTCGCCAAAGCGTCTGGCGGGCCTGCGGCCTCTATCGACGCAATGCTTTCGCTCACCGCGTCGGGAATGAACGCGGTCAACGCCGTGATTCTCGACCGGATGCAGAGCGAAATTCCGCTGATTCCCAGCCTTGCTGGGCACCTGATCTCGGGCGGGGGCAAGCGCTTGCGCCCGATGCTGACGCTCGCGGGGGCGGAGCTGGTCGGCTATAACGGCACGCGCCACCACAAGCTGGCCGCCGCGGTCGAGTTCATCCACACCGCCACGCTACTGCACGACGATGTGGTCGACGGCAGCGAGATGCGCCGGGGCAAGGCCGCAGCGAACATCATCTTCGGCAATCCGGCAACAGTGCTTGTCGGCGATTTCCTCTTCAGCCGCGCGTTCGAACTGATGACCGAGGATGGCAGCCTGAAAGTGCTGAAGATCCTCAGCTCCGCCAGCGCGATCATTGCCGAGGGCGAGGTCGCGCAGCTCACCTCGCAGCGCAAGATCAGCACCAGCGAACAGCGCTATCTCGATATCATCGGCTCGAAGACCGCCGCGCTCTTCGCCGCCGCCAGCCGCATCGCGGCGGTGGTCGCCGAATGCAGCGATGCGGAGGAGCAGGCGCTCGACGATTACGGCCGCAACCTCGGCATCGCGTTCCAGCTGGTCGACGACGCGCTCGATTACTCGTCCGACGCCGCCGAGATGGGCAAGGACCGTGGCGACGACTTCCGCGAAGGCAAGATGACCCTGCCCGTGATCCTCGCCTACGCGCGCGGCGACGCGGAGGAGCGCAAGTTCTGGGAGGCCGCCATCCTCGGCCACCGCGCCTCCGACGAAGACCTCGCCCACGCGGTATCGCTGGTGGAACGCCACGACTGCGTCACCGCCACCCGCGACCGCGCCCGGCACTTCGCGCAGATGGCGGCGGATGCGCTGTCGATCTTCGCCGACGGCAAGGCGCGCGAGGCGATGGTCGAAGCCGCGCACTTCGCGGTCGCGCGGGGGTTTTAGGGGGCGACTATAAGGGCTGTCTCGCAGTTATAAACTGTCGATAAATGGTCCTCACACTTAAGTAAGCGCCAAGCGCTGCCGGAAATACTCCAAGGAAGCCGAGTTTCGCCTCAATGGCCTTTTTCAGGGCCGTCATCTAACCAATTTCCCTGCTTGCCTTCGGTGTGATTGATGAGCTTGTGGACCTTCTTGATCGCGAAGCTCGGTGGTGCGTCAGGGTCGACGCGGGATGTTGCCATTTCGAGCGTCACATCAAGCCAGTACGGTATATCGAAGTGAATCTTACCACGTTGGAAGTCCTCGAGCCATTCTAGGTCATCCATTGAGGCCCACTCGGCCTTACTCGCCCATTTGATCTCCCATTGCGCCTTACCTTCGTTCCGTTGAGTTTTCACGCTCACGACGGCGCGAATGGGCGTTCGATTGAGGCTATCGTCTTCTTGCGGCGGACCAATGTCATTGGCCGGAACTGCTAAGAACCGCTTCGCCTCTTCATCGTCCCACTCAACCGTGGGCTTTCCACCACGGTAGAAACCCAAGGTTTTGTAGCCAGGCCGTTTCAAGGGCTTGACGACCTTGTGGGCTAAGGAAATCATCTCGGGGTCAGTGGCCAGCAAAAACACATTGTTGTTGACTGTGACTTGCCCGCCATCCTTGGCGGTCGCCAAAACAGTTTGCCCGCCATGTTGCTCAAATTCAATCGCTGTATCTGTGCCCTCTGGCGGGGCCTTCTGCCCATAAAACTTCTTCCAGAACCACCACACGCCGCCAGCAACACCACCCGGCAAAATTAGGTCCAGAAACTCCGCGATTTCCCTAGCGGTCTTGTACTCCTCGGTTCCGAAGAGGTGCTTAGCTGTCTCCAAAATGCTTTGGACGATATGAATGTCGAGCTGAAAACACTGCTGTTCGACATCGGCTTTGACGAGCACCTTCATAGTGGCCGCATCGCCGTTGAATTTCTTGTTGGCGAGCTGGATCATCTCGGCAAGTGCGAGCAATGCAGGGGCGAGTTCCTGCACGTCCATCTGATGGTCTTTTAATGCTGGCCCGTCGTAACGAACCGTCGTTTCGATATGCTTCGTCACATCCACCCCCGATTTAGCGCCATAGGCGCTAACACCCCATGGACGAACGCGCGCGGGTCAAGCGGCAGAGCGTGTCATAATTGAGTCAGAAATCACGTGTGCGAAGGGGTGATGTCGAAAATATTCGACATCCGCCCCGCGCCCCTCTATGTAGAAAATGTTCTACATAACGGAGGAGATTCGCGATCATGTCGTTCAGGGAAAAATCCGCGTGGGTCATGGGGGCGATCATGCTCGCGACCGGCGTGTTCTACGCGCAGCTGGTTGCGGGGGCGCCGCAGGCTCCGGTGATCGGGCCGCTCATCCCCTATGTGCTAGCGGTGGTCGTGTTCTCGATCGTCGCGCAGGTCGGGCTCGCCATCGCCTCGCCCAAGGAAGCCAATGCCCCCGCCGACGAGCGGGAGCGGTCCGCGATCGACCGTGCGGGCAACTGGTCGGGCATGGTGCTGGGTTTCGGCGTCGTCTCCGCGATCATCATGTACATCGGCGGGGGGACCGCGACGTTGATGGTCCACGCCATCGTCGGCGCGCTGATCGTCTCGACGGTCGCGGAATATGCGCTGCAGATCTACTTCTTCCGCAGGTCCGTGTGATGGGGGTGGCGTGATGGGCAAACGCCCGCCGATCACCAACCGCGTGCGCGAGTTGCGCGATGAGCACGACAGGATGAGCCAAGCCGCGCTGGGCGAGGCGGTGGGGGTGACGCGCCACACGATCATCGCGATCGAACAGGGGCGCTATTCCCCCAGCCTGGAGACCGCCTTCCGCATCGCGCGTCTGTTCGGCGTGGGGCTGGAGGACGTGTTCGGCTGGGAGGGGGAGTGACTTTCCACCTCCCCGCTCGCCCTGAGCTTGTCGAAGGGCTGTCCTTCTTTTAGCGCCGTTGTGTCGGAAGAACGACAGTGGGAGGCGTACGGCCAGCTTCGCTTCCGACAAGCTCAGCACGAGCGGATTTCATTTTGCAGCAGTCTCTCCCCATCCACGCCGTATTGCCGCAGCTGAAGGCCGCGCTCGCGAGCGGGCCCAACGCGGTGCTGGTCGCGCCGCCGGGGGCGGGCAAGACCACCGCGGTCGCGGCCGCGCTGCTGCGCGAAGACTGGTGCACCGGCGAGATCCTGCTGCTCTCGCCCCGCCGCGTTGCCGCGCGCGCCGCTGCCGAGCGGATGGCGGCGATGCTGGGGGAGAAGCCGGGCGAGACCATTGGCTACCTCACCCGGCTCGACTCGAAGCGGTCTGCAAAGACGCGCGTAACCGTCTTGACCGAGGCGATTTTTCTGAACCGGATCGTCGCCGACCCCGAATTGCCGGGCGTCTCCGCCGTGCTGTTCGACGAGGCGCACGAGCGGCATCTGGACAGCGATTTCGGCCTCGCGCTGGCGCTGGAGACGCAAGGCGTGCTGCGCGAAGACCTGCGGCTGCTGGTGATGTCCGCCACGCTCGACGGAGAGCGCTTTGCCGGGCTCATGAACGATTGCCCGGTGATCGAGAGTGAGGGGCGCAGCCATCCCCTGCGGATCGAGTGGCTGGGGGCGAGCGGCACGCAGCGCTTCGAGGATGCGATGGCCGATGCCGTCGCGCAGGCGTGGCGAGCGGAGGAGGGCGATATCCTCGCCTTCCTGCCCGGCGTGCGCGAGATCGAACGGGTGCGCGAGCGGCTGGAGGATCGCTTGCGCGGCGCGGTGATCCTGCCGCTGCACGGGCAGGTCGATCCGGCAGGCCAGCGCGCCGCGATCCGCCGCGATGCGGAGGGCGGCCGCCGGATCGTGCTCGCGACGGCGATTGCGGAAACCTCTCTGACTTTGGACGGCGTGACCGTTGTGGTCGATGGCGGGCTCTCGCGGCGTGCGGAGTACGACCGCGCGGCGGGCGGCAACCGGCTGGTGACGGTGCAGGCCTCGCAGGCCTCCGCCACGCAGCGGGCAGGGCGCGCGGCGCGGCAGGCGCCGGGTGTGGCTTATCGCCTGTGGGCAGAGGCGGCGCACGCGGGGCGCCCCGCGTTCGAGCCGCCCGAGATCGCCACAAGCGACCTCGCGCCGCTGGTGCTGACGCTGGCGAAGTGGGGCGAGAGCGAGCCCGCCAATCTGCGCTGGCTCGACCCTCCGCCCGCCGCCTCTCTGGCGACCGCGCGAGAGGATCTGCGCGCGCTGGGCGCACTCGACGGGGAGGGGCGGATCACGCCGCTGGGTGAGGCGCTGGCGCAACTGCCGCTCGACCCGGCAGGCGCGGCGATTTTGCTGTTCGGTGCGCAGCATGGTTGTGCGGAGCGTGCGGCGCGGCTGGTGCTGCTGTCGCAGGAACGCGGGCTGGGCGGTCGCGGCGAGGATCTGGAGGCGCGGCTCTCGCGTTGGAATGGGGAGCGAGGCGGTCGTGCCGAGGCGAGCCGCAAGCTGGCCAGGCGGTGGGCTGCGGCTGCACAGAAACTTATCCCCGTTCACCCTGAGCTTGTCGAAGGGTCGCCCTCACTTTCGCATGCCGGATCGAAGAAGAAGGGCGGTCCTTCGACAAGCTCAGGACGAGCGGGGGAGATGCCACCACTCGCCGTCATCCTCGCAGCGGGTCGCCCGGGTTTCGTCGCAAAGCGCCGCGATACCTCGGGCGAGGACTGGCTGGCGGCGAACGGGCGCGGATACCGACTCGACCCGACATCTTCGGTGGCGCGCGCTGAGTATTGCGTGATCGGCGATGCGCAGGGATCGGCGCAGGGCGCACGCATCACTGCGGCCGCCGCGCTGGAAGAAGCGGACCTGCGACAGTGGCTGGGCGACCGTATCGAGCTCCACCGGACGTTGCGGTGGACCGGCGAACGGGTCGAGGCGCGGCGCGAGGAGCGGCTGGAGGCGTTGGTGCTGTCGAAGGGCCAGGACCCGGAGCCGGACATGGATGCGGTGCAGGCGCTGCTTGTGGATAAGGCTCTGGACAAGCTGGGGGAACTGCTGCCGACGGCGTTGCTCTCGCGTGCCCGCTTCGCCGGAGTCGAGGGCCTTTCGTCCGAGGCTCTGCGCGAAACCGCCGGACTATGGCTCGCACCACTGCTCGCCGGCCGCCGCGATCTCGCGGTGAGCAAAGGCAGGCTGGTCGACGCAGTCTTGGCTCAGCTCGACTGGAACGAACGGCAGCGGCTCGACGAAGCTGCGCCGCGCGAATTCGTCTCGCCCGCAGGCACGCACCATGCGATCGATTACGAGGGGCAGGATGCGCCTGCCGTCGAAGTGCGGGTCCAGGCACTCTACGGGCTCGATCGCCATCCGATGATCGGCCAAGGGAAGAGCGCGTCGCCGCTGCTGCTCAAGCTGACCAGCCCCGCCGGGCGCCCGGTGCAGGCGACGCGAGATCTGCCCGCGTTCTGGCGCGGCAGCTGGGCCGATGTCCGCAAGGACATGAAGGGCCGCTATCCCAAGCACCGCTGGCCCGACGAGCCGTGGGCAGAGGTTGCCAGCCTCAAGACGAAGAATGCCTTTTCACGCGGGCAAGGCTGAATTAGGGAGAGCGCCATGGCAGCCAGAATCTACCAGCGACCCAAGAACGCGATGCAGTCCGGCAAGGCGCGGACCGACGAGTGGGTGCTCGAATTCGAGCAATCCGAAGCGCGGCGGCCCGATCCGCTGATGGGCTGGACCGGCAGCGGTGACACGCAGGCGCAGGTCATCCTGACCTTCCCGAGCAAGGACGAGGCGAAAGCCTATGCCGAGAAATACGGCATCGCCGCGCGCGTCCATGCAACCCCGCCCAAGAAGCTCAAGCTGCAGGCCTACGCCGACAATTTCCGGTAATTTTCGCCGTCCCAAAGGTGTGTCGCGCTCCAGCCGAATTTGCAGCGGCCAGGCACTGACAATCGGCATAGCTTACGGGATTGCATTCCGATCGCGGTCGGCACATATGGGCCCCGGGAGTCGGGTGGACGTTTGCGTTCGCTCACCGGGTCAGGTCCGGAAGGAAGCAGCCCAGGTGAATTGCGGCGGGTCGCTCGGCT
>PBYQ01000002.1 GCA_002729695.1 Citromicrobium sp. | reverse complement strand
TCCATTAGTGCTAAAGAGAGGAAACGACGATGGCGAATACTTGCTCAAAAACGAAGCCAAATAAGATGGCGAGATAAAAGCAGCGCCGTCGGCCGGGCTGCAGGTGGTTGGTTTTGTTGAGGTTTTACCGACGGCTCCCGAACATCCCTGGCGGCGGTCGGCGCAGATTGTCATGGGTTTTCAACGGACCAAGCGACGGCGCCCGCGCTCAGGGCTGAAGTGGCACAGACAAAGCGGGAGAGATTAGTCAGGGATTACAGGATGTTGTAGCGCGGCTGAGCCGGTCTGTGCCGCAGATTCCGTAATGGTACGCTAGCGGCACAGAAGGTGCGCACCGCCAAATCAGCGACAAATCACTGATCTAACGCAGCTTCATCAACAGCAGGCGCTGTGTACGGTGTGGGCCCTAAGGTTTCCCACATTTCGAAAGGCGATCCGGTGACAAATCCGGTTCGTTCAATAGGGCTGCAATCTACTCAGTCGCAGTTGAAAGTGGCTCGCTTAGTTGAAGCACGTCCTCAAAATTCTGGTATGCTCGATGTGGCAAGTGAGCCTTGGCCCATTCCAGTCCGGCAAACTGAATGTCAATTTCGCATCGACTCTTTGGCCATAGCAGGAAGCGGTGCTGTAGTTCGCCGTTGTTACCCAGATCGAATTCAACGAAGCGTATACGAGTTGATCTAAAGTCTAGAGCCGTGCCGAGGTCCTCGCCAAAATAGCGAAATGAGCTGCTCGCATACGCAAGAGAGAGCACAAAATACCCATGCAGATTGTCTCCCGCGATCAAATCTAATTTCAATTCAGCTTCCCCAGATTGCACTAGCAACCGGTCAACCAGCGCCCCACGTAGATCAAATTCTCGTACGAATTTTACCAAAGGTATCCCGCATTGATCAGACGCGAGCTTGACCACTCTCAAGTGCTCTGACGATATCTTGTCGGTTTCAACGTCATCTAGCGTAGACCAGTCATGGGTGAAAAAACGCATTGGCAGTTACCTCGGTGGTTTCCAGCCATTCCCGACAAGCCAGTTCCGTACAGAATTGTTCACCTACCAGATACCGTGCTTCCAAGTGCCATCGCGATTAAGAGCGCGACCATCCTTCAATTCGATATGATCCTTCTCATACGGCCCTCGCCCCTTGTCCACTCGATCAATTTCTCGTGGGACTTGGCCACGCTCCACTTGCCGTTGAATGTTGCCCGCTGAGCTTGGCGAACCCCTTACTGTGCCCGCAGCAGCAGCTGCAGTGCCGCCGGTCATCGTCAAATCGACATTGTAGAGCTGCTTGAAGGCAGATTCGACACTGTTGGCAAGATCGCGACCGAAAGTAAGATCGCTTTCCTTGCCGATGACGCTCGTGCGGGTCGAAACGGAACCGTCGGAATTGGTCGTCTTTGTTCGCAGGAAGACTTTGTCGACGCCGTCGTCCGTCTGCGACGCCGTGCAGGATTGTACTTTCCCATCCTCAACCGAACAGGAGACAGTAATCGATTCCCCTGTCGGATCAGTCCCATTATCCGGACCGTTTGCGATTACAAGGGCGCGGCACTGATGATCGAGGCCTTGCCCAAGGTCAACGCGTTGCTGGCCGACCGGGGTGCGATGCCGACTGGTTCCGCGATGCCTTGGCCGAGCGCGGCATTGCCACCCGTATCCCGTCAAAAGCCAATCGAAGGGTACCAATCCTGCACGATCCGGTGCTCTACCGCCAGCGCCACAGGATCGAGAACATGTTCGGCAAACTCAAGGACCGGCGCCGCATCCACACCCGATACGACCGATCCGCCCACACCTTCATCTCCGCCATCTGCATCGCCGCAGCCGTCATCTTCTGGCTCAATCAATGAGTCCTGAGCCTAGAAAAAGATGAGGGTTAGTCCGATCCTCCGCGTATGTGTTAAGTGAATGGCATTTTGAGACGAGGGGCTGGTACTATGATCACCGTTAATCGACGCAAACTTCTTGGGGCAGGAGCTACCGGAATGGGTCTGCTGGGCCTGGCCGGTGCGGTTCCGGCTTGGGCTCGCGGTGGTGACCTGCTTTCCGGGGTTGCTCGCAAGGGCTTTGATGAGGTGAGCGGCTCCAACATAGACCTGACAGTTGCCCGCTCGGCTTTCTCCACTGGCAACAGGCGTGGCGGCGCGATTGCCGTCAATGGGAGCATCCCGGGGCCGCTCCTCCGCCTGCGTGAGGGGACCACCGTCCGCCTCAACGTTCACAACCAGCTAGAGGAAGATACCTCGATCCATTGGCACGGGCTCCTGGTCCCCTTCCAGCTCGATGGTGTGCCAGGCGTTAGTTTCCCCGGCGTCAAGCCGGGTGAGACCTTCACTGCAGAATTCCCCGTGCGGCAATCGGGCACGTACTGGTGGCATTCGCACAGCGGCCTGCAGGAACAGGCGGGTCATTATGGTCCGATAGTTGTCGATCCGGCAGGACCCGATCCGGTGCAGGCGGACCGCGAATATATCGTGGTGCTGAGCGAATTCAGCGAGACAGATCCAAATGTGCTTTACGACAAATTGAAAAAGAGTGCTGATTATTTCAACTACGAGCAACCAACATGGACGGATGACTACCCGCTTAGTGGAGCACAGAGAAGGAATTGGGCAAGGATGCGAATGTCGCCCGTTGATATATTAGATATTACGGGATCCACGTTCACTTATCTCATCAATGGCCACGGACCGGCGGACAATCTTGAATTCAACTTCCAGCCCGGCGAACGCGTTCGATTGCGTTTCATAAATTCTGGTGCCGCCACCTATTTCAACATCCGTATACCCGGTCTCCCTATGACCGTGGTTCAGGCCGATGGGCAAAATGTCGAGCCGGTCGAAGTGGATGAATTCCAGATAGGCATTGCAGAAACTTATGATGTGATTGTGACCCCGGGCAATGACGCCGCTTACACGATGGTAGCTGAATCGATGGACCGGTCTGGCATGGGGGTTGCGACACTAGCGTCTGCGCCCGGCGCGCGCGCAGCGATTCCACCGCTGCGCGACCCGCCGTTGCTGACCATGGCAGATATGGGCATGGGCGGCATGGCCGGTATGGCTGGTATGGGGGGCGGCTCAGAAAGCATGCCCGGAAATTCGAGCGGCCAAGGAGCGGCCCGACCGGGAATGCGCGATACGTCCAGATTGCCAGCGGACGTCGAGGTGGGCCCGGGGCTTGCAATGGTGTCAGCAAACCCTGTCGACCGCACCGGAGACCCAGGCGTTGGCCTTTCCGATGTCCCGCACCGAACGCTCAACTATCGCAAACTGCGCGCGCTCACCCCCAATGCTGACCGGCGGATTCCCTCGCGGCGGATGGAACTCCATCTCACCAGTAACATGGAGCGCTACATGTGGTCGTTCGACGGCAAGAAGTTCTCAGCCGTCTCCGACGACCCGATCCGCTTTGCCTATAATGAACGCGTGCGTGTCAAGCTGATCAACGACACGATGATGACGCACCCGATCCATTTGCACGGGCATTTCTTCGAACTGGTCAATGGCGCGCCCGCCGACCGGCAGCCGCTGAAGCACACGGTCAATGTCCAGCCCGGCGGTAGTGTGGAGTTTGACCTGACCGCTGACGAACCCGGTGACTGGGCCTTTCACTGCCATATCCTCTATCATTTGGTCGCCGGGATGTTCCAGATCGTCACCGTTGCCAATCCTGCCGGAGACGAAGCATGAAGCCTTTTGTTGTAAGCACGATCGTATCGCTAGCTGCGGGAACCGCGTTGGTATCGCCGGTATCGGCACAGCAGCACACCGGGCATGACATGGCTCAGCCACAGCAGAGTGCGGGGCAAGCAGCGCAGCAATGTGCTCAAGAGGCACAGCGCCATCGCGCAATGGGCCACACCGTCCCGGATGGCGCCTGCAAACCTAAACCTGAAGCTGAGGTCGAAATGGATCATGGGAGCATGGATCGTTCGCAGATGAACCACGGTGCGATGCCTATGGCCGAAGGGCAAACGGGCATGGCGATGCCCATCAACCAATCCGGGCAGCAGGTCCCAAGGATGGATCACGGCACAATGACCGATGCTCCAGCACGCGCGCAGGGCATGCAGGGTATAGACCACTCCGCTATGCAGATGAATTCCGGCGCTGACATTCCTCTACTTCCTCCTCCGCCCGAAGCCGGAAGCGGGCCTGCCCGCGCGGCGATTCCGATCTGGGGCGAGGAAGCCATGAACGAAGCCCGGCAGGAACTGATCCGCGAGACCGACGGCGGCAAGCGACTGTGGATCCAGGGCGACCGCCTCGAATATCGTGCGCGCGAAGGCACGGATGGCTATTTGTGGGATGTTCAGGGCTATTATGGCGGCGACATCGACAAGTTCTGGTTCCGATCTGAAGGCGAAGGTGCGTTCGGCAATAAAGTTGAAAGTGCCGAGGTTCAGGGACTGTGGAGCCGGGCCATTGCCCCCTTCTTTGATTTCCAGGCAGGTATCCGCCAGGATTTGACCGGACCGAAGCGGACCTATGGTGTGGTCGGCTTTCAGGGTTTGGCTCCCTACAAGTTCGATATTCTCGGAGCAGCGTTTCTCTCTAACACCGGAGATATCACCGCTCGTTTCGAGGCTGAACTGGGCCAGAGAATTACCCAGCGTCTGATTCTCACGCCACGGGTGGAGGTTAACCTTGCCGCTCAAGACGTGCCCGAATTGAGCATCGGCGCCGGCATCGACCGGATCGAACCGGGAATTCGCTTGCGGTATGAATTCGTACGCGAATTTGCACCCTATATCGGCATCGCTCAGGGTTGGAAAGTTGGCAGAAGCGCCGATTTTGCACGCGCGGCTGGCGAAGACCCGAGCGTGACGAGCTACGTAGTTGGTCTCCGGTTCTGGTTCTAAGTTTGAGAAACAACAAATGAAGACCGTCACATCTGCTTGGGCCTAGGCCGGTGCTGGATACACTTCCGAAGGTGGGGTTAGGGATCGTCCGGAGCGATCTTTACGAATCCCCCATGACCGTTGCGCTGACATCGTGCGGCCTGTTCACTTTTGGCGGGGCGACATCTCTCCTATTCATATGGCGCTGAAAGGAGGGCAAAGCGTTTATAGCGACCAGAATGAGTTTGCTGGTTTTCGAGGTCGCCTGCGCGCTCCTAACAGGTCGGGGACGCTGGCATATCTCACTGCGACAATTAGCGATTGGCAGCGTCGCTGCAACTGCACCGTTTGCAATAGGAAGCTGGTCGGCCAGGCTATCGGCTGACGGACATCCCACGAGAGGAAATTATCGTATGAAAGTAGAGAAACCAGGTAATACACAGTACTATTCCAACCTGACGCGCTTTCTTCATCTAGTTACGGTAATGGCGGTCACCGCAGCGCTTGTCATCAGTTTGTTCATGACTTATCCAAAGGGCGGAAAGCCGGGTGATTTCTGGTTTGAAGTGCATGAAAAGGCCGGACTGATCGCTCTCGGCGGATTGGTCCTGTTCTGGCTATGGGCCGTCTTTCGGCGCCGCGAACCTAGTCTTGGTGACTGGTTCCCTTATCTATCTGGTCGTCGGCTTGCCGCATTGTGGGCCGATACCAAGGCGCATCTGGCTATCCTTCGGGGCGGCAAGCTGCCGATCAGCGATGATCAGCCGCTGGACAATGCCTTCCATGGCCTTGGCGCATTAATCGCTCTTGCCTTGGCGGCGACGGGCACGCTTGGTTATTTCTACGACCAGAGCTGGGCGCTTGGGGTGCACGAGGCACTGGGCCTCCCGATGTGGATATATTTCGGCGGACATGTGTTGATGAGTCTGGTGCATGAATTCGCGCATGATCCAGTGCTAAGGAACATGTTCATCTTTCGGTCCCGCAAACCGTGATGAAATCGGCTCGTGTCACGCTCGACCTCACCAGTAGCGCGCATGACGCGGAAGAGACCCCGGTCCTCGAACATATCGAGGGCCGAAAACCAATCAGCGAGGATGCCGCAGAACTGGCGAAAGACCAAAGGACGTTTGGGGCCGAATGTGGCGAACCAGACCGCATCGATTTACGGGTCCGGTAGTTCTCCAATTGTTGATGGCTTCTGGTTCCCTCCTGGGAATATTCATAGAAGACTGGCCTCGCCCGCGCTCTCGTCGCACGGACGAAAGGCCAAGTCTTTTCCGGCGGGAAAGCCCAGAAATCCGCCAAAAGAAACAGTCGGGAAGCTCAATTAGAATCGACGCTCGCAGCCCCTTTTGACAAAGCACACCGGACGCAGTGGTCGATGTGGGATTTCATGCGTTCAATCGTAAGAACGGGTAGTCCTCAAGTGGTACGTCAAAGCTTGTGATTTCCATGCGCGATGAGATAGCGAAATTAGCATCTTATCGCTTTGTACGCTTGCTACTTAATACCAAGGAAATGGCGCACCCGACTGGATTCGAACCAGTGACCTTCGCCTTCGGAGGGCGACACTCTATCCAGCTGAGCTACGGGTGCCTCGTGCTTACGCGATGCTTACGCGGAAAGGATTGCAATGTGAACCCCATCAAGTGAGCTTTTGTAAGTTATTGAAATGTAATACATTACCTCTAAAAATTGTTATTCATCAAGCCTTGACACCTGCCTTCGGAGGGCAGCGCTCTATCCAGCTGAGCTACGGGTGCATCGCGCGATGCGAGCAGCGCGCTTAGCAAAGCGATGCGGTGCGTGCCACGGGAAAAATCCCGGATGGTCGGAACGGCCGCAAAATCGTCTCTTCGATCTTAGGGGATTTGCAAGAATCGCCGCGCTAGCCTGCCCGGTGATGAGCAACCTTGCGCCAGATCAGGACCTCGCTCCGCGAGCGCCTCTGTCGAACGAGACCACCCTCGTCGAACAATGGGCGGCGGTAGAGGATGCTGCACGCGTTGTCGCGATGCTGGCCGGGCGATCGGCGCCGCGCGCCGATATCGACGGGCAGGAACGCGTTGGAGCACTTGCGCGCGCCAATCCCGCTCGCGCCGAAGCTGCGACTTTTGCGCTCCACGAACTCGTCGCGACGATGCGCGCAGGCCTCGACGCGCTGCTGGGCGCACATGGCCCCTCGGCCAATCCGCAAGCCGCTGCGGTGCGACTGTGGGATGAGTATACGCGCGGCCGGGCCAAAGTGCTCAGCGAGGCGGAGATCGCCTTGCGCAGCTAACGCGAACGAAGCCGGCTTGACAGCGTGTTTCCGTTCTGTTCCTAAGCGCTCATGGCCGATGCACCCTTCCTGATCGATAGCGCAGCCGCTGCGCCCGAAACCCTGTGCGATGCCAGCCAGGCCGCGCGCGGGATCATGCGCCTTTTCGCGCGCAACGATATCTGGTGCTGCACGGAAATGCCGCTGCGCAACGGACGGCGGGCCGATCTGATGGGCATCGATGCCAAGGGCCACGTCATCATCGTCGAGATCAAGGTGGCGCGTGCCGACCTGACCGGCGATTCCAAGTGGACCGATTACCTCGATCATTGCGACAAGTTCTACTGGGGCATCGGGTCGCATCTCGATGCGGCGATCCTCGATGGCGAGGCGTACCTTCCCGAACGGTGCGGGGTGATCATTGCCGATGGATACGACGCGGAGATCCTGCGACCTGCCGCGCGCCATCCGCTCGCCCCGGCCCGCCGGAAGGTCGAGATCGAACGACTGGCGCGCACCACCATGCGCCGCTCCACCATTGCCTGCGACCCGGATTGCGCGCCCTGGGGTGGCGAGCGCTAGCGAGACGCCCGAGGGTCAAAAGGTCTCGCGCTCTGTTCGCGCCTGCGGCATAGGAGGGTGCCCATGCTCCTCGCGCTCATCCTTTCGGTCTTCGCCATGACGGCGATCGTCGCCGTGCGTTACCTCGCCGTGAGCGGGGCGTTCGCCGCGCTGACCGCTCGGGTGCGACCGGGGTATCACGACAGCCTGGGGCCGCAGATCCGGCGAGAAATCGGCTGGTCGCTTGCTTCGGCGGCAATTTACGGGGCTCCCGCCGGCCTCGTCGCGTTCGGGTGGGACCGGTTCGGCTGGACGATGATTTACCGCGACTGGATCGCCTATCCGCCGTGGTACCTGCCGCTGTCGGTCCTGATCTATCTCTTCGCCCACGACACCTGGTTCTACTGGACGCATCGCTGGATGCATCGCCCGCGCCTGTTCAAGGTCGCGCACGCCGTCCACCATGCCAGCCGCCCGCCGACCGCGTGGGCCGCGATGAGCTTCCATCCGATAGAAGCACTCACAGGTGCGGTGGTTGTGCCGCTTCTCGTCTTCCTCGTCCCCATCCACATTGCTATGCTTGGCGTGGTTCTGGCCGTGATGACGATCATGGGGGTGACGAACCACATGGGGTGGGAAATGTTTCCGCGTTGGTTGGTGCGCTCGCCGGTAGGCGGGTGGATCATCACCGCGAGTCATCACCAGCTTCACCACGAACGTTACATGTGTAATTTCGGCCTCTATTTCAGGTTCTGGGACCGTCTATGCAAAACCGACCGCGGATTATCGGACAGTTTCGAGCGCTGACGCTCGGCACCGCTGCGCTTCTGACTCTGGGCAATAACGCACCTGCGCGGCAGGACGTCGTGGTGACGGTGGTCGACCTGCGTTCGGCCGAGGGGACCGTGCTCGCCTGCCTGACTCCGAGCGGCGGGGCCTTCCCCGATTGCGGTCAGGACACGCTTTCGCAGCGGCGGATCGTGCGCGCCAACACGCGCGTGACCATCGTTTTCAACGATGTCGCCCCGGGCGAATACGCGATTTCGCTGCTGCATGACGAGAATGGCAACGGAAAGGTCGACAAAGCGCTGTTCGTGCCCACCGAAGGGTTCGGCTTTTCGCGCGATGCCAAGCTGCGGCTCGGCCCGCCGCGGTTTTCCGCCGCAGCCTTCCATGTCGACAGCGATGCGCCGGTCTACCAGACGATCCGGATGAGGTACTTGTCGCGCTGAGCCGACAGCGCCTTCCCCTGCGCGGCCATCCTGTTCTGAAATAACAGAATATTTACCATGCAGCGTCACAACAGGCCCCAATCATTGAAGGGTCTGGTGACACGATGGATAGCTTGCGGGGCAAATTCGGGATTTCCGACGGTGCGGAGGACAGCGCCGGTTGGGACGATTCCGAAGACGACAACGATCTGGCGGTAGGCGACGCTCCCCCTGCGCCCGTAGGGCAGGACGAGCGACGCATGCAGGTGCGCGCCTATAATTACTGGGCCGGATTGCTCGGCGACCGGACCTATCCCAGCGTCGAGGATATCGAGCCCGACAGCCTGCCCGATTTCTCCGAAAACAGCGTGCTGCTCGATTTCACCAGCGGGATCGAGAATCCGGCAATCGCCTTTCTGGGCAAGAAGCTTGCGGGCGAATGCGGCAGTGCCACTCCCATTGAAACGCTGGCCGACGTTCCTTCGCGATCGCTGCTGAGCCGAATCACCGACCATTACATGCAGATCATTGCCAACGAGGCGCCGATCGGGTTCGAGGCCGAGTTCATTAACCAGGACGGGCTGACCGTACTGTATCGCGGCATCCTGCTGCCCTTTTCGACCGACGACGAGACGATCGACTTCGTTTACGGGGTGATCAACTGGAAGGAAGTCGCCGACCAGCTAACCACCGACGAATTGCTGCTCGAGATAGACCAGGCGCTCGAAAACGGGGCCGAAGACCTCGACGACACCGGACTGATGCCCACCGCGCGCACGCGTCAGGTGGTCACGCCATCGATCACGCGCTGGGCAGACGGCCCGGGCGCGCAGGCGGACCAGGACGGAGGGAATGCCTCTGCTCCGCTGTCGCCGCCGGCCTTTGCCCGTCTCGACGCGCATCTGGCACCCGAGACCACGCTGACCTTCGACACCGCGCGCGACGACTCGTCCGATGATTCGCGCCAGGAAGAGGCCGGCAAGGGCGGCAGCCTGCTTGAATGCCTCGCCGAAGCGCGCGCGCTCGCCGAGGAAGCTCGCCAATCCGAAAGCCGGAGCCGCACCACGCTCTATCGCGCCGTCGGACGGGCGTACGATCTGGGCCTCGCCGCGCAGGCGGAGCCGGATGAGTTCGCGCGACTGCTCGAAGAACAGGGGATCGAGGTCGCACCGCGCGCGCCGACCACGCCGGTGGTCAAGCTCGTCTTCGGTGCGGATTACGACAAGTCGCGGATCGCCGAATACGCCGCCGTCCTCTCCTACGCGCAGCGTGAAGGCATCGCTGCTGGCGAACTGGCCGAAGTCCTCGAGCGGACCGACGGCGGGATCAAGGCGCTGGTTGCGTGCGAACGCGCCTACCGCCGCGAGGGCAAGAGCGCTGCTGCACCGACGCTTTCGTCACGCACGCTCGGCAAGCTCGGCAAGCTCGACGGCAGGCCGCTGGCCGCGATCCCGCCCGAAGGCGCGCCCTACGCGCTGTGCCTGATCCGGCGCGGCGAAGCGGGGCAGGTATCCTTCCTCGGGGAGATGGAGGAAGACACCCGCCTGCTGGCGCGTGCGGCCAAGCAACTGGTCGGGTGAGCCGGTTCTCCCACCGAATAGCCACCGCTTGGGGGTTCACCTGAGGTCGCGGGCGCGCTAGCTGCGCGCAGCATGGGGCTTTTCAGGCGCAATCCGGTTCGCGTGCAGCCGTTCTTCGGCTATCGCAGCCGCGACAGGTTGATCGTGACCGGTCGCACGCTGCGATCGCGTGCGCCCGAGTTCGACACCGCAGGCCGGTGGCGGACCATACGCGTGATGATGTCGCAGTTTTTCGCCAAGCCGGTTGCCGGCGTGGGCGTGACCCTGTGCCTCACACGCGAGGATGGGCAGGATTTCGACTACGCTGTCGCTTCCGACGCAAAGGGCTATTTCCAGTTCGAGATCGATCTGGAGGGCGACTGGCCCTATCCAGAAAGCACCGCGTGGGAAGTGGTCCGTCTGGGCTGGAAAACGCGCGAGGGGCACCAGTCGGTGATCGGCCACGTGCTGGTGCCGGGGGCCGATGCCCAGATCGGCGTGATTTCGGACATCGACGACACGATCATGGAAACCGGGATCACCGGCGGCCTGCACAATGTCGTGCGCAACCTGAAGCGAATCTTCGCCCAAATGCCGCAGGAACGCCTGCTGGTGGAAGGGGCCGACGTTTTCTACGGCGCGATCGGCGGGGGTCTCTCCGTGCCGAGCAACCAGCAGCCGACCGGCAGCTTCATCCCGGCGACGCATCGCCCGTTCTTCTACATCTCGTCGAGCCCGTGGAACCTGTTTTCCTACCTCGTCGCGTTCAAGCGATCGCGCGAGCTGCCGCTGGGTGCGCTGTTCCTGCGACGCTGGGGGTTCAACCGCGCGACGATCGGCAAGCGGAGTCACGGCGAACACAAGCAGACTTCGATTGCCGCCATCCTCGACCATTTTTCCGACCTGCGCTTCGCCTTCATCGGCGACGACACGCAGGGCGACCTGCCTGCCTTCGCCGAAGCGGTCGAGCGCGAGCCGGAGCGGATCGCCGCCGTCTTCATCAGGACGACCGAAAAGGCACTGTCCGAAGCCGAACTTGACGCGAAACGGGTCATAGAGAGCTTTGGGGTGCCCCTGTGGCTGGGAAACAGCTATGCGATCGGCCGGGATTTCCTGAGAGCAGCAGGGGTTGCACCGCATGGGGAAACATCGCGCATCGTGGAAACGGTGGGTCCGGGATCTGGAGAAGAAGCCTAAGGAGCCGGGCGGCTGCTGCCTGTTCCAGATGATCTTCGTCCTGGCGCTGACGATTCTGGCGTACAACCTCTACCACTGGCTGTGGCCCGATCTGCGCCACCACCTGCTCGACAAAACCGACCTCGCCTTCACCTTCTACAAGGATGTCGAAGAGCGCGGACCGATCGCCTACGGCAAGGACGAGGCGCAGAAGCTGTACATCTATCGCAGCGGCGATGCGCCCGAAGACAGCGCGCAGCCGGTGCTCCTCTTCATCCATGGCGGCGGCTGGCACGATGGCGACCCGTCCGCCTACGGCTTCGTCGGTCGCAATTTCGCGCCCAAGGGTTTCGTGGTGGTCGACGTCGGCTACCGCCTGCTGCCCGAAGGCAGGTACCCGGCAATGCTGACGGACAGCGCCGGCGCGCTGAAGTGGGTTTCGGAGAACATCGGCAAGTACGGCGGCGATCCCGACCGGATCTATCTGATGGGGCACTCGGCAGGGGCCTATAACGTGGTCATGCTCGGGCTCGACAAGCGCTGGACCCGGCGGGCCAGGCTGCCCGACGACACGATCGACGGGGTGATCGGGCTTGCCGGGCCTTACGATTTCCTGCCGCTCGACACCGATAACGCGAAGCAGGCTTTCGGGAAGGTGCGTCCGCTGGCGGCGACCCAGCCGGTCCGTTTCGCGCGCAAGGATGCACCGCCGATGCTGCTGATGACGGGCGACAAGGACGAGACGGTCGAGCCCGAGAATGCGCAGGCGCTGTTCGACGCGCTCGGCGCCAAGGGAGCGGACGCGCGCCACGTCGTCTTCAGAAACATGGACCACTCGCAAATCCTGATGACGCTCGCCCAGCCGTTCGAGTATTTCGATGCGCGGACGCAAAAGCAGGTGCTCGAATTCCTGCGCGAACAGGTGAAGCAATCCGCGCGGGAGCGTATCCGGGCGCAGCGTCGCGCGCGCGAGCTTCAGGGCAGCGGGGACGACGCACGGGCGGACACGGCCACCACGCAGGAAGCGCAAGCTTCAGGAGACATTCAGCCCGCGGAACGCTAGCATGCCGCCGACATGGCCGCGCTTCACCGTTCCCTGATCCGTCTGATCGCATTCCTGACGGCCGCCGCGCTGATGGCGCAGCCAGCCATGGCGCAGAGCGTTCTGCGCGATGCGGAAACCGAGGCACTGCTGCGCGACATGGCCGATCCGCTGGTTGAAGCGGCGGGCCTGCGCCCCGGCAATGTCGATATCGTGCTGGTTAACGATTCTTCGATCAACGCCTTCGTCGCCGGCGGGCAGGTGGTCTACATCCATTCGGGGCTGCTCAACGCAGCCGAGTCCGCCAACGAAGTGCAGGGCGTCATCGCGCACGAACTGGGCCATATTGTCGGCGGGCACGCGCTCGGCAACCCTGACGGCACACGCGGTGCACGCAATATCTCGATCCTCTCGCTGCTGGTCGGAATTGCCGCCGCCGTCGCCGGATCAGGCGATGCTGCGATGGCGGCGGTGATGGCCGGCCAGCAGGCGGCGCTGGGCAAGTACCTCGCCTTCAGCCGCGCCCAGGAATCCTCCGCCGATGCGGCGGGCGCGCAGTACCTGTCCGACGCGGGGATCACCGGGAAGGGCTCGCTCGAATTCTTCGGCAAGCTGCTCAACCAGGAATATCGCTATGGCCGCAGCCAGAGCGACGAGGCCGGGTTCTATCGAACGCACCCTCTGTCGGGCGATCGCATCGCGCGCCTGCGCGAAGTCTACGAGGTCGATCCGGCGTGGGACACTCCGCCCGATCCCGAGCTGCAGGCCCGGTTCGAGCGCGTGCGCGCCAAGCTGTTCGGTTATCTGTCGGAACCCGCGCTTACGCTGAAGACCTATCCGCCGTCGGATACCAGCATCCCGGCACGCTACGCGCGTGCCTACGCCTATCACAAGGAGGCCAAGGTCGACGCTTCGCTGGCAGAGACCGACGCGCTCGTCGCAGGCGATCCCGACAATCCCTATTTCCTCGAACTGCGCGGACAGGTGCTGCTCGAATCGGGCCGCCCTGCCGATGCCTTGCCCGACCTTAGGCAGGCGACCGAGCTGACCAGGAACGAACCGCTGATCGCATCGCTGTTCGGCCACGCCCTGATCGCGACCGAGAACCCCGATAATTTCGCGGAGGCCGAAGACGTGCTGCGCGCCGCCGTCGCCAAGGATCGCCTCAACCCCTTCGCCTGGTACCAGCTGGGCGTGGTCTACGCCGCGCAGGGCGACATGCCGCGCGCGCATCTTGCCAGCGCGGAACAGCAGGTGATGACACGCCGCTATATCGAGGCGCTGCGCAGCGCACAGCTGGCCGAATCGGCCCTGCCGGTCGGGTCCGCCGACTGGCTGCGCGCGCAGGATGTGCGAATGGAAGCGCAGGCCGCGCTGGAACGCGAACGCGACAAAAGTTAGGGCATAATCGCATGAAAGAGACGATCCTGCGCGGCGTGGGCGTGTTCGCGCTGGCATTGCTTGGCGGGCTGATCGGCGCGGGGCTGTTCTCGGTCACCGGTCTGGCCGACCGCCAGACCGAAGCGTACCTGCTCGACAACCCGGAACTGCTGCCGCGGATGGCGCAGGAACTCCAGGACCGTGAGGCGCAGCAGCGGCTGAAGGCTGCGGGCGACGAATGGCGACAGCCGTTCCCCGGTGCGGTCCTCGGCAACCCGAAGGGCAGCCACACCCTATACGAATTCTCCGACTACAACTGCGGCTATTGCCGGATGAGCGCTGCCCATGTCGAACAGCTGATCGCCAAGGATCCCGAACTGCGGGTGGTGATCAAGGAATGGCCGATCTTCGAAGGCAGCGACGTGTCCGCGCGGATGGCCCTGGCGGCCGCCAAGCAAGGCAAGTTTGCCGCATTCCACCGCGCGCTGTTCAAGGAAGAGACCGCCGATGCCGCGGCGATCGACCGCGCGGCAAAGGCCGCCGGGCTCGATCTGGAACGGGCGAGCAAGGACGCGCAGGGGCAGGATGTGACGATGGAGCTGATGCGCAACGAGATGCTCGCCCAGGAACTGGGCTTCAGCGGAACGCCCGCATGGATCGCCGGCAACCGCATCCTCCACGGTGCGCAGGGTGTGGACGCGCTCGCAAAGGCGATTGCGGGAGCGGACGATGACACGTGAACGCCGGTGAGCCTGCCAGGATGATCCACCGGACGGCTCGGCGCCTCGCGCTCGGTGCCGCATTGGCCTCAGTCTTGTCTGCACCACCTGCTGCGGCTCAAACGCCGGTTGCGGAATCATCCGAGCCGCTTCCGGTCGACGTAGAAACGCGTGAGCTGGCAGCCAGCTTCGCCACCTTGCGCGCCCGCGACGCGCGCGTCCTCGAGCTGGGATACAGGCTGGTGACGGGCAACGCGCGGTTTTGCGAAGATGCCACCAGCACTGCCGGTCTGCTGCTCCACGATGTGCGCGCCTACGGCAAGGGTGAGGCGCTGCGCAGCTTCCTCGGTCTGCAAGGCGATGTGGGCGTACAGGCGCTGGTGCCGGGCGGCCCGGCAGAGCGCGCCGGGCTGAAGATCGACGACACCGTCCTCGCGATCGGCCCGCTGCGCGTATCGGACATCGATATCGAAGGCGCCGAGCCGTGGCAGCGGACCGAAACCATCCGTGCGGCCACCGAACGCATGCTGGACGAAAACGGCGTGCTCCCGCTGACCATCCTGCGCGATGGCCGCCCGGTCGAGCTGACGATCGAGGGCGTTCCTGCGTGCCGTAGCCGGTTCGAGGTGGGCCCCGGAAAGCGCGCTGTCGCCGACGGGCATCGGATCGTGCTGGGGCAGGATTTCGTCGGGATCGACTACCCCGACCCGCTGCTCGCCGGGCTGGTCGCGCATGAACTGGCGCACAACTTGCTGCGCCACCGCGCCTGGTTCGACGCCTATGGGAAGCGGACCCGCAAGGGGGTGCGGCTGACCGAGCGTGAGGCCGACCGTCTCAGTCCATGGCTGCTCGCCAATGCCGGGCTCGACCCTGACGGCGGGGCAAAGTTCTTCAAGCGATGGGGCCCGCGACACGGCATGTGGATCTTCCGCGACCGGGACCACGACGCGTGGGACGAGCGCGTCGACAACATGGCGGCTGAGATCCCGCAGATCGAATCGCTTATGGCAAGCGAGGGCGCCGCCGACTGGCCGCGCCATTTTCGCCGCGAAAAACTGCCCAGCCGCTAGGCGGCGGCTTCGTCTTCCATCGCCTTGGCATAAAGCGAGCTCAGCGGCTTCGCCATCACGCGCCGAACCATCGGCTCGAAGAATTCCAGCGGCTCGCTGTCATACGCGGGATCGAACGCCGCCTGATCGTATTTCTCGCAGAAGTGCTTGCACGCGTCGTAATGCGAATGGTCGCGGAAGGCTTCGCGCGCTTCGCGGTCCATGCCGAGGAAGTGGAAATAGTAATAGCCCTGGAAGGCGCCGTGGTTCTGGCAGATCCAGTGCACTTCCTCGCTCACGAACGGCTTGATGATCGAGGCGGCGACTTCCGGGTGGTTATAGCTGCCCAGCGTGTCGCCGATATCGTGGAGCAGCGCCATGACGACGTATTGCTCGTCGCGCCCGTCGCGATGCGCGCGAGTCGCGGTCTGGAGGGAATGCTCCAGCCGACAGACCGGGAAGCCGCCGAAATCGCCGTCGAGCAGCTTGAGATGATCGAGAACCCTGTCCGGCAGCCCTTTGGCGAAAGCGCGGTATTCGCTTCCGATGATCGCCCAATCCTCGGCGGTGCCTTCCTTCATTTCGCGAAACGCCGCACGCTTTTGGGCGTGCCCGGCGGCGGAATGCAGTGTGTCTGCAGCTTGCATCAATCCTCTCCTCGTACGCCAGCCATATCCCATCGCAGGAAGCTGCGCAAAAGTTTGGGCGAACGCGCCCGCTTGCGCTAAAGCGAGGCCATGATGGCCGTGCTGCCCTCCCGTCCCGCGCCTTTCTTCGCGAACAAGAACCGTGCGTTCTGGAACCTGCAATTCGCGGGCTGGGGCAGCGCAATGGTGCTGCGCAGCGTGCAGGGCCTCGCCAATGGCCAGGGCTTCGGCCTGCTGATGATCGTGTTCATCGCGACGGTAACCGGCTTTTCGTTCAGCCTCATCCTGTCGGTCGTGTATCGCAACCTGATCGGGCGGCCCGCGCTAGTGACGTGGGGCTTTACCGTGCTCGCGCTGGCAACCGCGCTGAGCATCCAGGTGCTGATCGAAGCGTGGGTCGCCGGGCTCTATTACAGCGATCGCGAGACCACGCTGACGCAGCTGTTTTTCCTCTACCTCGCCGTCGAGGGCCCGCTGCTCGGCGCATGGACCGGGCTGTATTACGCGATCAACTATTTCCTCCAGCTGGAAGAGCAGGCGGACCGGCTGGAACGGCTGGAGGCGCAGGCGACCAGCGCGCAGCTGGCGATGCTGCGTTACCAGCTCAATCCGCATTTCCTGTTCAACACGCTCAATTCGATCAGCACGCTGGTGCTGCTCCAGCAGACCAAGCCCGCCAACGCGATGCTGACCCGGCTGTCACGCTTCCTGCGCCATACGCTGATCTCGGAGCCGGGCGGCACCGTGACGGTGGAGCAGGAGGTGGAGACGCTGAAGCTCTACCTCGATATCGAACGGATGCGGTTCGAGGAGCGATTGCAGACCGAGTTCGACATTGCCGAGGAAGCATCGGAGGCTCGGCTGCCCTCGCTGCTGCTGCAGCCACTGGTCGAGAACGCGATCAAATACGCGGTCTCCCCGCTGGAGGAAGGGGCCAAGATTTCGCTGACGGCGCAACTCTCCGGATCGCGGCTGAGGCTGGTCGTATCCGACACCGGCCCGGGACTGAAGAATCCGGTGGAATCGACCCGCGACTCGATCCCGAGCAGCGCGAGCCCCGATTCGACCGGCGTCGGACTTGCCAATATCCGCGACCGTCTGGCGCAAGCCTATGGAACCGATCACCTTTTCGAAATCCGCTCTCCGGTTCAGGGCGGCTTCACGGTAATTATCGAAATTCCCTTCGAACGCGAGGTCGAGGAAGATATGGCGGCGCTGGCGCCGCCGCCCGAATTGACCACGCATCCCTCTTTGCGCGAAGAGAGGCAGGATACCGGTCTCGAAACCGGGAAACAGGACGAACAGCCGTCCGTTGAGACATCGGCGTACCCCCGCGCCATGGGATAGTGAAAACATGACCATCAAAACGATCATCGTCGACGACGAAAAACTCGCGATTCAGGGCCTGCAGCTGCGCCTCGAACCGTTCGAAGATGTCGAGATCATCGACACGTGTTCGAACGGCCGCGAGGCCATCCGCAAGATCAAGACGCTGCGCCCCGACCTCGTCTTCCTCGACATCCAGATGCCCGGCTTCGACGGCTTCGGCGTGGTCCAGGGAGTGATGGACATAGAGCCGCCGCTGTTCGTGTTCGTCACCGCGTTCCAGGAACACGCGATCCGCGCGTTCCAGGCCAATGCGCTGCATTACCTGATGAAGCCGGTCGACGAGGACAAGCTGGCCGACGTCATCGAGCGCGTGCGCCAGCGCCTCAATGAAAAGCGCGGCGCGGACGAAGCGGAAAAGCTGATGAACGTCCTCGCCGAAGTGGCCCCCGAAACGGCGGAGGAACTGCAGGAAGGCACCGCCGAGAGCGGCGAGCGGTTCGAAAAGCTGCTCAACGTCAAGGATCGGGGCAAGATCTTCCGCGTCGAGGTCGATTCGATCGAGCATATCGAGGCCGCGGGCGATTACATGTGCATCTACACCGGCGACAATTCGCTGATCCTGCGCGAAACGATGAAGGATCTCGAGCGGCGGCTCGACCCGCGCAAGTTCCAGCGCGTCCACCGTTCGACCATCGTCAATCTCGACCAGGTGCGCCAGGTGAAGCCGCACACCAATGGCGAGTGCTTTCTCGTGCTCGGCAGCGGAGCGGAGGTGAAGGTCTCGCGCTCCTACCGCGACGTCGTCGCGCGGTTCGTGCATTAGGCGTCTTCACTCCAACACCGCTCATCCTGAGCCTGTCGAAGGATCGCTTTTCCTTCCTGCGCGGTGTCTTCCGGAAAAGTGCGGCCCTTCGACAAGCTCAGGGCGGGCGGAGTTGATATGGCTTTTCAGATCGCAGGCTTCGATCTCGACCGTTTCGTCCAAGAAACGCTGGCCGAGGATCTCGGCACCGGGCTTCCCGGTGGCGGGCGAGATGTCACCTCGACGGCCGTCATTCCGGCGAACGCGCGCTTTGCGGGCGTCATGGACAGCCGCGATCCGATCACCGTTGCCGGTCTGCCCATCGCGGAGGCCTTCTTTCGCGCGCTCAATGCCGCATGCGAGGTCGAAATGCTGGTCGAGGATGGCGCGCAGGTGGCTGCGGGCACCGACCTGATGCGGATCGAAGGCAATGCCCGCGCGCTGCTGACTGCGGAGCGCGCTGCGCTCAATACCGTGCAACACCTTTCCGGCATCGCCACGCTGGTGCGCACCTATGTCGACCGGATGGACAACCCAGACTGCACTCTGCTCGACACGCGCAAGACGCTGCCCGGACTGCGGCACCTGGAAAAATACGCGGTGCGGATGGGCGGCGGCGCAAACCACCGCATGGGCCTGTGGGACGCGGCGATGATCAAGGACAATCACGTGGCGGTGGCAGGCAATGTCGGCGAGGCGGTGCGCCGCGCTGCCGAGGCGGGGATTGCCGAGATCATCTGCGAAGTCGACCGGCTCGATCAGATCGAGCCCGCACTGGAAGCCGGCGCCACCCGGCTGCTGCTCGACAATATGGAACCCGATACGCTGCGCGAAGCCGTCGGCATCGTGGCGGGCCGCGTGCCGACCGAGGCAAGCGGCGGCATCAACCTCGATACGATCGCCGCCAAGGCAGCGACCGGGGTCGATTTCGTATCGGTCGGGCGGCTTACCCAGAGCGCGCCGGCAGCCGACATAGGCCTCGATTTCACCACTCTCGATTAGCCTGCGGCTTGCCCGACGGCGCATCATCGGTCACTCCTGACGAACGACGGTCAATCTGGGGGCACCGATGAAGCCGCATTCGATGAAATTGTTCGACTACGCCTATCTCGGCTCCATCTTCCTGGGGCTGCTGCAATTCATCAGCGGCTATGGCGCGTTGAAGGCCGAGATCGCCGAGCAGAGCGCCACCAGCGGCGTCGCGCTGTCGCCGCTGCTCCCGCTGGCGGCCTTTGCCGCATTCGTCGCGGTCGAGCTGCTGTTGTGGTTCCTGGTGTCGCGCAAACGGCTGATCGTCGCCAAGTGGATCATCGTGCTGTTCTTCCTCCTCTCGCTGATCAGCGTCGGCGGCTACTTCGTCGGGCCGATGCCCCTTTCGGAGATTTACGGGCTACTATCGCTGATCGCACAGGCGGTCGCGGTCGCGATGCTGTTCCGTGGCGATTCGATTCGCTGGCTGAACACTCGCGAGACGCCCGGCGACCCGCAGGGCTGACCCTTGCTGCGCGCGGTCCTCGCAGGCGCGCTGGCCGTACTGGTCTGCCCCGCAGCGCTAGCGCAAAGCTACCAGTGCAACCTGCCGCCCAGCGTTTCGGTGCCGAGCGTCACGCGCGATGCGCCGACCCGCAGGGTGCCGATCACCGGCTACGTGCTGTCGCTCAGCTGGAGTCCGGAGTTCTGCCGCACCCGCAGGGATTCGCCGCGCCACGCGTGGCAGTGCTCCGGGCGCAGCGGCAGCTTCGGGCTGATAGTGCATGGCCTGTGGCCGCAGGGCTTTCGCACCTCGCCGCAATGGTGCGAGGCGAGGCCCGCCCGACCCACTGGAGCGCAGCTCGCCCGGCAGATGTGCGTGCAACCCTCCGCCAGCCTCGCGATGCGGCAATGGGCCAAGCACGGCAGCTGCATGACCGACACGCCCGACCGCTATTTCCGCATCACCCGCATTCTCCACCGCAGCCTCGACTGGCCCGATCTCGACCGGCTGTCGCGCAAGGAGGGGCTGACTGCGGGCGATATTCGCGAGGCATGGACGCAGGCGAACACCAACTGGCGGCCCGAGATGATCGCGGTGATGCTCAACGAGCGCGGCTGGCTGGAAGAGCTGCGGCTTTGCTACGGGCGCGACTGGATGCCTGCTGCGTGCAAACGCTCGACGCGCGGCGCGGCGGATGATGCTCCGGCGAAGATCTGGCGGGGGCTCTAGCGTCGTCCGCCGAAGAAATTCCTGAGCAGCCCCGCCGCCTCATCCTCGCCCATGCCCGAATAGACTTCGGGCCGGTGGTGGCATTGCGGATGCTCGAACACGCGCGCGCCATGCGCCACCGCGCCGCCCTTCGGATCGGGCGCGGCGTAATACAGCCGCCCGATTCGCGCATGGGCGATCGCACCGGCGCACATGGCGCAGGGCTCCAGCGTGACCCACAGGTCGCAGCTCTCGAGTCGCTCCTGCCCCAGCGCCTTCGCCGCAGCGCGCAGCGCGAGGACTTCGGCATGCGCGGTCGGGTCGGCGAGCCTGCGCGGCGCATTATGTGCACTCGCGATCACCTCGCCATCGCGCACAACCACCGCGCCCACGGGCACTTCGCCCGCCTCGGCGGCCTTGCGCGCCTCGGCCAGCGCGGTTTGCATAGGATCGGGCAAAGGCCATCGCGTCATCGTGCAATCTGCGCTATAAGGACCGCGCCGGGTCGGCAAGGACCGCTATCGGTTGTTGACGATTCGCATATTGGCCGCTAAGCGCGGCGACTTTCCGGCACAGACCGATCACCATTTTTGAGAAGAGATAAGCCATGTCGCGCATCTGCGAACTGACCGGCAAGGGCCGCCAGGTCGGCCACAATGTCAGCCACGCGAACAACAAGACTAAGCGTGTGTTCCTGCCCAACCTGCAGAACGTCACGCTGCTGAGCGAAAAGCTGGACCGCAGCTTCAAGTTCCGCGTGTCGACGCAGGGCCTGCGTTCGGTCGAGCACAATGGCGGGCTCGACAACTGGCTGCTCAAGACCAAGGACGAAAAGCTCTCCGCGCGCGCCCTCAAGGTGAAGCGCGAGCTGAAGAAAGCGGCCAAGGAAGCCGCCTGAGCCCTTCGGCTTTTCCTATCGAATGAACACGGGCGCGGTCGCAGTTCGCTGCGAATCGCGCCCGAGTTGTGTCTGAGCCGCGCTCGCGCTGCTGTCCTACATGCTGCACCCGCGCTAAGGTCGGATATGGTGAGGCCGACGGCCTAGTCTCCCCTCCCCTTGGAGGGGTCGGGGTTGGGGGTTCCCCGCCATCGGCCTTGGCACACCCCCACCCGACCTCCCCCTCAAAGGGGGAGGAAAGGTGCAGGGCAATATGCGCGGCTCTTTCACACCGTCGGTCCCAAAATCCGTGCCGTTAAGGCGCCCGGTTTTTCCGCACCTGGACACTGTGTCAGGTGTGTCAGGGCCGGGGCGGCGGCAGGCGAATCGCTACGGCTCAATCTGGCATCGGTCCTAAGAACAGCAGCGGATCGAGCCGCGAGTCCTGCCATTTCAGGCTCCAGTGCAGATGCGGACCGGTCGCCCGGCCCGTTGCCCCGATCGTGCCCAGATACTGCCCCTGCCGCACTGTCTGCCCTTCGCGCACCACGATGGTGGCGGAATGGAGGAAAGCGCTGTTCAGGCCCATCCCATGATCGATCATCAGCAGGTTGCCTTCCAGCGTGAAGGGGTCCTGCGCGACCAGCGTCACCACTCCATCTGCAGGCGCGACGTAGGGAACGCCCGCGCCCGGCGCGATATCGAGCCCCGTGTGATAGGGGCCGGGCTTGCCCTGATAGACGCGCTGCGAGCCGAATCGGCCGGAGATGCGCCCGGTGACAGGCCAGATGAAGTCCTGCCGCCAGCCGTCGGCCCCGGTCTGCTTCTCGCGCGCCGCGACGATCTGCGCGACTTCCTTGCCCCGAAGCCGCTCGAACTCGGCGCTGCTGCGGCCCGCGCGATAGGGCGCGTTGATGTATTCGAGCTCCCAGTCGCGCGGTTTGACGGTCAGCGGGCTGGAGATGGTCCGTCCGTCCTCCAGCGTCGCGACCAGTTCGATCTGCGAGCCCTGGTCGCGGTCGAACGCGGCGAAGAACGTCCCGTCCTCGTCGAAACGCACATCCTGATTACCGAGGCGCGCACTGCGGGTGCCGTTGGGCACGGTGCCGCGTATCCAGCCGCCCTGCTCCAGCTCTCCGCGATAGGAAAACGTCGTCCTGACGGGAGCCTGGGTCGCTGTCGGGCTGGGGCTCGGCTTCGGCGTGGGAGTAGCTGCTGGCACGGGCTTCGGAGCCTCGGCAATCGGCTGGACAACCTCGCGCGGGGCCTGGGCATCGCTATTCGCGGTCGAGCAGCTGCCGAGTGCAACGAGCGCTGCAAGACCTGCCGCCGCGGTCGCCGTCAGCCGCAAGCTCACGCCTGGCCGGTCAGGCGACGGGTCGCGATCTCGCAGGTCGCGTAGGCTTCCTGATGCTCGACGCTCCAGTAGCGCAGCGTATCGAGCGGGATCGGTTCGCCCGTCACCGCGCAGGTGACGAAGCGGCCGCTGCGCAGCACGCGGAAGGAATTGGGGCCGTAGTGAAGCTTGGCAGGCTGATCGCTGGAAGTGGTAAGCATGTCCCCGATATAGCACTGCGCGGCGCGCTAGAAAGGGCTCATCCGAACAGATCGTCCTGCCGAGGGTTCGAGGGCGCGCTCGGCGGAGGGGGCGATTTGCGCGCGGGCTTGCGCGGAGCGGGCGCGGCAGGCGGCGAATCGCCGGTAGTCGCAGCGACCTGCCCGTCCGCGAATTCGAGCCGTAACGCCCCGACCTTGCGCGCCGTATCGGCACTGCGGACCAGTTCGCCTCCGGGCCCGAAGACCAGCGCGTAACCGCGCTTGAGCGGCGCCTTGGGATCGAGCGAACGGAGAATGGAAACGCCCGCCTCCAGCCGCTCCCCCGCCCGTTCCAGCCGCGAGGTCAGCGTGCCCGGTACCAGCCGCACGTGCGCGAGCCGCTCGCGTGCCTGATCGAGCCGCCAGCGCAGCGTGGCAGGCGCGAGCCGTGCGGCGGCCTGATCGAGCGCGGCGCGGCCGATCCCGACCCGGTCGACCAGCGCACGGCGATGCCGCTCGGCCGCATCGTCGAGCGCCTGCGCGGCGGGCTGCAGCAGCGTGTCGGGCTTGGGCAAGCGCTGCGAGCACGCGTCCAGCCGCTCGCGGCCAAGCGCCACGGGGCGCGAGGCGCAGCGCATCTGCCGCGCGCCGAGATCTGCGAGGCCCGCCGCCAATTCGGCGCGGACCGGCACGGCGCGTTCTGCGGCAGCGGTGGGCGTCGGCGCGCGGTGGTCGGCGGCGAAATCGGCCAGCGTGGTGTCGGTCTCGTGACCCACGGCGGAGATCACCGGGATGTCCGATTCGGCAATCGCGCGAACCACTTCTTCCTCGTTGAAGGCCCACAAATCCTCGATCGAGCCGCCGCCCCGCGCGACGATCAGCAGGTCGGGCCGAGGCACCACACCACCGCGTTCAAGCGCATTGAAACCGCGCACAGCAGCACTCACCTGCCCCTTCGCGGTCTCTCCCTGCACAACCACGGGCCAGACGATCACATGGGACGGGAAGCGGTCCTCCAGCCGATGCAGGATATCGCGAATCACCGCGCCGGTGGACGAGGTGACCACACCGATGATCTTCGGCAAAAACGGCAGCGGCTTCTTGCGGGCCGGATCGAACAGACCCTCCGCCTCCAGCCGCGCCTTGGTCTTCTCCAGCAGCGCGAGCAGCGCGCCCTCACCCGCCAGCTCCATCCGCTCGATCACGATCTGGTATTTGGAGCGCCCGGCATAGGTGGTCACCTTGCCGCTGGCGATCACCTCCACCCCATCCTCGGGCCGGAAGGCGAGGCGCGGGGCCGCGCTCTTCCACATCACCCCGTCGATCACCGACTTGTCGTCCTTCAGGCTGCAATAGAGATGGCCCGAGGCCGCGCGCTTCACCCCCGACAGCTCGCCGCGGATACGCACGAAGCCGAACCGGTCCTCCACCACGCGCTTCAAGCTGCGCGAGAGATCGGACACGCTGAGCGGCTCGGAATTGTCGCCCGGCCTGCTGTTCGCTAGCAGCGAAGGATCAGTATCGTCTGGAGTGGACACGCGAATGAATATCCTTCTGCTCGGGTCGGGTGGCCGCGAACATGCGCTGGCGTGGAAACTGGCCGCTTCCCCGTCCTGCTCGAAGCTTTTCGCGGCACCGGGCAATCCGGGGATCGCCGAATGTGCGGACATTGTCGCGATGGATATCGCCGATCACAAGGCCGTGATCGCGTTTTGCCACGAGAACGCGGTGGAACTGGTCGTGGTCGGCCCCGAAGCGCCGCTGGTTGCCGGGCTGGCAGACGATCTGCGCGCCGAAGGGTTTGCGGTGTTCGGCCCCGGCAAGGGCGCGGCGCAGCTCGAGGGCAGCAAGGGCTTCACCAAGGATCTGTGCGCGCGCGCGAACATCCCCACCGCGCGGTACGAGCGGGTCACGTCGCTCGAGGCGGCATGGGGCGCGCTCAAGAACTTCAACGCGCCCTTCGTGCTCAAGGCCGATGGACTTGCGGCGGGCAAGGGCGTGGTGATCGCCGAAACGCGCGAGGAAGCGCAGCACGCACTCTCCGAAATGTTCGACGGCAGGTTCGGCTCGGCAGGCTCCGAAGTCGTGATCGAGGAATTCATGCGCGGCGAGGAGGCGAGCTTCTTCGCGCTGACCGATGGCGAGATCATCCTGCCCTTCGGCACCGCGCAGGATCACAAGCGCGTGGGCGAAGGCGATACCGGCCCCAACACGGGCGGCATGGGCTCCTACAGCCCCGCCCCTGTGCTGACAGATGCGCTGATAGACCGCGCCATGCGCGAGATCGTGGTGCCGACGGTGCGCACGCTGGCCGAGGACAAGATGCCCTATCGCGGCGTGCTCTACGCCGGGCTGATGCTGACCGACGAAGGCCCCAAGCTGGTCGAGTACAATATCCGCTTCGGCGATCCCGAGTGCCAGGTGCTGATGATGCGCTTCGAAGGCGATCTGCCTGCGCTGCTGATGGCCTGCGCGACCGGCGACCTGTCGAAGGCCGATCCCGTCCGCTTCTCGGACGACACCGCGCTGACCGTGGTGATGGCAGCAGAGGGCTACCCTGATACACCGAAAAAGGGCGGTACGATCGAACTGGGCGATGCCAAGTCGGACGGCGCGAAGGTCTTCCACGCGGGCACTGCGCTGGGTGAGGACGGCGGGCTGATCTCCAGCGGAGGACGCGTTCTCAACGTGACCGCACGCGGTAGCAACGCAACGCAGGCACAAGCAGCCGCCTACAAGGCCGTCGACGGGATCACCTTCCCCGACGGCTTCTGCCGCCGCGATATCGGCTGGCGGGAGGTGGAGCGGGAGGGGGAGTGAACTAAGTGAACTGGCTCAAGGAGTGACATGGCGAAGAAAAAGAAGCCGCAGACCCGGTTCACAGTAATAATTGGCAAAGAACGGCGCCAGCTCTTCAAGATCCACGACCGGGGAGGTGATCTGATCATCTCCCTGTCCCATGCAAGGTATTATACCAATCCACCTTTTGAGGGGCGGGAGATACTCGAACGACGGTATTCAGTTCATCCATCTCTGCACAGTGATTTATCCATAAATGAGATCAAGCAAACGATCCGGCTTGAGGGCGACGTACTCATCGAAACCGTCCTGTCTTCTTTCGGCCCTAAGTCGGGAGGACTGCAGATGATCTTTTGTCGAGCTTGCCCAGATTTAAGGTTCGAAGGTTACGACGTTCCAGAAGGGAGGGCTCGAGATAAAATTGTTTCAACCGGGCGTTATAACCCTGAGCGACAAACCTTTCTGTTCGCGGTTTTCGTTGGAGAGTTAGGCGGCCCTTCTAAACTCACCGGAAGTCTGCACTTCGAGCAAACCTCTGTTGCTTTCCAAAATTATAGAATCATTGTTGCGTGGGCGACGGTCGGCCTCTCGAGTTCATGCCAAGGGAAGCTGAGGCATCAGATGACCCACCACATTCGGGTTAACCACGCGGTACCTCGCGGCACGATCAACGGGCCCACCACGGGAATGGACGAGCGAGAGGCAAAGGCATTTTTACTGAATGAGTTTTCGGCCCTCGGTGAAATAGTAGGCGCGTTCGCGGCCGAAGCCGGTTTTGAAAAGCTGGCGGTCGATTTAGAAAATCTCGAATGGCGCTTTGGCAGGAATCATAATCTAACAAGTGGTCGCCGCCGCAAGTTAGCGCGCACTGGGCGTTTTCGCCGACAAACGTGGAAGCGCACTATCTAACCGCATATCAGCGATGCCAGCAGGCTGACGAGCTAGAAACCTGACGATAGCACGAGGAAGCGTGGCTCGGATCATGACAGGGAGGGTTCGTTGCCTCGATCGCTGGGGCTCGTTTGCGACACAGCAGCGCTCGGCGGCCTCTCCATTCTCACTGCGCTGAACCGGCTATCGGTGCTCGAAGGCGGTCAGCCCGATCGCTCGGATGGCCAAGCCTAAGCGTATATCCCCGGTGCCGTACTCACATCCTGTACGGCCCTAAAAGCGCTCCGCTACCCCAGCCGCTTCGCCACCAGCGCCTGCAAATCCGCCTCGGGCCGCGCGCCCCAGTGCGAGATGACCTCGCCTGCTGCCACCGCACCACGGATCAGCGACTCTTCCAGCGAAGCTTCGCGGCAATAGCCCGAGAGAAAGCCGGCGGCGAAGAGGTCGCCTGCGCCGGTCAGATCCTGCACCTTCTCGACCGGCTCGGGCGAAACCTTGGCACGTTCATCGCCGCGCGCGGCCACCGCGCCGTCGCCGCCGCGCGTCATCACCACCAGCGGTACGTCGTTGGCAAGGCTTTCGAACGCGGTATCGGGGTCGGAGCCTTCGAGAATGCCCGCCTCTTCCTCGTTCACGAACAGGATGTCGATCAGGCCGTCATTGATCAGCGCGCGGAAGTCCTTGCCGTGCATGTGGACGCAGAAGTCGGCGCAGGTGGCGAAGGCGATCTTCACGCCCGCGTCGCGCGCAACCTGGATCGCGCGCTTCATCGCTTCGCGCGGTTCCGCCGGGTCCCACAGGTAGCCTTCGAGGAACAGCACCTTGGTGCTGCGGATCAGATCGTCGTCGATCGCTTCGGCGGGCAGGAACTGCGATGCGCCGAGCGAGGTGTTCATCGTCCGCTCGCCATCGGGATCGACCAGGATCAGGCAGCGCCCGGTCGGCGGCTGGTCGTCGCTGTCGCCATAGGGGCGCGCGGGAGTGTCGAAATCTACGCCGACCGACGTCAGGTCGTGGCGATAGATTTCGCCCAGCTGGTCGTCCGCAACCTGGCCGACGAAGGCAGTCTTCAGGCCCAGCATCGTCGCGCCGGTCAGCGTGTTGGCGGCCGCGCCGCCAGAGATTTCCTTGGTCGGCCCCATCTTGGCGTAGAGATCGATCGACCGTTCGGCATCGATCAGCCGCATCGACCCCGCCGGCAGATCCTCGTCCTTCAGGAACTGGTGCGTGACGGGGGCGAGAACGTCGACGATGGCGTTGCCGATGGCGATCACGTCGTACTGGGGGTCGGCCATGTGGGCTCACTATCCTTTGCTTTGGAAATCTCGATTGGTGCGCGACCTAGCGACGAAGCGAGCCGCGGCCAAGGCCGGTTATGGTGTGCAGGCAATTGACTTGGGAGGCGGGCCAACGGAAAAGCAGGGCCTTCATGCTCTCGCTGCCCGCCTCCCTCGCCCGCGCTTTCGCACAACTGGCGGACCCGCGCATCCTGTGGCTGCTGATCAAGTCGCTGCTGGTCACGCTGCTGCTGTTTGTGGCGCTGGGTGCGGTGCTCTATTTCGGGCTGATGTGGCTGGTCGACCGGAGGCTGGGGTCGATGCTCGACGGGCTGCCGCCCCAGACGGCGGAGCTGGTCGCGACCATCGGCACGCTGCTGGGCGTCGTGCTGGGCGGGTGGCTGCTGTTCCGTGTCACCGCGCTCGCCGCGGTCCAGTTCTTCGCCGACGACGTGGTCGAAGTGGTCGAGGCGAAATATTACCCCGAGGCGCTGGAAAGCGCGCGGCGGATCGGCTTTGGCGAGAGCATGTGGCTCAGCCTCAAGGGCGCGCTGCGCGTCGTCTTCGTCAATATCCTGATCCTGCCGCTGGCGCTGATCCTGCTGGTCACCGGCTTCGGCACCGTGGTGCTTTTCGCGCTGGTCAATGCGTGGTTGCTGGGGCGCGAGCTGCGCGACATGGCGTGGCAGCGGCATCGGCGCGATCGATCGGAAGAGCCGCCGATCGGGCGTGGCACGCGCTTTGCCCTGGGGCTGATCATTGCCGGGATGCTGACCGTTCCGGGCCTCAACTTCATCGCGCCGATCATCGGTGCGGCAGCCGCCACCCATCTGGTGCAAGGAAGATTGCGCGATGCGTAGTGAATGGAAAATGGGAATCGCGCTGGCTCTGGCCGCGTCGGTCGCGGCTTGCGCGACACCTGCGCCCACCCAGACCCAGCGGCCGAGCGCGGGCCGACCCGTGCCTCCGCAATCTCCGTCGTCGCAGCGGCCCGGCACGGTGCCGCCTACGAACCCGCAGCCCGTCACCCCGGGCGACTTCATTGCGCCGCGGGTGATGAACGACAAGGGCCTGGAATACGTGATCGGCGCGCGTGCAAGCCAGTTGGAGCAGACCTTCGGCCCTGCCCGTCTCGACGTGGTGGAAGGCGATGCGCGCAAACTGCAATTCGTCGGCGAAGCCTGCGTGCTCGACGTGTTTCTCTACCCGCTGTCGCCGGGTGCGGAGCCTACTGCGACCTACGTGGATGCCCGCCGCGCGAGCGATGCGCTGGATGTGGACCGGGTCGCCTGCGCCAATGCGCTAAAGCGGTAGGCTTTCTCTCGCCAGCTGATGAGGGCGTTAGGGTCGAGCAAAATGTGAAATCGCGAGAACCGGCGCGCAGCGGACATTTGGGTCCGTGAGCACCGGAAGCGCAGCGGTTTCGCATTTGCAGCCGACCCTGTCGCCCTCAGACCATGAAGGACTCGCCGCAGCCGCAGGCGCCCTTGGCATTCGGGTTTTCGAACACGAACCCGGCGGAGAAATCGTCCTCCACCCAGTCCATCACGCTGCCGACGAGGTAGAGCACGCTCGCGCCGTCGATGTAGAAGGTGCCGCCGGGGGTCTCGATCTTCTCGTCGAAGGCCTGTTCTTCGGAGACATAGTCGACCGAATAGGCAAGCCCCGAGCACCCCCGGCGCGGCGTCGAGAGCTTCACCCCGATAGCGTCATCGGGGGCCTTGGCCATCAGGTCGGCCACGCGCTGCTCGGCAGTCTCAGTCAGGCTGACCGCCGCGGGGCGTTGTCTTATCTTTGTTTCAGTCATGGTCGAAACCTATCCGTTCGGTTCGAGCGAAGTCGAGAACCGTAGCGCGACCGTGTCTCGACTTCGCTCGACACGAACGGCTGACGGTGCTCACAGCATTCCCAGTTCGAGGCGCGCCTCGTCGGTCATCTTGTCCGGGCCCCAGGGCGGGTCCCACACGAGGTTGACCTCGGCATCGCGCACGCCGGGCACCGAGCCAGTGCGGATCTCGACCTCGGCGGGCATCGATTCGGCCACCGGGCAGTGCGGCGTGGTGAGCGTCATGGTGACGATCACGTCCTTGTCCTCGGAGACTTCGACGCCGTAGATCAGGCCCAGATCGTAGATATTGACCGGGATTTCGGGGTCATAGATTTCCTTGAGCGCAGCGATCACCGCTTCCTGCAAGGCCCCGCCCGCACCGGTTTCGCCGGTCGCCTCGGGCTTCTTCTTGAGGAACCCGTCGAGATAGTCGCGCTTGCGCGCCAACTTCTCGCCCGCAGTCTCATCGGGATCGACCGCGTCTTCCACGCGCGCGCGGGGCGGTTTGCTCGCGACCATCTGCTCGGTCGGCGAAGGGGCCGCGATGTAGTCTTTTTCTTCGTCGCTCATCGTCATTACTCTCAGGCGAAAATCTTAAGCGTTCGGTCGATCCCGCGCATCAGCGCGGCGATGTCGGCTTCGTCGGAATAGACCCCGAAGCTGGCGCGCGCCGTACCCGGCACGCCGAGGTGCTCCATCAGCGGCTGGCAGCAATGGTGCCCGGCGCGGATCGCCACGTTCTCTTCATCCAATATGGTGCCCAGATCGTGCGGGTGAACCCCCGGCAGCTCGAACGAGACGATGCCGAGCGCATCTTCGGGCCCGAACACGCGCACGCCCTGGATGCGGGAAAGCTCCTCACGCAGCTGGCGCACGAGAGCGCGCTCGTGCGCCTCGATCTCTTCGCGACCGATCTGGTCGATGAAGTCGCAAGCTTCCGCAAAGGCATAGGCCTCGGCGATCGCGGGCGTGCCCGCCTCGAACCGCTGGGGCGGCGGAGCATAGCTGGTTTCGGCAAAGGTGACCTTGTCGATCATCGATCCGCCACCCTGCCAGGGCGGCATCGAATCGAGCAGTTCCTTACGGCCCCACAGCGCGCCGACGCCGGTCGGTCCGTACATCTTGTGCGCGCTCATCGCGTAGAAATCGCAGCCGATCTCGTCGACGAACACCGGCAGGCGCGGCGCGGCCTGGCACCCGTCGAGCAGCAGCTTCGCGCCCACCGAATGTGCCAGCTCCGCCGCGCGCGGCGCGTCGACCACCGAGCCGAGCACGTTGGAGACATGCGCGAAGGCGACCATTTCGTGCTCGGGCGTGAGCATCTTTTCCGCCGCGTCCAGATCGATCCGGCCGTCTTCGGTCAGCGGGCAGACATCGACCTGCCAGCCCGCAAGCTGCCACGGCACGATGTTCGAATGATGCTCCAGCTGGCTCAGCAGCACGCGGCCCTTCTTCGGGTAGGAATAGGCGACGAGATTGATCGCCTCGGTCGCGCCGCGGGTGAAGATAAGCTCGTCCTGCGGGGCGCTGATGAAGGCGGCAACCCTGCGGCGCGCCGCCTCGTAGCCCATCGTCATCCGGGCGGAGCGGGAATAGACCCCGCGATGGACGGTCGCGTAGCCCTCGCCCAGCGCCCAAGCGACCGAATCGAGCACGATCTGCGGCTTCTGCGCGGTCGCGGCGCTGTCCAGATAGTGCCACGGCGTGCCATCCTCGGTGAACATGCCGGGGAATTCGGCCTTGTCGCCCGGCGTCGCCGCGGAGGCGGAAATCTTGAGTTGCTCGGTCATGCGTCGCGCTCTTCCAGCTTGGCGAGCGCCTTCTCCAGCAGCGTTTCGCGCGTGGCCTCGTCGGCCAGCTCACGCGTTGCATCGCCGATGAAGGCCTGCACCAGCAGGCGCCGGATGGTTTCGGGCGGAAGGCCGCGCGCGGCCATGTAGAAGCGCGCGGACTCGTCCAGCTGGCCCACGCTCGCGCCGTGCGCGCACTGCACGTCGTCGGCGAAAATCTCGAGCTGCGGTACGCTGTTCACGCTCGCGCCCTTTTCCAACAGCAGGCCCTTGAAGCTCTGCGCGGCGTCGGTCTTCTGCGCATCGCGCGCAACGTCGATCCGGCCGAGGAAATTGCCCGTGCCCTTGCCCCAGTGGACGGAGCGCACGGTCTGGTTGCTGGTCGCGCCGGGGTGATCGTGCGCCAGCCGGGTGACGATTTCGCGCGTGGTGTCGCCACCGCCCAGCGTGATTCCGCCCAACTCGAAATGCGCGCCTTCGGCCAGCGTCACCACGACTTCCAGCCGCCCGAGCTGACCACCGGCAACCAGCGCCGCGAGTTCGGCGCGCGCGCCCTTTTCCAGCATGATTCGCAGACGGCGCATCTGCAAGCCATCCGCACCGTCGATCACGATCAGGTCGGACCAGCTCTCGCCTTCGGCCACGCGGACGTCTTCCCACGCCTCGAACGTGTCGGATGCGCTGTCCTGCAACGCCTCGATATCCGAATAGCGCCAGGCTTCGTCCTTGCGGGTGGGGAGGAGAATGCTCTCGGTCATGCGTTCTCCATGACGGCGTCGTAGCCTTCGCGCTCCAGATCGGCGGCAAGTTCCGGCCCGCCGGTCTTCACGATGCGGCCCTTGGACAGGATCGAGACGTGGGTCGGTTCGACCACATCGAGCAGCCGCTGGTAGTGCGTGATCAGCAGCACGCCCTTGTCGGGCTGCCGCATGATCGCGTTGATCCCGTCGCCCACGACGCGCAACGCATCGATGTCGAGCCCGCTGTCGGTCTCGTCCAGCACGGCGAAGCACGGGTCGAGGATGCCCATCTGGACCATCTCGGCGCGCTTTTTCTCGCCGCCCGAGAAGCCGACGTTCACGTTGCGCTTGAGCATCTCCATGTCGAGCTTGAGCAGCCCGGCCTTCTCCTTGGCGAGCTTGAGGAAATCGCCCCCGGTCATCGCCTCTTCGCCGCGAGCGCGGCGCTGTGCGTTGAGCGCTTCGCGCAGGAACTGGATATTGGAGACGCCGGGGATTTCGACCGGATACTGGAAGCCGAGGAAGAGGCCTGCCGCCGCGCGTTCGTGCGGGTCCATCGCCAGCAGGTCTTCGCCGCGGAAGAACACCGAACCCTCGGTCACTTCGTAACCAGGCCGCCCGCCGAGCACATAGGCAAGCGTCGACTTGCCCGCGCCGTTGGGGCCCATGATGGCGTGTACCTCGCCCGCGTTCACGCTGAGCGTGAGGCCGTTGAGGATTTTCTTGCCGTCGATTTCGGCGTGGAGGTTGTCGATCTGGAGCATGTCTAAAGTGTCTTCAATCCGGTGAAATTGGCGATCGCGAGAGCGATCTCATCGTTGAGTTGGCGGATGGCGCGTTGCTTCGCCTGTACGGCGTCGTCGCCGGCGAGGCCGGTCGTCGCGGACGCAACGCGATCATCGGCGACCCGGTCGATCTGCGGTTTGCACAGCGCCCTGACCGCGACCACCGCAGCGCGCAGGCCGGTGCGAGGGGCCCCGGCGGAACCCGACTGCAAGCAGTCGCGCAGCCGCGTCTCGGCCTGTTGAGGGCTCAGCGTTTCCTGTGCCGAGAGAGTCGGCGACGATACCAGACCGGCAGCAAGAGCAAGGGACAGGGCGAAAGCCGGTTTCACGACTGCGTGACCCGATCCGATGGGGTGATCGCAATCAGCGTGAAGAGCAGGGCTATCACAGCCGGGGCATAGAGCGTCACGAGGTTCAGCGTTTGCGCAGGCCCCGTCCCGCCATCCCACGCGACTTGCCCTGCATTGCCAAGCGAGCCGATCCACAAAGCCCAGAGCGCGAAGGCAACCGCTGCAATGGCAAGGCGCACGATCAGCGCGCGCTTGCCGTTCTCTTCCGTGTCGGCAAGTTCGCCAGCAAAGGGACTATCGCTTTCGTGCGAAGACCCATCCTCGAACGCTGCATCGGCAGGCGCAAGACGGGCAAGCTTGCGCGCTTCGAAGCGAGTACGCGCCTCGCTCCACGGTGCAGACTTGCCGGTCAGCGCCGCGTCGAGATCGCGCTGAAGGGTGCGCGCGAGCGAGCGCAGACGCGGATTTGTCGTGTCCGTATTCGCCAGCTTGCGCGCGAGCGCCTGCATCGCAGCCAGTTCGCGACTGGCAGCGGGCGGTTCCGCGAGAGCAAGCATTTCGAGCTTATCCATCGCGACGGTCCCTGCCTGGTCTGGAATTGCGGGGTTTCTGGTCTCGGGGGGATCGGTCACGCGGTGGGCCGTTGCCGTCGCGGTCGTAGCGCGGTTTGGTCTGGCGCGGATTGGCCTCTTCGTGGCGGCGGCGCGCTTCCTTGCGGGTGACGATCGCGGCGCGCATTTCCTGCGTCAGCGTGGCCAGCACCGCGTCGATATCGGCGAGGATATCGGCGGCGGCCACATGGACCACGCGGATGCCGACGGCCTCGAGGCTCTTGTCGCGCCGGGTCGCGATGGCGGGCTCGACGCCCTCCTCGTCGATCAGGATCGCGAGGCCCATGTTGTGCGAGTTGAAATCGACGATCGCGCTGCCGACCACCGCGAAGCGGGTGAAGGAATAGCGCCCGAAATCGGCCTTGGAAAACTTCTCGGCCAGCGCCTTGTGCGCCGGGCTCGCATGGCGACGCATCTCGCGCGCACGATCATGCAACGCGTCGAGCCGCTTCTCCGAGATCTCCCACCCGCGGCCCTTGCGCTTGACGGCGGGGGTCTCGGAATCGCTCTCGGACGGATCGCGGAGCTGGAGAGTTTTGCGGTCAGTCATGCTTGAAACGCCACCATAATTACGCCGCTCAGCACAAGCGCCGTCAGCATAAGGATTGGCCCAGCCATCAGCGCCCAAATCACCCAGAACGCAAGCGGGCGTTCGGCGCGGACAGGAGGCCATGTCTTTTTGCCAGCCCTGCGCCGCCAGAACGAGAAGCGACCCCGGATCGCCGCCCTTACATACTCGACAGTCAGATATAACCATCCGACCAGCATGAGCGCCGCAAAGGCATAGCCAAGAAAATCGCCGAGGCTCACCCCACACTCCCCTCGAGCGAAATCGCCAGCAGCTTCTGCGCCTCGACCGCGAATTCCATCGGCAGCTCTTTCAGCACTTCCTTGGCGAAGCCGTTGACGATCAGCGCGATCGCCGCTTCCTCGTCCAGCCCGCGCTGCTGCGCGTAGAACAGCTGGTCGTCGGAAATCTTGCTGGTTGTCGCCTCATGCTCGATCTGCGCGGTGGGGTTCTTCACCTCGATATAGGGCACAGTGTGCGCGCCGCACTTGTCGCCCAGCAGCAGCGAATCGCATTCCGTGCGGTTGCGCACGCCCTCGGCATTGGCGGCCACGCGGACCAGCCCGCGATAGGTGTTGCTGCTCTGCCCGGCGCTGATCCCCTTGGAGATGATCGTCGAGCGGCTGCCCTTGCCGTTGTGGATCATCTTGGTCCCGGTATCGGCCTGCTGGTGGTTGTTGGTGACCGCGACCGAGTAGAACTCACCCACGCTGTTTTCACCATTCAGCACGCAGCTCGGATACTTCCACGTCACCGCAGAGCCGGTTTCGACCTGCGTCCAGCTGATCTTGCTGCGCGCGCCCTGGCAGAGGCCACGCTTGGTGACGAAATTATAGATCCCGCCGACGCCCTCGGAGTTGCCGGGATACCAGTTCTACACGGTCGAATACTTGATCTCGGCATCGTCCATCGCGACCAGCTCGACCACGGCGGCGTGCAGCTGGTTCTCGTCTCGCATCGGCGCGGTGCAGCCTTCGAGGTAGCTGACGTAGCTGCCCTTTTCGGCAACGATCAGCGTGCGTTCGAACTGCCCGGTATTCTCCGCATTGATGCGGAAATAGGTCGATAGCTCCATCGGGCAGCGCGTGCCTTCGGGGATGTAGACGATGGTCCCGTCGGAAAAGACCGCGCTGTTGAGGCAGGCGAAGTAGTTGTCGTTCTGCGGCACGACCTTGCCCAGCCACTTCTTCACCAGATCGGGATATTCGCGGATCGCTTCGGAGATCGAGCGGAAGATGACGCCGGCCTTTTCGAGCTCTTCGCGGAAGGTGGTGGCGACGCTGACGCTGTCGAACACCGCATCCACCGCAACCTTGCGCGCGCCCTTCACCCCGGCGAGCACTTCCTGCTCCGCCAGCGGAATGCCCAGCTTGTCGTAGACCGACTTGATGTCCGGATCGAGCTCGTCGAGGCTTTCGAGCTCTTCCTTCTTCTTGGGCGCGGCGTAGTAGTACGCGTCCTGGTAATCGATCTCGGGATAGCCCAGCTTCGCCCAGTCCGGCTCGGTCATGGTGAGCCATTTGCGGTACGCCTTGAGCCGCCATTCGAGCATCCACTCGGGCTCTTTCTTCTTGGCCGAGATGAACCTGACCGTGTCTTCCGACAGGCCCTTGGGCGCGTATTCGGTGTCGATTTCCGAATGCCAGCCGAACTCGTAATCGGCGGCCTTGGCGGCGGCTTCCCGGGCTTCCCGATCCTGCTCGGGGTTCTTGAGGTCGATGGTTTCGTTCATGCCAATTCTTTCTGCGCAGGTGCGGAGCCTGCAATTTTCGCAAGCGACACGTCGGCCAATGCGCCGCGCACCGCGGCGTTGACCACGGGCCAGTGCGGCTTGACGGTGCATTCGTGATCGACCGCGCAATCGCCGGTGTCGATACAGGTGACGAGCGCGATGGGGCCTTCGATTGCCTCGACAATATCCGCCATGCTGATCGCGGCGGCAGGACGGGCGAGCTGCAGCCCGCCACCCGCGCCGCGCGTGGCGCGCAGCAGGCCGGCAGCGCTCAGCTTGCTGACGATCTTCTGCGCGGTCGGCACCGGAATGCCCGTTTCCTGCGCCAGATCGGCCGCCGACACGCGCCCGCCGCCGCACTTGCGTGCGGTCGCAGCCATGATGACGATGGCATAGTCGGCGAGGTTGCTGAGGCGCATAGGGGCTAATTCGGACTAATGCGGTCCGATTTCAACCAAAACCCACCTGTTGCGAGTCGTTAGCGTTTGCTCGTTTCCTCGCCGCGTTCGCTCCGACGCGCAGGACATCCTCCAAAGCCCGCTCGACAGGGCTGCAAGCGCGCAATAGGGCGTCCGACATGCTGTTTCCGCTCGCAAAGCCGCTGCTTTTCCAGCTCGATCCCGAGCGCGCGCACCGCCTGTCGCTCGCAGGCCTGCAGTCCCTCCCATCGAGAAAGCCTGCGCGCCACGACCCGGCGCTGGCCGTCACGCTGGGCGGGCTAACCTTCCCCTCGCCCGTTGGCGTGGCCCCGGGATACGACAAGGACGCCGAGGTGCCCGACGCCCTGCTCGGGCTCGGCTTCGGCTTTGTCGAGGTCGGCACGATCACGCCGCTGCCGCAGGCGGGCAACCCGAAACCCCGTCTGTTCCGGCTGGTCGAGGATCGCGCAGTGATCAACCGCATGGGGTTCAACAATGGCGGGGCCGAGGCCGCGCACGCACGCCTGCGCAAACGTGCAGGCAGGCCGGGTGTCGTCGGCATCAATATCGGCGCCAACAAGGATAGCGATGATCGCATGGCCGATTATGCGTTGCTGACCGAGCTGATGGCACCGCTCGCCAGCTACCTGACGGTCAATATCTCCAGCCCCAACACGCCGGGCCTGCGCAACCTCCAGGCGGGCGGTGCGCTTGCCGATCTGCTGGCGGGCGTCTTTGAGGCGCGAGGGACGGAAGGGCCGCCAGTCTTCCTGAAACTCGCGCCCGATCTGGAACCCAAGGAAATAGACGCGATCGCGAAGGTAGCTGTGGGCAGCGGGCTGGCCGCGCTGATTGTCTCCAACACCACGCTCGCACGGCCACCGCTACGCTCGAAACACGCGAACGAGACGGGCGGGCTCTCGGGTGCCCCGCTCGCCCCTATCGCGCTTCAAAGGCTGAAGGATTTCCGCAAGGCGACTGGCGGCGAGATACCGCTGATCGCGGCGGGCGGGATCGACAGTGCCGATGCTGCGTGGGACCGGATCGTGGCAGGTGCCAGTCTGGTGCAGCTCTATTCGGCGATGGTTTTCCACGGGCCGATGCTGGGACGCCGGATCGCAAAGGGGCTGAGGGAAAGGTTGCGGCGCGAAGGCTTTGCGTCGATTGAGGACGCCATCGGATCGCAAGCCTGAGGATCGCCATGCTCGCCAGACATTTCGCCGCCCCCCTGTTCGGCTTCATTGCCACGCTCTCGCTGGCAGGGTGTGCGACGGCCCCGGCGGCACCGGTAGAAACCGTAACCGCCGCGCCGGCTCCGCAATCGGCGCGCGGAGCCGTCAGCGCCGCCGATCCGCGCGCGCAGGAGGCGGGGGAGCAGATCCTACGCCAGGGCGGCAGTGCCACCGACGCGGCGATCGCCGTGATGCTCGCGCTGACTGTTGTCGAACCGCAGAGTTCGGGCATCGGCGGTGGCGGCTTTATGGTCCGTGGCGCGGCCGATGGCACGGTGACGAGCTACGACGGACGCGAAACCGCGCCGGCTGGCGCGACCCCGGACTGGTTCCTCGACGAGAACGGCGAAGTTCCGCCCTTCCGGGATTCGGTCCGCAGCGGGCTCAGCGTCGGCGTGCCCGGCAATCTTGCCCTCGCAGCGAAGGCTCATGCGGAACATGGCAAGCTGACCTGGGCAGACCTGTTCGCCCCCGCGATTGCGCTGGCGCGCGACGGCTTTCGGATCAATCCCAGGCTCAACAGCTCGCTCTCCGACAGTAGCGATACGGGCGCCCGCAGCGCCGAGGCGCAAGCACTGTTTTACGATGCCTCGGGCAATCCGCTGGCGGTAGGGACCACGGTAAAAAACCCGGCGCTGGCCAGCACGCTCGAGAAGATCGCGCAGGCCGGACCGGAGGCATTCTATCGCGGTGACCTGGCCCGGCATATCGCCAGCACGGTGGCCGACGACACACCGCGACCCAACCCGATGGACCTGCGCGATATCGAGCGCTACGTCGCGAAGGAACGCGCACCGCTTTGCGGCGAATATCGCGCTTTTCGCATCTGCGCGATGGGTCCGCCGACCTCGGGCGGCGTCGCAGTGCTGCAAATGCTCGGGCAGCTGGAGCGGTTCGATCTGGCCGCGCTTGGCGTGCGCAATCCGGAAACCTGGCACCTGTTCGTCGAGTCGCAGCGGCTCGCCTATGCCGATCGCGAGCTTTACCTCGCCGACAGCGATTTCGTGCCGGTCCCCTCGCAGGGGTTGATTGCACCGGACTACCTCGCGCGGCGCAGCGCTCTGATCCAGTCGGGCAGTTCGATGTCGGAGGTGAAAGCCGGGTCGCCCAAGGGGGCCAGCACAGCGCTCGCCGATGGCGACGAGCCTGCCGAGCACGGCACATCGCATATCGCGGTGGTCGACGATGCGGGCACGATGATCAGCTACACCTCGACCATCGAGAGCGCGTTCGGATCGGGCCTCATGGTCGACGGCTTCTATCTCAACAACGAACTGACCGATTTCAGCCGTTCGCCCATGGTCGATAGCAAACCCGTCGCCAACCGGGTGGAGGGGGGCAAGCGGCCGCGCAGCTCGATGTCGCCGGTGGTGGTCTACGATCCACAGGGCGAGCCGTTCATGGCGGTCGGCGCAGCAGGCGGGAGCACGATCCCCGTGCAGACCGCGCGCACCATCATCGGCGTGATCGATTTCGGGCTGGCTCCCGAAGACGCAATGGGCCTGCCGTTCGTCATGGCATTCGGGGATAGCGTGATGCTGGAAGAGGGCACCTGGCTGGCAGGCAGCCAGGACGCGTTTCGCGCGCTCGGCCACGCGTCGCTGATCGTCCGACCGGCCCCGGTGAAGGCGGGAATCGTGGTTCGGCGCGATGGTCAGTGGGTGGCCGCCCGCGATCCGCGGCTCTCCGGGCAACTCGATTTGCCATGATCTGCGGAAGTGTCAGGCGCTTGCCGTAGCGTCGGCGGGAGCCTAGAGCGCGCCGCACCGTTACACAGACAACGGAAACTGGGGAGCAGGTGCGGATTTGACGCAGCTTGAAGAGATCGAACGGGCGAGCAACCTTGTCTCGCTGTTCCTGAAGCGAGCCGACGAGGGCGGCGACAAGCCTTTTCTGGGGCGCAAGGTCGCGGGCCAATGGCAGACGATCAGCTGGCGCGAAGCCGCCGACCAGGTCTGCATTCTGGCGGAGAACCTGAAGGGGCTGGGCCTCAAGAGCGGTGACCGGGTGATGCTGGTGTCGGAGAACCGGCCCGAGTGGTGCATCGCCGACCTGGCGATCATGGCCGCGGGGTGCATCACCGTGCCCGCCTACATCACCAATACCGAACGCGATCACATTCACATCCTCGACAATTCGGGCGCGAAGGTGGTGATCGTTTCGAACGAAAAGCTTTCCGGCCCTCTGATCCCGGCGATCTTCAACACGGGTATCGCCGAGCATATCATCCCGATCGAAAGCGTGCGCGCCTATCAGGGCGGCAACCTCGCCTGCCATGGCTGGGCGAGCATGATCGAAGGGGATGCGAGCGCCGCGCGCGTAGCCGTCGAAGCGCGGATCGCCGGTATCGGGCGCAAGGATACGGCCTGCATCATCTACACCAGCGGCACCGGCGGTGCGCCACGCGGCGTGTTGCAGCACCACGGCGCGATCCTGTGCAACGTTGCCGGAGCGGCGGACATCCTGATCAGCGATTTCGATCTGTCCGACGATGAACGCTTTCTCTCCTTCCTGCCGCTCAGCCACGCCTACGAGCATACCGGCGGGCAATTCCTGCCGATCAGCGTTGGCGCGCAGATCCATTATGCTGAAGGGCTCGAAAAGCTCGCCAGTAATATCGAGGAAACCAGCCCGACCGTCATGGTCGTCGTGCCCCGCCTGTTCGAAGTGCTGCGCACGCGGATCATGAAGCAGATCGCCAAGCAGGGCGGCGCAGCCAGCTTCCTGCTCGATCGGGCGCTCGAGATCGAGGAGCGCGCGAACCGCAAGGGCCGCAAACGCCTGCGCGACAGGCCGATGGACGCAGTGGTCGGGCGTCTTCTGCGGCCCAAGATCCGTCAGAAATTCGGAGGACGGATCAAGGCGATGGTGTCGGGTGGCGCGCCGCTCAATCCCGATGTCGGCATCTTCTTTCAGGCGCTCGGCCTGCCGATGATGCAAGGTTACGGCCAGACCGAGGCCGGGCCCGTGATCAGCTGCAACCGCCCCGCCGCCGGGGTGGCGATGGACACGGTCGGCCCGCCGATGAAGGGGGTCGAGATCAGGATCGCAGACGACGGCGAAATCCTGTGTCGCGGCGAACTGGTGATGCACGGCTACTGGCAGAACCAGGCGGAAACGGACCGCGCTCTTCAGGACGGCTGGCTGCACACCGGCGATATCGGGCACCTCGACGAGAAGGGCCGGATCGTCATCACCGACCGCAAGAAGGACATGATCGTCAACGATAAGGGCGATAACGTCGCGCCGCAAAAGGTTGAGGGCATGCTGACGTTGCAGCCCGAAATCGGGCAGGCGATGGTCGTCGGTGACAGGCGGCCCTACGTGGTCGGCCTGATCGTGCCCGATGCCGAATGGGCGCTCGACTGGTGCAAGGCGCAGGGCAAGCCGCTCGATTGCAAAAGCGTGCAGGAGCTACCCGAATTCCGCGCGGCGATCCGCAAGGCAGTCGACCGGGTCAATGCCGAGCTATCGGTGGTAGAAAAGGTGCGCGGCTTTGCGTTCGCCGACGAGCCCTTCGGTATCGAGAACGAGGAAATGACGCCGAGCATGAAAATCCGGCGTCACAAGATCCGCGAACGCTACAGCGAACGGCTCGATGGACTTTATCGCCACGGCTAAAGTGGCTTTTTAGCAACAATTTTGGAATTCCTTTTGGCAGGCGGCTTGGCAGATGCCAGGCCGCGCGATAACGCGCGCAAACCGCCGGAAATGCTGGGTTGCGAAGACATCGGGGTCAATATTCGCGATCTGAATAGGCACGGCCGTTTGGACAAAAGGATTCGTGATAATGGACAACTGTGGCTCATTTGCCATGCCTCGCCCTCTGCGCATGAGCGCGCTGCTGCTGGGTGGGATTTCGCTCTTTTCTCTTGCGACGCCGGCACTGGCACAGGATTCGGCCGTGCTCGACCGGCTCGAAGCGATGGAAGACCGTCTCGATGCGCTGCAGGACGAAAACGCCGCGCTGCGTGCGCAGATCGAGGCGATGCGCGCCGAAACTTCGGTCGAGGCGTCGGCACCGGTTGCGATAGCGCAAGGGGAAGAGCCCGCTGCGACCACGCAGGACAGGATCCCGGGTTCAACGCAGGTCGCCGCCGCCCAAACCGCCTCTGTCGGCCCGGTCGATGTCGTGACCGAAACCGACGATCCGCGAGAGCTGCAGGTGGAGGGGTCGGAGAATTTCGTCGGCACCAACGGCGCCTATGCCTATCGCATGCTCGATCATGCCGAGAACGTGAACACGAAGCCGCTGGTGCAGCTCGCAGCCCTGCAGTCGGGCGAGCTTGAGGACCGCGTTACGCTGTCGGGCGGGATCACGGCGCTTGCGAACTATCAGTGGGCTACCGTGGACGACAAGTTCGGCTACCTGATGCGCCACCCGACCAGCGCCAACCAGCTGGGCGACAATGTCTCCGAAGTCGTGCTGCACTCGGCCAACCTCGCGCTGACCGCGCGGCTCACGCCCAACCTCACCGGCTACGCCGAATTCCTCTACGATCCCGAGCAAAGCTTCGGCCAGGGCACCATTACGGCGCTGGCCCGCAACCAGGTTCAGCTGCGGCGCGGCTGGGTGATGTACGGCAATCTGGATACCTCGCCGGTCTACGCGCTGGTCGGCAAGATGGACACGCCCTTCGGGCTCAACGACACGGTCAGCCCGTTCACCAATTCAACCAACTGGCATGCGTTCGCCGGGCTGGCCTTCGGGGGGCAGGTCGGTCTGGTCACAGGCGGTCTGCATCTGCGCGCGATGATCATCCAGGGCGGCGCCCAGTTCCGTTCGGCGAACGTCCCGGTGCTCGGGTCGAGCGTGCCCTCGCGCGCCAATAATTTCGCGGTCGACGCGCGCTACACGATCGATCTTGGTGGCGAAGGCAATGCGCTGATGGCGGGTGCCAGCTACCAGCGCGGCACTGCCTATTGCCAGGCCTATCCGGTGACGCACTTCAATCCCTGTGCAGACAACAACCCTGGCATCGCGGCGTACGGCAAGCTGACCTACGGCCCCATCACCCTGTTGGGTGAGTACGCACAGACGACCAGGGAGTGGGAGGGGACCGCTGTCCCGATCCCCACCAATCCTTTGAGCGAATTCGAAGCGGTGAAGCCGGAAGCATTCACCTTGGGTGGACGCTTCGCGTTCGGCGCGGAAAATCTTTCCGTCCAGCGGCGCGAATTCGCGGTGTCGGCCGAATTCTCGAAGTTCATCTCGGGCGAGAAGGGCTCGCCTTGGCGGCGCCAGAACCAGTCGGTGCTCGGCCTGTCTTGGTTCCCCGTGCCGAACGTGGATCTGTTCGGCGAATTCATCCATGTCGACGGGTACGTGCCGCTCAACTTCCTGTCGGGCGGCAACTTCCCCGATGGCAGCACATGGTCGCGGCAGGACGCGGATACGAACGTGATCCTGGCCGGCGCGCAGGTATCCTTCTGATCCGCTTCGCCTGACGGTGAGACGAAAAGACCCGGGCCGCCCGTCTGGAGGGCGGCCCGGGTCATGATAATCGTTCAGGAACAATCGGTCAGGCGGCTTCGCCTTCCAGATCGACATATTCGGGATAGAAGCTCGGCGCGCGGGTCGACCAGGCAGGTGCGGTCGCGGCGGCTTCGCTCAGCGATTGCAGCAGCAGCTTGCGCCGTGCGGGGCGCAGGTGCGGCATCGCCGCCCCGCTGCAGAAAGCGCTCGGCAGCCAGGGACGAATCTCCGCCCCGAGCAGGCGTTCGTAGAGGAAGCGGAAGGGCGAAAAGCCGTCCAGCCGTTCCTGCGCGAGGTCGAACGCGGCGAGGCGCGCCAGTTGCCCGATGAATGGTGAAATCGAATCGACCGCGTCGGCATCCGGGATTGAATGGCGCAGCGCCTTGAGGTCCTGGTACGCCACGTACTGGCGACGGATGTCGACATTCTCGCTCGCGTTGCGCGCCCACAGCTTGAATGCGTCGCACCGGCCAAGCCCGATGTCGAGATTGCGACGGATGAAGCGCTGCTCGCAGGGCGAGAAGTTCGCAAATTCGCGCATCTCAGCGATGCTCAGGTTCGTCGTGTTCCTTGTCGCCATCTTGCCCCTCCATCGGGCGCTTGATCCGGTGGAGGAAGGTTTCGCGTAACTTGGTTAACATCCCGTAAGCCTTGCGGGACGCCGAGGGCCCAGCGCTAGATCAGACCGGCCAGCGGGCTGGAGGGATCGGCATATTTGCGCGTCGCCATCCGGCCGGAAAGATAGGCGTCGCGCCCGGCCTGCACCGCCAGCTTCATCGCACGGGCCATGCGAATCGGATCCTTCGCCTCGGCGATGGCGGTGTTCATCAGAATGCCGTCGCAGCCCAGCTCCATGCCGACTGCCGCGTCCGACGCGGTGCCGACACCGGCATCGACCAGCACCGGCACGTTCGCCCCTTCGACGATCAGGCGGATGGTCACGCGGTTCTGGATGCCTAGCCCGCTGCCGATCGGCGCGCCCAGCGGCATGATCGCCACCGCGCCCGCCTCTTCCAGCTGCTTCGCGGCGATCGGATCGTCCGCGCAATAGACCATCGGGTGGAAGCCTTCGTTCGCCAGCGTCTCGGTCGCGCGCAGTGTCTCGCGCATGTCGGGATAGAGCGTCTTCGCCTCGCCCAGCACCTCCAGCTTCACCAGATCCCAGCCGCCCGCCTCGCGCGCCAGCCGCAGCGTACGAACCGCTTCGTCGGCTGTGAAACACCCGGCGGTATTGGGCAGGTACGTAACCTTCTTCGGGTCGATGAAATCGGTCAGCATCGGCTGGCCCGGATCGGAGACGTTCACGCGGCGCACCGCAACAGTGACGATTTCCGCCCCGCTCGCTTCCAGAGCGGCGGCGTTCTGCGCGAAGTCCTTGTACTTGCCGGTGCCCACGATGAGCCGCGAACGGAAGGTATGCCCGGCAACGGTCCAGGTGTCGTCGTCGGAGGGATGGTCGCCGCCGCCGACGAAGTGCACGATTTCCAGAGTGTCCCCATCGCACAACGCTGTGTCGGCGAGCCGGGAACGTGGCGCGATTTCGCCATTATGCTCGACCGCGACCTTTTCGGGCGCGAGGCCCAGCTCGCGCACCAGCGCGGCGATGTCGGGGGCGGTGGTGGTGCGGCTCTCGCCGTTCAGCTGGATCGTCTTGGTATCGCTCATAGCGAGAGCGACTTGGAGGCTCAGCGCCCCTCGCGCAAGCTTTCCGCGCGGTGTCCGGGCGTGTGGTGCCGCAGATTGAGAATATGACCTGCCGAAACCAGCCCGACGCCGATGATCGTGAGGACGGCCTCCTCCAATCCATGCGGCGCGGCCAGCGCACCGCCCATGAAAGTCAGCCCCGTCATCGCCACGACGAATGGCATGCGACGGCGGTGACGAATCGCGCCGACACCAATGGCGACCCCCGCAATCACAGTTGCGGCGACCAGTCCCCAGGTGTGCAACTCGGGCGCGAGCAGCCAGCTACCCGCAAAGCCCAGCGCGGAAATCAGCACGATCGTGAGCACGCAATGCACCGCGCACAGCGCAGACAGGGCGATGCCCACCGCATCCAGTCTGATGCGGTTCGATATGCTGCGGAAGTTCATGAGGAGCGAAGTATGTTATGTTGTTTCATTTTGCAAGTGCCTGAAAATCGATCGCGTGCCGGCGATGCGCGTCTGCGCGCTTGCAAGTCTGGTCGCCAATACGCATTCATGCGGAATGGCCGCCACACTCTTGCGTCGATCCAGCGAACCCACCCTTGATGGCACGCGGCCAGGCTGGCTGGCCTGGTGGCTCGTTTGCGTTGCCGTGCTCGTGGTGCTGATCGTCGCGGTCGGCGGAATTACCCGGCTGACCGAATCGGGTCTCTCGATCACGCAGTGGGACCCGGTGACAGGCGTGCTCCCGCCGCTGAGCGACAAGGCGTGGCAGGCAGAGTTTGCGCTTTATCAGGCGACGCCGGAGTACAGGCTCGAAGCCGGTCCAGCGGGCATGACCCTCGCCGACTTCAAGGCGATCTTCTTCTGGGAGTGGTTTCACCGTCTGCTCGGTCGCCTGATCGGGCTGGTCTTCGCCCTGCCGCTCGCCTTCGCCTGGCTGCGCGGGTGGATTCCGAAAGGCTACAAGCCGCGCCTGCTCGCGCTGCTGGCGCTGGGCGGATTGCAGGGCGTATTCGGCTGGCTGATGGTCAGCTCGGGATTGACCGGGTCGATGACTGACGTGAGCCACTTCTGGCTCTCGATCCATCTGTGCACCGCCTTGTTCACGCTCGCGGGGTTGGTGTGGACCGCACTCGACCTCCACGATCTCGATCGCAACCAGGGCGCGTTGCCGGCACGCTTGCGCCCGCTCGCCGCAATCGCGGGCGGAGTCCTTTTCGTACAGATCGTGCTCGGCGCATGGGTTGCGGGGCTCAACGCCGGACATGCCTCCAACACCTGGCCGCTGATGCAGGACCGGTTCGTACCCGAGGCCAACTGGTCGCAGGGATTCTTCTGGGCGCTCACGCACGATCCCTTCCTGCTTCACTTCATCCATCGCTGGTTCGCCTGGATCGCATTCATCGTGCTCATCTGGCTGGGATCGCGCGCGCTGCCGCGTGAAGGGAATGCGGGCAAGGCGCTGATCGCGCTCGCGATCGGGCAGGTTTTGCTGGGGATCGTGACGGTGGTGACCGGCGTCTCGATCTGGGTGGCTGTCGCCCACCAGGTCACCGGCGCTTTGCTGGTCGCAGCAACCTCGGCCAGCGCGCACGCGCTCGGGTAGCGGGTGTGAGCGCACTGATCTACACGGTTTTTGTGAGCAAGGACGACGCGCGCAGCGTAACCAGCCGCCTTCTCGACGAAAAGCTGATCGCCTGTGCGAACATCATCGGGCGCGTCGAAGCCCTGTTCGATTGGGACGGGGAGCGTGGCTCGGGCGAGGAAGTCGCCGTGCTGTTCAAGACGCACGCCGAGCGGCTCGATGCCGCCGTCGCCCGGCTAGAGGCGCTTCACCCTTACGATACGCCGGCAATTCTGGGCTGGCGCGCGGACGCGTGCGGGAATGCGACTGCCGCGTGGCTCTCGGGCGTGGTGCAATGACATCCATGTTGGGACGTCGCGGCGTTCTCACCGGGCTTGGCGCGCTGCTCCTGCTGCCGGCCGCTACGTCGGCGCGACTTGCGCCAATCGCCGGGTCCTTCGTGCTCGAACGCGTCCTTCTGCGCAGCCTTTCGGACGGCAAGCAAATCAGTGTGACCCGGCGCTGGGCGATCACGTTCGAGGCGGTTGGCGGCGACGGGCTGCGCGTAATAGGCACGCAGGTCGATGCGAATGTCGACGCACCGGCTGCGCTGCAGGCGATGGCCAGATTGGAGGCCGCACGTGACGAAAGCGATCTCTTCCCGCTGCAGCTCGATCGCGAAGGCCAAATTGCCGGGAGCAACCCGAAGGTTGCGCTGGCACCATTGCCGGAAACCGTGGTGAATGCAGCACTCGCCTATGCGAAGGCGCGGAGCGAAGCGTCTGCCGCGCAAACGATGTCGCGGCAATTCCTCGTCGAGCTTTCGCAACATGGGATGTCCTGGCTCAGCGGCCTGCCCGCCGACGTGTTCTTCCCTGCTCCCAGGCAACGCAGCATATCGCGCGAGATCGACCTGCCGGACGGGTCCACCGGAAGCTTCGATCTGCGTGAAAGCGTCTCTGCCGATAGCGCTTCGGGCTTGCTGAAGAGCTTTCTGCGAGAAGCAGCCACCACGACGAATGGCATGACCCAGAAGGGTAGCGAAGCGTGGACCTTATCGTGCGCGGTATTATAATACCTCTTCGCTAAGCCGCATGAACGCTTGACTTGGGGGCAAACCGAAAGCATTAGCGCGCTCCACGCCCGATCCGGCGAATCCGCGACAGCGCGGACCGTCAATCTGGCGAGACCCCCGAATTCCAAGGGAAATTACAGCCATGAAGGCGCTCAGCAAGATGACCCGGTCGATCAAGCCGGCCGAGGTCGAAAAGAACTGGTATATTATCGACGCGGAAGGCCTGGTCGTCGGCCGGCTCGCCTCGATCGTCGCGAACATGCTGCGTGGCAAGCACAAGCCGAGCTACACCCCGCATGTCGATTGCGGCGACCATGTCATCATCATCAACGCGGACAAGGTGAAGTTCACGGGTCGCAAGATGGGCGACAAGAAGTACTACAAGCACACCGGCTATGCCGGCGGCATCAAGGAAACCACTCCGGCCAAGATCCTCGAGGGCAAGTTCCCCGAGCGCGTGCTGGAAAAGGCTGTCGAGCGGATGATCCCGCGCGGCCCGCTTGGTCGCCAGCAGATGAAGGCGCTGCACCTCTACGCCGGTACCGAGCATCCGCATGACGGGCAGAAGCCCGAAGTGCTCGATGTTGCTTCCATGAACCGCAAGAACAAGGCTGTCGCATAATGGCCGACGACAAGAACCAGAACCAGCCGCAGACGGACAACGAGTCCGAACCCAAGACGGCCAGTATCCGTGACCTCGCCGATCTCGGCGATATCGCGGGCGATGCGCCCGAAGCGGACGCCGCCGTCGTTGCCCAGAGCACCGCGCCGCTGCGCGAGCAGGAGCTCGACCAGCATGGCCGCGCCTACGCCACCGGTCGCCGCAAGGACGCGGTTGCCCGCGTCTGGGTGAAGCCGGGCAAGGGCACGATCACGATCAACGGCAAGGAGCAGGAAGTCTACTTCGCTCGCCCCACGCTGCGCCTCGTCATCAACCAGCCGTTCGCCATCACCGATCGCGAAGGCCAGTACGACGTGATCGCCACGGTGCGTGGCGGCGGTCTTTCGGGCCAGGCCGGTGCCGTGAAGCACGGCATCGCGCAGGCGCTGTCGAAGTACGAGCCGGAACTGCGCAGCACGGTCAAGGCCGCCGGGTTCCTTACCCGCGACAGCCGTGTGGTCGAACGTAAGAAGTATGGTCGTGCCAAGGCACGTCGCAGCTTCCAGTTCAGCAAGCGTTGATCGCTTTGGTGCGCTAGGCTACACAAGCAACCAATCACCAGGAGGGGCGGTGCCACAAGGCGCCGCCCTTTTTTTCGTGTGGTGGCCCTGCCGTCGCCGACGGCCATCGCCTCTCGGAGATCAACTGACCGGAGGGTCTGTACGCGGCACGGCGCCCACCGGCGCGACCGGCTCTCCCTCTTCGCGCGGCGGGTGGGCGTCTTCGGGAACGTCGTCGATCTTCATCGCGTCGTCCTCGATATTCTCCAGATTGCGGACGCAGACGCGCAGGTCCGCACCATCCCAGTGCAGTTCGTTGAAGCTCGGCGGGGTCGAGCGCAGGCGCTGCGACAGCGTGCCCGCACCGATCATCCGCACCGGCCCATGGAGCGTGTCTTCCATGATGTCGAACGCGTCATGGACATGGCCCGACAGCACGCCCAGCACATCGCGTTTGGCGAGTTCGGCGAGCGCGTTGGAACCACCGCGCGTGAGTGCGGTGCCTTGCGTACCGACTTCGCGCAGGGGGTGGTGAACGGTCACCAGCGCGCGCGTGCCCTTGGGCAGTGCATCGATCCGCGCGAGACATCTATCCAGAGCGCGCCCGGTCACCCACCCTTTTGACCAGTTGAAGCGCGGCTGTGCGCGAACCGCGGTCTTGAGGGGGACGAGCGCAATGCCGGGCAGGTCGATTTCACGCTCAACCACTTCGCGCAGCCGCCCGAACCGTTTGTACGGATCGACGAACCGCTCGATCAGATTGAAATAGGGCATGTCGTGATTGCCCACATCGAGCGTCACCGGCGCTTCAAGCGCGCCGACCCACTCTTTCGCGGCAGCGAATTCCCGGGCCCGCGCGCGCATCGTCAGGTCGCCGGTAACCGCGATCGCGGAAGGCCGCATCCGCACTACCTCGCTGGAAAACCAGTCGAGCGCCTCGTTGTTTTCGAGCCCAAAATGAATGTCGCTTACGTGGAATAGCAGGGTTTCCCCAGTCACCTCAGCCATCCTCCGCCAGTGTTGCGATCAGATCGACGGGGCAGGCGTCGAGAGTGAAGTTCTCCCGCTCGCGCCCGTCGGCAGGCTCTCCGTCGAGCAGCAGGTCGAGCGGTTCGCTCCCCGTGCTGGCCAGTTCGACCTCGGGGAAGGGCCCAAAGGTCTCGTGCGGACCTTCGCGAAATTCCTGCCGCAGAAGCGCCCATGTCTGGCCGACGAAGTCTGCTCCGCTGCGTGCATGGTAAGCGGCAACGTCGATGCCGCCCGAGTGCGGCACGAGTTCGAGTATCGGATAGCCAGCTTCATCGCCCGCCTCGGGCAGCGCAATGCGTACGGGCGGCCGACCGGTCGTACCCTCGATCGCAGCGCCCGTCGCAGCGAGCATGGCGCCAGGGTCGCCTGCCCGCAACGCCTCGCGCACCTCGTTCCAGCTGGTGCCGGGGCCTACGAGGAGCCCCGCCAGCGCGACACCGCTCCGGCATCGAATGATGTTGGGTCGGATACGCCGCGCCGTTCCGGCGGCAAAGGCGTCCATCACGGCGTCGACCTCGACATCGCCATGCAGCCGCTTGGTCAGCAGGTTCTGCGTTCCCCCGGGAAGCGGGAGCACTGCTCCGTCCCAGCCCGAAAGCTCGGTGACGACCGCGTTGATCGTCCCGTCGCCGCCCAAGGTGACCACGGTATCGATTCCCAGCCGCGCAAGCTCCTGCCGGTCGGGGATGCCGTCATCTGGAAAGGTCGAGCGTTTGGCGATGCACAGGTCAGAGCTGGCGCAACACTGGTCCAGCTTGGCAAGAGTCTCTTCGCGGACCGATCCGCTGCCCTGATTGGCGATCAGCCAGATATCGCGATGTCCCGTCATTCCTAGTGAAAGCGTCAGACGTGCTGCCCGTTCCCGTCAGGCATTGCCGCCTGCGGAACGATCGGCTGGAGTCGACGCCGAATCGGGCTTCTCCTGCGCCACCAGCAGCTTGTCGATCTTGCGCCCGTCCATGTCGACGATCTCGAACTGCCAGCCCTGATGCGTGAACACCTCCCCCTCGTCGGGCAGGTGCTTGAGCACCGAGAGCGCGAACCCGGCCGCGGTCGCGAATTCGCGTTCCTCGCCGTAATCGAGGCCCAGCCGGTCGCCCAGATCCTCCGCCGAAAGGCTGCCTGAAACCAGCAGCGATCCATCCGCCCGCTCGATCACCTCGGGTATCTCGCCCTGGTCCTTGTCGCTTTCGAACTGGCCCACGATCGCGGTGAGAAGGTCGATCGGAGTGACGATACCGTCGAGATGGCCGTACTCGTCGTGGACCATCGCCATCGCGACATCCGCCTGCTGGAGCACGCGCAAGGCGTCCATCGCATCGAGCTGGTCGGGCACGACCTCGGCCCGCTTTACCAGATCGGTCAGCGCGAAGGGCGCGCCTGAGACCATCGCGGCCAAGACTTCGCGGACCTTGACCACACCGATGATCTTGTCGGCCGAACCGTCGGCCACCGGCAGCAAGGAATGCGGGCTGTCGGCAATCGTCGCCTCTATCTCGGCGCGATCTGCGTCGACGGCGATCCAGTCCACCTCGGTACGCGGGGTCATCAGCTCGCGCACCGGGCGGTCGGCCAGGCGCACCACCCCACGCAGGATCGCGCTCTGCTCCGCCTCCAGCACGCCGCTGCGGGTGGCCTCGGCGAACAGCATCTGCAGCTCTTCGGCGGTGACGCTGTTTTGACCGCCCGGACGCACGCCGAACAGGCGCACGATAGTCGCCGAGGAGAAATCGAGCACCCACACGATCGGCGCGGCAATCAGTGCGAGCCATTTCATCGGTCGCGCCATGACCATTGCGATCTGGTCCGCCGCGCGCAGCGCGAGCTGCTTTGGCACCAGCTCCCCGATGACGAGACTGAAATAAGTCGTCAGGACGATTACCAGGAAGAAGCCTGCCTGCGCCGCGCTGTCCGGAGACAGGCCGAAGAGCGCCTGCAGCCGTTCGCCGACGGGCCCGCCCAGGCTCGATCCCGAATAGGCACCCGCGACGATCCCGACCAGCGTGATGCCGATCTGCACGGTAGAGAGGAACTTGCCCGGATCGCCCGCCAGCTCGAGCGCGGTACGCGCTGCGACGCTCCCGCCTTCGGCCTTCGACTGCAGCCGCGTGGTCCTGGCGGAAACGATCGCCAGCTCGGACATGGCGAAAACGCCATTGAGCACGATGAGCCCGGCGATGATGAGCAGGTCTGTCCAGGGAAAAGGTGTCACGACATTCTTCGCGCTAGCACAAAAGCGGCGCTGCGCCATCCGTCATCGTCCGACTGCCCGATCGACCTCCCATCGGCGGCGTCGCGGGAACTTCGCCGACAGGGGGCCGTTACTGGGGCGGCGAGCGTGGGTGGACGCTGGCACTTATTACGTTCGCGGCATTTCCCGCGAAACGACACAAAAGAGGGACTGCCTGAATATGAAAACCCCCCGTATCATTCTCTCGTCGGTGGCCGTCGCGGCTCTGGTGAGCACCTCCGCTTGCGTTACCGACCCGAACACCGGTGAAAAGACCTTTTCGCGCACCGCTGCAGGTGCCGCAATCGGCGGTACGCTCGGCTATCTGCTGGGCGGCGTAATCGGCGGCGATGCCGCGCGCATCATCGGCGCGGGCATCGGCGGTACCGCAGGCGCGGTGATCGGCGACAAATTCGACGACCAGATCCGCGAACTTGACGAACAGACCGCCGGTAGCGGCGTCGACGTCGAGGAAATCGGCGATCAGGACGCGATTCTGGTTCGTTTGCCCGACGGCGTAACCTTCGCCACCAACTCGGCGAACATCAATGCCAACTTCCGCGCGACCCTGAAAACCGTCGCCGACAGCCTGATCCGCTATCCGGACAGCCTGATCGATGTGTACGGCTTCACCGACACGACCGGCAGCGTGGGCTATAACCAGGATCTTTCGGAGCGCCGCGCACAGGCTGTGGCCGATTACCTCGTTTCGCAGGGCGTCTCGCGCGCCCGCATCGCGACCCGCGGCTACGGCGAAGATCCGCAGTACCTGCGTGTGCGGACCGGCGACAATGTTGCCGAACCGCTGAACCGCCGCGTGGAAATCAAGATCGTTCCGATCAGCCAGGAACAGGTCCAGGCCGCGCGCCGCTAAGGCCGCAGACCACTGTAACAAGAGGGGGGTCGGCGCCGCGTGCGTCGGCCCCCTTTTTTTCATTCAGGGCCCTTCGCAGTGCCTAGCCTTTCGCGCGCCCGCTCGCCGAAATGTTCGATCGCCTGCTGCTGGATTCCCGGCGCGCAGACCAGCAATCCGAAACTGCGCGGATCGCGCTTGTTGTACCCCAGCGGCTGCCCGAAAATATCGCTCACCGCCGCGCCCGCCTCGCGCGCGATCAGGGTGGCGGCGGCAATATCCCATTCGTAGCCCCAGCGCATCGTCGCAAGCAGGTCCACACGATTCGCGGCGACCATCGCGGCGCGCAGGGCAATCCCATTGGGCTGCTCGACCGCGACCAGCGAGCGATCGGCCTTCGCCAGATCGACGGCAGGCACCCGCGCGCCATCCAGTTCTGCCCTGTCCGACGCGACCAGCGGTTCGCCGTTGAGCGTCGCCCCCTTGCCCGCCGTTGCCCGCCAGCGTTCCTTGCGCGCGGGGGCCTCCAGGCTCGCGATCAGCGAACGCCCGTTCGAAACCAGCGCGACCGAAACCGCCCAGCCAGACCGCCCCCGGATGAAATCGCGCGTGCCGTCGATCGGATCGACCACCCACACCAAGCGGTCTTCGAGCCGTTCGGCGTGGTCGGCGCTCTCTTCGGACAACCAGCCCGCGCTCGGCAACAGCGCGGAAAGTTCGCGGCGGAGGAATGCGTCGACTTCGATATCCGCCTCGCAAACCGGATCGTTGTCGCCCTTGTCCCATGTTTCGACGCTATGGCCCGCTCCCGGCCATCGGGTCATCGCGATCAAACCAGCTTCGTGGAGTATCGCATCGAGGCGTGTGTAATCGATCATTTCGAACGTTCGCGATGTGCGCTAGCGCAGCGCCCTTTTCAAGCGCGCACAACCATGCTTAGGCGCTGCACAAACCTATCCGCACACAGATCCAGTCGACGAAGGACGGAGCGCCCCCATGAACATTCACGAATATCAGGCCAAGGAACTCCTCAAGGAACACGGCATCGCCATCCCCAAGGGCGTTCCCGCGATGAGCGTGGAAGAAGCCGTTGCAGCCGCCAAAACGCTGCCCGGCCCACTCTACGTCGTGAAGGCGCAGATCCACGCGGGTGGCCGCGGCAAGGGCAAGTTCAAGGAACTGGGCCCGGACGCGAAGGGCGGCGTGCGCCTCGCCAAGTCGATCGACGAGGTCGAAGAGGCTGCGCGCGAAATGCTCGGCAACACGCTGGTCACCGTGCAGACCGGTGATGCGGGCAAGGAAGTGAACCGCCTCTACGTCACCGACGGCGTCGACATCGCGAAGGAATACTACCTCGCGCTGCTCGTCGATCGTGCAAGCGGTGAAGTCGCCATGGTCGCCTCGACCGAGGGCGGGATGGACATCGAAACCGTCGCGCACGAAACGCCCGAGCGGATCACCACGATCACCATCGACCCGGCACAGGGCTTCATGCCGCACCACGGCCGCGCGGTGGCCTTCGCGCTGAAGCTGGAAGGCGACCTCAACAAGCAGGCGCAGAAGCTGGCCAAGCAGCTCTACGAAGCCTTCCTCGCCTATGACTGCGCGATGCTGGAGATCAATCCGCTGGTCGAAACCGAAGACGGCAACTTGCTGGTGCTCGACACCAAGATGAGCTTCGATTCGAACGCGATGTATCGGCAGAAGGCGGTCGAGGAACTGCGCGACGTCACCGAGGAAGACGAAGCCGAAGTCGAAGCGAGCGAATACGACCTCGCCTACATCAAGCTCGACGGGAATATCGGCTGCATGGTCAACGGCGCCGGCCTGGCCATGGCGACGATGGACATCATCAAGCTGAACGGCGCGTTCCCGGCCAACTTCCTCGACGTCGGCGGCGGCGCCAACAAGGAAAAGGTGACCGCGGCGTTCAAGCTGATCCTGAAAGACCCGGCGGTCGAAGGCATTCTCGTCAACATCTTCGGCGGGATCATGAAGTGCGACGTGATCGCCGAAGGCATCGTCGCGGCGGCCAAGGAAGTGAACATCCAGGTTCCGCTGGTGGTCCGTCTGGAAGGCACTAATGTCGAGAAGGGCAAGGAAATCCTCGCCAATTCCGGCCTCGCCATCGTCCCGGCGGACGATCTGGGCGATGCGGCACGCAAGATCGTGGCGGAAGTTAAGAAGGGCTGATCATGCGCAAGATACTGCTCGGGCTCGCAAGTGTCGCAACCATGGTGGGCGGTGCCGCTTCGGCGCAGTCACCTTGGCCGACCATTTCCGACCGCTCGGTCCTGAGCAGTTTCAAGCTGGGCCCCGATTACGACACCTGCAGCGCCGAGCTGATGGGCGGGACCGAGCTCGCGCTGACCGACCATTTCACGAATGGTCCGGTCGGTGACGGCGCGTACCGCATCCTCGTGATCGAGCAGGATACCTACAACCGCTACAAGGCCGGCAGCTGGGTCAAGATGAAGTTCGGCGACGATCTCGTCTGGGGCAAGGTCGTCGCCGCGCGTGGCAACCGCACGACCTTTGCCTTCGGCGCCGGAGTGCTGCGCGAATTGTGGTACGAAGGCAGCCTGCCTTTCGTCGAATTCGAGGCGACGAAGGACCTGTTCGACCAGGATCGCTACGACCATATCTCGCTGTCCGATCCCGAAGGCATGCAGGATACGCTGATGCCCAACCGGCAGCTGATCTCAGGCATGCTTACGTGTTACGAAGGCTTGTCGATGGGGGCCTGAGCGGCTTTCCTTCTCACAGAGCGGTAATGGTCAGAACATCCCGCCGCTACCGCCCGACGAACCGCCCATCAGCATCCCGAATACGACTTTCGTGATCAGGACGTAGAGCGCAGCGCCGCTGCCCAGAAATCCGACCAGCATCAGCAGGCCGTCGCGCACGGTGAGTGCAATGCCGAATGCCGCGATCACGCCCATCGGCAGCACGACTGCAAAGGGCAGCAGTTCGAGCGGAGGGACCGCCAGGCACATCAAGGCGATCACGCCCGCGGCGATCCGGCCAGCCGTCGGCCCGGTGAACATCTCAAGTCGGCCATGGAAAATCTTGTCCATGAACGTGCCAACACCCTCCATGTCCTCCGCCGCATTGGCGAGCTTCTCGCCATCAACCGAGCGATCCTTCACGATCCCGGGCAGCCACAGGTGGTCTTTCCCGAAAACCATCTGCACCGCGATCAGCAACAGGGTCAGCGCGAGAAAGCTCGGCACGCCAGGGATGCCGCCCACGGGCGAGATGCCGATCAGTGCGGGCACCAGCAACATGGGGCCGTACGACCGGCTGCCGAAGGATTCGACGATGTCTCCGATCGACACCTTGTCCTGCTCGTCGCCAAGCTCGGTCAGACGGTCGATGATCCCGCAAACGTTTTTCGGCGTGTCTGACATATGTGCTCAAGCACCCTGCTCGATGGGAGTTCCCGCGCCTTTAGCATGATTCGCAAGCACTTGCCCGCTCGGCAGGCGGCGGCACCGGTGGCTGCCTGACGCTACGCCTTGGCGAGCCCGCGCGCGCGCCCTTGACGAGGCTGTTTCCGGAACGCAACACCGCCCCCAGCCATTGGAACAGGCGAAGCATTCTGCGGCCCGGCGCGCGAAAAACGCCCGGCCTCTCACGGGAAAGGACAACCGATGAAGATACTCGTGCCCGTCAAGCGGGTGATCGACTACAACGTGAAGCCCCGCGTCAAGGCGGACGGCTCCGGCGTCGACCTCGCCAACGTCAAGATGAGCATGAACCCGTTCGACGAGATCGCGGTCGAAGAAGCGATCCGGATCAAGGAAGCGGGCAATGCCGAAGAGATCGTCGCGGTCTCGGTCGGCCCGGCAAAGGCACAGGAAACGCTGCGCACCGCGCTCGCCATGGGTGCCGACCGCGCGATTCTGGTCGAAACCGACGAAGATTTGGAGCCGCTCGCCGTGGCCAAGATCCTCAAGGCGATCGTCGAGGAAGAACAGCCCGGTCTGGTTCTGCTCGGCAAGCAGTCGATCTCGGACGACAGCAACCAGACGGGCCAGATGCTCGCCGCGCTGCTCGACCGCCCGCAGGGCACCTTCGCCAACACGATCACGCTCGAAGGCGATTCGATCACCGTGAAGCGCGAAGTCGATGGTGGTCTGGAAACGGTCAAGCTGACCCTGCCCGCGATTGTCACCACCGACCTTCGCCTGAACGAGCCGCGCTACGCCTCGCTGCCGAACATCATGAAGGCGAAAAAGAAGCCGCTCGACACCAAGAGCCCGGCCGACTTCGGTGTCGACACCGCGCCGCGCCTCAAGACGCTCAAGGTCTCCGAGCCGCCGGTTCGCCAGGCGGGCGAAAAGGTCGAGGATGTCGATGCGCTGGTCGCCAAGATCAAGGCGCTCGGGATCGCCTGAGCAGGGCCTGAGCCCGGTTTATGATATTTGAGGTAAGAACATGAAAACTCTGGTTCTGGTCGAACACGACAACACAGAAGTGAAGGACGCAACTCTGGCTGCAGTCACCGCCGCGTCCAAGCTCGGCGAAGTGCACCTGCTTGTCGCTGGCGCAGACTGCGCAGGCGTGGCCGATGCCGCGGCGAAGATCGCAGGCGTGGGCAAGGTCCATCTCGCGGACGATGCCGCCTACAAGGACATGCTGGCGGAAAACATCGCGCCGCTCGCCGCCAAGCTGATGGCCGATCACGACGCCTTCGTCGCGCCTGCCACCACCACCGGCAAGAATATCGCGCCGCGCGTCGCCGCGCTACTCGACGTGATGCAGATCTCCGAAGTGATGAGCGTTGAAGGCGACAAGACCTTCACGCGCCCGATCTACGCGGGCAACGCGATCGCGACGGTCGAAAGCACCGAAGACAAGCTGGTGCTGACCGTGCGCGGTACCGCCTTCGACAAGGCCGACGCCGAAGGCGGCAGCGGTACCGTGGAGAAGGTCGAGACCACCGGCAATGCGGGCACCTCCGAATTCGTCAGCCGCGAACTCGCCAAGAGCGAGCGCCCCGAACTGACTAGCGCCAGCGTCGTCGTCTCGGGTGGCCGTGCGCTGAAGGACGCCGAGACGTTCGAGGAATACATCACGCCGCTGGCCGACAAGCTGGGCGCCGCGATCGGTGCCAGCCGTGCGGCGGTCGACGCGGGTTATGTCCCCAACGACTATCAGGTCGGCCAGACGGGCAAGATCGTCGCGCCGGAAGCCTATTTCGCAATCGGCATTTCGGGCGCGATCCAGCACCTTGCCGGGATGAAGGATTCCAAGGTCATCATCGCGATCAACAAGGACGAGGACGCCCCGATCTTCCAGGTCGCGGACATCGGCCTGGTCGCGGACCTGTTCAAGGCGGTGCCTGAGCTGACCGAGAAGCTCTGACCCTACAATAGCTTGCTCCCATTATTGGGCGGGGATAGTCTCTCCGCCCATGATCGATCGCAAGACAGCATTCAAAGCCGCCGCGGTGATGATTATCGCCTCGGCGGCTTTTTCTAATGGTGCCAGCGCCAAGCAGGACCCGGCCCCGCTCCAGCCGTCCTCCAGCTGGAATCTCAATTACGCGGAGAAGAACTGCCGGCTGATGCGTACGTTCGGCGAAGGCGACGACAAGGTCGTCTTCGCGATCGAGCAGGCCCTGCCCGGAGATCACTTTTCCGTGATCGTCGCAGGACGGCCATTGCGATCAGTGTACCTGAAACCCACGCCCGAAGATGTCCAAATCCAGTTCGGACCATTCGAGGATGCCAGCGATGCCACGGCTGTCGAAGGCGACCTGGGGGAATTCAAGCCCGCCGCGATCATCTCCATGGCCAAGCTTGGGACGCTACCTTTCGAAACCGAGGACCGGCCGGATGGCTATGTCGCGCCCGGCCCCTTCGATATCATCGGACGCACCTTCCCGAATGATCGTGCCGCGCAGATCGAGTGGTTTCGGATCGAACGGCGGAGGAGGGCCGTAACGCTCGCCACCGGTCCGATGGAGAAGCCGGTCGCGGCGCTGCAGAAATGCATGGAAGATCTCGTGTCCACCTGGGGGATCGATGTGGCTGCGCACCGCGAACTTTCGCGCAGGGTGGAACCGACGAACGATCCCGGCAACTGGATCAGGTCGACCGACTATCCGGTTTCGGAATTGTGGAAGGGCGGACAGGCGATCATCAAATTCCGTCTGACCGTGAACGAGAAGGGCCTTCCGGTCGATTGCGATGTTTCCGGCCTGACCGATTCGGCCGAGTTCGCGGAGATCAGTTGTGATCGTTTGAAAAAGCGCGCTCGCTTTGAACCGGCGCTCGATGTCGACGGAAAGCCGATCGCTTCGGTCTATCTCGGCACGGTCCGTTTCCAGATGCCGCGATGAAGGGTGGAAGACCCAATACCGGTTTGCCCCCCGGTGCTGAGGACTTAACGAAGAGCTGGCAGATATCCAGCTTTACGCCTCCCTTGCAGGCTGCCTACTTTGGGAAGCTTTACGCCTCCCTTGCAGGCTGCCTACTTTGGGCAGATGCATAGAAACGTCGCATTGACCTTCGCGCTGATCGCTGGAGCGGCGACAAGCCTCTCCGCTCAGAATGAGTCCACACCAGCGGCCCGCACTTTAGCGCCGAGTTCCGATTGGATACTCAAATACGACGACGACAGCTGCCGGCTGTTACGCCTGTTCGGCGAGGGTGACGACAAGGCCGTCCTCATCCTCGAACGATACGTTTCCGGCGATGAATTCGATATGATTGTGGCAGGCTCGCCGCTGGAAGAGATCGGCGACGAGAGCAAGCTGGACGATTTTACCTATCAGTTCGGCCCCGATGAAGAGCCTCAATCGCAGAACGTCGGGTTCGGCGTTTTTGGAGAGTACGATCCTGCGGTAGTTGTCACCGGAGCGTTTTTTGGCACAGTGGAAGGCGAGGATGCCGACACAAAGTGGAAGAAGCCGGATCCGGACGAGATTCCCGAAGGGTACGATCCGCTCGAACATCCCTTTTCGCAGGAGCGTGAAGCGAAGATTCGGTGGTTGCAGGTCTCGCGCGGTAGCGAGCAACCGGTGAGGCTCGATATGGGTCCGATGCAAGCGCCGCTGGAGCAGATGCGAAAATGTACCGACGCGCTCATGGGGACCTGGGGCATCGACGTGGCTGCCCATGCAAAGCTCACGCGGCCCGTTATGCCAAGGACGAATCCGGGTGACTGGATCAGGCCGGATGCTTATCCGATGGATCTTGTCGCTCGCGGCACACAGGGCATTGTCCAGTTCCGCCTTTCGATAGACACCGAAGGGACGCCGACAGATTGCCATATCCAGCGATCGACAAGACCTGCCGAGTTCGACAAGGCCGTGTGCAAGTCGGTGATGCGTCGCGCGCGGTTTTTGCCCGCCCTCGATGAAAATGGGGCGCCTATCGCATCCTATTATCGCAATACGGTGAGATTCGTACTGTCCCGATGACGGCACAGCGATACTGGTCGCTAGAACAGCTGCGTAATCGCGTGCAGCGTCACTCCGACCAATCCGCCCACAAGCGTGCCGTTGATGCGGATGAACTGGAGGTCGCGGCCCACCGCGCTTTCAATCCGGTCGGTCACCGTGGCGGCATCCCAGCGCTTCACCGTTTCGGACACCAGCGCGACGATCTGCGCGCCGTAGCGCGAGGTCATCCCCACGGCGGTGCGGCGGGCGAAGCGGTTGATCTGCGCTTGGAGGCGCGGATCGTCCTGAAGCGCGCGACCGACCTCGCGCAGCCCCTCACGCAACTCGTCGCCCAGCGCGCTTTCCGGGTCGCGCGCTCGCGCGATCAGCGACAGCCTGATCCGCTCCCACACGCCCATCCACCAATCGGCCAGCGCCGGATTTTCGAGCAGGTCCATCTTCACCGCTTCGACCTTGGCGCGCATCTCCGGATCGGTCTTGAGCTGTGTCGCAAGCTTCACCAGCGACGCATCGATCTTCTCGCGCATCGGGTGCTCGGGGTCGACCAGCACTTCGGCCAGCAGGCGATACACGCCATCCAGCACCGAGCTTGAAATCCGGCTGTCGAGCCCGGTCCAGCGAAGGACCGAATTGGCGCGCGAACGAATGATCTCGCGCACCGCCTCTTCATTGTCCTCGAGTGTCAGGCCAGCCCAGCGGATCAGCCCGTCGAGCAGCGGACGGTGACGCCCGTCGGCGATCAGGTTCTCCAGTAGGCCGCCCAGCAACGGCGACAATTCGACCTTGGCCAGCTGTCCTGCAAGGCCCTGGCGCACCCGCAGGCCGAGCCGCTCCGGATCGAGCGATTCGAGTACCTCGGCGACCAGTTCCGCGCCTCCGCCCATAAAGCGGGAGCGCTCGCCCCCTTCGCGGTTGACCAGGAACTCGCCTGCCGAGACGGCAACGTTCATTCGCCGCATCCGCCGCGCGACGACCGACGGGGTCAGGAAGTTGTCGCGCAGGAATTGCGCCATGGTGTCGGCGATGCGATCCTTCTTGCGCGGGATGATCGCGGTGTGCGGGATCGGCAGGCCAAGCGGATGGCGGAACAGCGCGGTCACCGCGAACCAGTCCGCCAGTCCGCCGACCATCGCAGCCTCGGCGAAGGCGTTCACGTAACCCAGTCCCGTGGCCCATTGCGGGTGGGACCCGATCGCCCAGTGGCTGGCCGCGAAGATCGCCGCCATCAGCACCAGCATCAAGGTGGCGGTGCGGCGCATGCCTTTCGCGCGATCGAGTGGAGCGACCGCAGATTTGGACCTGATGATCGGCGCGCTCGTCACTCGGCCGGGGCAGCCTCACCCTCACCGTGGCGATGCCCGGCGTTCGTGTCGTCGCCTGGACGATAGCTGAGCACACGATCGCGCAGCCATGGGCCGACGCGCTTCTCGAACCCGTCTGCAAGGCTGAAACCGGCCGGCACGATCAACAGGGTGAGCAGGGTCGAAACCACCAGGCCGCCGATGACCATCGTGCCCATCGGGGCGCGCCATGCGCCATCGCCCGATCCGAGCACACCCGAAAGCGCGGTCGGGATCATCCCGGCGGTCATCGCGAAGGTCGTCATCACGATCGGCTGGGCACGCTTGTGACCAGCGTCGAGAATCGCGTCCATCTTGTCGCGCCCCTCGGCCATCGCCTCGATCGCGAAGTCGATCAGAAGGATCGAGTTCTTCGACACGACCCCAGCAACAAGAGCACGCCGATATAGACCGGCATCGATTGCGGTTGGCCGACCAGCCAGACGAGGAAGATCCCGCCCAGCGGCGCCAGGGCGAGGCTGGTCATGTTCACCAGCGGGCTCATCAGGCGCTTGTACAGCAGGACCAGCACCGCGAACACGAGCAACACGCCAGAGATGACCGCGTAGATCAGGCTGGTTACCAGCTCCTGCTGCCACTGCTCGTCACCCACGGCATCGCGCGTGACGCCCTGTGGCAGATCCTGAAGAGCCGGAAGAGCATCGATCTGTTCACGCGCGGTGCCGCTGACGACGCCCTGTGCAAGGTCAGCTCCGACCAGGATGCGACGGCTCTGGTTGTACCGCTGGATCGCCGTCGGTCCCGACCCGAAGCTGATGTCGGCAACGCGCGAAAGTGGCACGGTGCCGCCACGCAATGTGGGCACGGGCAGGTTCTCGATCGTAGTCAGGCTTTCGCGCGAGGTTTCGGGCAGCTTGACGCGGATCGGAATCTGGCGGTCGGACAGCGAGAACTTGGCCGCGCTCTGGTCGATCTCGCCCAGCGTGGCGATACGGATCGTCTGGCTGAGCGCGACGGTCGAGACCCCGAGATCGGCGGCCAAATCGGGGCGCGGCGTGATGATGAGTTCGGGCCGGTTGAGATCGGCCTCGATCCGCGGCGCAACCAGCGTATCGAGCCCCTTCATCTGTTCGACCAGCTGCGAGGCGGTATCCTGCAACACTTCGGGGTTGGAGCCGGCGAGCATCACGGTGATGTCGCGCCCGCTCCCGAAACCGCCGCCCTGCGACTGGAAGCGCACGCGGGCATCGGGGATCTTCGCCAGCTCGGGTGCCAGCTGACGCTCGAACTGGATCGAGGTTCGCTCACGGTCGGGCGACAGCGAAACGTAGAGCGTCGCGCTACCCATCCGTACCCGTTCAAGCGCGCGCTCGACCTCGGGCTGCTGATAGAGGAGTGCGGCGACCCGGTCGGCCACCCGCTCGGTATCTTCGAGCGTGGTGCCGGGTACCATCTCGATCTGGACCTGGCTGTTGTCGCTATCGACCAGCGGCTGGAATTGCGCGGGCACGTTCATGAACAGCTGGATCGTTAGCAGGAGCGAGAAATATCCGACCATCAGCATCCATACGCGATGATCGTAGAAGCGCGCTTCCAGATAGCGCCAGACTTCGCGCATCCGCCTGCCGAAGATTCCCGCGAGGAGGCCGAACAGCTTGAGCACGATCCAACCGGCCGCGAATGCGAGGACGGCTGCAACCGCCAGTTGCGCGATGCCGACGATGCGGCTGTAGAACGTTCCCGCGACCGATTCCGGTGAAGACGCGACGGCATTGCCCGCCGCTTGGGCCAGGCCCAGGCCGCCGATCATCTGGTTCGCAACGAAGAACACCCCGCCCGTAATCGCGATCAGCAGCAGGATCGTGGCCAGCAGTAGGATCATGTAGAGGAAGCGCGTTTTCGGCGGTTCGATACCGTCGCGACGGCGCATCATCTTGCCGCGTTCCAGCGACCAGTGGAGGATGCCCATGTAGCGGTCCATCACTGGGCCTTCGCCATGGCTGGCATGGCCCTTGGACTTGAGGAAGTAGGCCGCCAGCATTGGCGTGATCATGCGTGCCACCGCCAGAGACATCAGCACCGCGATCACCACGGTGATCCCGAAGTTCTTGAAAAACTGGCCGGAAATGCCCGGCATCAGGCCAACGGGCAGGAACACCGCGACGATGCAGAAACTGGTCGCGACCACCGGCAGCCCGATCTCGTCCGCCGCGTCGATCGACGCCTGATAGGCGTTCTTGCCCATTCGCATGTGTCTGACGATGTTCTCGATCTCCACGATCGCATCGTCGACCAGCACCCCCGCCACCAGTGCCAATGCCAGCAGCGAAAGGGAGTTCAGGTTGAACCCGAGCAGGTCCATGAACCAGAAGGTCGGGATCGCCGAGAGCGGGATCGCGACGGCGGAGATGAAGGTCGCGCGCCAGTCGCGCAGGAAGAAGAAGACCACCACTACCGCGAGCAGCGCGCCCTCGATCATCATCGCCATCGAGCTTTCGTACTGTTCCTCGGTGTACTTCACCGTGTTGAACAGCTGGATGAAGCGCACACCGGGGTTTTCCGCTTCGATCTTCTCGATCTCCTCGAGTGCGGAATGGAAGGTCGATACGTCGGACGCGCCCTTTGCGCGCGACATCGCGAAATTGACGACTTCCTTGTCACGAACCTTGCTGATCGAGTCCTGCTCGGAAAATCCGTCGCGTACGGTGGCTACGTCCGCAAGCTTGACCGTGCGCCCGTCACCGAGCTGGATCTGCTGCTGCGAAAGCGCGTAGGCATCCTGACTATTGCCGAGCACGCGCACCGACTGGCGCGTCCCGCCGACCTCGGCTGCACCACCGGCCGCGTTCAGGTTGTTCTGCCGCAGCACGCTGTTCAGCTGGCTCGCGGTCACGCCGTAAGACTGGATTTTTGCCGGATCGAGGATCACCTCGATTTCGCGATTGACCCCGGCGAAGCGATTGACCTCGGCCATGCCTTCGACGCCCAGCAATCGCTTCGCGACGACGTCGTCGATAAACCAGCTCAGCTGTTCGAGCGTCATGTCATCGGCTTCGACCGCGTAGATGCCCAGGAAGCCGCCCGAGATTTCCTGCTTGGAAACGCGCGGTTCGAGAATACCGTCGGGCAGCGACCCGCGCACCGTGTTGATCGCGTTGGTCACTTCCGAGACGGCATCGTCGGGATCGGTCCCGATCTCGAATTCGATGAAGGTGCTGGAATTCCCCTCCGAAGCGGTCGAGTTGATGGTTTTTACGCCATTGATCGAGCGGACGGCGGATTCGACCAGCTGGGTTATCTGGTTCTCGATCTCGGTCGGCGCTGCGCCGGGCTGCGAGATGTTGACGTTGACTGCCGGGAATTCGATCTCCGGGTTGTTGACCACGTCCATCTGCCAGAAGCTGAGCAGGCCAGCGAACAGCAGCGCGGTGAAAAACACCAGCGGAATGACGGGGTTACGGATCGACCATGCGGAGATGTTGCGGAAGTTCATCGTCGATTACTTCTTTCGCACGACGGGATTGACCCGTTCACCCGGATTGAGGAAGCCACCCGCGCTGACCACGATCCGTTCGTCGCCCGTCAGGCCATCGGTGACCGCGATACCGTTCGGAGTGACCATCCCTGTTTCAATGGGGCGCCGTTGTACGGTGTTGGCCTTGTCCACGATGTAGACGTAGGTGCCGTTATCGTCGGCCAGCACCGCGCTTTCCGGCAGCAAGGGCGCGACCGTGGTGCCGCTACGGATCGTTACGCTGGCGAAGCCGCCAGGGCGGAGTCCAGGTTCGTATTTGAGGGCGATACGCGCAGTGCCCTGACGGCTCTGAGCATCTACTGTCGGCTCGATCTGCCAGATCTGCCCGCTATAGGTCTCGCTCGAACCGACCGGGGTCACTTCCGCAGGTACGCCTACAGACAGCTTCTGGAGGTCGCTTTCGCCGACCTGCGCGCGCAGCTCCATCTCGCCACCCTGAGCGATCACGAAGGCCGAGGCGATCCCGGCACTTACCGTCTGGCCCGGTTCGATGTTACGCTCGAGCACGAGGCCTGAGGCCGGTGCGACGATGTTGAGGCGTGCATTGCGCTCGCGAAGCTCCGCGAGTTGCGCCTGTGCGACATTTACCCGCGCCCGCGCGGCGTCGCGCGTCGCGGTCAGCCGGTCGACATCTGCGGTCGATACGAAACCGCGCTCCACCAGCTGCAGCGCGCGGTCGAGATTGTTCTGCGCCAGTTCGGCGTCGGCACGCGCCACCTGCACCTGCGCCGCTTGCGCGCGGGCCTGCTGGTTCTGGACCGAACGATCGATCGAGGCGAGCACCTGGCCTGCCCTCACCCACTGGCCCTGCTCGACATTGACCGAGACAACGCGGCCGCCCTCACCCACGACGCCGACGGGCAGCGCACGCCGCGCGGCGATCGTTCCGCTGGCGTTGATGGTGCCCTCGATCGTGCCGCTGCCGGGCTGGACGACCGTAATTTCCGGTGCCTGGTCCGCCGGACCTGCCTCGGCCGGGCTGTCGTTGGCAGCGCTCAGGAAGAACCAGCCGCCCACCACCGCGACAATAAGCACGACGACAATGCCGATGATGATGGCGCGCGTCCGATTGCTCTTCGGCTGGTCGTCTACGGTTGTGGAGTAGGTTTGTGTCATGGGGTGTTCTTCATCCTCACGGCCGACCGGGGGTTGGTAGTTCATCAGTGCAAGTCCATTCCCTTGGGGGTGCACGCCTCGCCTGCTCGAGGCCTCCGGGGCGATCCGTCGATCCACCTCTGCCTTACGCGTCCCTTAACCGGCAAGCAATCGACTGCTCTACGAACCGCAAAGCGGGCAAGACGAAGGATCAACGGCCCGGCGTCTTTCGAGCGGGCGTGGGATACGAAAAAGGGGCGGCCCGACGTCGTGTCGGACCGCCCCAATAGGTGTTGTCGGTTTTGTGAGGTTAGCGGACGCGACCGCGCTGGACCAGATTGGCGATGGCCAGCAGGATGACCGCGCCGACAATGGCGACGATGAAGCCGGTCAGGCTGAATTCGCCGATCGGGCCGCCTACGCCGAAGAAGGCGTTGCCGACCCAGTTCCCGATCAGCGAGCCGATCAGGCCGACGATAATGTTCCAGAAAATGCCCATCGAGGCATCGCGCCCCATGATCATGGAGGCGATCCAGCCCGCTACACCGCCGATGATAATCGCGATAATCCAACTCAACATGTCCCAGCTCCTGTTTTTATCAAACCCGTTCGAGTTACGGGTCTGCAACGGAGCCGGGGGACAGCAGGTTCCCGACGAGCGACGAATTGTGAATGCCAGGCGCGTCGCCTCAGCGGGCGATCAATATTTCAGCTGGCGCTCGTAAAGGTCGCGATAGTGCTGGATGCGCGTGACCCGGAGGCCCTGCATGCCAGAGCGATCGACCGCACGTTGCCAAGACGCGAATTCCTCCAGCGTCAGGCCGTAGCGCTCGAGAACCTCGTCGATCGTCAGCAGGCCGCCATTGACCGCGGCCACCACTTCCGCCTTGCGCCGGATGACCCAGCGCTTGGTCTTCGGTGAGGGCAGGTCGGCGACGGTCAGCGGCTCGCCGAGCGGGCCGATCACCTGGTCTGGCTTGATTTTCTGGTTCTCGATCATGGTTTCTCTCGGTGGCGCCTGGGGGTTGGGGTTGCGCTGATCCCACCCGTAAGCTCGGGCGCTTTGCGGCTCGCTAAAGACCTAAGGTTAATGCCGCGTTCTTCTTTCGGTTCGCTATTATCGAAGGAAGGGCCGGCCTGAGCGAGCAATCCCTGCTCGTTCCTGGCAAGATTGCGCGACAGGCTGATCGCGGCGGTAAGCTCCGCCCAGCCGACGCGCCGCAGCCCGCCCTCACCTGTCGCATCGTCCTGCGCAACGATTGGCTCAAGTCCTTCGAACATGCCTGGATGATTACCTCCAAGATGGTCAACAAGCGGTAAAGACGGGATATTTTCAGGCAAAACAGCGACGGAAGAGCTTCGCTTGTCTCACCAAGGCAGGGGCCTATATGCTGCAACGCGAGCATTTATGTCCCATTCCACTATCCTCTCCACCGCCGACGCAGCCGCCGCGCTGTTCGATCTGCCGCGCCCGGCCTCCGAGTGCCGCATCGTCGTCGCCATGTCGGGCGGGGTCGACAGTTCGGTGGTCGCTGCGCTCGCCGCTGCGAGCGGCGCGGACGTGGTCGGGATCACGCTCCAGCTCTACGACTACGGTGCCGCCACTGGCCGCAAGGGCGCGTGCTGCGCGGGAGATGACATCGCCGACGCGCGCGCCGTGGCCGATCGGCTGGGTATCGCGCACTATGTGTTCGACCACGAGGGCGCGTTTCGCGAATCGGTGGTGGAACAGTTCGCCGACGATTACCTCGCGGGGCGCACCCCGGTTCCATGCATAAGATGCAATATGGGGCCGAAGTTCACCGATCTTCTCGAGATGGCGCGCGAACTCGATGCCGATTGCCTCGCCACGGGTCATTACGTGCGCCGTGCCATGGGGCCCGGCGGTGCGGAGCTGCTTCGCGCAGAGGATGCGAGCCGCGACCAGTCCTATTTCCTTTTCGCGACGACCCAGCCGCAGCTCGATTTCCTCCGCTTCCCCCTGGGGGGCATGCCCAAGACACAGGTGCGCGAACTGGCCGAGGCGGCTTCGCTGCGCAACGCCGCCAAGCCGGACAGCCAGGACATCTGCTTCGTGCCCGACGGCAACTACGCCAAGATCGTCGAGAAGCTGCGCCCCGAGGGTGGCACCCCCGGCGCAATCGTCCACGCGCAGACCGGCGAAACGCTGGGCCAACACGCGGGCGTGATCCATTTCACGGTCGGTCAGCGGCGCGGGCTCGAGATCGGCGGCCAGCCCGAACCGCTTTATGTCGTCGAGCTCGATGCCGCGGCCTCGGAAGTTAGGGTCGGGCCCAAGGCGATGCTCGCGACGGCGAGCGCACGACTGGTCGAAACCAACCGGATCGGCCCGCTCCCCGACGTCCCCCTGACGGCGAAGGTGCGTTCGCTGGCGAAGCCTGTCGCCATCACTCTCGATGGTTCGCTCGGAGACGGCGCGCCGGTCGATATCCGGTTCGCATCGCCCGAATTCGGCGTCGCGCCGGGGCAGGCGGCAGTCATCTACGCAGGAGAGCGCGTGGTCGGCGGCGGCTGGATCGACCGGACGGTCGCGGCGGCGTAGCCATCGCTTGGCGGCGCGTTCCTAGTCCGCCCATTCCTCCAGCACGCAGCCATACCCCTCGCGATACGTGGCCGTCTGGCTGGCTACGAGCGGGAATGTCGCGGTGACGCTCTTCGTCTTGGGGTCGTCGGACAGTCTCACCAGTTCCATCCCGGCGACCTTGTCCTTCGCGCAATCGCCGATCGAGCGACCGCCGATATAGCGGCACGAACAGGCCACACGCGCCGCGTAGGACGCGCCGGTCACGGCGTAACCGTTGATCGCCGCGCGGTTGGCGAACCACCCGACCACGCCGACGGACAGCAGCACCAGCACTGCGACCAGCAGGATGCGCGGCCACAGGCGCCGCGTCGACTTTTCACGGAAATGAGTGGTTGCGGAAGGGGTTTCGGTCGTTGCCAAGCGTGCGTCTCTCGTGCGAATTGCTGCGGTCATGTTGTCGCTCCGCCACCTCGCGCTTGCAAGCCCTGTCTGCCTCATCCTGTCGCTTACCGCCTGCGGCGGAGGTTCCGAGCCGGACCTTGGACCAAGCGAGTCCGAACTCGCGGTCATCGCCAAAAGCCCGGGCGTCGGGCGCGAACGGTTGGCAATGGATTTTGCCGACCTTTTCGACGATAAACAGGGCGTTGGCGAAACGCGGGCAGCCATGGTGATGCATGGGGGCGAAATCGTCGCAGAGCGTTATGCCGATGGCTACGATGCCGACACCCGCTTCATCAGCTGGTCGATGGCCAAGACGGTGACCGCGGTCATGATCGGCATGCTCGTGGCCGATGGCGCGCTCGAGCTCGACGAACCCGCGCCCGTCCCCAATTGGCAGCGACCGGGCGACGCGCGCGCCGAGATCACGCTGCGCGACCTGTTGCAGATGCGATCCGGGCTCGATCATACCGAAGCCGGCGATCCGCCCTACGAATCAAGCGAAGTGCGGATGCTTTTTCTCGACCAGCGAGACGACATGGCGAAGTTCGCGGAAGAGCAGCCGCTGGAAGCCGAACCCGGCGAAAAGTTCGAATATTCGAGCAACACGACGGTTATCCTGGCCGACATCGCAGCCGATGTCCTGACCGACAACAGCACAGACCCCGAAACGCGCCGCAAGGCCGTGGATACCTATCTGCGCACGCGCCTGTTCGAACCGCTCGGGATGACGTCGATGGTGCCTGAATACGACGCCGCCGGAACGCTGATCGGCGGCAGCGCGATCCACGGCACCCTGCGCGACTGGGCCCGTTTCGGAGAATTCCTGCGCAATCACGGAAGCTATCGCGGCACCCAGCTGGTCCCGCGCCAGTGGATCGATTTCATGCTGGAGCCGAGCCCGCCTGCGCCCTTCTACGGCGGGCAAATCTGGCTCAACACACAGGCCAGTGACCCACAAAATTCGCTGTATCCGATCGACAAGCCGAAGGGGATATTCGCCGCCATCGGCCACATGGGTCAGTACATCGTCGTCTCGCCCAGGCAGAAGTTGACGATTGTCCGGCTGGGACATTCGGACAGCGAGGAGCGCCGTGCGCTGCTGCGCCAGATCAACGATGTGGTCGAGCTGTACCCGACCGACTGACGGAACTGGCATTCACGCTCCGCCAGCGGCCTGGATCAACCGGGAAGGTGGAACGTGCCTTCGACAACCGTCGCGCAGGGCCCGCCAAGCCACACGCGCTCGCCTTCGAGCCGGCAGGTCAGCTGTCCACCGCGCGTCGATGCCTGAAACGCGCTCATCGTGTCGCGCCGCAGGCGTGCGGCCCAGAAGGGTGCGAGCGCGGCATGGGCGGAGCCGGTGACGCTGTCCTCCGGCACACCCCACGCGGGTACGAATACGCGGCTGACGATGTCGGTGTGGTCGCCCGGGGCGGTGCAGATCACCATACGGTCGATCTTCGCGAGTGCCATCATGTCCGGCTGCAGGCGACGAACGGCCGCCTCGTTCTCGAACAGCACTATCGTGGTCTGTTCGGCGCCGCTTACCGATTCGAACAAGGGTGCTTTCGCGTGCAGCGCGGCGAGCAAGGCTGGAAATGTCGCCTCTTCCACCCGCGTGATCGGCAGCGCCAGTTCATAGGCCTCTGCACTTCGCCTGACTTCGAGCACGCCCGCCTTGCGGGTCCGGAACGTGACCGCGTCGCCCCCGTCACGGTTCAGCAGCACGTGACCCGCAGCCAACGTCGCGTGGCCGCATAGCGCGACTTCGCTGGTCGGGGTGAACCAGCGCAATTCCCAGTCCGCCTCCCCACTCTCGTCGCGCACGACGAAGGCGGTTTCGGCAAAGTTGTTCTCTTCGCCGATCGCCTGCAACGTCGCATCGTGCAGCCACGAGTCGAGCGGCATGACTGCCGCCTGGTTGCCTCCGAAAGGGCGGTCGGCGAAGGCATCGACATGCCAGTAAGGAAGCGCGATCATTCTTTGCTCTCCAATTTGGCGAACTCATCCTGTTCGACCAGCATGTTGCCAGGTTCGTCGACATGGCCTGCGGGATCTACGTGAATCAGCAGCTCGATCCCTGGAAACTCGCGACACAGGTCCTGTTCCACTGCTTCAAGGATGTGGTGCGCCTCGGCAATGCTCTTGTTGCCGTCGAGATCGACGTGGAACTGCACGAAATCCACACCGCCACTGGTGCGGGTGCGCAGGTCGTGCAGGCGCGAAAGCTCCGGGTGGCGTGCGGCGACCTCGACGAACTGCTGTCGTTTCGCGTCCGGCCACTCGCGGTCCATCAGGTGGTCGATCGCGTGCCCCCCGGCGCGCCATGCGCCCCACAAAAGCCAGGCGGCAATGCCGAGGCCGAACAGCGGGTCGGCTCCGGAAAGACCGGCATACCGGTCCAGCACCAGCGCCATGATCACGGCGAGGTTCAGCAGCAGGTCGGACTGATAATGCACGTGATCCGCCGTTATCGCGATCGAACGTGTGCGGGCGATCACGAACCGCTGGTAGGCCAGCAGTGCCAGCGTCGCGCCGATCGCGATCACGCTGACCAGGATACCCTCCTGCGCGCCCGCGACACGCTGCCCGGCAACCAGCGCCTCGCCCGAACGCATTGCGATACCGGCAGCCGAAAGCGCGATCAGCATGACCTGGAAGATCGCCGCGAGCGCTTCCGCCTTGCCATGACCGAACCGATGCGTCCGGTCCGCGGGGCGGGCGGCGACGATGACGCCCAGCAGCGTGACGAGGCTCGCCACCAGATCGAGCGCGCTGTCCGCCAGCGATCCCAGCAGGGCCATCGAGTTGGTCTGCCACACCGCCCACAGCTTGAGCCCGACCAGCAGGACGGCGGTCGCGATCGAGGCCACGGCCGCGCTGCGGCCAAGGCTCGCCCTCTCGCTTGCCGAGCCGCTCCTCATGGATAGAGCAACGTGCTGCTCCACCCGTCACCCTCGCGCGTGAATACGCGGCGGTCGTGCAAGCGGTTGTCGCGGTCGAGCCAAAATTCGATCCGTTCGGGCGCGAGCGTGAACCCCGTCCAATGGGCTGGGCGCTCGACCTCCTGACCTTCGAAACGCTCCTGCGCTGCCCGAAAGCGGTCAACGAAGATGGCGCGATCTTCGAGCGGGCGGGACTGGTCGGAGGCGACGGCGCCCAGTTGCGAGTCGCGGGCGCGCGAATGGAAGTAATCGTCGGCAGTCTGGTCTGCGACTTGCGACAAGGGCCCCTCGATGCGGATCTGGCGGCGCAGGCTCTTCCAATGGAATAGCAGCGCTGCGTGCATGTTGGCCCTGATTTCCTCGCCCTTGCGGCTGTGCGCGTTGGTGTAGAAGGTGAAGCCGTCCGGCCCGTGTCCCTTCAGCAGCACCATGCGAACCGACGGGCGGCCCTGCGGCGTTGCGGTCGCGAGCGCCATCGCATTTGAATCATTGGGTTCGGATGCGCGTGCCTCGGCCATCCATGTGTCGAACAGCGCCAGCGGATCGCTGTGAGGCAACGCACTGGTGGATGCGGTGGGCTGGCTTTCACTCATGCCCGAGCCCTAGCCTCCGCTCCGCGCGTCGGCAATTAGGCCATTCAATTTGTCCGGGCTGGTCGCTAGAGCCAGAGTCCATGACGGTGAGTATCCAGCCAGTGATCCTGTGCGGCGGCGGCGGCACGCGACTATGGCCGCGCAGCCGTCCGGCAAAGCCCAAACCCTTCCTCGCCCTGCTGGGCGGGCGAACGCTCTTCCAGAAGGCGCTCGACCGTGTCGCCGATCCCAAGCAGTTTGTCGCGCCACTCGTAGTCGCTGGCGAAGCACACCTTCCCCTGGTGCGCGAACAGGGGGGAGAAGGGCTTGCGATCATCGCCGAACCGGTCGGACGCAATACCGCACCCGCGATCGCGCTTGCGGCGCACCGCGCGCCCGAGGGCAGCGTTTTGCTGGTCTGTCCGAGCGATCATCATATTGCGGACGAACAGGCCTTTCGCGCAGCAGCGGAGGCGGCGGCCAAGCTCGCTCGCGACGGATATCTCGTCTCGTTCGGAATCGAAGCCGTCAGCCCACATACCGGCTACGGCTATTTGAAGCGCGGCGCGCAACTGCCCGGCGGCTATGCACTCGAAGCCTTTGTAGAAAAGCCCGACCTCGAAACCGCGAAGCGCTTTCTGGCCGACGGGCGATACAGCTGGAATGGCGGAATCTTCGTCTTCGGACGGGAGCGCTTCCTGGAAGAGTTGCAGGCGCATCGGCCCGAAATGGCTCGCCTGTGCGAGGCGGCGGTTAACGAAGGAGCAACCGAGGGGCAGGTGTTCCGCCCCGCGCAGGCGCCTCTCACCCGGATCGAAGGGGAATCGATCGACTACGCGATCATGGAGAACACCAGGCGCGCCGCGATGGTGCCCGTTGCAATGGGCTGGTCCGACATCGGGGACTGGAAAGCCGTGCGCGAGGCGCGCGGTGGAGAGTCCAGCGGGCCCCACGAGCTGCACGATTGCACGGGCGTGATGGTCGACAGCGATGGCCCGCGCGTGAGCGTGGTCGGCCTCGACAATGTCATCGTGGTGGTCGATGGGGACGACATCCTCGTCACTAGCGCGGGCAGCGCCCAAGAAGTCGGCGACCTCGACGGAGTGAAGCGGACATGAGGCAACTCCCCACCCACTCGTTGCCCAAGGTCTGGGGTCGGCAAACGCCGCCGCCGCCGTTCACGAACCCGAACGATGAACCGCTCGGTGAAATCTGGTTCGATTCCCCGCCTGAGCTCGCCAATCTGCTGGTCAAGTTCATCTTCACCGATGCCGCGCTCAGCGTACAGGTCCATCCGGACGACGCTCAGGCGCCTGCGGGTTGGCGCGGCAAGAACGAATGCTGGTATATCCTCGATGCCGAACCGGGGGCCAAACTGGCAGTCGGGCTGACGCAAGAGATGGATGCCGACGAACTTCGCGCCGCCGCGCTCGACGGGTCGATCGAGCGCATGCTTGGTTACGTCGAGGTGCGCCGGGGCGATTTCTTTTCGATCCCCGCAGGCACGATCCACACGCTCGGCGCAGGCATCACCCTGCTCGAAGTGCAGCAGAACAGCGATGTCACCTACCGGCTGTACGACTTCGGCCGTCCGCGCGAGCTGCATCTGGAGGACGCACTGCGGGTCGCGAAGCGGCAAGTATACGCCTCTGCGCTCCATTCCCGCGCACCGGACGAAGGCTACTTCGAACTGATCGACGGCCCCTTCTTCCGTCTCGCGAAGCTTGCGGTCGGCGGTGCTGTGCCAGCAGGACGCTTCGCGAGCCACGCGCTCGTCCTGCCGTTGACCGAGGGTGCCTCGCTCGCGGGTCAGCCGCTTGCCGTCGGGACCTGCACACTCGTGAACGGAATCGATGGACTGGAACTTGGTAATGGAGCCAGCCTGATCCTGGTCGAGGATACCTCTGCGGCCTAGCCCCGGGCCGCTTTCCGGATGGCACTGGTCACAAATTCGGTGAGCCTGCCGACCCTCGCCAGATAGGCATCGCGCAACTTCAGATGCTCCGCCGGGTCGATGGCCAGCATCCGGGCGACGGCCTCAAGCAGATCCTTTTCCCCGCCACCGCGAAGGCCGATGACGAGCCCTTCGTCTTCCAGCTCGCGCGAGATGCCGTTGATGTCCGAACATTGCGTCACGGCGGGCACGCCGAGCACGGCGCATTCTCGTGCAATCGTGAGCGACTCGCCCACGTAGCCACGGCATAGCGCCATCACGTGGTGCAGGTCGGCAGGGCGCCCGGCGTAGGCATGGGCCGCAAGATCGCCCGGCAAGTCGCCCTCGGCGCTGATGTGCACCCGGCCATGGCGCGACAGCTGAGCGACAAGCTGCCGAAGCGTTTCGGCAGACCAGCCTGCCTTGCCGAGATCGTGATTGGCATTCCAGCTGACCGTGCGCACGAGGAAGTTGTCGCGCGTTTCGTCGAAACCGCACCGCTTAGCGGTTGCGAGATCGGGCTCGAAATTTTCGAGAAAGGCACGTTCCTTGGGACCGGCGAAATGCGAATGCCGCCCCGCTGGCAGCGGCCCGGCATAGCTTTCGGGGGTGTAGACATGGGTGATGAAGGGCCAGGTCAGCGCGGTCTGCAACGCCGCGTTGTCCGAATCGTAGAAGGATATCGCCGGGATGCCGAGCAGCTTTCCGACGTGCGAAATCGCCACCCCGCCGAACCCCGCCATCACGTCGGGGCGGAATTTGCGCGCCATCCGCCACACCGCGAGATCGCGCTTCACGAGCTCAAACGCCAGCTGGGGAGCGCCCGCCCCAGCTCGTGTTGCCGGGCGATGATCGAAACCCCAGCTGTCGAGCAAGTCGACCGTCACATCCTTGTGGCGCGAGGCGATAGCGATATCGGCCCCTTCGCTGCGCAGCTGATCTATCGCGTTCTTGAAGAACAGCGCGTGTGCGGGGTGGACGATGTCGAACAGCACACGCATCGTCAGGCCGTTCGCCCCTTGCGCACCAGATCCGCCGCTTCGAACAGCGCCAGCGTGAGGAAGGAACACAGATATCCGCCGAGCCGGTTCAGCGCGAGCGCGGCGAACGCCACCGCAGGCGACTGGCTGACAATCATCGCGAGACCTGCGCCGATCGTTTCCGACACGCCGATACCTCCGGGCACCAGGCCGACGACGGAGCCCACCACGGGAGCGATGGCGTGGAGCGCGGCGTCGTAAAAATCGGCGACGGCACCGAGCGCCCAGAAACACAGCAGCAGGCGCACCGTCACGACCCCCAGCATTGCGACACGCAGCACGAGCAGACCCGTGGCGACCCGAAGTCCTCCCGACCGGGCGATCAGCGCGAACAGGACCGCGCTGGCAAGCAGGCTCCCCCCGACGAGCGGAAACGATGTCAGCGCCACACCGGTGATCGCGCCCGCGACAGTGAGCCTCAGCAAACCGACGTAGAGCAGGATACGCCCGCTCTCGACGACCGACGCACCCCTGGCGACCAGCCCTCCCCCGCGCACCAGCGCGCTCGCCGGGATGGGCAGGAGGTTGGAAAGGATGCCAACGCTCGACAGCCGGGTGGCTTCGATGGGCGGGAAGCGCTTGCCTATGGCCATGGCGCACAGGCTCAGTTCGAGACCGTTGAGTACGACACCCGCGAAGCCAAGGAAGACCGAGGCGAGCAGCCAGTGCCATGCGATTGCTGCAAGGCTGATCTGCGCCGCGTAGAGCGACCATGCGAAGCCGCCGACGAACAGGATCGTCGCCAGCACGATCATCGTCCGGCGCCGCCGTGCAAGATAATCCTTCGCCAGCGCAAGCGTCGGCTGGAGCCGCGCGATCAGCGAGGCGCGCAGCGTGTGCTGCGCGGACAGATCGGCAGGAGCGACAGGTTTCATGCGAGTCAGCCTACCAGCCCATGAAATACGGTTTGTCGGGCGCAGCGTTGGCCGGGCGACGCAGCCGCTCTCCCCAGATGATCCGCGCAGACTTCGCGCGAGGGCCGGTAATGGCATGAGGGCCGCGCTCGAGCATCACCACGTCGCCGGGGCGATATGTTGTTCCGTCCATCGCTAGCGGATTGCCTTCCACCGTGTACGGACCCGGCACGCGGATTTCGAAGCGATAGGGCTGAGGTCCCGCCGGAACCTCCTCGCCCGCGAGATAGAACGGACCCCACCAGTGCAGGTATGTGTCGCGCAGCGCCTCGGCGTCGTCCGGACTGAAATGCGGCACGCCGCCCTCGGTCAGGGTCGGCACATAGGGCTCCGCAAAAAGCTGCTGGAACTGGAAATCGTCGTCGACCAGCAAGGGCACCGGACGCTCTTCCATAGCCGCACGATAGATCGAACGGTTCGCCAAGTGATACTGCTTGAGTGTCGCCGGGGTCACGAAAGGATTGGCCTTGGGCTGTTCGGCCAGCATGCCCATAAAGTCGAAATACGCCGTGTCCTTCGGGAACGTGGAGTAGGCCGTATCGATCAGCGCGCGCTGTTTGTCGATCGGGCTATCTTCCTCGAACGCATAGCCGATCAGGCCGAACACCAGGAACAGCGCTGCCGTGCCCGATGCGGTGATCCTCGCGTTGATATACGGCATCGCAATGCTGCATGCGATCAGCACCCAGGGCAGCATGAAGACGTAATAATAGGGCGCGGTGTTGTGATAGAAGAGCAGCGTCGTCAGCGGCAGGTATAGTCCGCAAAGGGCGACCTTCACGGGCCGTGTCGCCGTCGATTTCCACAGCGCGAAAGGGAACAGTGCGAGCAGGAGCGTCACCAGCGGGGCCATCTGCGCCGCGGCGATCGCGATCGGCCAATAGGGCTTGGCCTCGAGCGCGAACATCGTCGAACCCGAACCTTCCACGATATTGGCAGCATTTTCCGAAGCCACGCCCGCAATGCCCTGCGAATGCAGCGCAAAGATCGCGCCAGCCGTCGCCAGCGCAATCGCGCCGGTTGCGGCAACGCGCGCCACATAGCTCCAGGCAAAGCGCTGTTCGCTCCAGCGCCACCAGAGAACCCCTGCAAAGGCCGGCAACAGCAGGACGATCTTGATCGTGACCATCAGCGCTGTGCCGATCAGAAAGCCCGCGCCCAGCATGCTCCGCCAGTCGAGCGGGCGGAGTGCGAGCACCCACAGCGCGCCCATCATCAGCGCTGTCGAGGGCGGATCGAAGCGGAAGGAATAGCCGTGCTGGAAGACGAACGGAAAGGATATGTAGGCGAGCGCGCAGAGCAGCCCCGTCACGCGGTCGGTGAAGCGGGTGGCGAGCGCGACGATTCCGGCGACGATCGCCAGCTCGCACCCGAACATGAACAGGCGGATCACGACGATGTGATCCACCGCGTTGCCCGGCAGGTCGGTCACCCACGAGAATGCGCGGACGTGCAGAGTGTTGAGTGGTCGTGCCAGTTCGCCGTTCTGGAACTGGATCAAATGGTTGTAATGCCAGAACTCGTCCCAGTTGATCGCCCGGCGAAACACCTGCGTGAACTGGACGATCAGCAGCAGCCCCAAGGCTGCGCCAGCAATCGCGCGAGCGGAGAGCCGCTCGACGATCCCGAAATCGGTCCCGGCGCGCGTCGGAGCAGCACGTGCAGCGATTCCCGGCATCTCGCTAACTTCTGGCGCTCAAAGAGATTGGTGTCTCGCTGCCATCGTCATCGCCAATGCCAGTGTTCTCGACGGCATTCCCCTGCCCGCCCTGCGCCAGTTCGATCCGGCGGACCTTTTCGAGTGTGATCTCCAGCAACTGGCGATTTCGCGATACCACATCTGCCAGCAACCCCGCAGCAAAGGCGATGAAGCTCATCACGCACAGCACGCCGCCCAGCACCAGCGATTGCAGGTGCCCTGCCCCGTCGCCCTGGGCAAACTGCCACACGAAGCGCGCAATCGGTAGCAGACCGATCAAGCCCAGCATCAGACCGATCGCACTGAACGCGCGCAACGGCGAATACATCACGTAGATCAGGAGCAGCGTCTTGAGCTGCTTGGCGATGAAGCTCGGGATATTAGTGAACAGGCGGCTCTCGCGCGTCGCAGCGTTGGTCGCCACTGGCACCGAGACGATCTTCAGCTTCTTGCGTCCGGCCTGCAGCACGGTCTCGATGGTATAGCTGAACGGCGAAACGATTTTGGATTTGAGCGCCGCCTCGCGGCTGATGGCGCGAAACCCCGAAACGGCATCGGGAATGCGGGCGCCCGATAGCGTCGAGACCGCAAAGCTACCGAGCCGCTGGAGCACGCGCTTGACCGGAGAGAAATGGGCGATCTTGGCGGTCTGCCGATCGCCGATCACGATATCCGCGCGGCCCTCCACTACCGGGCCGACCAGCTTGGCGATGTCCGCACCGCAATACTGGTTGTCGCCATCGGTGTTGACGATGATGTCCGCCCCCAGCCGTAGGCATTCCTCGATCCCGCGCGCGTAGGACGCTGCGAGCCCGCGATTGGTGGCGTTACGAATGACGTGATGCGCGCCGAAACGGCGGGCGATTTCGCTGGTCCGGTCGCTCGAACCGTCGTCGATCACCAGAATTTCGACCCGATCGACACCGGGGATCGCGCGCGGCAGATCGACGAGCGTCTGCGGCAACGTCTGCTCCTCGTTGAAGCACGGTATCTGGATCACAAGCAACATTGGCGATTCCGGGCCCTTCCCTTGCCTCCTCTTCACCCGATTATGGTTTAGAATTCCTAAACACACCGGCGCCCCGCAGCGCACGACGCGAGGAAAATCCAATGATGTCCGTCGTCTCGCGATGGCTTCGCGTCGCCAAGCGCCTTGCGCAGAGCCCTTCGCAAATCTAGCTAGCGGGGATGGCGGATCCATATGACATCCTCGGCGTCGGGCGCGACGCGACCGAGCAGGAAATCAAGAGCGCCTATCGCAAGCTCGCCAAGCAGCTGCATCCGGACCGCAACAAGGACAATCCCAAAGCGGCCGAGAAGTTTTCGGATATTACCAAGGCCTACGACATGCTGTCCGACAAGACGCAGCGTGGTCGCTACGACCGGGGCGAGATCGATCTGGAAGGCAACCCGACGAACCCCTTCGGCGGCATGGGCGGCGGTGGCGGTTTCGGCGGAGGTCGCAGGGGCGGGCCGGGCGCTGGCTATTCGGAAGGATTCCGGGGCGCGGGTGGTGAGGAAGTCGATCTTGGCGACCTGTTCGAGGGCCTGTTCGGCGGCGGCCGGGCCGGGCCGATGGGTGGAGGCGGCCCGCGCTCGGGCATGGGTGGCGGATTCGGGCGCAGCGCCCCCCCGCCGCGCAAGGGCGCGGACATCGCCTATCGCCTGCGGGTTCCCTTCGTGGATGCCGCAAGGCTGACCGAGCAGCGGATCACCCTGCAGGACGGCAAGACGATCGACCTCAAGCTGCCCGCCGGTGTCGAGAGCGGCACCCAGATGCGGTTGCGCGGCAAGGGCGAAGCGGGCGTAGGCGGCGCCGGCGATGCACTGGTGACGATCGAGATCGACAAGCACCCGCACTTCGAGCGCGACGGCGATCGCGTCCGTCTCGACCTGCCGATCACGCTGAGCGAAGCGTTGCGTGGCGGCAAGGTGCGCGTGCCCACGGTCGACGGTCCGGTCATGTTGACGATCAAGCCCGGCACAAGCGGGGGCACGACCATGCGCCTCGCGGGCAAGGGATTTTCTCGCAAGAGCGGTGGCCGCGGCGATCAGCTGGTCACGATACAAATCGTTCTGCCGGACGATATCACGCCCCTGGAAAAGGCGCTCGAGGGCTGGACCGACGGGGCGAATCCGCGCGCAGACCTGGGCGCCTGATTTGCGATTGCGCCGCCTCATTCCTCGCTTGCGGCAGGCATTGCCCGATCCCGAAACGCGCCAGATCCATTCGCTGACCCCCGAAGACCGTCGCCGCGAGGCACAAGAATTGAAGGGGCCCGCAATTGGCAACCGGCACAGGCACGCCAGGTCCTACGAGGTTGTGCGAAGGGTCGTCGTCGGGACCTTCAACGACGGTTTCCTGTACGCAGGCAATCTCGCCTACATGTCGATGCTGGCGATCTTCCCCTTCTTCATCACCGGGGCGGCGATCTTCGCTGCGCTTGGTGAGGGGAGCGAGCGTGCGGCCAGCATCAACGCCATCCTGCTGGCGATGCCGCCGGTGGTTGCCGAAGTGATCGAGCCCGTCGCGCGAAGCGTCATCGATTCGCGGCAGGGCTGGCTGCTATGGGCGGGCGGAATAGTGGGCCTGTGGACCGTCGGCAGCCTGATCGAGACGATCCGCGACCTGCTGAGGCGAGCCTACGGCACGGAACCGACGCAGGCCTTCTGGCTCTACCGTCTCGCCTCGACCGCAATGATCATCGGGGCGGTCATATTGCTGTTGTTTTCCCTGATCGCGCAGGTCACGATCGGTGCAGCGCAGCAGGTGATCGACGCCTATTTCCCGCCATTGAGCGATGTGCTCGACCAGCTATCTCTGGCCCGGTTCGTCCCCGGGTTCGGCCTGTTCGGTTCGATCTATGCGCTGTTCTACATCCTCACACCCAGCCCCTATCGCAAGAAACGCTATCCCAAATGGCCCGGTGCGGTCGCGACGACGCTGTGGTGGGTTGGCGTTACGGTGGCACTGCCGCAGGTGCTGCGGAGCTTCTTTGCGTATAATCTCACCTACGGATCGCTGGCGGGAATCATTATAACGCTACTGTTTTTCTGGCTGGTCGGGCTCGGGCTCGTTATCGGGGCGCAGCTGAACGCGGCGCTGGCCGAAACCCCGGAAGAAGAGCGGCTTGCGATGCGGGATAACGCTCTGGAATCGCGTATCGCGCCCGAGGCGCTGGCAATGGAAAGGAAGAAACCGTGACCCGATTGATGGAAGGCAAGCGCGGACTCATCATGGGGCTTGCGAACGACAAGTCGCTTGCATGGGGCATCGCCCAAAAGCTGGCCGAGCATGGCGCAGAACTCGCCTTCACTTTTCAGGGCGAAGCGCTGGAAAAGCGTGTCCGCCCGCTCGCGAGCCAGTTGGGCTCTGACATTCTAATCCCCTGCGACGTCAGCGACATGGCCAATCTCGATGCGGCATTCGAGACGCTGAAGGGGCACTGGGACCAGCTCGACTTCGTCGTTCATGCGATCGGTTTTTCGGACAAGAGCGAGCTGCGCGGGAAATATGTCGACACCAGCCTCGATAATTTTCTGATGACGATGAACATCTCCGCCTACAGCCTTGTTGCGGTGGCCAAGCGTGCAGCGGCGATGATGCCGCCCGTTACCGAAGACGGCAAAGGCGGCGGCTCCATCCTGACGCTGACCTATTACGGCGCGGAAAAGGTCATCCCGCACTACAACGTGATGGGTGTCGCCAAGGCGGCGCTGGAAACCAGCGTGCAGTATCTCGCCAACGATCTCGGCCCCGACAACATCCGCGTCAACGCGATCAGCGCCGGGCCGATCAAGACGCTTGCCGCGAGCGGGATCGGCGATTTCCGCTACATCCTCAAATGGAACGAGCTGAATTCACCGCTGCGCCGCAACGTCACGATCGAGGATGTCGGCGGATCTGGCCTGTATTTCCTGTCCGACCTGTCTGCGGGCGTGACCGGCGAAACGCACCATGTCGACGCGGGCTATCACGTGGTGGGCATGAAGCAGGAAGACGCGCCCGATATTGCGCTGGGCTGACGCTTAACTGGCGAGGCGCAAGGCAGCGGGGCCACTGCGGCCCTGCTGGTTGCCCCAGATGCCGCGCGTATCATACACGATGGCGTCGGCGCGTTCCTCCTCGGGAATCGAGCGGAACAGATCATGGTCGACGAGTACGATCAGGATGCCGCAGGTCTCCAGCGCGGTGTCGATATCGACCAGCTGCGCGCCGGTCTCGCCGAATTCAACCGGCAGTTCCTTCGCATAGGGCTCTACGATCCGGATGCGCTCGCCGAACTGGCGGGCGAGCCGCGCGGCGACGAAGCGCGCCGGACTTTCGCGGAAATCGTCGATATTGGCCTTGAAGGCGAGGCCCATGCACGCGACCGGCAGGCCCGGATTTGCGGCAATGAGCTCGCTGGCCTGCGCCAACACGTGGTGCATCTTGGCGTCGTTGGTATCGCGCGCCTGGCGGATGATCTTCGCTTCCTCTGGCGCACCGTGGACGATGAACCACGGGTCGACCGCGATGCAGTGCCCGCCCACGCCGGGGCCGGGCTGGAGGATGTTGACGCGCGGGTGCCGGTTGGCGAGGCGGATGACCTCCCACACGTCCAGCCCCTGCTTGTCTGCAATCATCGACAGCTCGTTGGCGAAGGCGATATTGACGTCGCGGAAGGCGTTTTCGACCAGCTTGGTCATCTCCGCGCTGCGCGCATCGGTGGTCACGCATTCGCCGCGCACGAAGCGTTTGTAGAATGCCAGCGCCTTGCGCGCACAGCGTGGAGTCACCCCGCCGACCGAACGGTCGTTATGGACGAGCTCTTCAAGGATGCGGCCCGGCAGGACCCGCTCCGGGCAGTAGGCGACGGCGATATCGGGCGTGCCGCTGGCGAGACCGGGCATGGCGAGATCGGGCCGCAGCAGCGACAGGCGGTCGCGGATCGCGTTGGTCGTGCCGACAGGGCAGGTCGATTCGCAGATCACCAGCGCGCCCGCTCGCAAGACTGGCGCAATCGCGTCGACCGCCGACATGACGTAGCCTGTATCGGGCTCGTGCCCGGATTCCTTCACGAAGGGTGTCGGCACGGCGATCACGTAAACGTCGGCTTCTGGCATCTCGTTGCTGGCGCGTAGCGTGCCACGCGCGACGACTGCTTGCACCAGGCCATCCAGATCGACTTCCTCGATATGGATGTCGCCGCGATTGATCGTGTCGACCACATTTGGCGAGGTATCAACGCCAATCACCTGACAGCCGCTTCGGGCGATGATCGCTGCGGTCGGCAGGCCGATATAGCCCAGGCCCACTACCGCCACGGTCGGATTGTCGTTCGTCATGCGCGCCTTCCCTAGCAGCCGGCCAGCGGGTGTGTTCGGGCAAGCTTGTGTACGAAGCCGGTAAATTTATCGGTAACGCTACAGCCCTGAATGGGAGGACGGCCATGGCTGCAGCGCGTCTTTACAGGCTCGCGCGCAAGGGTCCGGCGCAGTGGGGTGACAACCAGGGATGGCCCAACTATGCGTCCGTGGAATTCCGATGATTTAGGGGCACCGACCAGTGAAGGGCATCATTCTCGCCGGTGGCAGCGGCACCCGACTTTATCCGGCCACGCTGGCGCTGTCGAAGCAGCTCCTGCCCGTCTTCGACAAGCCGATGATCTATTACCCGCTCAGCGTCCTGATGCTGGCGGGCATCCGCGAGGTCCTGATCATTTCGACCCCCCGCGACCTGCCGATGTTCAAGGAATTGCTCGGCGATGGGTCGGCTTACGGAATGGCCTTGAGCTACGCCGTCCAGCCTGAGCCCAACGGGCTGGCCGAAGCCTTCATAATCGGTGCGGATTTCATTTCCGGCGGCCCGAGCGCCCTGATTCTGGGCGACAACATCTACCACGGCGAAAAGATGGGCGAAAAATGCCGCAACGCCGCCGCGGAAGCCGCCGCGGGCGGAGCGAACGTGTTTGCCTATCACGTCGATGATCCGGAACGATACGGAGTCGCCGATTTCGACCCGGAAACTGGCAGGGCGACCAGCATCGAGGAAAAGCCGGTCAATCCGAAATCGAACTGGGCCGTGACCGGGCTCTATTTCTACGACAGCGATGTCGTCGATATCGCCCGCAGCATTCGGCCGAGCGCACGCGGCGAACTGGAAATCACCGACGTCAACCGCACTTACATGGAGCGCGGCGATCTTCATATCACGCGTCTCGGCCGCGGCTATGCCTGGCTCGACACCGGCACCCACGAGAGCCTGCACGAAGCATCGAGCTTCGTGCGAACGATCGAGCATCGCACCGGGATCAAGATCGCGTGCCTGGAAGAGGTCGCATTCCGCCAGGGCTGGCTGGATGCCGACGCCCTGCTGCAACGCGCAGCGATGATGGGCAAGACAAGCTACGGCGCATATCTGCGCAAGCTGGTGGACATGTCGGCGTGACCCAGTTCCTTCGCCAGGCAATTCCCGATGTGATCGAGCTGACGCCGCCGAAATACGGCGATCATCGCGGATTCTTTTCAGAGGTTTACAAGCGGTCCGCTTTCGAGGCCGAGCACATCCGGATCGACTGGATGCAGGACAACCAGTCTCTGTCGCAAACCGTCGGCACGGTGCGTGGCCTGCACTTCCAGGTGCCGCCCGTGGCGCAGGACAAGCTGATCCGGGTGCTGCGCGGCGCGATTTACGATGTAGCACTCGACATTCGCAAAGGCTCTCCGACCTATGGTCAGCATGTCGGAGTGACGTTGTCGGCGCAAAAGTGGAATCAGTTGCTCGTGCCGGTTGGCTTTGCACATTGCTTCATGACTTTGGAGCCCGATACCGAGGTGCTCTACAAGGTCAACAACCCCTATTCGAAAGAGCATGAGCGCGCGATCCGCTGGAACGATCCGGCGCTGGGAATCGAATGGCCCGCGATCGAGGGCGAGCCGACGCTTTCGGAAAGAGATTTGGAAGCCCCGCTGTTCGCAGAATTCGATTCTCCGTTTACCTTCGAAGGCTGATCATCATGGAAACCATCCTCGTCACCGGCGGAGCCGGCTTTATCGGCTCGGCAGTGGTTCGCCTGCTTGTCCGTGAAGGCAAGCGGGTCATCAACCTCGACAAGCTGACCTATGCGGGCAACCCGGAAAGCCTGAGGACAATCTCCAATGCGCCCAACCACCGGCTCGTCGAGGGCGATATCCTCGATGGCGAGATGGTGCTTGGTCTGCTGCGCGAAGAACAGGTCGATGCGATCATGCACCTCGCCGCCGAAAGCCATGTCGATCGATCGATCGACGGGCCCGGGGCCTTTGTCGAGACCAACGTGGTCGGCACATTCCGCCTGCTGGATGCCGCGCTGGAATACTGGCGCGGCCTTGAGGGGACCAAGAAGGCAGACTTCCGTTTCCACCACATCTCGACAGACGAAGTGTTCGGCGATCTCGACTTCGACGACAGCCTGTTCAGCGAACAAACGCCTTATGCTCCGTCCTCTCCCTATTCGGCATCGAAAGCCGCCAGCGACCATTTCGTGCGCGCTTGGCACGAAACCTACGGCCTGCCGGTGGTGCTTTCCAATTGTTCGAACAATTACGGGCCGTACCACTTCCCGGAAAAGCTCATTCCGCTCGTCATCCTCAACGCTCTCGAAGGCAAACCGCTGCCGGTTTACGGCACCGGCGACAACGTGCGCGACTGGCTGTTCGTCGACGATCACGCACGTGCCCTCGTCACGGTGCTGACCACCGGCGTGGTGGGCGAAAGCTATAATATCGGCGGCAATCAGGAACGCACCAATCTGGCGGTGGTGGAGGCGATTTGCGATGCCCTGGACGACCGGCGCCCTCTGGCTGACGGCACATCGCGCCGCGATCTGATCACCTTCGTGGCGGACCGGCCGGGGCACGATCGCCGCTATGCGATCGATGCCAGCAAGATCGCGCGTGAACTCGGCTGGAGCCCGCAGGAAACCTTCGAGAGCGGCCTTGGCAAGACCATCGACTGGTATCTCGAAAACGAATGGTGGTGGGGTCCGATCCGCTCCGGCAAATATGCGGGCGAGCGACTGGGTGCGGACAGCGCGTGAAAATCCTCGTCACCGGGCGCGACGGGCAGGTCGCCCGGTCGCTCGCACAGCAAGGCGCGGGCCGCGATCTGGTCTTCGCGGGGCGGCCCGAATTCGACCTTGCCGACGGCGATAGTATCGCGCGCACGATCGCGCAGGTACACCCCGATCTCGTGATTTCCGCCGCTGCGTACACCGCGGTCGACCAGGCCGAGGACGAGCCCGATCTCGCGATGGCGATCAATGGGGAGGCGCCGGGCGTGATCGGTCGTGCGGCGGCAGCCATCGGAGCTCCGGTAATCCATCTGTCGACCGATTACGTATTCGATGGCAGCGGAAACCACCCTTGGCGCGAGGACGACCCGACACAGCCTATCGGCGTGTATGGCAAGAGCAAGCTGGCGGGAGAGCGGGCGCTTGCTGCATCGGGTGCCAGCTACGCGATCGTGCGCTCTGCGTGGATCTACAGCCCGTTCGGCAACAATTTCGTCAAGACCATGCTGCGTCTTGCGGAAACGCGCGATACGCTCGGTGTCGTCAGCGACCAGCACGGCAATCCGACCTGCGCGCTCGACATCGCCCACGCGCTGCTGGCAGTGGCCGACCGCTGGCAGGAGAATCCCCGTCACGGGATCGACCAGGTCTATCACTTTGCCGGCACCGGGGCGACGGACTGGGCGACGTTCGCACGTGCGATCTTTGCAGCTGGCGCGGCGCATGGCGGACCCGACTGCGACGTCGAATCGATCACATCGGCACAATATCCGACACGGGCCAGCCGTCCGGCGAACTCGCGCCTCGATTGCACGAAATTTGAACGGACATTCGGGCTGAAAAGCCCGCCATGGCAGACATCGCTGGAGCAAGTCGTCGAGACCTTGCTGGCTTGAGCCCAGCAAGGGTGGGCAGGATGAAACGCCCTCAGCGCGCGTGGCCCCGGTTTATTTCGACATGCAATTTTCGCAAACCCACGCTAAGCGGACCCGCCCGCCCTCGGTATCCGAATTGAAATGACGGCAAAAATATCAGGATGACCATGTCCACCAGAACCCAAGATTATCGGATTTGCGTTGTCGGCCTCGGATATGTCGGCCTCCCAGTTGCGCATGCCTTCGCCGCCAAGTTCGACGGCGTTATCGGTTACGATATCTCGCGGGCGCGCATCGACGAACTCGTTCGTGGTGAGGATTCGACCGGCGAATTGACGGGCGAGCAACTGGCGCAAGTCGAACTGGCATTCACCAGCGACGCTTCAGCGATCGCGAAATGCAATTTCATCGTGGTTGCCGTGCCCACGCCGATCAACATCGATCGCAATCCGGATTTCACCATTCTGGAGAGCGCCTGCAGGACGGTCGGCGCGAATCTCTCCGCCGGATCCACCATCGTCTTCGAATCGACCGTGCACCCAGGCGCCACCGAGGAGATTTGTGGCCCGATTCTGGAGGAAGCATCCGGCCTGACCGCCGGAGTAGATTTCAAACTGGCCTATAGTCCCGAACGGATCAATCCGGGCGACAAGGTTCATACGATCGACCAGATCGTAAAGGTGGTGTCGGGGCAGGACGCCGAAACTCTCGACTTGGTGGCGACAGCCTACGAAGCGATCATCGATGCCGGTGTCCACCGTGCCTCATCGATCAAGGTGGCGGAAGCGGCCAAGGTGCTGGAAAATACCCAGCGCGACATCAACATCGCCCTGATGAACGAGATGGCGAAAATCTGCCATCTTTCGGGCATCCGGTCGGCCGATGTGCTCGCCGCAGCGGGGACGAAGTGGAACTTCCTGCCCTTCACCCCAGGGCTCGTCGGCGGGCACTGCATCGGAGTCGATCCCTATTACCTCACGGCGCATGCCGAAAGGATGGGCTACCATCCGGAGGTCATCCTGGCCGGGCGCAGAATCAACGATGGCATGCCCCGCTACGTCGCGACCGAATTGATGCGCCTGATGGCAACGTCGGGGACCGCCATCCAGGGCGCGCGGGTTGGCGTGCTGGGCGCAACCTTCAAGGAAAACGTGCCCGATGTGCGCAACAGCAAATCGGCCGAACTTTTGCAGCAGTTGCGCACCTTCGGCATGCATGCGGTGTGTCACGATCCGCTCGCCTCGAATGAGGAGTTTGAAGAGGACTATGGCATTGCGCTGGCCGATCTCGACGCCTTCACCGATCTCGATGCCCTGATCTACGCCGTCCCCCACCGGGCTTATACGGGGCGGATCGATGACCTGATCGTGGGTTCGCTGCGCGATGGCGGTATCGTCGCAGACATCAAATCGGCACTCGATCCCGGTGCGATTCCAACGGGCTACACGTATTGGTCGCTCTGATCTTGGCGGCGTAACCAATTGGGACGTTGCAATAAACTGGAATTTGACGGCTGGACGGACTATGCTTGGCACTCTTCGGACACATTCCGCACAGGTAACGGACCGCCAGATAGGGGCGCAGGCTTTGATCGAAGCTAACGAACCGGCGTCTTCGCAAGACCCTCACGCGGCGACGGAGCCTGGTCTGTCGGACTATCTCCAGACCGATCCCGTAATCCCGGGCCTGGAGCCCGAACAGGATAGCCGTGCCGGGCGTGAGTTGAACGTGGACTATCAGGCACAGCTGGGCCTGCAGCCGCACCTCTATCTCGACAAGTTCCGGTTCCAGATGCCGCTGATTCTGGGAACGGTGGCATTGCTGCAGCTGGGTCTGGGCCTTGCCCTTGGCTCGCAGATCGACAGCCCGTGGGTGGTTAATTCTGCTTTCTTCACGTTTTGCGCCACCACGCTTAGCCTGCTGAACTACCGCAACCTCCGCCTGTTTCCCGGCGCACGGCGCTATGCGTTCATCCTGCAGGCCTTTTTGCTGCCCAATCTGGGCATGCTCGGACTGCTGCTTTATTTCAGGCTTCCGTACAGCGTGCCGCTTCTCGCACTCGGCTTTGCGGCATCGGTGGCGATGACCTGGGTCCTCAACGTCATTTTTCGCCACCCCAATACCGAACCGATGATGATCGTGCCGGGGGATCTGACAGCGCGTCTGCTGGCCGAAATGCCCAAGCTTTATTATCGCCTGTGCGAAAGGCCGGAAGACGCGGAAACCACCAATAACCTGGTGGTCGATCTGCATGCCGACCTTTCACCCGAATGGGAACGCGCCATAGCCCGGGCGGCGCTACGCGGGGCCGCGGTCTACCATGTGAAGCAGGTGTCCGAATCGCTTACCGGGCGGGTACGGATCGATCACCTGAGCGAAAACAATTTCGGGATGCTGCGGCCCAACGGGGTCTATTTCCGGTTGAAGGATCTGTCCGACAAGGTGCTGGCCGCGGTAGGCCTTGTGCTCTTGTCGCCGATCCTCGCGATCGCCATCATCGCGATCCGCCTCGACAGTCCTGGACCGGCGATCTTCCGCCAGGAAAGGGTCGGCTTCCGCGGCCGCCCGTTCACGATCCTGAAGTTGCGCACGATGTATCATCGCGACCAGCGCAAGGATCGACGCGAGGACGCGATTACCGTCGACAGTGATCCGCGAGTTACGAAGGTCGGTCGCTTCCTGCGCAAGACGCGGATCGACGAGCTGCCGCAGCTTATAAACGTGCTGCGTGGCGAACTCAGCCTGATCGGCCCCCGGCCGGAGGTGGTTTCGCTGTCGAACTGGTACGATCAGGAGCTCGATTTCTATCCCTATCGGCACATTGTGAAGCCCGGGATAACCGGCTGGGCGCAGGTCAACCAGGGCCATGTCGCGTCGACCGAGGATGTGTATCGCAAGCTGCAGTACGACTTTTACTACGTGAAGAACTTCTCGCTCTGGCTCGATCTGCTGATCGCGCTCAACACCTTGCAGGTGGTCATCACAGGGCGCGGCTCGCGCTGATCGACCCCTTGCGAAGGGGCGCACAGCCCCGTCGCCTTTCCCACGCACTTCGTTTTGTCGGGCATCATATCATGCAAAAAATTCTCGTCACCGGGACCGCCGGGTTCATCGGCTTCCATCTCGCCAAGGAACTGCTTGCCGAAGGCTGGCGCGTCCACGGCTTCGACGGGATGACCGATTACTACGATGTGCGCATCAAGCAGCGCCGCCATGCCATGCTGGCGGAGCACAACGCGTTTTCAGCCACCGAGGGCAGGCTGGAAGACGCTGAATTGCTGAAGCAGGTGTGCGACGAGTTCCAACCCGATGTGATCGTCCATCTCGCTGCGCAGGCGGGTGTGCGCTACAGCCTCGAAAACCCGCGCGCCTATCTGGAATCCAACATGGTAGGCACCTTCAACGTGATGGAATGCGCGCGCGAGCTTGGGGTGGATCACCTGCTGATGGCATCGACCAGTTCCGTTTACGGCGCGAACGAGGAGATGCCCTTCCGGGAAACCGAAAAGGCCGACACACCGCTGACCTTCTACGCCGCGACCAAGAAGGCGACCGAAGCGATGGCGCATTCCTACGCGCACCTGTGGAACCTGCCGACGACCATGTTCCGCTTTTTCACCGTGTACGGGCCTTGGGGCCGGCCCGACATGGCACTGTTCAAATTCACCCGCGGCATCCTGAATGACGAGCCGATCGACATCTACAACCACGGCCAGATGTACCGCGATTTCACCTATGTGACCGATCTGGTGCGGGGCATCCGGCTGCTCATCGACGCAGTGCCCGAGCGTCCGGCCAGCGCCGACGACATCCCCGAGTGGGACAGCCTGAGCCCTGCGGCGCCGTTTCGTGTCGTCAACATCGGCAACAACGACAAGGTACGTCTGGAAGATTTCGTCGACGCGATCGAGGCCGAATGCGGCAAGCCTGCCATTCGCAATTACATGGACATCCAGAAAGGCGATGTGCCTGCCACCTGGGCCGATGCGACATTGCTGCGCAACCTGACCGGTTTCGCGCCGCAAACCGGGGTGCGCGAAGGCATTCGCCAGTTCGTCGCCTGGTACCGCGACTACTATCAGGCCTGAAGCCGCCGATCAGCCCGCGTGAACCTGCGCCACGATTCGCGCGATGCGCTGCGCTGCCTTGCCGTCTCCATAGGGGTTCTGCGCTTGCGCCATCGCTGCGTAAGCGGCCTGATCGTCCAGCAATCGCACTGTTTCCGACACGATTCGCGCGCTATCGGTCGCCACGAGTTTCGCGGTACCTACAGCAATGCCTTCAGGCCTCTCGGTCGTGTCGCGCATAACCAGTACGGGCTTGCCGAGACTGGGGGCCTCCTCCTGCACCCCGCCACTATCGGTCAGGATCACGTCCCCCATTTCCTGCAAGCGCACGAAATGGGGATAATCGAGCGGTTCGATCAAGGCGACATTCTCTCGGTCGGCCAGCATCTTCTCCATTACCGGGCGCACATTGGGGTTGGGATGGACCGGAAAAATCACGCCGACATCCTCGCGCGCAGAGAGCGTGCGCAACGCCGCCGCTATCCGTTTCATCCCCGGACCGAAATTCTCCCGCCGATGCGCCGTCACCGCAATAATCCGCTTGCCCGCGAACCGCTTTGCCAACGCATCGAGCCCGGCGCCCAGCTGCGGCCTGTCGCGCAAGATACCCTGGGTGGTCAGCAACGCGTCGATCACGGTATTGCCCGTGACGTGGATCCGCGTGGGATCGGTATTTTCGGCCCGCAGGGCTGCGGCCGCGCCTTCGGTAGGCGCGAAGTGGAGATCGGCAATTACGCCCGTGGCGCGGCGGTTTACTTCTTCGGGCCAGGGCGAATAGATGTCGCCGCTGCGTAGGCCGGCCTCGACATGGCCGACCGGGATCTTCCGGAAATAGGCACTTAGCGAGACGACCATCGTGGTCAGGGTATCGCCATGGACCAGCACGCGATCCGGCTGCAAATCGTCGAGCACCTTGCCGAACGAGAGCAGGATGCGGGAGGAAAGCTCGTCCAGCGACTGGCTGGGTCGCATCAGATCCAGATCGACGTCGGGCAGGATGCCGGCAATATCGAGCACCTGGTCGAGCAGTTCGCGATGCTGGGCGGTCACCGCCACGAGGGTTTCGATCCCCTCGGTAGCCCGCAGCTGGTGGACCACAGGAAACATCTTGATCGCCTCGGGCCGTGTGCCGAAAACGACCAGGATCCGTGCCATGATGCTGCCTCCTGTGAATGCCGTGCGGATATCGACCAAGCACGCCCGGCTCCGGCTATGGCCAGCCCCGCACGCGCGCGCAAGCCCGAGCCTGGGCGCTGGCGACCGAATGGGAAAGCACGGAACAAAACCATTTTCCTACTCGTGCCTGCGTGCATAAGGGGAGGGCTTCTTCGCATTCTGACAGCAAGGAGCCCCACCGATGAACGATCGTTTCCGCAACAATGCCGACAGCCCGATGGCACCCGCCGCGCGTGCTTTCGCCGTCAGCCCTTCGGATGTCTCCGACCTTCCGGAAGCGACCAAGGCCATCTATATCGGCGGCGCGGGCGATGTGGCCCTGCGACCGATCGGCAACACACAGGACGTCGTTTTTGTCGGGCTATCGGCAGGTACGATACTCGACGTCAGGGCCTCGGCGATCCGCGCCACGGGCACCACGGCAACCGACATCGTCGGGCTGGCATGACCATGCTCGGTTTTGGAACCTACCGGGGCGCACGCCGAACCCGGCCCGCCGCCTCCCCCGCACCTCCTGCCGAGCTGTCTCCACGTGACGCGCTGATCGCCGCACCTGCCACTCTGGCGGTGTGGGATACGACCCAAGCTGACTCGATGGCGCGGCCCGAAGGTGGTCACCCTTCCGCGCCCGGCGATACGATCGGCACGCTGGCAAATCTCAAGACGCCCGGCTCTTTCAGCTGGACCGCGGCGTCACCCTCTATGGCCCCGCAATGGCAGCACGGCAAAATCGCGTTCGATGGCGTCGATGATGATCTGCGGCTGCAGATCCCGGACCTGCCACGCAGCGATCTGCACGTGATCTTCCTGCTGAAGACCGACGATGCCGCAGGTCTGCTGGTGTACGCCACCACCAATACGTATCTAGGTGCCTGGGAAGCCAGTCCTGCGGCCAACAGCAGTGGCAGCGGGACGTATTATATCGATGGTACAGGCTTTTCCTCGGGCAGCGCGACCCACAGCCAGATCAAGGCGCTGGTTGCGGACGGCCGTTTCCATCGCATCGGCTTCCAGATGGCCCACGGATCCACGAGCCAGTTGCCGCGGATCGGGGGATATGGGGTGCAATATTGCGTGCAAGGTGTGCTGATCCCGATCTGCGCGCTGCAAACCACCCACAGCGGCTTTGCCGATGCGCTGGCTCTCGCCATCGCCTATTGCGATGAACGCGCGGCCGGGTTGACCGAATAGCGGCAGCCCGGATGCACAAATTCGCGTGCCCAGGTGCAGGATCGACGGGCGGCTGGAGTGCGTGTGCGAGCCACGCAGAAAACCGCCCCTCGATCCTGCCGTTCGGCATGACATAGGTGGCCGGTTTCCTTTACAAATTCGGCACCTGTCACTAGGTGTGGCGCCGCTGGCCGACCGGGGCGGCCACGGAGAGTTCCTTTGCATATCTTGATGAGCGTCAACCGGGCATGGAATGTCTGGAACTTCCGCCAGCCACTGGTCGAAGCGCTTATCGCCGACGGACATCGGGTGACGATACTCGCGCCCGCGGACGAGACGGTCGCAAAGCTTGAGGGCATAGGCGCACAAGTCGAACCCTTCGCGATGGATGCAGGCTCGTTTGGTACGTTCGAGAATGCGGTGCTCGTGCCACGCTTTGGCCGCGCGTTCGGGACGCTGCGGCCCGACATCGTGCTCAGCTTTACCATCAAGAACAATCTGTTCGGCGCGCTCGCGGCGCGGTGGCGGGGCATTCCTTTCGTGCCGAACGTCACCGGGCTCGGGACGGTTTTCCTGGGTTCGCGCGCACTTTTCGAAATCGGCCGGGCGCTTTACCGGGTAAGCTTGGGAAAGAGTCCGGTGGTCTTCGTGCAGAACGAGGACGACCGGGAATTCCTCGTGTCGAAGCGAGTCCTGCTAGCCGAACAATTGCGGCTGTTGCCGGGATCGGGGATCGATACCCAGCGGTTCGCCCCCTCTCCCCTGCCCGGCAAGCAGGATGAGGTGGTCTTCCTCATGATATCGCGCCTGCTGCGCGACAAGGGGATCGAGGAATATCTTGCCGCCGCGCGCCGCGTAAGGCGAACGCGGTCCAACGCGCGGTTCCAATTGCTCGGCCCGCTCACATCGGACAACCCGACCGCGCTTTCCGCAGCCGAACTTCAGCCCTTCATAGACGATGGCTCGATCGAGTATCTCGGCGCAACCGACGATGTCAGGCCGTTTATCGAAGATGCCGACTGCGTGGTATTGCCATCTTATCGCGAGGGGGCGCCCCGATCCCTGATCGAGGCTGCGGCGATGGGGCGCCCCTTGGTCGCGACCGACGTCGCCGGGTGCAGCGCGGTGGTCGATCATGGTGAAACCGGCTTGCTTTGCGCCGCGCGGAGCAGCGATGCGCTGGCAGATGCGATGGAAAAGATGCTCGATCTCGGGCCGGAAGCGCGTCAGGCGATGGGATCGGCAGGGCGGACAAAAATGGTCGCGCAATACTCGGTCGATTACGTCATCGAGGCCTACCGGCAAGCCATTGCGGAGTTGACTTGAGCGACACGAGAAGACCAAGCGTGAACGGTCGGCAAGGACGAGCCGCATCGATCGCAGTGCGAACAGGACGGTCTGCAAACCGAGACCGGAAGGGGTTACCATAAATGGCGGCATTTGCGGGCCGGAAACGCCAACGCAAGAAGCGCGGAGCAGCAGAGCAGACTACCGAGCCGATCGTGGTGGTCGCTGCGCTGTTCGTCTTCATGATGGCCGCGCTTGGCGGATCGTCGCGGTACGACGCGATGCAGCTTGCGATCCTGCTGCCTATCGCGTGCCTTGCTGCCGGGTACGGCTTGCTGAAGGCGTGGGACAAAGACTGGCGAGAGCTGCGCACGCCCCTGATCGTGCTGCTGTTGTGGACGGGGCTGTGCCTCTTGCAGTTGATCCCGCTGCCGCCCGACCTTTGGCGAGCGCTCTCGGGGCGTGGGCCGATGACGCTGGTTGCCGACGCGATCGGCGACCGCGACTGGCGGCCCCTGTCGATGGTACCCTGGCGCACCCAGCATGCCCTGTGGATGATGGCGGTGCCGCTTTCCACCCTGTTCGTCTGGGCGGCGCTCGGCCGCAAGGCCATGAGGTTTGCGATCGTCACGATCATTGCCATTGCGCTGGCGAGTGCACTGCTGGGGATTTTGCAGGCGTCCTATGGCGAAAGCAACGTGCTGCACTATTACAAATATTCGGATCCGCGCCAGCCGGTGGGCCTGTTCGCCAACCCAAATCACGCGGCCATTTTCGGCGCCGCGTCAATGATCCTGATTGCCGGATTTGCGCGGATAGCGCCGCGTCCGCAGCCGAGTTGGGTATTCCCCTCGCTGGGCGTGATCTACTTCACGCTGCTGATGTTCCAGCTCATCAACGGATCGCGCGGCGGGCTTGCGCTGACTGCCCTGGCGCTGGGATGCAGCGGCATGCTGTTCGTGATCGAAAAGCCGCGGTCGCGCACTAAACGGGGTGGTTCGAAACTCTCGAACTTGCTGCGATCGCACCGGTTCAGCATCGCGGTGCCGCTGGTTGTGATCTCGGTTGTGCTCCTCTTCCTGCTATATCTCGCAGACCGCATGCCCGCCTTGCAGCGTTTGTCGGCTGCTGGCCCGCTGGACGATCTGCGCTTTCGAGTGACGCCCATCCTGGTGCGCATGGTGGGGGACTTCTTCCCCTGGGGCTCGGGCTTCGGAAGCTTCGAAGACGTCTTCTATGCCTACGAGACCAATGATGTTCTCATCCCATCCTATTTGAATCAGGCGCACGACGACTGGCTGCAGGTCGTCATCGAAGGCGGGCTGCCCGCAACGGCACTGTTGATCGCGGGCCTGCTCTGGATCGCGCGCACGCTCATCCGATTATGGCAGTCCGGCAGGCAGGGACGGATCGCGGCCCTTTGCGGCGCGGGCATCACAACCGTCTTGATCCTCGGCAGTGGATTCGACTATCCGCTGCGGACCCCATTGTTTCAGATGGTTGCGATTTTGCTGCTTGGGATTCTTGCCCACCTTCCTGCCACTTTTCGAGACCGGCAGGCAGGCGAGGTTTCATTTTCTCACAGAGCTTCGGCGGTTACAGAGCCCGCCATGGAGGACGGGACGCCATGACCCATAAATTCGGCCTGTTAACCTTGCTGTGCTTGTCTGCATTGGCACTTGGCGGCTGCGCGACCACCAGTGAGATCGCCGCCGCTCCCGGCATCGAGGCGACCGATCTCCAATCGCTGCCAGCACCCAAGAGCGGTGCATACTACGGTCTGCGTCCTCTCGATTCGCTGCAAATCAGCGTGCGCCAGGACGAAACACTGGGTGGAACCTACGTGGTCGAGACGGACGGCTACATCGATTATCCTTACCTGGGCCGGGTGTATGCAGCGGGGCTTCTGCCCGGCGAACTCGCCAATCGGATTGCGGCGGGCCTCAATCCCCGGTTCGTTCTCGACCCGGATGTAACGGTGCGGGTGAGCAGCGAACGCTCACCAACGATCTCGATCGGCGGACAGGTTGCGACGCCCGGCAACGTATCGGTCATCCAGGCGCCCACTCTGATGCGGGCGGTCAATATGGCCGGCGGTACGACCGAATATGCAAAGCTCGACGACGTGCTGATCTTTCGCGAGGTCGATGGCCGCAAATATATCGGTGTCTACAATCTTTCCGCGATTTACCGCGGCAACTACGAGGATCCGGCACTCTATCCCGACGATATCGTGATGGTCGGCGATTCGCCCGCCCGGCGACGGGCTGAATCACTTCTCCAACTGTTTTCCCTTGCCATCACGCCGGTCATTTTGATCGACCGGCTCGTTAACTGAGACCCTCATGGATTTTGCCCCTTCGCAACACCATTCCAATGAAGCCGAGACCACAGCCGAAACGGGGCACGGTACGGGCGGATTGACCGACCTCATCGATCCGCAGCGTCTGGCGCAGCGGGCGTTCGAGCTGCGGTACTGGCTGCTCGGTATCGTCGCCGCCGCGGTAACTCTCGCGATCCTCGCAACGGTCCTGCAAGACCCGCAGTATCTTGCAAGTTCGCGGATCGAGATTAGCCGTGTGGACGCCGGCGCGACTCAGATCGAGGGTGTGGCGATCGATGTAGAGGATCGCGACCGGCAATATTACGAAACGCAGTATGTCTTGCTGCGGTCCCGCTTCCTTGCCGAACGGGTCGTCGAGGCCGAAAACCTGACTCAGGATCGCGCAGCGATCGAGGCTCTCGGCTACCCGGAGACCGCGTCACCGTCGGCGGAACAGCTTGCGCGCAATCTGCTCGGTCATGTTCAGGTCGAACCGATTCCCCAATCCAACCTGGTCGACATTTCCGTCAGGAGCGGCGGAGCTGCTACGTCATCCAAGCTTGCGAACGCCTGGGCCGAGCAGTTCATCCGAGCCAATTACGACAAGCGGTTCGGCGACACACAAGACGCCCGCCGACGGTTGGAGCGGCAGTTGGCGGAACAGCGCGAACGACTCGAAATATCCGAAGCTGCGCTCATTTCTTACGCGAACGAGAATGGCATCGTAGTGCTGCAGCGTGGGGCATCGGGAGATAGTGAAGGCGGAGGGCAGCAGACCCTCGTGGAAACCCGCCTTTCGCAATTGAACGAGGCGCTGGCCGAAGCAACCGCCCGCCGGATCGAAGCCGAAGGTGCCTCGCGGGCGGCCTCGGTCGCAAATGCGGGCGCGGCGACGATCCGTTCACGGATCGCTGAGGTCGAGGCCACGCTTGCGCGGCTGCGAACCACGCTTGGCCCGGAAAACTCCCAGGTGGAGGCAAGCGAGGCAGAGCTTCGTTCGCTCAGGTCGGCGCTGTCGAAGGAAAGCGGCATCACGGGCGCAGCGAGCGATGCGCAGCTGCGCGGTGCGCGTCAAGTTGAGGCGGAACTGCAAGCCCGATTCGACCGGGCGAAGGCCGAGTATCTGGCGCAGCAGAACCAAGGCGTACAATACGGCATCCTCGATCGGGAGGTGAACACCAACCGGCAATTGTACGACGCCTTGCTGCAGCGGTACAAAGAGCTGGATGTCGTTGGCGGCGGCCGGAACAACATCGCGCTTGTCGAGCGCGCAGAACAGCCCGGCGGCCCCTACAGCCCATCGTTGGTGAGGAATCTATTCCTTGCCCTGCTGGTGGCGCTGGGCCTTTGCGGCGGGCTTGTTTTCGCCCGGGAGATCTTCGACGATACGGTCCGCGATCCCTCCGAACTGCGGCGCAGGCTGGGGCTTCCCGTGCTCGGCCTCATTCCGAAGTTCGAGGCCGACGAGGTGGAGAACCAGCTCGGCGATACGCATTCCGAGCTATCCGAAGCCTATGCCTCCACGCGCGTGGCGATCAATTTCGCGACCAAGCCGGATGACAAGATCATTCTCGTCACCAGCACGCGTCCGGATGAAGGCAAGTCGCTCACCTCTCTCGCGATCGCCTACAACTTCGCGCGCCTGAAGAAGAAGGTGCTGCTGGTCGACATGGATCTGCGGCGCAAAGGCATTTCGATCCGGCTGAACGAATCGAAATCTACCGAAGGGATGTCGACCTATCTCGCCGGCCAGATCTCCAGCCTGCCGACCGTCCACAAGGACGAGTTCGGGCTCGATTTCGTCCGCGCGGGCACTTCAACGCTGAACCCGGCCGACATCCTTTCGACCTCCCAGTTCCAGATCGTCCTCGACGAACTCAGGAAGCATTACGACTGGATCGTTCTCGATGCGCCGCCGTTGCTCGGCCTGGCCGATACTCCGCAGATTGCCGACGCGGTCGACGCGATCGTTTACGTCGTGCAGGCAAACGGCAGCACGTTCCGCTCGGTTCGCCAGGCGGTCCAGCGGCTACGCGCCAGCCACGGGAAGCTGCTGGGCGCGGTGGTGACAAAGCTCGATTACCGTAACGAAAGCTATGCCTACGGTTACAAGTACGGCTACGGTTACGATTACAAGTCCGAATAAGGGGGGCGGAGCCAGATGTTGACGGTACCGATGCGCCCCTGGATCGCCACGGCCATCGTGGTGGCAAGCCTGCTCTCGGCGGTGGCAGCGGGCCAGCAGGCGTTCGGCAATGCTGTCGCCAGGGTCCTCCCCGACACGGCGGCCAAGGCCTCGTCATCCTCGCCATATCCGCTTGAGAAGCTTGCTCGTGCCAATATGGCTGTGGGCACGCAGGAGCAGGGCTTCGCATCGGTCGATGTCAGCAAATCTTTGCCCTACGCGCGCGAGGCACTGGACCGTTCCTTGCTCAGCCCGCTGTCGCTTGCGATCCTCGCCTGGAACGCCCCGCCCGAGCAGCGCGAGCGGATACTAGCTGCAGCGAGCAATATCAGCCGGCGCGAGGCGCTGCTCCAGACGGCGTTGATGATCCAGGCGTCTGCGCGTGGTGACGACGCCGCAACGCTGCCGATCATCGACGCGCTGCTGCGGGTTAACCCCGAGGCGACCGGCACGATCGGCAATGGCCTGGTGCAGGCGCTCAGGCAGGAAGCAGCCATTCCGGAGCTGCGCAAGCTGATGGCCGGCGGTGCCCCGTGGAGCGATGCGTTCCTGATCAGCGCGTCGCGGGATGCAGAGGCGGTCGACAATCTTGTGCGCCTGCGCCTTGCCTTGCCGCCCGAGGCCGATATTTCACCCGAAACCGATCGCGAGCTGGTGGTCAATCTGGTCCGCGCGGGCAATTTCGGCGGAGCCATTGCGCTTTACCGCGCCTTCGATCCCTCGGGCAAAACCGCGGCACAGGCGCAGCAGCTGGACTGGAAGGCGCAATTCCCGCCTTTCGACTGGGGTCTGGCCGACAGCTACGATGCCTACGCACGAACCCGGCGCGAAGGGGGCCTGGCGATCCGCGTGCAGCCCGGCAGTGGCGGCGTGCTGGCCACACGCATGCTCGACTTGCCATCCCAGGTAACCGCCCTGCGCATCGAACATGCGATCGATATTGCAGGAGACAGGGATACGCTGTCGGCGAAGCTCACATGTGCGGGCGACGGCCCCGAACTGTCCGCAAAGGATTTCACCACCTCACCTGTAGTGCTGCCCGTGCCAGCGCGACCGGCAGGTTGCGACGTCCTGGTGCTTTCGATCGAGGGGCGCGCATGGTCTACCGGCGACACCATCGAAGGCCCGATTACCGCCATCAAACTGCTGCGCTAGCTGCGGCCGAGGCAGCCGCTTGTCACGCCAAGGGCCACAATCTATACCCCCCGCGATCGAACGCGGAGGGCGACGCAACCCGTCCGCGCAATCCTGTCCGGCAATTTCGCCGCGTCGATTGGGGCCATGATCGGCGCAATGAAAGCAATGAATTCCACGATTGAACGGATCGAAGGTGCGCGCGTTCGCCTGCGCCTCGTCGATCCGTCCGACGCCCCGTTCATCCATGGGCTGCGTGTCGATCCCGGCCTGAATGCCCATCTGTCTCCCGTCGACGGCTCGGTCGCTGGCCAGCGGGCATGGATCGAACGATACAAGGCCCGGGAGGCGGCGGGCACGGAATACTATTACCTGATCGAGCGCGCCGATGGCGTGCCGTGCGGCACCGTTCGGCTTTACAACATCGGCGAGCAGCGCTTCACCTGGGGGAGCTGGATTCTCAATGAGGACAAGCCGCCCAAGGCCGCGATCGAGAGCGCACTGCTTTCGTTCGGCGTGGGTTTCGAAACGCTCGGCCTCGATATTGCCGACGTGGATGTCCGCATCGCGAACGAGCGCGCAATTGCCTTCTATCGCCGTCTCGGGATGACCGAAGTCCGGCGGGACGAGAAGGAATTGTTTTTCACTTTCAGCGCAGCCCAGTTTGCCGATGCCATGACGGCTTTCGATACTCTCGAGACGACAGGCACGGAGGAGAAGCGATGACCGCGGCCGTAACACGCGAGGGCGTTACCGTTGAGGAAGGTGCGCAGATCGCCGAGAGTGCGATCTTTGCAGGTGCCGGAATCACGGTGGGCGCAGGCGCGATCTTGGAACCGGCGTGCGTGATCGGCACCGGTGTATCGATCGGCCGCGGCGCATGGCTGCGCGCGGGGGCCGTTGCGCTGCGAGACGTCCCGCCGAACGCCATCCTCGAAGGAAACCCTGCTGAGGTTGTCGGTTACCGTCCTTCGTCGGACCAGGTTCAGCGGACCACCCATCACGTCGATTTGGCCCAGTATCTCGATCACCCGAGGCCGACCAGGATCGATCTGGCCGTCGGGGGCGGCGCGCTTTATCTGATGCGCAAGATCGGCGATCCCCGAGGGTCGCTGACCGTCGGCGAGCTGCCCGATGAACTGCCGTTTCAGCCGGCCCGGTATTTTACCATTTTCGACGTCCCCTCTACCGAGCTGCGCGGCGAGCATGCGCATCGGCGCTGCGAACAATTCCTGCTCTGTGTCCACGGATCATGCCGGGTTCTGCTCGACGATGGTGTCGATCGCTGTGAAGTTACGCTGGACCGGCCCGATGTGGGCGTCCACATGCCGCCGATGATCTGGGGAACCCAATATCGCTATTCGCGCGACGCTGTGTTGCTGGTGTTCGCGTCGCGGCCCTACGAGAACGAGGATTATATTCGCGATTACGATACGTTTCTGGCCGAGGTCGAGGCGCAGGAGCAATGATCCCCTTTCTCGACCTTGGCGCGGCTTATCGCGAACTGAAGCCCGAAATCGACGCCGCGGTCGCGCGTGTGCTCGAGAGCGGCTGGTATATCCTCGGTCCCGAAGTGGAAAGCTTCGAGGGCCAGTGGGCGCAATTTTGCGAAGCGCAGCATTGCGTGGGGCTTGGCAACGGGCTCGACGCGCTGACCCTGGCCCTGCGCGCGCTCGACATCGGGGAGGGTGACGAAGTCATCGTCCCGTCGAACACCTATATCGCGACCTGGCTTGCCGTATCCAACGTGGGCGCGGTTCCCGTGCCGGTCGAGCCCGACCCGGCAACGCATAATATCGACCCTGCGCGGATCGAGGCGGCGCTGACCGCGCGCACCAAGGCGATCCTGCCGGTGCACCTGTACGGGCAGCCAGCCGATCTCGATCCGATCCTGCGGCTTGCGGAGGAACGCGGCCTGCGTGTGGTAGAGGATGCCGCACAATCGCATGGCGCGCGTTACAAGGGCAAGCGGATCGGCGCGCATGGCGATGTCGTGTGCTGGAGCTTCTATCCCGGCAAGAACCTTGGCGCGATGGGCGACGGCGGTGCGATCACCACCGACGATCCCGCGATTGCAGACCGGATCCGCGTGCTGCGCAATTACGGCAGCCGGGAAAAATACGTGAACGAGGAGAAGGGCACGAATTCGCGCCTCGATCCCATCCAGGCGGCCGTGCTTGGCGTGAAGCTCGCGCATCTTGACGAATGGACGCAGCGGCGGGCCAGGATTGCAGCGGTGTATCGGCAAGAGCTGAGCCAGGTATCCGGCATCGGCCTCCCCTTCGTGCCCAACTGGGCCGAACCGGCCTGGCACCTGTTCGTCGTGCGCGCGGCGGACCGCGAAGCGACGCAGAAACGGCTGACCGAGGCGGGCGTGGGTACGCTCATCCATTACCCTCTCCCGCCCCACCGGCAGCAAGCCTATGCCGAGGCGGGGATCGCGCCCGGCAGCCAGCCGCTGGCCGAGGCCCTTGCCGGAGAGGTTCTGAGCTTGCCGATCGGGCCGCACTTGGCCATGGAAGACGCGCAGCACGTGATCGATGTTCTCCGCGAGACCGCGCAGACTTCCTGATCCCATCCGCCTGGCCCGCAGCCATGGCTCGTCGATCGAACGGAATACGGACGCAACATGGCCGCCAGAGAGGTAATCCGGGCGATTTTCTTCGTGGGTGGGTCGCAGGTGATCAACCTGCTGTTCACGATGATCAAGATGAAGTTCGTCGCCGTGCTGCTGGGCCCGGTAGGGGTCGGCCTGATCGGTCTGTTCATGAACGTGACCAACCTCTTTGCGTCGATCGGTGCGGTCGGAATGAACAGCAGCGGCACCCGCGCCATCGCCTCGATCGAGGAGGGCGCGCCGGGAGATCCGCCGACCGAGGCGGAGAGCGAAACCTTTTTCAATCTGATCGTCACGTCCGCCTTGCAATCGGTCGTCACCGCAGCCGTGTTCCTTGCGATCATGCTGTTTTTCGACCTCGGCGAACTGACCGAAAGTGTCACCGGCACAGGTATCGTGGTGCTGACAGTCGGCATCCTTGCGGCCATCAACAGCCAACCGCACGGCGCTTTGTTGCGCGGTCGCAAACGGCACAAGCGGATTGCCCAGCTCACGCTTCTTTCCGGCATTTCGGCCTCGGCGGTGTCGATCCCGGTTGCGGTGATGGATCCAGGCATCGCGGTGCCGCTGCTGTCGATCATCCCAGCGGTGTTCTCGCTCGCGTGTTCGATCTATCTGTGCCGGGATTCTGTCCGCCACGCGCTGCGGATACCGCTGGCCAAATTCTCGTTTCCCTTGTGGAAAGAGATCAGCCGGCTCGGGTTCTTCGTGATGATCACCGGGCTGCTTCCGATCGGTGGGCTGCTGCTCATCCGCCTCGTGATCCAGCAATCCGGTAGCGACGAAGAGCTCGGTTATTTCCAGGCAGCCTGGTCGGTCGGGGTAATCTATATCGGTCTGGTGGTCGGTTCGATGTCGTCCGAATACTATCCGCGGCTCTCGGGCATCATCTCGCGGGGCGAACCGGTACAGGAAGCGGTAGTCCACCAGATCGAACTGATCGCCTTGCTGAGCGCGCCGATTCTGGTGATCTTCATCGCCTTTTCCGAACTGATCTTCGTGCTGCTGTATTCGAGCGAGTTCAGCCCGGCAGCGCACCTGTTCAAGCTTCTCGTCCTGGGCGACGTGCTGAAACTCGTGAGCTGGCCGATCGGCTATGCCATCCTCGCCAACGGTCACGGCCGGACGTTTTTCGTGGGCGACGCGATAGGATGGATCACATTTTCCGTCCTCGCGTCGACGCTTTACGAAACGCTGGGCTTCGTCGCAGTGGGGGTTGGTTATATCGCGATGTACGCCGCTTATTCGGCGTTCGTTCTGCTTTACGCGCGACGCACGTTGAACGTCACCCTCAGTGGGCCAGTGCTTGCCCGGGTGCTGCTGATCCTGCTGACTTGTATCGCGATTTTCGCGATATCGACCTATGCGCTGGTCATCGCGCAAATCGTCGGGGTTGTGAGCATGATCATTTTTGCACGGTCGATTCTGGCCCACCCGGCCAGCGTGGAAATGTGGCCGCTCAAGCCGGCCCTTCTCGCCAAGATCCGCGCACTCTTCCTGATCCGTAACGCCGGCTGATGGGAGCTTACGCGATGTCCCTCCCTCAAACCCCGCAGGATGTGCTGGCGCTGGACAAGCGGCCCGATCGCGACCGGATCGAGGCGACGGCGCGGCGCCTGCGCGCCATCTGCCTTTCGCAGAAAAGACCTGCGGATGCCCTGAGCGCGGCGGGAGTCTATGCGCGCTATTGCACGACCAACATTCCGTCCTGGCTCGAGGATGTCGCCCTCGAAGAGGCGTTGTACGCACGTTTTTGTTCATCAAACGAGGTGCGCAGCCGATTCGAGGGTGCGGCATTCGTGGCAACCGCGCTGCACGATGTGGGCGGGCACTCGAAATGGGGGCTGGCCTTCCTCAAGGCGTTGGCAGCCGCGGGAAGACCACCGTCGGTGGTCATCACATCGACCATATCGAAGACCATCCGCCAACAGGTCGAAGCGCTGGGGGTCGAGGTTTTCGTGCCCGATCGCTGGGACGATCTTCTCTCGATGGACGTATCGGGCGAGCTTTATCTGTGCATCGCCAACGACGATATCGTGTCCGCCTTGCTTGCCCAGAGAATGGCTGCTGCGGGCCGGCGGATCATCTTCTGCAACCATACCGATCACACGTTTTCGCTCGGCGCCGCCCGTACCCGCGAGCTCATCGAGGTCAGCGGCTTCGGCTACGAGCTTTCGCAGCGCGGACGAACCTTCACGGCGCAATCCTTCGCCGGAATCCCGATTAAAGTGGAACAGTCGGAGCGCGGCTCCGAAAGATCTCCAGCCAGCGACAGGCGCGAAGAATTTCGTCTATTGACGATCGGCCGCAGCGGGAAGCTGAAGCCTTCGATGCGCCACAATTTCGCAGATTTCGCCGTCTGGGTCGTGCGTAATCTGTCGGACAGTTACCTCATCATCGGCCGGACGGGCCTCGAACGGTGGTGGGGCGATCGCCTGAAAGACACCCGGATCGATCGGCGTCCGGTAATGGGTTGGGACGAGATCGAAACGCTGCTGCCCGGGATCGATGCCTATATCGACAGCTTTCCCCTGACCGGAGGCACCGTGCTGAGCGAGATCGCGCTTACGGGCCTGCCGATCTTCGGCATCAAGGATATCCCACGAGGGTGGTCGGCCGCCGACAGCGTCATGTCGGAGGATGTCGAACACCTGCAGGAAACCCTGCTTGCGTTCCGCCAGGAGGGGCAGCTCCCGTATGACCCGGCAGCGCTCCGGCAACTGGTCGTCAAGGAGCACAGTCAGGAGGTTTTCGAAAGCCGCGTGCGCGCCTTCCTGCTTGGAGATCCCGTGCCGTTGCCAGAATGGGCGCGCCAGTCGACCGAGGCGATCGACAGCTTTCGCGAGGTGCTCGCCGCGAGCGAGTTCGCCGCCATAAGGTTCGAAGACGGAAGCCTGGCTTTAAGGATCAAGCACTTCTCTGTTCTTGCCCGCAAGCAGATGATAGCGAACCAGAATCACTTGCGGGCGGCCATCAAGGGTCTGATCGGGCTCGAGAACTGGTCGGCCCGGACTGCACAAAAGACCGCGAAGAGTCGCTTGCCAAAATCTTCAGCCGGCTAGGCTCCGGGCTTTCCCGCCATCCTCTGAAAGGACGAATTCGTGGCCTCACATCGGTTTCTTGGGTCCTTTGCCAAAAGGTCGGCACAGCTGCGCGCGTATGCACCCCGACCGAAAATTCGCGTCAATCGGACGTCGGGTGAGACCAACGCAGTCTTCATCGTTGGAAGCGGGCGCTCAGGCACAACCTTGCTCCGGCGATTGCTGATGGAAAATGGCGACATCTATATCCCACCGGAGACATATGTCCTGGGTCCGACACTCCAGGGCGCGCAAAAGCTCCGCAGCTGCGAATGGGAAGACCTGGTTTCGTACGTCGCAGGACGTTTCGAATACGAGCCGGAATTTTATCATTTCCGAATCGATTCCCTGCGTAAGTTTGCGTTGGAACAGCGCTCTCTGGGCACTGATCGCCGCTCGCTCGAATGTCTGCTTGATGGTCTATACCGTCACTTCGGGCACGAAGAGGGGTGCGATCGCGCTTTCTGGGGCGACAAGACTCCCTACAATACCTTTTTTCTTCCGGAGATTTCGGCCGTATTTCCTGGGGCGAAGTTTATCGGCATGCAGCGCGACGGGTGCGATGTCGTCGTATCTTATGTAAAGGCCGGGATTTATGGTGACTATGAGGCCGCCGCGCATCGGTGGATAGAATCCAACATTTTACTCGAACGTTTTCGGGAAAAAAACGCACATTGCCTGATGCTGCTTCGCTACGAAGATCTTATCGCCGAAACTGATGTGCATTTGGACAAAGTCCTTGCTTTCACCGGTATACCCAAGACGCGCGATAGCGATAATGCCGATGCCCCACAGGCGACTTTGCACGATGCCCACACATTGCCGCACCTGAAGAAATCTCTTGCTCCAGTAGATGCAACAAACTCGGGCAAGGGGGTGCGCATCCTGCGCGAGGAGGCGTCTGAAAAGTTGCGCGATTTGATGAATCCCTGGCTGAAAAAGCTTGGATACGAGGAGATCTGACATGTCCGAACCGCATGCCAGTCATAAGAGCTTAGCAACGACCTCTGCCAAGAATGCACGGAACAAATATCACAGATTGAAAGGCCTTCCTCGTGAATTAATTAATCGGTTCTCCTTATTTAAATCCGAGGCGTTCGATCGGTTATTGTTCGTTCACATAAATAAATGCGCGGGAACATCGATCCAGCATGCATTGAATATCCCATTCAATCATGAGAGCGCGTTAGATAAACTGAATCGGCTTGGTGAAAGACGATTCCACGAGGCCTACCGCTTTACGGTTGTCCGGAACCCTTGGGACAGGCTTGTCTCTCAGTATGCTCATCGAGTCAAAATGAATACGACCGGCTTGGGCGACCAGCATATTTCGTTTGCCGACTGGGCGTACGAAACTCTTGAACGCAAAAATCCGAAGTACCGTGATGTTGAAACGATGTTTCAGACGCAGTGCCAGTGGATTTCAGACAGTTCCGGAAGACTCTTGATCAATCGCATCATCGCTTTTGAAAAATTGAGCGAAGGATTTCAGATTGTATGCGACGAGGCCGGCGTTGCGGCGAATTTACCGCATATGAAAATTTCCAAGCGGTCGAGCTATCTGGATTACTACAGCGATTCCAGTATCGTAGAACTTGTTGGCGACCACTTTGCGGATGACGTCCGCATCTTTGGCTATGCTTTCGGCGAAGCGAGAGATGGGTCGGCAGTACTGGAAGTCCCCGCCTCCAACTTTGCCGTCCCAAACCGCAGGTGATCCAGCCTTTAAAATGCAAGAAACTAGACTTATCCGGCCTCAGACATCGAGGTCATGCATCGAGTGACTCATTCAGGGAAAGAGCAAAGAATCCCGGAATCGATCTTATTCCTGAAGTCGAGTCGAGACACTGCGACGCTCTTGGCCAAGCGCGCTTTCCGTTGGAACCCGGCGGGGTGCCTCCAAGCTTATTCTTGCGGTAATATAACATGGTGATGCACCCGACGGTCCTTCATATTGCCAACTGGTATCCGAACCCTTGGAATCCGAATGAGGGGAACTTCATTCACGAACAGGTGCGGGTGCTGCGAGAGGAGGTGCCCGGCGCTGTCATGGCGGTGCAGGTACGCCCCAACAAGCGGAAGATCGCGGAGGTGCGGCGCGTGGAGCTGGAACCGGGAACAAACGGATATTTCTGCCTGAGCCGTTTTCACCGCGGTCGTCTCGGCGAATTCCTCAGCACCTTTTTGCTCCTGTACGCACTGTTTCGCGAGAAATTTTGGCGGTACGACATCCTTCACGTGCATATCGCGCAACCCCTTCTTTCGCAGATGCATCTGTGGAAGTGGCTGATCGGCAAACCGATCATCATGACCGAGCATTGGTCCGCCTACCATTACGGCTTTCATCTTCCCGACGGGCCGGCCAAGAGACGGATGGGCCGGCCTTTCCGGCAAGGGTTTCCACTGCTGGCAGTCTCGCAATCGCTGCTCGACGACATTGCCGCTTTTGCCGGGCAGGAAGACGTGAACGGGCACGTGGTGCCCAATGTCGTTCCATTTCACGGTGCGAGCGAAGCTACCAACGCCGTGCCGGTACTGTTCAGTGCCAATCGGTGGGTTCCGATCAAGCGCCCCATCCCCATGCTGCAAGGTCTCGCCCTTGCAGCGGAGCGTGGTACCCGGTTCGAACTGGTGCTGGGGGGCGATGGCGAATTGGTGGGTGAGATGCGCGCGCTGGTGGCGGACTCGGCGCTAGCCGAACGGACGACCTTCGCCGGCTGGATGAAGAAAGACGAGATCGCCCACCAGCTCGCGCGCAGCGATGCCAATTTGTTCAATTCGGACCACGAGACGTTCTCCATTGCCTGTGCGGAAGCTTTGGGCGCGGGCGTCCCACTGGTCGGGCCCTACATTCCTGCAGTCGCCGAATACGCGGGCCCCGATGACTGGCAGCAACTGGACGACGGCAGCAATCCGGAAGACTGGGCGCAGGCGATCACGCTGTTTGCCGACCGTCACAAGCGCGGCGAGATCGACCGGGCCGCCATCGCCAGAAGCGCAGCGCAGCGCTTTTCGCCTTCCGCCCTCCGAGAAGCCTATCGCAACGTTCTTGACGCAGCACTCGAAGGGCAAAATGGCAGTCGACATGCGCCATTGGGCACCAGCCGGAACAGGACTGGAAGATCGTGAGCACCATCCTGATCATTTCGCCTGAACCATGGAGCGCGCATTCGGTCAGCAAGCATCACTATGCGCGCGAACTTGCCAGACGCGGACACAGTGTCGTGTTCCTCGATCCTCCAGCCGATGGGATCCCGGGCATCGACATCACGCCGGTCGATCTGGCTGGCGAAGGCATTTCCGGTGCACTCCATGTCGTGCGAAGCGCGCGAGTTGCGCCCGGCTTGCGCTTCTGGCCAGCCATCTTGCGCCGCCAGCTCGAAGCGCGCTGGCTTTCCCGGCTCGAAAGGCAGACCGGTGCCCGGATCGACGTTGTCTGGCTGTTCGAGAATTCGCGTTTCTACGACATGCGGTTCGCGGGCGATCGTTTGAAAATCTACCATCAGGTCGATCTCAACCAGAATTTCCACCCGCAAATCGCTGCGCATACTGCCGACGCGGTTTTCTGCACGAGCCGGGAAATCGCGCTCCGCCTGGAGGTGGCCGGAAAGCCCGTCACCATCATCACGCATGGCGTCTGGACGCACCCATACGATCCGAAAGACGAAGCGGCGCTATTCGCCGAGCCCGGCATTCACTGTGTTTACTGCGGCAACATGTCGATGGCTTACCTCGACCGGGAAACCATTCTGGAATGCGTGGCCTCGCATGGCGAAGTCTGGTTCCATTTCTTCGGCGGTTTCAGGGATGGCGATCCGTTCCGCGACCAGCTTGCGCGCCGTGCCAATGTAATCCTGCACGGCAAGGTCGATCCCGACCGTCTGTTGGCCATCCTCGCCAACGCAGACCTGCAGATGCTTTGCTATCAGAAGGCCCATTTCGAGGATCAGTCCAACCCCCACAAGATGATGGAATACCTTCTCAGCGGGTCTCCGATCGTCGCCAGCTATACCTCCGCCTATGCGGAGATATCGGAGCTGTTCGTAATGTCCGGGCCCGGCGGGGATTTTCGCGAAGCCTTCGATTACGCGCTCAAAAATCTCGAGAAATATGATTCTCCCGCCTTGCGTGAAGCGAGGATTGCCTTCGCCATGAACAATACCTATCAGCGCCAGGTAGATCGTATCGCCGACGCGCTGGGCGCGCATGGACGCGCAATTAGAGATGGAGGCGTAACGTGACGACGCCCACTCCTGTGGTCATTTTCCTGTACAATCGTTTGTTCGACCCCCTGATTCAGGGGAATTTCTGGATGTATATCAAGAACATCCTGGATGATCCGGACGCGCCGTATCGCCTGCATGTCGTCACCTACGAAGATCCGGCCATTCCGCTCACTCCCGAGCAGGAAAAGCTCGTCGCCCACTGGCAGTCGCAGGGTCTCGAATGGACGCAGCTGACCTGGCATCCGGGGATGCAGCTGTCGCGCAAGGGCCGCGATGTCGCGGCGGGCTTCGCCGCGATGGCCAGGCTGCGTGCGAAAGGCTTCCGCCATATCGTGACGCTGGGTTCGATCGCCGGATCCTACGCCTACCTTTACGCGCGCGTGCTGGGCATGCGCCTGTTCCTGTACCAGTACGAACCGCATAGCGACGTGTCGGTCGCATCGGGCATGTGGCGCAAGGACAGCGCGCAGTATCGGATTACGAAGCGACTGGAGGATGCCTCTGCACGGTTCGCGCATGTCATCGCCTCGGGAACGCGCTTCATGGGCGAATGGCTCGGCTCGATCGGAGCGAGGGCGAAATTCTTCCGGGTCCCCACGGTCGTCAACGGCAACAAATTCCTGTTCGACCCGGCAATCCGCGAAGAGGTGCGCGCGCAACTGGGGCTCGCCCCGGGCCAGCCGACACTGTTCTATTCCGGCAAGTTCGGCGGGCTCTATTACGACCGCGAAATCGCCGAGATGATGGCGGTGCTGCTCGAATTCGAACCCTCGCTGCATCTGCTGATGGTTACCCCGGCAGACGATGCCACGGTCGTCGCTCTGTTCGATGCAGCCGGAGTCCCGGCGGACAAGTACAGCATCTGCCACAGCACGTATGACGAGATCGAACGCTATTATTTCGCCGGCGACATGGGGCTGATCACAATTCCGCCCGGGCCGGGGCAGGAATATCGCTCGAGCATCAAGACCGGCGAATACCTGTGCTCGGGCATGCCGTTCCTGACCCCGGCGGGCGTTTCCGAAGACTACCTCCACGCGACCGAACAGGACGTTGGCGTGGTCGTCCCCCGGTTCGAGCCCGAGGCGTTTCGCGCCGCATGGCCCGAGATCGAACATTACCTGACCGAGGATCGCGATACCTTGCGTGCGCGATGCCGCAATTTCGGGCTCGAATACCGTGGTTTCGATGCCCTCAATCCGATTTTTCGCGCCGCCATGGCAGCGCTCGTAAAGCAGTGACGGGAGGTTAATTTGCAACAGGTCCTCATAACTGGGGGAACCGGGTCGGTTGCTGGTGCGATCGTAGAGCGGCTGCTGGCCGATCCGGCAGTCGAGCGGATCGCCATCTACTCGCGCGACGAGCACAAGCAGGGCGACATGATGCAACGGGTCGCCGAGCGTGGAACGCCGTTCGATTTCTTTCTCGGCGACATCTGCGATGAAGAGGCCCTGTTTCGTGCGCTGGCCGGGATCGATACGGTCATTCACACGGCTGCCATGCGGCTGGTGCCCCATGCCGAGGCGAACCCCGCAGAATGCCACCGGATCAATGTCGGAGGCGCAAATGCGCTGACCCGCGCGGTCGGGCGGAGCGACGTATCGAAGGTCGTCGCCATTTCCAGCGACAAGGCGGTCGCCCCCTCCACCATCTACGGGACGACGAAGTTCGCGATGGAGCGCATTCTGGTGGACGCCGACAAGCGCCAGAACGCCCGCTATTCGCTGGTCCGCTACGCCAACGTGATCGACACCCGCAGCTCCGTGGCACCGCTGTTCCTCAAGCAGAAGGAAAGCGGCGTTCTCACGATTACCGATCCGGACATGACGCGCTTCTCGATCGCCAAGCGCGACGGCGTGGATCTGGTCATGACGGCCGTGACCGATGGCTTGGGTGGAGACATCTTCATGCCGATCTCGCCCTCCTACAGGGTGGGCGACATGGCCGAAGCGATCGCGCCCGACGCGGAGCACCGGATCATCGGATCGCGGCCGGGCGAAAAGATGCACGAAATCATGTTCTCGATGGTCGAATCGCCGCAGGTCGTGAAGCGCGGCGCAAACTACGTCTTCCTGCCCCGCACAGGACGGTGGGACGTCGCGCCCTATTGCGAACAGACCGGCGCAACGAAGCTGGAAACGCTGTTCGAATACGGCTCCGGCGACAATGACCAGTGGCTCTCGGTCGACGATATCCGCAGCGTGCTGCGCGACGAGGGCATGATCGCCTGACGAGCCGCATGTGACCACAGCCTCGCCCAGCAGCACGCAGGACCGCGCCAAGCTCGAATGGCTGCAAATCGGCCGTGCCGTTGCGGCGATGCTGGTGGTCTTCCACCATGCCGATCAGGCAAGCGCGCATTTCCTCGGCCTGCCGGGCCAGCGCTACTTCGGCTGGGGGGCGTATGGGGTCGATTTCTTCTTCGTCCTCAGCGGCTTCATCATCTTCTACGCACATCGCAAAGATGCGCCCGGCTTGGCGCCCGCGCGGCGATATGGCTGGAAACGCCTGACCCGCATTTACCTGCCCTATCTGCCAATCGCGATCGCCTGGATGGGCCTGCTCCTGCTGTTTCAGGGGGGTCAGGAGGCGCGGAACTGGAGCGTGCTAGCAACGCTCACGCTGCTGCCATTGGCAACGGTATCGGCCTTGTCGGTCGCGTGGACCCTGACCTACGAGTTGATCTTCTACGCGTTCTTCCTGCTCCGCTATCTCGCGAAGATCGCGATGGTCGTGGCAGGCGCGGTGTGGCTTGGATGGATCGGCGCGAAGGCGATCCTGTGGCCGGACCTTGCGTTGTCGCCTGCGATGACAGCCTTGTCGAACCCGATCATTCTCGAATTCTTCCTCGGCATGGCGAGCGCGTGGGTCTTCCCGAAGATCGATCGCAAGTGGCGGTACTGGCTGATCGTGCCCGGCCTGCTCGCCGTGATCGCTCTCGTGCCGTTACACCTGCTCGATAACAAGCTGCTGATGGGGCCGCCGCTGGCGCTGGTCGTGCTTGGGCTCGCACTGCTGAAGCCGATACAGGGGCAGGCCGTGTTTCGCGGCGCACTGTTCCTCGGCACCGCATCCTATTCGATCTATCTGGTCCACAGCCCGGTCATTTCCGTGTCGGCCGGGTTGCTTGCGCCCTACATGGGTAAATGGGCGATCTTCGCCGTCACGGCGCTGCTGGGCATCCTCGCCGGCTCCATCTACTTCGCCGCCGTCGAACGGCCGACACTCAAGATCGTACGGCGGGGTGGATTAAGGGCGGCCGGCGGGGCGCAGGACGGGGGCAAGGCCCATGCCGGATAGCCCTGCCGCGCCTCAGGCCTCGCCGCTCGTGTCGATCATCATGCCGGCCTACAATGCGGCGGAGTTTCTGGCCGAAGCGATCCGGTCAGTCCTGTGCCAGACCTATCGGGAATGGCAGCTGATCATCGTCGATGACGGAAGCAACGACGCGACCTTCGCGTTCGCGAGCGCGTTCGACGATCCGCGCATAGAGGTAATTCGGCAGGACAATGCCGGGGCCAGCGCGGCGCGCAATACCGCGCTTAAGCATGCCCGCGGCGACCTGATCACCTTTGTCGATGCAGACGACATCCTGCCCGAGGCGGCGCTGACGCTTCGTGTCGATTTTCTGCGCGACAATCCGCGGATCGACATTGCGAGCGGCCCGATCAGGGTGACGCGCGATGGCGAGGACGTGCGCCTGTACCGGCCATCGACCGAAGTTCAGCCGTTTTTCCAGCCGCTGCTGCGTCTCGACGAGAACGTCTTCTTCGGGCCATTCTACATGGTGCGCGCGGCAGCCATCGCCGGGCTGGAGTTCGACACCGCGACAACGCATTGCGAGGATATCATCTTCTTCCTCAGCGCTGCGCACGATCGCGATCTGTTGCATGGCGCGGTCACAGAACCCGTCTACGAATATCGGCTGCATGGCGGGAGTGCGATGAGCAATCTCGCAGGGATTTCGCGCGGCTACTTCGTCTTGCTCGATCACGCTCACCGGATGGCGCGGGCACAGCCTGCCGATTTGCGCCATCTGCGCCACAGGATCGCCGGTATCCTGGGCAAATCGTGGCTACGCGCGGGAAGGCCCTTGATGGCGCTGCGCTGCATCGCCAAGGCGTTGACCTTCACTGCCGCCCACCCGGGGGGCCATGCAAAGCAATAGGTGGCATCAATGTGCGGGTTGACCGGGATCTTGCCCCGATCCGGGAGCAAAGGGAGCCTACCCGGAATCCTTGACCGGATGACTGCGAGCCTGGTGCATCGCGGGCCCGATGCGAGCGGCGCCTGGTACGACGAAAGCGCAGGCATCGCACTGGGACACCGGCGTCTGTCGATCCTCGATCTGAGCGAGGCGGGCGCGCAGCCGATGCACTCGCGCTGCGGTCGCTTCGTCACGGCATTCAACGGCGAAATCTACAACCATCTCGAACTGCGCGAACGACTGGCCGCAGAAGGAATGGCGCCGCAATGGCGCGGGCATTCGGACACAGAGACGCTGCTTGCCGCGATCGCCGCCTGGGGCCTCGACGCTACGCTCGAACGGTCATCCGGCATGTTTGCGATTGCGCTGTGGGATCGCGAGCGCCGCCGCCTCTCGCTCGCGCGCGACCGCATGGGGGAAAAGCCGCTGTACTGGGGCTGGGCTGGCGAGGACATCGTCTTTGCCTCAGAGCTGAAGGCCCTGCGCGCGCACCCGCAATGCAGCAGTGCGATGTCCCACGCGGCCGTGCAGGAATTTATCGGGTTTTCCTATGTGCCCGCGCCGCTCAGCATTCTCGAAGGTGTTTTCAAGCTCGAACCGGGGACCATCGTCGATTTCGGCGAAACACCGCCCGCCGCGCCGCCGCGCGCGCCGCTGCGCCCGGGCGAAAGCCACGGCACGGTTACCGTACGGCGTTACTGGGATTTGGGCAGCGTCGTGGACCATGGGCTGCGCGCCCCGCTGACGGACCGCAACGAAGCACTCGATACGCTCGAAGCGACCCTGCGCGATGCCGTATCGCGCCAGATGCTGTCGGACGTGCCGCTCGGCGCGTTTCTCTCTGGCGGTATCGACAGCTCGCTGATCACCGCGTTGATGCAGTCGGTGTCCTCTGCTCCGGTGCGCAGTTTCACGATCGGCTTTGAACAACAGGAATTCAACGAAGCACCGCATGCAGCGGCAGTCGCGGCACACTTGGGCACAGACCATACCGAACTGACGGTGACCGATGCCGATGCGCGCGCGGTGATCCCCTTGTTGCCCGACATGTACGACGAACCCTTTGCCGATTCGTCGCAGATCCCCACGCATCTGGTGTGCAAGGCCGCGCGCGCTCACGTGACGGTGGCGCTGTCGGGCGATGGCGGGGACGAACTCTTCGGCGGGTACAATCGCTATCTTTGGGGTCCGCGCCTGTGGTCCCGGATCGCCTTGATGCCCCCGGTCGTGCGACGCGCGCTCGGTGGCACGATTGAGCATGCGCCGCAGCGTCTGTGGGATTTCGCAGGTGCCTTAGCGGGGGTGAACCGGCCGGCCGAAAAGGCTCTGAAGCTCGGCCGTCGCCTGGGGCAGGCGAGCTCGCCCGATGCGTTCTATCGCAGTCTCCTGACCGAATGGAACGGTACCCGCCTTACCCGCTTCGATCCGCAGGCGAGCGCCTTGCCCGTCGACGACCCGGTCCCTGCAGGGCTTGCGGGCGACTTTGCCGGGCGCATGATGTTGCGCGACATGCGCGGCTATCTGCCCGACGATATTCTGTGCAAGGTCGATCGTGCAGCAATGGCGGTCAGCCTGGAAACCCGCGTCCCCTTCCTCGATCCCGATGTCATCGCGCTATCGGCGCGCTGGCCGACCGATTGGAAGCTGCATGGCGGAGAAGCCAAGTGGCCGCTGCGCCAGATTCTCTTCCGCCATGTGCCCCGCTCCCTGATCGAGCGACCTAAAGCGGGCTTCGCCATCCCCATCGGCCACTGGCTGCGAGGCCCCTTGCGCGAATGGGCCGAGGATCTGTTGCAGGCAGACAGGCTGGCCGCCGATGGGCTGATCGATCCGGTGCCGGTTCGCGCCGCCTGGCACGCCCATCTCTCCGGCAAGGCCGACTGGACGCCCGCGCTCTGGAGCATCCTGATGCTCCAGGCCTGGCGCGATCGCTGGACGTGAGGCTGCAGATCCTCTCGCGCTACGGGCGCAAGGGCGCATCCAGTCGGGTACGCATGTTCCAGTATGTGCCCTGGCTGGAGGCGCATGGCTGGGATGTGTCGATCGCCCCCTTTTTCGATGACGCCTATCTGACCGCGCAGTATGCTGGCGAAGGAACCCGTTCGCAGGTCGCGGCAGCCTATGCCCGTCGGTTGGGCCAATTGCGTGCGAGGCCCAAGCCCGATCTCATCTGGCTGGAAAAAGAAGCGCTCCCGATGATCCCGGCAGCAATCGAAAGGCGGCTGTTGCCCGCTCGGACTCCGATTGTCGCCGATTACGACGATGCCGTCTTTCATTCCTACGATCTGCATCCGCGCGCTGCGGTTCGCCGGGTGCTCGGGCAGAAGATCGACAGGATCATGCAGCATGCGTCGCTGGTGCTTGCCGGCAACGAATATCTTGCCGTTCGCGCGAAGTCGGCCGGAGCCTCACATGTCGAGATCGTGCCGACCGTGGTCGATGCAGACGCATACCGCACCCCGAGTGCGCCCCGTTCCGATACGGCCACCCGGATCGGCTGGGTCGGCACGCCGAGCACTTGGCGCGAATACCTGGTCCCGATGCTGCCGTTGTTGACCACCCTCGCCGAGCAACATGGGGCAAGGATTACCGTCATCGGCTCGGGCGCTCGCGACGTGCATCCGCTGGTCGATACGCTGGAGTGGAGCGAAGCTGCCGAGATCGACCAGATCCATGGATTCGATATCGGGATCATGCCGCTCAATGAAACGCCTTGGGCGCTAGGCAAATGCGGCTACAAGCTGATCCAGTACATGGCATGCGCCAAGCCGGTGGTTGCCTCGCCCGTGGGAGTCAATCGCGAGATCGTGGAACACGGCGTCAACGGGTTTCTCGCCGATAGCAGCGAGGATTGGCGCATTGCACTCGAACGCCTGCTGCGCGATCGCGATTTGCGGTCGACCATGGGCGCGGTGGGCTGCCGAAAAGTGCTTCAGAGGTACAGTTTGCAAAGTCAGCAGGAGCGTGTCTCAAGCCTGCTTGCGGCCTGTGTCGAAGGTATTGATTGATGTTATATATTGCGATCTTCCTGGTCCTTGCGGTGCTCGCGCAGTCGCGACCGAAAGAGACGTACGTGCCGGCGCTGGTCGCGCTCTATCTGTTCGTCGCTTTCCGATGGGAGGTCGGATGCGACTGGCACGGATACCTTTATCAGTACCGGTTTTGGCAAGGCGATACGCTGAAAGACGCTCTGTTCAGCCGCGAACCTTTGTGGCGACCGATCTTTTTCCTGCAGCACCAGATAGGGCTGGAATATCAGTGGCTGAACGTTGTGGCCGCGATCCCATTTTTTGCAGGCATCCACGCCATTGCGCGGCGGGAGCCGAACCCTACCGCCTTCCTTGCGCTGGTGTTCCCGATCCTGATTCTCAACATGCCGATGTCTGCCATCCGGCAAAGTGTCGCGATCGGCATCATTTGCTACGCCTATCTTGCCTTTGTGGACAGGAAGACCATCCGATACGTGATCCTCGTTCTGATCGCGGCCGGATTTCATACGAGTGCGCTGCCGTTCGTGATCCTTGCGCTCTTCATCGGCCGCGAACTGAGTTGGCGAATGGTCGCAAGCGCGCTCGTCGTCGTCGTCCCGGCCGTTTTCCTGTTCGCCGGCAGCGATAGCGCCCAAATCGCTGCCCAGCGGTATCTTGGAACCGATATCGAAGCGAGCGGAGCCTATCTCAGGACGGGCACACTGGCCATCACCGGTCTGGCGTACCTGCTGCTGTTGAACCGCAGCTGGCGGGAAAAACACCCCAGATCGCACCCGCTCGTGCTGATCGCTTCTGTCCTGATGATCATGACGATACCCTTGGTAATCTTTTCGACCGTGATCGGGGATCGCTACGCCTACTACATCATGCCCTTGCAAGCGACGATCCTCGCCCGCCTGCCCTATTTCGAGCAATTTAGGGACAAACCCGTAATCGCATGGCTGCCGTACATTGCCTTGGTGGGTGTGTTGCTGGTTTGGAGCTTGCTCTCGTCCCATTTTTCCTACTGCTACGCTCCCTACCTTACGTGGCTGTTCGGCACACAGGAATCGCGGTTGGGCATTTTCTATTGAGCGCTGTGCAATTGCGAAGGTGCGTCTGTTTGACTAGACGGCCAGTAAATGGGCGGTGGCGATTGCGCGCAACTCGTTGACGTAGCTTCAAAGGGCGTAACGACAGTTTTACGCCCGACAACCGAAGGCGCCGGGCGCCGAACTTTGCCTCGGGCGTGACAGGGTCGATTGGAAACTCCGGAAATCTCGCACGGATCGGGCCAGGAACAGCATGCCTCGCTCGCAGGCGGCGCCCGCACGGGAGAACGGTTCGGCATCACGATCCTTACTCCAACGTGGGATCGCGCGTGCCTGCTACCACGCTTGCATGAATCCATAGCCAGCCAGGTCAGCGCGGGGCTCGATGTCGAATGGCTGGTGATCGACGATGGATCGCGCGACGAAACTGCGCGGCTGGTGGTCGGGTGGGCGGAGCGATCCGATTTCCCGATCCGCTACGAGAAGATCCAGCATGGCGGGAAGCACCGTGCGCTCAACCGGGGGTTTGCGCTTGCGACCGGCGATTGGGTTGCAATCATCGATAGTGACGACTGGCTGATGGAAGGGGGCCTGCGCCGTCTTCATGACACGCTGCAGGCCGCACGTCGGGCGAATGCGAAAATCGCCTTCATGCCGATCAAGGTGATCGATCGGGATAGACAATACCGCTTCCGGCAGCCCAATCGCCGTGTCGATGTGTCGGAAAGATACGATACAGAGCCCGATTTCGACTGTACCTGCGCATTCCACAAAAGCCTGCAACCGATCGCGCTGCGAGAATTCGGGGACGAGAAATTTCTCGCCGAAGCATCGCTCGTGCACAACCTCCCGGCCGGGGTCGGCGCGTATTTGTCGGATGCCGTCTGTGTCGCGGTCGAATATCAGCCCGATGGGCTCTCGGCGACCATCCTGCGACAACGAATGGATTCTCCGGTCGGAGCCACATTCACGTACCAATCGATTTTCCGCAATTCGGCCAGGATGCCCACGCGCTTGCGGTCGCTGGTGAACTACGCACGGTTCTGGTGGCACGCGCGATTGTCAGGCCGCACCCCGTGCAAACCGCAAGGCTTGATTCAGGCGCTGGTGATTCCGGCGGCTCTACCGCTCGCCATCGTCGACAAGATACGCACCCGAGCGAAGGACTAGTCGTCCGACGCGCTGGGTTTGGGCAGCGGCGTTTCGGCTACTTCGGACTCACGTTCCTTTTCGAGCCGTTCCATATATTCGCGCTCGATCATCTCCCCCCGCGCCTGCTCGGCAGCCGCATCCTCGTCGATGGTCGACAGGCGCTCGGCCCGCGCTTCGGCGATCAGCTGGCTGAAGCGTGCGGCGGAGCCGCCTTCGCGTGCCTCGTAGGCGGCATCGATCATCTTCTGCGTGCAGCCGGTGAAGCCCATGGCACCCGTGGGTGAGCAACTCATCGCACCGAAATCGCCGACGAATTTGAAGGCTTCGACGCGCTGCGCCCACGCCGTGTTCGCCGGATCGTCGCTATAGCGCAGCGATTCGGGGATACGGTAGCGCTCGCTCTCGTCGACCACGGCGCAGACCACAATCTCGCCATCTACGGCGGGCGGGCACGGATCTTCGCCATAGACGATTACCATGTTGACCCGGTCGCCTGCATCGTCCTGCGCGGAAGCGGACGTAGTGCCCGCGAATGCAGCCAAAGCGGCGAATGTAGCGATTGCGATATTCTTCATCTGGGGCCTCTGCGGCTTGGGGAATGCGTGTGCCTTCGTCGATAGCATAAACGGCGTGAATGGCTGAACCATGACTGAAGCTATCGACGGTGCGTCTGGGTTCCCGCGCCTCAGACGCGTTCGCTGAGCCGGATGGCTGCGCGGCAGCCAAGCCGGATCGCGGCGGAGAGCAGCGGGTAGGCGGGTGCCTGCTCGGCCCCGGCGGCGATCGCGGCGTCGTGATGCTCTCGCTCGTCCTCGCGGAAGCGTTCGATCATGTCGCGCAGTTCGGGATCTTCGTCGGTCTCGTCGAGACGGTCGAGCTGCCGCGAATAGTGGAGGTCGATTTCGGTCTCGACCGCTGCCGTGCACGCCATCGCCGCCTTCGGACCGATCAGCGCGGTCGCCGCCCCGAGTGCGTAGCCTGCAACCGACCAGACCGGGTGCAGCGCAGTGGGGCGCACTCCGCGCTGTGCCATCAGCGCGTTGAAGGCTTCATGGTGATCGTCTTCCTGCCGGGCCATCGCCGCGATCTCGCCCGAGTTGGGTGCGCGATCGCCCATGACCGCGAGCTGCCCGCCATAAATGCGCGTGGCACCGAATTCGCCGGCCTGGTCGACCCGGATCATCCGTTCGATCTCGTCTTTCATGGCGCTTTATCGTTTCCTTGCGAGCAGCACGAGCGCAGCGATGCCCGCCGCGCACGAGATGATGAAATTGAACCCTGCCAGCGAAACGCCCAGCAGCGTCCATTGTGCCGTGTCGCACCGAATGAGCGGCGTCGCGAGGATAGCGTCCATCGCACTCCCACCGCCTGCATGCGGGATGGAGGCGCATTTCGTGACGCCTTCCCACCAGCCATATTCGACCCCGGCGTGGAAGCCGCCGATCAGGCCCGAAGCGATGATCGCCAGCGCGCCGAGCGCCACCCACAACCGATGCGGAGGGGCGATGAAGGCCAGAACCGCGAAAGCGAGTGCGACAAAATGCGGATACCGTTGCCACCAGCACATCTCGCAGGGGTAGAGCCCGAAGCCATACTGGCTGACATAGGCTCCGCCGAGCAGCAGCGCAGGCGCCAGCAAAACGATCCAGCGCGCGGCGCGGGCGGACGGCGTATCGATCATGCCTTCGCGCTCCCGCCTATTTCAGCAGCGCAACCGAACTCGCGGTAGTCCGGCGCAGCGTCTTGATCGCGTAGTCGAGCTGGAAATCCTCGATCCCCTGCTCCTTCAGCTGTTCCGACGTCTGCGAGAAACGCGGATCCGCCTTGAGGTCGCGTTCAAGATCGTCGTCCTTCAGGTCGGCCTCGTTGATCAGGTGCCCGCGCAGGTCGCTTTCGCGCAGCTGATACTTCATCCGCCGCTCCATATCGGGGTCCGAGATCTGCGGCACGCGGATGTCGGGCTTGATCCCGCCTTCCTGCACCGAATGGCCCGAAGGCGTATAGTAGCGCGCGGTGGTCAGCTTGAGCGCGGCATCGTCGCCCAGCGGGACGAGCGACTGGACGCTGCCCTTGCCGAAGCTGCGTTCGCCCATGATCAGCGCGCGGCGGTGATCCTGCAATGCGCCGGCGACGATCTCGCTCGCCGAGGCGGAGCCCGCGTCGATCAGCACGATCAGCGGCACGTTGGGGGCGATCTGCCCGCGGAACATCGTTTCCGAATTGTAGGTGATCGATTCACCCCGGGCCCGTCCGCGCTGCGACACGATCCGGCCTTCGTCGAGGAACAGGTCCGACAGCGCGACCGCCTCGTCGAGCGAACCGCCGGGGTTGGACCGCAAGTCGAGGATCAGGCCGTTGACCTTGCCGCCGACTTCCTTCTGGATCTCACCCCACGCAGCGTAGACATCGGCCCCGACATCGCGCGAGAATTCGTTGACGGTAATAATCCCGATACCCCCGTCGGCGACGGTATGGGTCACCGGCTCGAGCTCGATCACGCCGCGCGTCACGGTGGTTTCGATTGGCTCCTCGCTGCCCGGGCGGAAGATCGTCAGGTTGATCGACGTGCCCGCAGGGCCGCGCATCTGGGACACCGCATCGTCCAGATCGCCGCCGTAGATCAGCTTTCCATTCAGATGGGTGATGAAGTCGCCCGCCTTGATCCCGGCCTTTTCGGCGGGGCTGCCGCGGAACGGGCTGACGACCTTGACTGCGCCCTCTTCCATCACGACCGACAGGCCAAGGCCCGAGTAATTGCCGTCGATCAGCGTCTCGAGGCGCTGGAGGTCGGCTCCGTCGAGATAGGCGGAATGCGGATCGAGGCTGGCGAGCATGCCGTCGATCGCGCCACGGATCAGCTTGTCGTCGTCGACCGGATCGACATAGCTCGCCTTGATCCGCTGGTAGGTCGCGAACAGCTTGGCGAATTCAGGCGCGACGCGGCTGTCGACCTGCGCCATCCCGGCGGTGGCAATCGGGACCATGGCGAGCGCGGAGACAAACGCGAGCGAGCGGGCGACGACGGGCAGTTTCATAGTGGCAAGCCTTTTGGACATTCGCCCCCGTCTATCGCGCACGAGCGGTTAACGCCAGATGGCCGTTGTGCGGGGTACGATGCGTTTCAGCGCGGGACTTTACCGGCCGAGATGATCGAGAGGATTGGCCGGACGCCCGCCGAGACGCAGTTCGAACCCGACCGGGCCACCTCGCGGCGGGGCCACACCGAGCGGCGCACCTTCGACCAGTTCGTCTCCCACGCCCACATCGGTGCGGGCAAGACCGGTAATCAGGCTGGTCCAGCCGTCGGGATGTTCGATGATCACGATCCGGTCGTATCCCCTGAAGGGACCGGCAAAGGCCACCCGACCGGGAGCCGGGGTCACGACTTGCGCGCCACCCGCCGCGCGAATCGTCACCCCTTCGGAGCGGCCCCCGCTGGAATCGACCGACCCGAATCCACGCAGCGTCCGCCCGTCGACCGGCAAGCGGAGCCCGGCAGGCGGTTGCGCAGCCTGTTTCGTCGCGGGCGGAAGGCGCTGGGCGTTCCCCGGCGCGCGCGCCTGTGCGGGCTGCGCGGGACGGATCAGCGGTCCGGGCAATTCGGCGAGCTCTTCACGCAGCGTACCTGCGGCATCGATCCGCGCCACCAGGCCATCGAGATCGCGCGCCTGTTCGGCATAGGCAAGGGCGCGCTCCTCCTGTCGATCGGCCTCTCCCCCACGCCGACGTGCGGCCAGCCGCTTACGCGTCTCGATCGCGGCAAGTTGGCTCCGGCGCGTCGCCAGGCGCTCTTCTTCCTCGGCGAGCCCCGTCAACACGGTTTCGGCCTTCCGGCGCAGGCCGCGGCTGCGGTCGATCTCGCTGCGCAGTGCGGCGGTGCGGCCCCGGACTTGGGGGATCGTCGTTTCAAGCACGGCGCGCAGATACATGCTCTCGCGGATCGATCCGGGCCGGAAAACCGACAGCACCAGCGGCCGACGGGAAAAATTCTGCAATGCGCCGGTCAGACGGATCAGCGGCTCGCGCCGCTCGCCCAGCCGCGCATTAAGCGCGTCCTGCTGCCGCCGGATCAGCGTCAGCTGCCCCTTCGCGACGGCGATCTCCGCCTCGGTTTCCTGGATTCGCGCGGCGAGCGCGGCGGACTGGCTGGCGATCTTGTCCGCCTCCACCTTGGCTTGCGCGGCGGCAGCTTCGAGCGAGCGGCCCCGTTTGGCTGCCTGCTGCGACGCGCGCTCGGCGCGCTGGATCGCGGCGCGCACCTCGTCGGTGGTCTCGAACGCACCCAGGCCCTGCTGGCTGCGTACCTGCGGGGCGAGCGCTACGGCAGCAAGCACCGCCAGCGGCGCGAGGAGAAGGGCGAAGCGTTGAACCATCGAAGCCTATCCTGCCCGATGATAGGGATGGCCTGCAAGAATGCTCGTTGCGCGATAGAGCTGTTCGGCGAGCATCGCGCGCGCCAGCAGATGCGGCCAGGTGGCGCTCCCGAAGGCGAGCAGCAGGTCGGCTTCGGCACGCTGTTCCTCGGAATGGCCGTCGGCGGCGCCGATCAGGAAGCGCGTTTCGCGGATGCCCCCGTCGCGCCATTCGCCGAGGATTGTCGCCAGTTTCTCCGACGGGAGATCGCGACCCTTTTCATCGAGCGCGACGGTGCGAACGGGCTCTTTCGGGGGCGGAATGCGGCCCCCGGTCTCGGGCAGTTCGGTCAGCTTGGTATCCCACGCGATCCGCGTGAAGTAGCGGTTCACCAGCTCGGCCTCGGGCGATCGGCCGATCTTGCCGCGCGCAATGATGTGGAGCAGCACTGGTCAGCGGGCGGGCACAGCCTGGCGAAAAAGCTAGGCGTTGCCCCCCGCGGCCAACTTCTCGTCGTCGCCGAAGGACCACATGCGTTCGATGTTGTAGAAGCTGCGCACCTCGGGGCGGAACAGGTGGACGACCACGTCGCCAGCGTCGATCACGACCCAGTCGGCAGCGGGCAGGCCTTCGAGACGGATCGGGCCGTACCCATCCTGCTTCATCTTTTCCGCCAGTTTCTGCGCGATCGAGGCAACCTGACGGGTCGAACGACCCGACGCGACAACCATGTGATCGGCGATGCTCGATTTGCCTTCGAGATCGATGCTCACGATGTCCTGCGCTTGATCGTCGTCCAGATGCTGCATCACCAGCGCGTGCAGCGCATCGGAGCGATCACCGGTCAAGGCGGGCGCTTTCTTGGCGGCCCTGGCGGGCGCTGTGTCGGCGTGCGCGTGTGTCATGGGCGGGGTCGATACTCCTGTCATTCCAAGGATATGGGAATGGCCGGGAGCATATGCGAGTCATGCGCTCCCCGGCTCCGGCTGCGTGCCGGTACGCGTAATAGGTCGATGGGTTACCTGGTCGCGGATCGGAGCGTCGCCATAGCGCGATGCCCAGTTGGGCTCGCCAGCGCGGATCGCGGTGGCAGACCGGGCATCGGGATCAAAACGCAGTGTCACCAGAATAGGTGCGCTCCATTCGCCCCTGTTGCGGAACCGGATGTTCCTGAACCGCGCCGCGTCCATCGTGAAGCGCCGCAGCAATGCCGCCGCGGGGCTTGCGACGGTTGCCATCTCATACCCCGGTCTGGCGATTACCGCAATCGGTACGCTCGACGCGATCCTCCGCCATTGGCGCCACTTGTGAAATGTCGCGAGATTATCGGAGCCCATCAGCCACACGAAATCCCGCTTCGGATAGCGCGCCTGCAACGCCGCGATCGTATCGCACGTATAGCGCGTGCCCAGCTCCCTCTCGATCGCCGTGACCCGGATCGGTGCCCGGCGCGCCTGCTCGACGGCCGAGCGATAGCGCGCATCGAGCGGCGCCATACCCTTTGCAGATTTTAATGGGTTGCCGGGCGAAACCAGCCACCAGACCTCGTCGAGGCCCAGCGCGCGCATGGCGAACAGCGAGATACGCCGGTGCCCGCCGTGCGCAGGATTGAAACTTCCGCCCAGCAATCCGACTCGCGGCCGGGCGCGCCGGGGCCGTGACGACGCGCCCTGAAAAGGGGGGAATCGCGATTGCGAGGGAGGAGGCCGGAGCGAATCGGTCAAGCGAGCCGAAACACTCGGGATTGGGTCCGGTTCCCGAAAATTAAGGTTAATGACAGAATTTTTCACAGTTCATCGTAGCCACACTTCGACTCATCCTGTCGGGCGGCCGGGTGATTCGACCGCTCCCGGCCCGCTTGCTAGCCCCCCAACAGGGACCGGACATACGGTTAGGGGTTGCATTGACACATCACACGGAACAGCGCGTCACGTGGGCGCAGCGCATGGAACTTTGGTTTCCCGAGCGTGAGTTTTTCATGCGTTCGCACGGCCAGGTTCGTTTCATCAAGATCAGTTCGCGGCTCCAGAAGACGGCGGTCGCACTGACGCTGATCGTCGCACTGGCGGTGATCGCCGGCATGGGGACGATGAGCTTCCTGCAATGGCGATCGAGCGTGGAGCGCGTTTCGCTGCTCGAACGCGAAGCCGATGTCGCCACGTCGGAAGAACGCCTCAACGCCTATCGCGCCAATCTGGGCGAAGTGACGCAGGATCTTGAGAAGCGGCAGGACTTCATCGAGGAAATGATGAAGGTGGTTCCCGCCGACGCGATCCAGGAAAGCACGGTTACCGATAGCTCGGACGAGACCGCCGACATGGTCGAGAAAGTCTCCATGGCCGTGCCCGAAGCGGCCGCACTGGCGAAGATCGAGGCGCGCCAGCTGGTCTTCGTCGAAGGACTGACCCGCTATGCGGACAACCGTTCGAAACAGGCGATGTGGGCGCTCAACGAGCTCGGGCTCGACCCCAAGCAGATCCTCGCCACCGCCGAAAAGTCGGCGCGCGGCGGGCCGTTCGAAGCCGTCTTCGGCGAAGGCGACGAAATCGATCCGCGCTTCGAGCGGCTCGGCCTCAGCCTCGCGCGGATGGCCACGCTGGAAGAGACGCTCGAAGGCGTGCCGCAGCTTCGCCCGACCGATACGCCCGCGGCAAACTCCTCTTTCGGTTATCGCCGCGATCCGTTTACCGGACGCGCTGCCATGCACCGCGGGCTCGATTTCCCGGGCCCGCGCGGCGCGCCGATCTACGCCGCCGCGCGCGGAACGGTGACCTTCGTCGGGCAAAAGGGCGGCTATGGTAACGCGGTTGAAATCAGCCACGGGCAGGGGCTGTTAACCCGCTACGGCCACATGTCGCGTTTTGAGGCGAAGGTGGGTGACCGGGTTGAAGCAGGCACGGTTATCGGCGCTATTGGCAGCACGGGTCGATCGACCGGCCCGCACCTGCATTTCGAGGTTCGAGTGAACGGCACAGCAGTCAATCCGCGCACATTCTTGGAGTTAGCCCCTGATGTTCTCAAAAAAGCACGCAGAAACCCCACCGCCGCCGCCGCCCAGCGCGCCGGCGCGGCCCGCAGCGCCGAAGGCAAGTCCCGTGGCTAAGGGCGGTTCCTCCTCGGGCAGCTTCTCGGTGCTGGGTGCGGACGTCACCATCACCGGAAACATCAGCGCAACCACCGAACTGCATATCGACGGTACGGTCGAAGGCGACATCGACTGCGCTTCGCTGGTGCAGGGCGACGGCAGCCAGATCACGGGCGAAGTAACCGCCGAGACCGCCCGGCTGGCCGGTCGTGTCGATGGTTCGATCCATGCACGCGAGCTGGTGATCCTGCGCAGCGCGACGATCAACGGCGATGTGCATTACGAAGCGCTCACCGTGGAACAGGGCGCCGCGGTGCAGGGCCGTTTCGCACCGCGCGACGCCGCCCCGCCCAAGGCGAGCGCATCCAGCAATACTGCGTCTTCCTCAACCACCGGCAGCGCGACCTCTTCGTCGACTACCGCGGATCTCGGCATTTCGCCGTTCTCTTCGGACAACGACAGCGACACGGACCGCGCGAGCGCCAGCGCGAGCAATACCTCGAACTACTACTGAGTTACCGGCCACGGTCGGGAGGGAAGCGGGAGCGCGCCGTTGGATCGCGGCGTCGCTCCCGCAGTGCATTCGGGACCGGTCAGTCGCCCAGGACTTCCTGCCGCAGCGCCTTGCGATCGAGCTTGCCGACCAGCGTGACCGGCAGTTTCTGGCGGATCACCACTTCATCGACCCGCTCATGCTTGCCGACGCGGGAATTGAGCCAGTCGCGCAAAGCCTCCGCGCTTGGCGCGCGGACATCGGGCTGCAAGGTCGCATAGGCGCGCGGCACTTCGCCATGATAATCGTCGGGCACGCCGATCACCAGCACGTCGCGGATTGCCGGATTTTCCTGCAGCACGTCTTCCACCTGGCTGGGGAAGACCTTGAAGCCGCCGACCGCGATCATGTCCTTGATCCGATCAACGATCTCCACGAACCCATCCGCGTCGATCTGGGCGACGTCGCCGGTGCGCAGCCATTTGCGGCCCTGATGTTCGATAAACACCTCGGCATCGGCATCGGGCAGGTTCCAGTAGCCCTGCATAACCTGCGGGCCGTTGATCGCCAGTTCGCCCGGCTCACCCTCTGGGGCGAGCTTGGTCGGATCTTCCTTGTCGAGCAGCAGCAGGCGGGTTTGCGCCAGCACCTGCCCGATCGTGCCGTGCTTGCGCATCGCGACGTAGGGATTGGCGGAGACCACGCCCGAACTCTCAGTCAGGCCGTAGCCTTCGACCAGCCGAACGCCCGATACCTTCTCCCACTTCTCTCGCAACGTGTTGGAGAGCGGCGCGCCGCCCGAGATGCAGATTTTCAGGTTCGAAAAGTCGGTCTGGCCGACCTTCGGATGATCCAGGAGCGCCTGAAACATGGTCGGCACACCCGGAAAGCCGGTGACGCGCGCACGCTTGAGCGTCGCCAGCACGTCGCCCGCCTCGAAGCGCGGGACCATCGCGATGGTCGCACCGCGCACGACGCTGCGGTTGAGCACACAGGTGTTGGCAAAGACATGGAACAGCGGCAGCGCGCCCATGATCACGTCGGGGTCCTTGCGGTCGAACGGGTCGATCGCGTTGACCTGCTGCGCGTTCGCGGCGAGGTTTGCGTGGCTGAGCATCGCACCCTTGGGGCGGCCCGTGGTGCCGCCGGTATACTGGAGCAGCGCGATCTCCTCGGGCGCAATGTCGAGTGCGCGCGGTTCGCTGTGCGGCAACAGTTCTTTCCAGTCGACGATCGCCTTGCCGTCGTTGGAACCATAGGCCGGACGCGCCACCGCGTCGCGGCGGAACAGCATGAGGCCGATCCCCTTGAGGGTCGGCAACATGCTGGCCAGCTTGCCGACCACGAGCGTCTGGAGCGAGGACTGATCGAGCACGGCGGCAGCCGTGTCGAACAGCTGCTTCGCATCGACCGTCACCAGCAGGCGGGTACCCGAATCCTCGACCTGATGCGCCAGTTCCTCGACCGAATAGAGGGGCGAGAAATTGACGACGGTCGCCCCGGCCATCATCGCCCCGTAATAGGCGGACAGGTAGATCGGCACATTGGGCAGGAACAGCCCGACGCGGTCGCCGCGCCCGATGCCGCGTTCCTGCAGGCCCGCAGCGAAGCGTCGCGCCTCGGCGTGCATCGCCTGGTAGCTCAGCTTGCGGCCGAGAAATTCGATCAGCGTCCGCTGCGGATGCGCATCGACCGCGCGCCCGAACAGGGCAGGCATGGTGGTCGATTCGATCTCTGTGTCCCAGGGACTGGGGTGGTGATAGGGGAGCTTGCTTACATCCATGTAAGCCTGATGCAGGGGTGCGGCCCCGCCCGCAAGTGTTTGCTGGGCGAGGCGTGCAAGATTCCCGTTCTTCGCGGGGTGCTTATTCTTCGTCGGAGGCGGGGCCGGTGTCGACCGGCGCCCCACTCAGCTGCTCTTCCTCGCTCGCGCGCTTGGCTTCGAGCCATGCAGCGGCCTCGGCTTCCTGCGCAGCTTCGGCAGCGGCCTTTTCGTTGTCGTCGCGTTCGCGCCGCAGTTCCTCGATCAGCTTGGCCTTGTCGCTCGCCTCGACGGCAGGATCGGCGGCGGCGTTTTCCAGACCGGCCTTCTTGGCCGCGGCCTTGACCACCGCGTCGAGCTCGCGCTGCGAGCACAGGCCCAGCGTCACCGGGTCCTTCGGCTGGATGTTCTGGATGTTCCAGTGGCTGCGATCGCGCACCGCGCCGATCGTGTTGCGGGTCGTACCGATCAGCTTGGAGATCTGCGCGTCGGTCACTTCGGGGTGGTTGCGCAGGATCCACGCAATCCCGTCGGGCTTGTCCTGCCGCTTGGAAACAGGCGTATAGCGCGGGCCCTTGGTGCGGGTGACGTCGGCCGGAGCCTTCTGCATCTTGAGGCTGTAGGAACTGTCGGCCTGGCCGCGCTCGATTTCTTCCTGCGTCAGCTCGCCGGCATAGACCGGATCGCGCCCGGTATACTTGCTGCCCGCCAGATCGTCGGCCATGGCCTGCACTTCGAGGATATGGAGCCCGCAGAACTCGGCGATCTGCTCGAAGCTGAGCCCGGTGTTGTCGACCAGCCAGGTGGCGGTCGCGTGGGGCATCAACGGGGTCGGTTGGTCGGCCATTGTGGTCATCCTGAAAGTGTGCGCCCCGCATCATGGCGAGGGCCGGAAAAGACAAGGGCCGCCCCTTTCGGAGCGGCCGCTTCCCTTATCACTTAGGTGATGGCGGGCCTGACGGCAAGGTGATTGGCACTCTGGCGATATTCCTGGCCAGACGATCGGGTCTGCCGTCAGGGGGTCAGGCACTCGCCATCGAACTCCTCCAGCCCGGCGAGGAACTGCGCGGTCGCCGCTTCCCAGCTGAACGCCTTGCCGAATTCGGCGCAGGCCTGCGAATCGCGCGAGAGTGCAGCGGCAATCGCCTCGTCCAGGTTTTCGCTCATCGCGCCGACCTCGTCGGTCAGGATGTCGCGCGGGCCGGGCACGGGATACGCGGCCACCGGGGTGCCGCAGGCCAGCGCCTCGATCATGACCAGGCCGAACGTGTCGGTCTTGCTCGGGAACACGAACACGTCCGCATCGGCGTAGCAGCGCGCCAGATCCTCTCCGCCCCGCTTGCCGAGAAACACCGCGTCGGGATAGCGCGCTTCCAGATCGCTGCGCGCCGGGCCATCGCCGACGATCACCTTGGTGCCCGGCTGGCTTGTCTTGAGAAAAGCCTCGAGGTTCTTCTCCACCGCGACGCGCCCGACATAGAGCTGGATCGGTCGGCGCAAGCCTTCGTAATCGGCGCAAGCGCCTGCATCGGGATGGAAGAGCTCCAGATCGACCCCGCGCCCCCAGTGGTGCAGCCGGGTGAGGCCCTGCGCGCGCAATTCCTCACGGATGCTCTCGGTTGCCACCATCACGCGCTGCGCGGGACGATGGAACCAGCGTATATAGGGCCAGAAGGCGTCCGGCGGCAGGTAGGTACGGCGCGATACGTAATCGGGAAACTGGGTGTGATAGGCGGTGGTGAACGGCACCGCCTTGGTCATGCAATACCGCCTTGCCGACAGACCCAGCGGCCCTTCGGTGGCGATATGCACCGCATCGGGCTGCAATTTCGCCAGCCGCCGCCCCACGGTGCCGGGCATGGTCAGCGCGAGGCGGATTTCGGGATAGGTGGGGCACGGCACCGAAGGGTACTGATCGGGCGTGATCACATCGACCTGCAGACCGTTCTTGCGCAGGATATCGCAGGTAGTGGTCAGCGTGCGGACCACTCCGTTCATCTGCGGATGCCATGCGTCGCTGACGATCGCGATCGATTTTGGAGGGGCCCCGACCAAGTCAGCTAGCCCGCCAGCTTCCTGCAGCAGCATCAGGCGACCGCGCGCGCGCTGCTTTCGTCGTCGGCCTGTTGCTGCGGAACGTCGGGGGAAGTGCGCCGTGCGATCTCGTCCGGCCAGTGGAGGATTTCCATCCGCCCGTCGAAATGCTCGACCAGCGCGTTGCAGCCTTCGACCCAGTCGCCATCATTCCAGTATTCGATGTCTCGCCCGTTATGCGTGAACATGCGATGCTCGGCGGTATGGATGTGGCCGCACACCACGCCATCGACGCCGCGCTCACCAGCGGCGCGGGCAACGACTTCCTCGTATTTCGAGATGAACTCGACCGCATTCTTCACCTTGTTCTTGGCCGCCTTCGACAGCGACCAGTAGGGCATTCCCAAAGCCTTTCGAGCGGAATTGACCCACCCGTTCAAGGCCATCGTCAGGTGATAGGCGGTGTCGCCGACGAAGGCGAGCCACCTGTGGGTAAGCATGATCGTATCGAATTCGTCGCCGTGCAGTACCATCAGGCGGCGGCCGTCGGCCGTATCGTGGAAGGCCGCGCGGCGAATTTCGACATCGCCGAAATTCATGCCGCTGAAGGGGCGCACCACCTCGTCGTGGTTGCCGGGGATGTAGACGATTCGCGTGCCGCGCTTGGCGCGCTTGAGGATGCGCCATACGATGTCGTTGTGCGCGGCGGGCCAGTAGAACTTCTTCTTCAGCCGCCAGCCGTCGATGATGTCGCCCACCAGGTACATCGTTTCCGAATCGGTGCTGTCGAGAAAGCCGATCAGCATCTCCGCATTGCAGCCCTTGGTGCCAAGATGCACATCGCTGATCCAGATCGTGCGATAGCGGCGGCGCTTGCCGTCCTCCGGCTCGGGCACGGAAGGCGCGACGGGCGGGAAGGCGGCGACATTGCCGAAAGTGTTCGGGCGGAAATGGCCCGCCAGTCCGTTCAGGTCGGCGGGCAGGTCTGCTGTCGAATCTTGGTCGAGCATGAGGCGGCGGGGTCCCGGTTGTTCGTCCAGTATATCTCCGGCGCGATCGCACTATGGCCGGGATATATTGGAAGAGCCGTAGGGGCCGAATGTTACAGGGGACTCACAATCCCGTTACAAATCTGCGTCTTTCCACAGCCTCTCGCATTACGGCGCGGATCTGTTCGCTAAAGCGATTCATCCACTGCGAGCACGATCTTGCCGATGTGATCGCCGTTCTCCATCCGCGCATGCGCCTTATCGGCGTCCTCGAGCGCGAAGATTTCGTCCATCACCGGGCGCAGGGCCCCCTCTTCGATCAGCGGCCAGGCCTCGCGCTCTATCTCCTCGCGCAGTGCGGTCTTGAACGAGTCCGACCGCGGGCGCAGCGTCGATCCGGTCAGCACCAGCCGCTTCGACATCACCAGCGCCATGTTGATTTCGGCCTTCATCCCGCCGAGCACGGCGATGGTGACGTGCCGCCCGCCGGGCTTGAGGCACTGAAGGTTGCGCGCGACATAATCGCCCGACACCATGTCTAGCACCAGGTCCACCCCGTCGCCCCCGGTGATCAGCCCGACTGCCTCGACGAAGTCGGTCGTCTTGTAGTCGATCGCGTGATCCGCCCCCACGCGGCGGGCGGCATCGCATTTTTCCTCGCTGCCCGCAGTCACGATGGTCGTCATCCCGAACCCCTTGGCGAGCATGATCGCCATCGTCCCGATCCCCGAGGTACCGCCGTGGACCAGCAGCGTCTCGCCATCGCGCGCCATCCCGCGCTGGAAGACGTTGTGCCACACGGTGAACAGCGTTTCGGGCAGCGCTGCGGCCTCCGCCATGGTCAGCACGTCGGGCACGGGCAGCGTATGTCCGGCGGGGACGCAGCAGAATTCGGCATAGCCGCCGCCGGGCGTCAGCGCGCAGACCTGTTCGCCCAGCCGCGCGGTGTCGACACCATCGCCCACCGCGACGATTTCGCCCGAAACCTCCAGCCCGAGGATGGGCGAGGCGCCCGACGGCGGCGGGTATTTCCCCGCTCGCTGGATGCAGTCGGGACGGTTGACCCCGGCATAGGCGACCTTGAGCAACACATAGCCCGGCCCCGGCTTCGGGACAGCGACATCGTGTTCGAGCATGAGGACATCCGGGCCGCCCGGCTCGTCGAACCCGATAGCTCTCATCGTGTCGGGCACCGCTGGCATCGACTTCCCCCCATTCGCTTCTACCGCCCGCCACCTACCTTCGCGGCGGATTGACAGCAAGCGGGAGTGGGAGGAGAGTATCGACCCGATGGAAGAACCCGAAGGCCCTCGTCCGAGCAGCGACGCGGCAAACCAGCTGGCCGCCGAGGATCTGACGCGCCTCTCGCAGTTCGAGCTCGACGACCGGATACGATTGCTCCAGCTCGAGATCGCCCGGGTCGAGCGGCACAGATCGCACTACTCGGCGCAAAGAAGCGCCGCCGAAGCGCTGTTTGCCAAGAAAAACGAGGATTGAACGGTGCCGCGCCCTTCACATGAAGCGGGCGGCATCCAATATCCTTGGCAGGACCTCTTCCCCACCGTTCACCGCGCGCTAACCCTTTTGCGCAATGTTTCGGTGACTTCCCGCAGCCCCGACTCCGGCTGCAAACCCGTGCAGGAAAGCCATGCCCAGCTTCGCCCAGAATCTTGAAAAGACCCTCCACGCCGCGCTCGACGGGGCGCGCGAGCGACGCCACGAATACGCCACGCTCGAGCATCTGCTGCTTGCGCTGATCGCGGACGACGACGCGTCGGAAGTGATGGGCGCATGCGGGGTCGACCTCGCGGAGCTCGCCGACGTGGTCCGCACCTATCTCGACCAGGAATACCAGTCGCTCAAAGCCGACGAGGCAGGCGAACCGCAGCCGACCGCCGGATTCCAGCGCGTGGTCCAGCGCGCGATCCTGCACGTCCAGTCGAGCGGCAAGGACACCGTCACCGGTGCCAACGTGCTGGTCGCGCTGTTTTCCGAACGCGATTCCTACGCGGTCTATTTCCTCCAGCAGCAGGACATGAGCCGCCTGGATGCGGTCAGCTTCATCAGCCACGGCATCGGCAAGGGCGGGCAGGCCATCGAGCCGCGATCCCCGCGCGGAGCGGACGAGGACGCGGCCGACGAGAAGGAAGAGACCAAGAGCAAGAAGGAGACCGCGCTCGACCAGTTCACGGTCAACCTCAACGCCAAGGCCGACAAGGGCAAGATCGACCCGCTGATCGGACGCGGGCCGGAAGTGGATCGCACGATCCAGATCCTGTGCCGCCGCAGCAAGAACAACCCGCTCTATGTGGGCGACCCCGGCGTAGGCAAAACCGCGATCGCAGAAGGCCTCGCGCGCAAGATCGTCGAAGGCGACGTGCCCGAGGTTCTGAACGAGGCGGTCATCTACTCGCTCGACATGGGCGCGCTGCTCGCGGGCACGCGCTATCGCGGCGATTTCGAGGAACGGCTGAAGCAGGTCGTTTCCGAACTCGAAAAGATGCCGCACGCGATTTTGTTCATCGACGAGATTCACACGGTGATCGGTGCCGGTGCGACGAGCGGCGGGGCGATGGATGCGTCCAACCTGCTCAAGCCCGCGCTTTCCAGCGGCGCGATCCGTTGCATCGGCTCGACCACCTACAAGGAATTCCGCAACCACTTCGAAAAGGATCGCGCGCTGCTGCGCCGGTTCCAGAAGATCGACGTCAACGAGCCGACGATCGAGGATACGGTCAAGATCCTGAAGGGCCTCAAGTCCGCGTTCGAGAAGCATCACAAGGTGACCTACACCGCCGATGCGCTGAAAACTGCCGTGGAACTGAGCGCGCGCTACATCAACGACCGCAAGCTGCCCGACAAGGCGATCGACGTGGTCGACGAGGTCGGCGCGATGCAGATGCTGGTGCCGCCGAGCCGCCGCAAGAAGAAGATCACCGCGCGCGAGATCGAGCAGGTCATCGCGACGATGGCCCGCATCCCGCCCAAATCGGTGAGCAAGGACGACAAGGCCGCGCTCGAAAACCTCGAACGCGATCTGAAGCAGGTCGTGTTCGGGCAGGACGCTGCGGTCCACAAGCTGTCGACCGCGATGAAGCTGAGCCGCGCAGGGCTGCGCGATCCGGACAAGCCGATCGGCTCGTTCCTGTTCAGCGGCCCGACCGGCGTCGGCAAGACCGAGGTCGCGCGCCAGCTCGCCAGCATCATGGGGATCGAGCTCAAGCGGTTCGACATGTCCGAATATATGGAACGCCACAGCGTTTCGCGGCTGATCGGCGCGCCTCCGGGCTATGTCGGTTACGATCAGGGCGGATTGCTGACCGACGCGGTCGACCAGAACCCGCATTGCGTGCTGCTGCTCGACGAGATCGAGAAGGCGCACCCCGACCTGTTCAACATCCTGCTGCAGGTGATGGATAATGGCCGCCTGACCGACCACCACGGCAAGACGGTCGATTTCCGCAACGTGGTGCTGATCATGACGACCAATGCCGGCGCGGCCGACATGGCAAGCCAGGGCATCGGCTTTGGCGACGTAAGCCGCGAGGATGCGAGCGAGGAAGCGGTGAAGCGTATGTTCACGCCCGAATTCCGCAACCGTCTCGATGCGATCGTGCCGTTCGGTTACCTCGGGAAAGACACCATCGCCCGGGTGGTCGACAAGTTCATCATCCAGCTCGAGCTCCAGCTGGCCGACCAGAACGTCGACATCCAGTTCGACGACGAGGCCAAGGCCTGGATGGGCGAGAAGGGTTACGACCGCCTGTATGGTGCGCGCCCGATGGGCCGCCTGATCCAGGAAAAGATCAAGCAGCCGCTGGCCGAGGAACTGCTGTTCGGTAAGCTGGCCGACGGCGGCGAGGTTAACGTGACGCTGAAGGACGGCAAGCCGCACTTCGAGCTCACGCCTGCACCGCCCAAGGCGAAACGCAAGAAGGCACCGGCGAAGAAAAAGGCCGCGCCCGACAGCGATGCCGAGAGCGGCGCCGGCAAGCGAGGCGAAAACTAGACTTCGCCGACTGGCGCAACCGCCGGGAATATGGTTGAAGCTCCCCTGGTCTGACCAGGGGAGCTTTTTCATGCGCGTTTCCATTTTTGCCCTCGCCTTCGCGGCGTGCCTCGCCGTGCCCGCAGCGGCGCAAACCGAGGCGGCCGACGCAACGCAATCGCCCCCCCTCGCGCCCCGCACGGCAGATAGCGGCCTCCCGCTTACGGCGGCGCAGGAAGCGACCGGCCTGCCCTATCTCGACCTTCGCCTGAAGGTCGATCCCGACACCAAGTCGATTTCGGGCGACGCGCGCTACACGATCGACGCGCTCGCCCCGCTCGACCGGTTCGAGGTCGATCTCGACCCGCGCTTCACGATTACGTCGGTGACAGTGGACGGCGCACCTGCGCAGTGGGAAGCCGATGCCGGACAGCTGGTGATCCCGCTCGGCAAGACGCTGTCGACCGGGGACAGCGCCAAGGTTTCCATCCAGTGGAACGGCTCGCCCTACATCGCCAAGCGCCCCCCGTGGGAAGGCGGTTTCATGTGGGACAAGACCGAGGACGGCAGCCCGTGGATCGCCACCGCGATCCAGATGAACGGGTGCGACGTGTTCTGGCCCTGCATCGACTATCCGACCAAGGAAATCGAGCGGCTCGACAGCGCGATCACGGTACCCGAAGGGCTGGTCGCCGCCGGTAACGGGACGTTCGCGGGCAGCGAGACCAACGACGGCTGGACCACCTGGAAATGGTCGGCGCGCAGCCCGAACATCTACGCCGTCGCGCTTAATATCGGGCCGTACGAGGTCTACGAAGACACCTACCAGAGCCGCTTCGGCAACAGCATCCCGCTCTATTTCTGGTACCTGCCGGGCAATGGCGAAAAGGCCAAGACGCTGATGCAGGAGATGAAGACATACCTCGATTTCTTCGAGGACATGATCGGCCCCTATCCGTTCGGCGACGAGAAAGTGGGCCTGGTCGAGACGCCGCACCTCGGGATGGAGCACCAGACGATCAACGCCTATGGTGCGAAGTTCAAGCCCTCGCCGCTCGGTTACGACGGGCTCGCACAGCATGAATTCTCGCACGAATGGTTCGCGAACCAGCTAACCAATACCCAGCCGAACGACATGTGGCTGCAGGAAGGGCTCGGAACCTACATGCAGCCGCTGTTCCAGCAATGGCGCGACGGCGAAGCGGCCTATCTGGCAGCGATCGTCAGCCAGCGCGCTTCGCTGATCAACAATAGCCCGGTTGTTCCGGCGGAACCGATCTCGACCGGCTTCTACCTCGACGAGGATGCCGGCTGGGGGAGAGATATCTACTCGAAGGGCAGCCAGATTGCGCACACGCTGCGCGGCCTGATCGGCGACGAAGCGTTCTTCTCCTCGCTGCGCCGCCTCGTTTACGGACGGATCGATCCGCGACCGGGCAATTTCGTGCCGCAGTTCGCCGATACGGAGGATTTCGAGCGGATCGCCAGCGAGCAGGGCGGAGAGGACCTCGGCTGGTTCTTCGATGCCTACCTGCGGCAGGCGGCACTGCCCAAGCTGATCGAGGAACGCGACGGAAACGAGCTGTCGCTGACCTGGCAGACTGAAAAGGGCACGCCCTTCCCGATGCCGATCGAGGTGCAGGTGGATGGCAAGACGATCCTTGCAGACATGTCTTCGGGCAGCACGGTGATCGATCTGGGGTCGGACGATGCGCATTATGTGATCGATCCGATGGCCAAGGTTCTGCGGTACAGCCCGTCCATCGCGCGCTGGCAGGCGTGGATGGTCGAACAGCAGGAACAGGCGAAGAAAGCGAAGGAAGAAGCGAAGGCCGCCGACTAGGCAGGAACCTTCGTTATGGCGGGCCGGTTCACCCTTGCGTGACCGCCCCGTTTTCCTGGATCCAGCCCTACCCGCACGGCATCCACGTGGTGCCCGCTGACGCGTGGGTCGACCCATCGCGCCCGGTCGACCTTGCGCTGGTTACGCATGGCCATGCGGACCACGCGCGCGGCGGGCACGGGCGGACCGTGGCCACGCCCGAGACGCTCGCGATCATGGAGCTGCGTTATCGGACGGGGGCCGAAGACGATGCGGGTGCCATCTCCCACAAGGCCGAGCCGGTGCGCTATGGTGAGAGCATCCGCCTGCCCGGCGATGTGACCGCGACCTATGTTCCCGCAGGCCACGTGCTCGGCAGCGCGCAGATCCTGCTCGAGCATGCGGGCGAACGGATCGTCGTCACCGGCGATTACAAGCGCCGACCCGACCCGACCTGCCCGCCGTTCGAAGTCGTGCCGTGCGATATCTTCATCACAGAGGCGCCCTTCGGCCTGCCCGTGTTCACCCACCCGCCGATCGCGGGCGAAATGGCGAAGCTGACCGACCGGCTGGCGGCGCATCCCGATTCGTGCGTGCTGGTGGGCGCCTATGCGTTGGGGAAAGCGCAGCGTGTGATTGCCGAACTGCGCGCGGCGGGCCACTCCGACCCGATCTATCTCCACGGCGCGATGGAGCGCATGTGCCGCCTGTATGAAGAGCACGGCGTCGATCTGGGCGAGCTGCGGCTGGTCGCGGATCACTCCAAGGACGATATGCGCGGGAGCGTGGTCGTCTGTCCGCCCTCGGCGCTCAACGACAGGTGGAGCCGCCGCCTGCCCGATCCGATCACCGCCATGGCGTCAGGCTGGATGCGGGTGCGCCAGCGTGCGCGGCAGCGCAACGTCGAGCTGCCGCTGGTCATTTCCGACCATGCCGACTGGGGCGAGTTGACCGAGACGATCCGCGAGGTGAACCCGCAGGAAACCTGGATCACCCACGGACGCGAGGAGGCGCTGCTGCGCTGGTGCCAGCTGCACCAGCGGCCCGCCCGCGCGCTCGCGATGGTCGGATACGAGGATGAGGATGACTGAGACACCCCCATCGCCCGTCATGCGGTCAGTGGATTTCGGCGAGACCGGCGGAGATGTTCGCCAGCATCTCGTCGGTGACCATGCCCTGCGAATAGGGCTGCACGGCCTTCAGGCTCATCGCCTTGAACTGGCCGTAGGCGGGGTGTTCGTCGAGACCGGGCAGCTCTGCCAGAACGACGTCGCGCGCGGCTTCGTCGGCCATCAGCGTCTGGATCGGCGTGTCGATGGTGAACTTCGCGGCGTGCTCTTCGGTCGCGGTGTCGTCCTGCGCGATCGCAGGAATGGCGGCGGCGAACAGCAGCGGCAGGGCAAGCAGTACGGACTTCATGAAACTTTCTCCCGTCGGTTGGCGCAGACTCCGCTGCGCCCGTTGGCACTTGTCGCACGCCCGGCGCGCGAAGCAAGCGCGGATTGAACGATGGAGCACTTCGCCGCCCTGATCGACGCGCTGGTCTACACCCGCAGCCGCAACGAGAAGCTGCGGCTGATCGGCGAATACCTGCGCGCGACGCCCGATCCGGACCGCGGCTGGGCGCTCGCGGCGTTGAGCGACGGGCTGGACTTCCCGGCAGTCAAATCCTCGACCATCCGTACGATCCTGAAGGATCGCGTCGACCCGGTGCTATGGACACTCAGCCGCGATTTCGTGGGCGACACGGCTGAGACCGCGAGCCTGCTATGGCCCCAGGAATCGACAGCGCCCGAAGATGCTCCCTCGCCGCCGAGCGTTTCGGAAACCGTCTCGCTGTTACAGGCGATGACGCGCAAATCCGCACTGACCGAATTGCCGGCGCTGCTCGACCGGCTCGATGTGTCGGGCCGCTACGCGCTGCTCAAGCTCGCGACCGGGGCGATGCGGATCGGCGTGTCGGCGAGGCTGGCCAAGGTCGCCTTCGCGGATGCGTTCGGTGTGCCGGTGGAGGATGTGGAGGAGTACTGGCACGGCCTTGCCCCGCCATACCCCGAGCTGTTCGCCTGGGCGGCGGACGGCGCGGACCCGCCAGACATGGCCGACATCCCGCTGTTCAAGCCGTTCATGCTGGCGCACCCGCTGGAGGAGACGGTCGTCAGCCTCGACGATTATGTCGCCGAGTGGAAGTGGGATGGGATTCGCGTGCAACTGGTCCATGCCGGACCCGAGGGTGGCGGCGAGACCCGGCTCTATTCGCGCGGGGGCGACGATATTTCGCACACCTTCCCCGAAATGCTGCCCGCGCTCGACTTTCCCGCAATCCTCGATGGCGAATTGCTGGTCCAGGGCACCACGCAAGGCGGAAAGGCAGGCGGCGCGGCCAGCTTCAACGCGCTCCAGCAACGGCTGGGCCGCAAGACGGTGAGCAAGAAGATGCTCGCCGAGAGCCCGGCCTTCGTACGCGTCTACGATGTGCTGTCGCTCGATGGTGAGAACCTGCGCGACAGGCCGTGGAGCGAACGGCGCGCGTTACTCGAACAGCTGATGGCGCGGTTGCCCGCCGAACGATTCGATCTCAGCGCAATCGTCGAGGCGCGCGATTTCGAGCACCTTGCCCAAATCCGCGAAGGCGCGCGCGACGACGCGATCGAGGGGCTGATGCTCAAGCGGCGCGATTCGCCTTACGTGCCGGGGCGAAAGACCGGGCTGTGGTACAAGTGGAAGCGCGATCCGCTGCTGATCGATTGTGTGCTGATGTACGCGCAGCGCGGATCGGGCAAACGCTCCAGCTTCTATTCCGACTACACCTTCGGCTGCTGGGACGGCGACCCCGATGCGGGCGCGGAACTTTTGCCGGTGGGCAAAGCCTATTCGGGCTTCACCGACGCAGAACTCAAGAAGATCGACCGCCACGTGCGCCAGAACACGGTCAACCGCTTTGGCCCGGTGCGCGAGACCGACAAGAGCCTCGTTTTCGAAGTCGCGTTCGACAGCGTTCACTCCTCGAAGCGGCACAAGAGCGGCCTCGCCATGCGCTTCCCGCGCATCCACCGCATTCGGTGGGACAAGCCGCCCCACGAAGCCGACCGGATCGAAGCGCTGAGGGCACTGGTGCGCGACTGACCGCCGAGCGCCCGCAAACCGGGTTCAACCCGGCACGCTTGCGGTGTACCCGATGACGCCATGAAGCGTTTTACACCCAGCCAGCGCCGCTTCGCCTACGCCGTCGCGGGGCTGGCAGGCTTCGTCGACATTACCGGTTTCCTCCAGCTGAACGGCTATTTCGTGTCCTTCATGACCGGTAATACCACGCTGCTGGCGCGCGATCTGGCGGGCGGGGTGAGCCGCGCGGCGGTGCCCGCGCTGCTGATCCTCGGCTTCGTGATCGGGGTGTCCATCGGCACGCTCGCCGGAGATCGCTGGGCTGCGCGGCGCAAGCCGGTGGTGACGGCGCTGGTCGCAGCGATGCTGATCGTGGCCGGGGGGATGCGCGCTGTCGACCTTTCGGCATTCTCGCTTGCGCTGCTGGTCATGGCGATGGGCGCTCTCAACACCGTGATGAGCGGGAACCGCGCCAATCCGGTGGGGCTGACCTACATGACCGGCGCGCTGGTCCGCACCGGGCAATCGCTGGCCGAGCGGATCGCGGGCGATCGCACCGCCAATCCTTTGCCTTTCGCGCTGCTATGGGCGAGCCTGCTTGCGGGCGCGCTGTGCGGCGCACTGGTCGGGCTGAACCTCGGCGCCGCCTCGCTCTGGGTGGCCGGCGGCTTCGCGCTGGTGCTGTGCGCGGCGGCCATGCGCATAGCACCGCGCTAATCTGCGAAGCGGATACGCGATCTGACGAGTGTCCTTGCGATGCGTGTGTTATTCTTGTAACACACCAAGAATGACGCACCTGCTCTCGCTCGTCGCCGCGACATTCCCGTCGCTCCCGTCGCCGTCGCGGCCCAACCGGCGTACGTCGAGGCGCGGCTCGATAGCGACGGCGTCTTTCATAGCAGCGCGGACAATGGCGGGCGGTCGGGCGCGCGATACCAGGCCGGTTCGACCTCGAAATTCGCCTGTTCGCTGCTCGCGCTCGATCTGGAACGCGACGGCAAGCTGAAGCTCGACGACAGTCTGGCCGACCTTTTGCCGGGTTACGCCGCGCCCGATGCGGGCACGATCACCTTGCGCAACCTGCTCCAGAACCGCTCGGGCATTGCCGACGGGCTGATGGACGGTTTCCGGAAGGATGCCGCTGCGATTGCCGCGCTCGACATCTCGCCACTGGAAGCTGCGAACCGCTTCGCACTCGGCCGGACCGGCGACGCGCCGGGCACCGCGTTCGATTACGTCAACACCAACTGGATCGTCGTGCAGGCCGTTCTGGAGCACGCCGGGGGTGCGCCGTTGGCAGAGATGATGCAGGCGCGCATTTTCGATCCCGCCGACATGTCCACCGCCGTCATCATGACCGACGGCAGCTTGCCCGGTGCAGCGCCCGTCACCACCGAAAATCCGGTCATCCGGATACCCGATTTCGTGCTGTGCGCCGGCGGGCTGGCCGCAACCCCTGCCGACCTGATCAGGCTGGCCCGATTCGCGCATCACGCGGGCGCCTTCACGCCTGAAATGCTGGCAGACCTGGAGACCGTTGCAAGCCCCGCCGATTACTACGCGCTGGGCGGCCGGGTTCGCCAGGCGATGGTGAACGGCGAGGTTCGTACGATCAACTGGGAAAGCGGCAGCAACGGCCCCTTCAAGTCCTACACCGTCTACGATCCCGTCGCCGATATCGGCTATGCGATCATGACCAACGAAGACGACTTCGATTTTATCGGCGCACGCCGCGACCGCTGGCTGCGCGAGGAACTGGCCGGCGAATTGCTCGAATAACTCGCGCGCTAGATCTCGATCGCCAGCACCTTTTCGCGCGAAGTTGCGCCGCGCAACAAGGTGCAGCGTGATTTGGGGATGCCGAGCGCCCTGGCGACCAGCGCTTCGACCGCGGTGTTGGCCGCGCCGTCCTGCGGCTTTGCGCGGACCTTCACCTGCACCATTCCATCGGTGATCGTGATCGATTCGGTGCGCGCGCCGGGCGTCACCCGCACGCGCAGCTCGCCCGCGTGCACCAGCGCATGCATCGCGTCCGGTTCGGGCAGGTCGGGCTTAGCGCGCGCCATTTGCCGCTGTCCTACAGGGCCGCGCGCATGGCATGGTCAAATCGCTCTTTCGCATCGTTGTCGTCCGCCCATGCGCCGGGTCGTTTGGGCTCGCTGAGGGGGCGAAGATTTCTCCCCCTGGACACTGTGTCAGGTGTGTCAGGCGTCACTCGATCCCGGCAATGGCCGCCGCGTGGTGCTTCGCGTTTTCCGCGTAATGCGCGACGCCCAGCTTCATCCCCGCGACCGCCGCATCGTCGAGATCGCGCATCTTGCGTGCAGGCCGTCCACCCCACAGTTCGCGCGCGCCCATCACCTTGGTCTCGGTTAGCATCGCGCCCGCCGCCAGCATCGCGTCGCTGCCGATCACCGCCTTGTTCATGGCAATCGCGCCGAGACCCACGAAACCGCGATCTTCGATGATGCAGCCGTGGACCATGGCCATGTGGCCGATCAGCACATCGTCGCCGATCACCAGCGGGCAGCCATCGGGGTATTGCGGCGACGGGCCATCGCAGTGGAGCACGCTGCCATCCTGCACATTGGTCCGCTCGCCGATCGTGATGCTGCTGACATCGGCGCGCAGCACGCAATTGTACCAGATCGAGCTGCCCGCCCCGATGGTCACGTCGCCCACGATCACGGTGCCGGGCGCGATGAAGGCGCTTTCATGGATCTGCGGCGCCTTGCCGTGGATCGGGATCAGCCGGACTCCGGGGCGCTGCTGTTGCGTGTCGGTCATCGTCTGTCTCCCGGTATTGTGCTCGTGCGAGGGTACGCAGGATCATGGCCGTCCCGCTCAGCGGGTCGCGGCCCACGTCTCGCGGTCGATCGAATAGAGGATCGCCGGATTGTCCTCGGGTGGAAAGCGTGGATCGTCGAAATCGAGATCCTCGCGCCGTCGCATGCCCACCCGTTCCATCAGGCCCCAGCTGGCTTTGTTGCGCTTGCTCGTCAGCGCGACCACGTGCGGTGCGTCATGCGTGACGAAGGCCCAGCGCAGCACGGCTTCGACCGCTTCGCGCGCGTAACCACGCCGCCAGCGGTCGTCGCGAATGATCCAGCCGATTTCGAAATCGCCCGGGTTCTTCGCCCCTTCGGCATCGACCCGTTTCAAACCGCAATGGCCGACCAGTTCGCCGGTTTCGCGCTCGATCACGAACAGGAAGCTGAAGCCCTCCCGCGCGAACAGATCGCTCGACTTGGCGTGCTTCTCGGCAATCGCCTCGAGCGTCAGCGGCCCCCCAAGGTGGCCCATGATGGTCGGCGTGTTAAGCGTACGGAATTGAAGCTCGGCATCGCCCGGCCCGATCGGGCGCAGCAACAGGCGCTCCGTCTCGAGGATCGGTTCAGGCGTCGACACGGGCCCACTCCTCCGGTGAAATCGAATAGACGATGATGGTGGGCTCGTCGGGGTCGAAATCGGCGTTCTCGAAATCGAGATCGGTCCTGCGCCGCATGCCGAGCCGCTTCATCAGCCCCCAGCTCGCTACGTTCCGCTCGACGGTAAGCGCGATCAACTCGTCCGCGTCGAATCGCCCGAACGCGAGATCGAGCGCGGCTGCGGCAGCCTCCTTGGCGTAGCCCTGCCCCCACGCATCCTCGCGCAGCCGCCAGCCGACCTCCATCATGCCGATGGGCCCACCTTGCTGGTTCGACCGCTTGAGCCCGCAGAAACCAAGGATCGCGCCGTCGCTCTTGCGCTCGATCACCCAGAAGGTGTGGCCATGGTCGCGTTCGTAGGAAAGGAGGCGTTGCTGCGCGCCTTCACGCTTGTCGGCATCGCACACTCCGCCCAGCCAGCGCATCACCGCGGGCGTATTGGTCGCCTCCCAGAAGCGCGCCCAATCCTCCTCGCGCCAGTCGCGCAGGATCAGGCGTGCGGTTTCGTGCCGGAAGTCAGCCATTGAGGATGCGCGCGGCAAAAGGCGCATAATAGGTCAGGATGCCAGCGCATCCCGCGCGCTTGAAGGCCATCAGCTTTTCCATCACCAGCGGCTCGCGCTCGCCCACGCCAGCCGCCACGCCCGCCTCGATCAGCGCGTATTCGCCGCTGACCTGGTAAGCGAACACCGGCACGTCGAAGCGGTCGCGCGCCATGCGGATGATGTCGAGGTAGGCGAGGCCGGGTTTGACCATCACACTGTCGGCGCCCTCTGCGATGTCGAGCGCGATCTCGCGCATCGCTTCGTCGCTGTTGGCAGGATCGAGCTGGTAAGTGCGCTTGTCGCCCTTCAGGCGGTCGCCCGATCCCACGGCATCGCGGAACGGGCCGTAGAAGGCGGAGGCATACTTGGCCGCGTAGCTCATGATCTGGACGTTGGCGTAGCCCGCCTCTTCAAGCGCGGCCCGGATCGCACCGACGCGACCGTCCATCATGTCCGATGGTGCGATAATGTCCGCACCTGCCCTCGCCTGGTTGAGCGACTGTTTGACCAGCGCATCGAGCGTGATGTCGTTGGCAACGTAGCCGTCCTCATCGAGCAGCCCGTCATGCCCGTGGCTGGTATAGGGATCGAGTGCGACGTCGCACATCACGCCGATGGCATCGCCAAAGCGGTCGCGGATCGCGCGCACGGCGCGGCAGATGAGGTTGTCGGAATTCCACGCCTCGATCGCATCGTCGCTGCGCTTCTCAGCGGGGGTGTTGGGGAACAGGGACACGCAGGGGATGCCCAGTTCGATCGCTTCGCCAACCCGGTCGAGCAACAGGTCGATCGACCATCGGCTGACACCAGGCAGGCTCCCCACCGGCTGTTCTTCGTTTTCGCCCTCGATTACGAAGAGCGGCCAGATCAGGTCCGCCGGAGACAGCGTGTTCTCCCGGTGCAGACTGCGGCTCCAGGCCGCAGCACGCGTGCGGCGCAGACGGGTTTTGGGGAAGTGAGCGGACATAGCGCGAGATGTGGCGCAAGCCCGCTCGCCCCGCAAGTGCTAGCCGCCGCTGCGATGGCGTGCGACCAGTGCGACCCGGTCGATCTCGCGCACCGGCTCTTCCGCAACGGGGCGCGTGGGATGCATGTCTTCGAGCGCAACGCCCGCTTCGACCGTCTTGAGCGTCGAAAGGGTCGACTGGAAGCGCTTCAGGTCGGCCCCACTCAGCGTGGCACGGGTGACGTAGCGGACCGAGAGCGGGTCGACGTGCCGGCCGCTGCGATACATCTCATAATGCAGGTGCGGCCCGGTGGAGAGACCGGTCGAACCGACATAGCCGATGATCTGCCCGCGCCTGACCCTCTGTCCGCCCGAGACCGCGATCCGGCTCATGTGGCAAAACTTCGTCGTCAGCCCGCCGTTGTGCGACAGCTTGACCGCATTCCCGCAGCCACCCATCCGGCCCGCGGAGGAAACCCGCCCGTCGGTCGGCGCGACGATCGGGGTGCCGTAGCGGGCGCGAAAATCGACGCCGGCGTGCATCCGTTTGTAGCGCAAGATCGGGTGACGGCGCATTCCGTAGCGCGAGATGATCGGCCCCGGTACGGGCGAGACGAGGCCCGCACGCTGCTCGCCCACGCCCGATGCTTCGTAAAACTGGTCGTCGCTGCCCCAGCGCATCAGCTGGATAGGCTTGCCATCGGGGCGTTCGAGCCCGGCATAGAGCAGCTTGCCCGCCTGACGCTCCCCCGTTGCGGCACGGCGATAGGACACGATCATGTCGAACGTATCGTCGGGCTGCAGCGCCTGATCGAGATCCTCGTGGTCGCCCAGCGCCTTCAGGTAAGCCTGGATCGCGCTTGCGGGCGCGCCAGCCGCGCGCGCCGACCGGTAGAGACTGCCACCCACGGTGCCGCGAACCCGCAGGGGGGTTTCGTCGACCTCGATCGGCTCGCGAATCAGGGAAAGATTGTCGTCGTCGCCGCGCGCCACGGCGAGCGACAGGTCGAACCGCGCCCGAAACCGCAACTCGGCCAGCGGGCGCTGCGCGCCGGGCTCGGTGCGACGGCCCAGCGTAACGTCGATCTGCGTGCCGGGTTCGATCTGGTCTAGTTCGATAGCCTGGGCAACCAGCTCGGTCGCGCGGGCCGCGTCATCCTTGCCGACACCCTGGCGCGATAGGACGCGCGCGAGATTGTCGCTGCGTCCGAAGGTTGCGGTCGTTTCGAGCTGCGGGCGCTCGGGCGCGTTCGCGAGCGGGCGGACGAGCGCGGTCGCGGCCATGTGATTGCCGGTATCGCCGCCCAGCGCGAGCGGCTGGATCGTCTGGCTGCGGAATTCGTCGCGCGCCTGATCGGTCAGACGGACCGCCGGAGCTGCCTCGACCGGTGAGAAATCGGGCCAGAAGGCCAGCGCGACGGCGGTCAGCGAAAGGAACGTGGCTGCTCCGCGAAACCAGCGCGGGCTGCCGATGTTCTGGGCAAGGTCGGGCGCGAGGTCCACCTGCTCCACCTTCGCGATCCCGGCGCGGGCGAGATTGATGGTTGTCGCGACGAGTTGCGCCAGCCGCGCACGCGCACCGGCCGCCTTGCCTACCGGCGCGCGGAACGGCGCAGGGGCATCGTCCCCATGCTGTTCGGTTGGCGATGGCGCGCCATCCTCGGCCCGCGCTTCATCCACCGGCTGGTCGGCGTAATCCAGATCCCGTCTCCGATAGCCTGATATGGCCACGACCGATCGCGTGTTCGTTATCGAATACTGCTGATCGCGGCCAATATCGGGTGTGGCTTCGCTGTGCCACTTCATTCTTAATCGCCGTTTAATCTCAACAGCTCGGCGCAGCTTTGGTCGACGATCCGGGCGTCGATTGCGGCGAACCGGGTACTGCGCTTGCTAGCCGGGCGCGCGCTTGCCACATTGGTGGCGCGATGAACTCCCCTGCCATCAAGGCCGTGCTCGGCCCGACCAACACGGGCAAGACCCATCTCGCTATCGAGCGGATGTGCGCGCATTCGAGCGGTGCGATCGGCTTTCCGCTGCGGTTGCTGGCACGCGAGGTCTACGATCGCGTGGTCGCGATCAAGGGTGAGAAGGCGGTCGCGCTGATCACCGGCGAAGAGCGGATCGAGCCGCCCGACGCGCGCTATTTCCTCTGTACTGCCGAGGCCATGCCCCATGACGGTGGCGGCCACGCCTTCGTCGCGGTCGACGAGGTACAGCTCGCCGCCGACCGCGAGCGAGGGCACGTCTTCACCGACCGGCTACTGAACGCGCGCGGACGCGAGGAAACCATGCTGCTGGGATCGTCCACGGCAGCACCCGTCATCCGGTCTCTTATCCCGCATGTGGAGATGATCGAACGACCGCGCTTTTCCACGCTGACCCATGGCGGCGCCAAGAAGCTCTCGCGCCTGCCCAAGCGCAGCGCGGTAGTCGCGTTCTCGTCAGAGCAGGTTTACGCCATTGCGGAGATGCTGCGGCGTCATCGCGGCGGCGCGGCGGTGGTAATGGGCGCGCTGAGCCCGGAAACGCGCAACAAGCAGGTCGAGCTGTTCCAGAACGGCGAGGTCGATTACATCGTCGCCACCGATGCTATCGGGATGGGTCTCAATCTTGACGTCACCCATGTGGCCTTTGCCAGCCTCGCCAAGTTCGACGGGGTCAAGCGACGGCGGCTGATGCCTGCCGAAATGGCGCAGATCGCGGGGCGCGCAGGTCGACACCACCGCGACGGCAGCTTCGGCACGCTGACAGGCACTGGCGGCCATGACGCCGAATTCACCGAGGAAGAAATCTACGCGATCGAGGAGCATCGCTTCCAGCCCATCACCAAGCTCTTCTGGCGCGAGGCCGAACCCCGCTTCGACACTATCGGCACGTTGATTGCCGATCTGTCTGCGTCTCCTGAAGAGCGGGAATTGGCCGCCGCGCCCGAATCGATCGACCTCGCCGTGCTGCGCAAGCTGGCCGACCAGCCCTTCGCCCGCGCGATTCGCGGGCCTGCCAATGTCCGCCGCTTTTGGGAGGTCTGCTCGCTGCCCGATTTCCGTGCATCCGGCGTCGATACCCATGCGCGCTTCGTCACGCGGTTGTGGCAGGATCTGCGCCAAGGGTATATCGGCGCGGACTTCGTCGCCGCGCGGATCGCCGAACTCGATACGATGCGCGGCGATATTGCCGTGCTTCAGGGGCGGATAGCCGCGATCCGATCCTGGGCCTATATCTGCCAGCGCCCTGACTGGGTGCTGGCGCGTGATGAAATGGCCGCGCGTGCCCGCGCAGTCGAAGCCCGCCTGTCCGACGCGTTGCATGCGCGCCTGACCGAGCGGTTCGTGAATCGAAGGACCTCCGTTTTAATGAAGCATCTTGGAAACGACCCTGCGCTGCTCCCGATCTCGCTGGAGGACGACGGCACGCTGCTGGTCGAGGACCAGCCGATCGGCAAGCTGGAGGGGTTCCGCTTCTCCATCGACCCGCACGCAGCCGTGGGCGATCGCAAGATGCTGCTTTCCGCCGGTGAGAAGGCCTTGCCGCGCATTCTGGCGCAGCAGGCGGAAAGGCTGCGGGAAAACGGGCTGGATGGCATCGCGCTCGAAAATGGACGTGTGATGTGGGGTGCGCAGCAAATCGCGCGGCTCGAACATCCGGTCGACCCGGCCGAGCCGCGCCTGAAGCCGGCGCGAGAGCTGGATCGCCTGCCAGACGGTGCACGCGAGGCATTCCTCACCGCAATCGAAGCCAAGGTGAAGGAATGGCTCGCGCCGCTCGATGCGCTGCGCAAGCTCCAGCTCGCCTCGAAAAGCGAAGATGCGACCTCCTGGGCGCGGGCACTGCTGCTCAACCTGCTCGATGGGCACGGCATCGTGACGCGTGAGCGTGCCGGCATCGAAAACCTGCCGAAGGAAGCGCGCCCCTTCCTGCGCAAGGTCGGCGTTGTGTTCGGCGCGCTCGACATCTTCGCGCCCGCGCTGCTCAAGCCCGCGCCGCGTCTGGCGATGCAGCAGGCTGGCATCGATACCCGTCCGATCGACGACGCCATGCGATCGGTCATCCCGGCGACCATACCGCTCCCTGCAGGCTACCGCCCCGCAGGCGAGCAGCTGGTGCGGGTCGATATCGCGGAGAAGCTGTTCAAGCAGGCGCACGAGGTGCGCGGCAAAAAAGGACGCGGCGTACCCTTCGTGCTCGATCTCTCGCTCGCTGTGTCGACCGGCCTGACCCCCGACAGCATCAAGCGACTGCTTGGCGCTGCAGGTTTCCGCATGTTGGATGGCAAGCCGCTGGCGGAGGGTATGTTCGGCCCCGCCCTGCCCGATCGGTGGCGGTGGCTGCCGCAGAGGCCCGGCTCGCGCACGAACGATGGCGAGCGTCGGCATCAGGGCAAGCCTCACCGATCCAAGGGTGGGGCCAAGGGCAAGCCGCAAGGCAAGGGTCGTGGCGCGAAGCGGAACGACCAGGGGGCTGGCGGCAAGCCTCGCGAGCCCCGGCCCGAAAACGCCTTCGCCGCGCTGAAGGACATGCTTTCCTGATGCTGCGGGCCTGATGCAGCAGGCAACGCTCTGATGCGGCTGGACCTGGCGATGTGCCGTTTGCGCTTCGTGCGCACGCGCAGCGCCGCGCGCCGGCTTATCGAAGAGGGCCATCTGCGAATCAACGGAGTGCGCGTGGAGCGGATCTCTCGCGATATCGCGGTGGGCGATGTGCTCACCCTTCCGCGCGAGACGAGCGTCATTATCGTTCGCATCGAGGCGTTGCCCGAAAGGCGCGGCCCCCCTGCCGAAGCACGTGAATGTTACACCGTTCTTGACCGCGCGGGCACGGACCCACTAGCAGCAGCGCAAGATTCAAACGGCGCGCAAGGATAACGCACCATGACCTACGTCGTCACCGACGCCTGCATCAAATGCAAATACACCGATTGCGTCGAGGTTTGCCCGGTCGACTGCTTCTACGAGGGCGAGAACATGCTGGTGATCAACCCCAGCGAGTGCATCGACTGCGGCGTGTGCGAGCCCGAGTGCCCCGCCGAAGCGATTCTGCCCGATACCGAGGANAACCTCGAAAAGTGGCTGGAGCTCAACACCAAGTTCTCCAACGAATGGCCGAACATCACCCAGAAGAAGGACCCGCCCGCGGACGCCGACGAGCACAAGGGCGAAGAGGGCAAGTTCGAGAAGTTCTTCACCGAGGAACCCGGCGAGGGCGATTGAGTCGATTCCTCTGAAAAGGGGGGGTCGATGTTCAAAATTCTCTCACGGACCTGGCGCGGGGCCAACGCGGACAACGCGGGGCTCGTCGCGGCGGGCGTGTCCTACTACGCGTTTCTGGCGATGGTGCCGCTGCTCGCGGTCAGCGTTCTGGTTTACGGACTGGTGGCGACGCCCGATATCGTTGCACGCGATATCGCGGCGATCGGTCGGGCTCTCCCGCCCAGCGCGGCCGCGCTCGTCGGCGACCAGTTGCAATCCGTGACCGAGGCCAAGGATGATGCAAAGGGCCTGGGCCTGCTGATCGCTTTCGGATTATCGCTGTTCGGCGCGCGAAACGCCGCCCGAGGCGTGATCAGCGGCTTGAATGTCGTCTTCAATGCCGAAGAAAACCGCGGGTTTTTCAAAAGCAATGCCATCGCACTCGCGGTTACGCTTGGCGGGGTCTTCGCCCTGGGGCTTGCGGGCACCGCAATTTCTCTGACGGCCGCGTTGCCCGGAGAGGCTGCACCGGTCGCGAGTTTCGCGCTAATGTTCCTTGCCGGAATGATCGGTGCGGGCTTCCTCTACCGGGTGGCGCCCAACCGCCCCGATCCTCCGTGGGGAGCGGTGCTGCCGGGTGCAGCGCTGTTTTCCATCGTCTGGGTCGGCGCGACCGCGCTGTTCTCACGCTATGTTGCGAATTTCGGCGATTACAACGCGACCTACGGCTCACTGGGTGCCGTCGTGATCCTGCTCACCTGGTTCTATCTGAGCGCCTACGTGCTGCTGCTCGGGGGGGAATTCGTTCAGGCGCGCGAGGAACGTAACTGATCCGTCCCATTTGTCTCATCGACTCGCAATATTCGCAAGAACCTGCTATATAGGCCGTCCGCCACGGTGGTTACCGTGTCGGCACGTGGAAGTTGAAAGGCAGGTTCCCCCAGCATCACGACGCAACCGGACCTTCGCCCGCTCTCGGGCGGTCGGCCTTCCTTTGCGCGCGCTGCACAGTCTTGCCTTCGAATGAAAGGAAATTTCATGGCAGCCAAGGCTCTCGCCTTCGATGTCGGCGATTATGTCGTTTACCCCAAGCATGGCGTCGGCCGCGTGGTCGAACTGCAAAGCGAGGAAATCGCCGGAATGCAGCTCGAACTGTACGTGCTGCGCTTCGAGAAAGAGCGGATGACGCTTCGCGTTCCGGTCAACAAGGTCGAATCGATCGGCATGCGCAAGCTTTCCAGCGACAAGACGCTGAAGGAAGCGATGGAAACGCTGAAGGGCAAGCCCAAGGTCAAGCGGACCATGTGGAGCCGCCGCGCGCAGGAATACGAAGCGAAGATCAACTCGGGCGACCTCGTGTCGATCGCCGAAGTGACCCGCGACCTGTTCCGCCCCGACGACCAGCCCGAACAGAGCTATTCCGAGCGGCAGATCTTCGAGGCAGCATCCAGCCGTCTCGCGCGCGAACTCGCTGCGATGGAAAAGACGGACGAGCCTGCCGCGCTCGAAAAGATTCTTTCGGTGCTGCGCGAACACGCGCCGCAATATTACGAAAGCGCAGAAGAAGCCTGATCGACCGGTGCCTCATGGCATTCGACAGACAGCTGACGAGGGCCGCTCCGCAAGGGGCGGCCCTCTTGCTTTGTGCGACCCACTCCCTGTATTAAGGATGCAATACAGTCAGTCGGTGGAGATCGTCATGAAGTTCTGGTCAGGCCTCGCAATTGCCGCAACAGCGACACTGCTTTCCGCGTGCAATGGTAATTTCAACATGTCGGGGAGCGATGGCGTACCGCTGGCCGAGCTGGACTACGAGGGCGCAACGCCCACGGAAATCGCGCTTGCCGGGCCCGATCGTGTCATCGTCACTTCGGGCAAGACCTTGACCATCGACGTCGAAGGGCCTGCTGGCGTTACCGAAGACCTGCGGTTCGATCTCGACGAAGACGAGCTCGAGATCGGGCGCGAGGGCAAATGGCGCAAAGGCGGCACCGCCATCATCCGTATCACCATGCCGACACCGAAATCCGTGTCGATGGCAGGGTCGGGTATCATCGAACTCGATCGCCTGGGTTCCGGCGATGAGGCAGAAGTCTCGATCGCGGGGTCCGGCACATCGAAGATCGGACGGATCGACGCCAGCGAACTGGAGGTCAACGTGGCGGGGTCCGGTACGCTCGTCGCGGCCGGCCGGGCAGACAGCCTGGAATTGTCGATCGCGGGCTCGGGCGACCTCGACATGGCGAAGGTCAAGATCGGCAAAGCGGAAATCTCGATCGCAGGTTCCGGTGATGCGATCTTTGCATCCGACGGCGATGTCGAAGCGAGCATCATGGGGTCCGGGACCGTCGAAGTGATCGGCAACGCAAAATGTTCGGTCAGCGCGATGGGTTCGGGAGAGCTCAAGTGCAATGCGCGCGCGGCAGCTGAACCATCCAAAACCGAACCTGTAGCAGGGGACGAGGGCCCGGCTGACGCGACCGACGCGGAATAGGGTTCCACCACCGCGCGAGGCAGGGCATAAACTGGCGGCATGAGACAGATCGTGCCGCTCGCCCTCCTCGCCGCACTGGCCCTGCAGGGGTGTCTCGCCAAGACGGCGTTTGACGTGGCTACCGCGCCCGTGAAGGTTGCCGGCAAGGCGGTCGATCTGGCGACCACCAGTCAGAGCGAGGCAGACGAAAAGCGCGGGCGTGAAATCCGCAAGCGCGAAGAGGAACTGGCAAAGCTCGAACGGCGCTATCGCAAGCAGCGCGACGATTGCGAGGAAGGCGATCGGAAGGCGTGCGACAAGGCGCGAGAGACCTACGAAGAGATCGAGCGCATCTTGCCCACCATACCTTACGAACCGGACCGCTAACTCCCGGGGGCCGCGGCTCTCCGCAGTCGGTCGTTGATTGCTTTGCCAATACCTTCGTCGGGGATGGCTGCGACCGCGATACGTAACTGGGGAGCCTCCCGCGCCCAATGCAGGCATGCATAGAGATTTCGCGCCGCCTCGTTGATGTCACCGCTCTCTGACAGCGTCACGTCCCCTGTCACCGATCCGAAGCCGATCAGGAATTCCCCCTCCTCAGCGTGCCTAGCGTTGAGCCTGACAGGTTTCCCGGGCGCATAATGGCGAGCGAGCTGCCCCGGCGCCTCAATTGCACCGTTAGACGGGGTCTCCTCCCCAAGAACTGAATCCAGATCCTGCCGCGTGATCGGCCCCTCGCGCAACAGCGACCAGCGCCCGTCTTCTCTCAAGGCAATGATCGTCGATTCGAGGCCTCGCTCTGTTGGACCGCCATCGACCACCGCGTCGATCCTCCCGTCCAGCGTCGCCAGAACGTGCGCGGCGCTGGTCGGGCTCACCGTCTCGCTCGCGTTGGCCGAAGGCGCGGCCAGGGCCTTGCCCAGCCCCTCCAGAATGGCGCGCATCGCCGGATGCGCGGGGGAGCGCACGGCGACCGTCGGCAAGCCTGCGGCGATCTGCGGTGCCAGCTGGGCATCGGGCCGGCGCGACAGGACCATCGTTAGCGGTCCGGGCCAGAATCGATCAGCCAGCATGCGCGCCCTCTCGTCGATCTCCGCGATCGCTTCAGCAGCTGCGATATCGAGGACATGCACGATCAGCGGGTTGAAAGCCGGCCGCCCCTTGGCTTCGAAAATTTGGCCGACCGCCTCTTCGCTATCGGCGCGCGCTGCCAGGCCGTAGACAGTCTCGGTCGGCACGGCCACCAGACCGCCCGCACGCAGGATATCTACCCCGCGCGCGATTCCCGCCGTATCGGCCAATACCGTTTCCGTAACGTATTTGCGGTCCATCCTTGCGCGCTATATCCGGGGGGCCGAGAAAACCAAGAGGACGCTCCCGCGCAATGACCTACAAGCCCGCCACCCAGGACCAGTTGCTCGCGATCCGCGTCAATGCCGGGATCGCCGAACTCGCCGAAAGCGAACGCTTCTCCGCAGCCGAGCCCGATCTGGTCGAGGCGATCGTCGAAGGCGTCGGTCAGTTCGCGGCTGGCGAGTGGGCCCCGCTCAATCGCAAGGGGGACCTCGAAGGCGCGCAGTTGCAGGATGGAACGGTGCGCCTGCCCGAGGGGTTCGAGGCGGCGTACCAATCCTATGTCGAGCAGGGGTGGAACGCGATTGCGGGCAGTGCGGAGTATGGCGGGCAAGGCCTGCCCTTCACGCTCGCCTGCGCCGTGCTGGAGAACCTCGGTACCGCGAACATGGCGTTCAACCTGCTGCCGATGCTGTCGGTAGGAGCGATCGAGGCGCTTGAAGCGCACGGGACGGAGGAACAGCAGGCACGCTATCTGCCCAAGCTGATCAGCGGGCAGTGGTCGGGCACGATGAACCTCACCGAATCGCAAGCAGGGAGCGATGTCGGCGCGTTGCGTACCACTGCGCAGCTGATCGAAGACGGCCAGCATGCGGGCAAGTACCGGATCAAGGGCCAGAAGATCTACATCACCTGGGGCGAGCACGAGCTGGCGGAGAACATCATCCACCTGGTTCTCGCGCGACTGCCGGGCGCGCCCGAGGGCAGCCGGGGCATCTCTCTGTTCCTGGTGCCGAAATATCACCTCAACGAAGATGGTACGCCCGGCGCACACAATGATCTTCGCTGCGTCAGCATCGAGCACAAGCTGGGCATCAACGCCTCGCCCACCTGCGTAATGTCTTACGGCGACAATGACGAGTGCATCGGCGAGCTGGTCGGTGCGGAGAACCGCGGCCTCGCGGCGATGTTCACGATGATGAACAACGCGCGGATCAATGTCGGCTCGCAAGGTGTGCAAATCGCCGAGCGCGCGACCCAGCAGGCGCTCGACCATGCGAAGGAGCGTATCCAGTCGGCCCGCGCCGGAGCTGCCGATCGCAGCCCTGCGGCGATCATAGAGCATCCCGACGTGCGCCGGATGCTTGTTCGCATGCGGAGCCTGACCGAGGCGATGCGTGGTCTGCTCTACTACACCGCCGGGCAGGTCGATCGTGGCGACATTGGAGACAGTGCGGCAGCGGCCCGCGCCGAAGTTCTCGTGCCGATGCTGAAAGCATGGGCGACCGATACGGGCATCGACGTCGCCTCACTCGGTATCCAGGTCCACGGTGGGATGGGCTTCATCGAGGAAACGGGCGCTGCACAGCATTGGCGCGATAGCCGGATCGCCCCGATCTACGAAGGCACCAACGGTATCCAGGCCGCCGATCTGGTGACCCGCAAGCTCGGGCTCGAGGATGGTCAGGCGTTGCAGGCGCTCTTCGCGGATATCGCGCGGGATGCGGGAGATGAAGCGAACCTGCAGGCTCTCGCCGGGGAATGCGCTGCCATTGCCAAGTGGATGCGTGAGGAGGCCTCGCTCGACGACCGGCTGGCGGGTAGCGTACCCTTCACTGCCATGTGTGCCGTCGCGGTATCGGGCTGGTGCCTGCTCGAGCAGCACCGCGCGCTCGCAGACAGCGATGAAGAGGGCCGCAAGGCCGCGAAACGCCTGACGACGCGCTATTTCCTCGATCAGATCGTGCCCGAAGCGATCGGGCTCAAGGCTGCTGCCGTTGCCGGTGCCGGTTTGCTCTACGAGCTGGAGACCGACGCGCTAGTGGGCTGATCGCCTGTTCTAGTTGCCCATAGGATTGAATTCGCGGGCGAACTCATCGGTGAAGGCGTCGCGTGGATCGCCCTTGAGTTCGGTTTGCGGCTCGAGCGAGTCGCCCTTGATCCGCTTGACTGCCGGAGTCGGCTTCGCACCCGGTGCAACGACGCGCCAGATGATCCCTGCGGTATCGTCGCTGATCAGCAGGCTCCCGTCGTCGGCCCATTCGACCCATGTCGGGCGGCCCCGGGTCTCGCCGTCGCCGTCGAGGAAGCTGTCGAGCACCTTGATCGGCTTGCCCGTGGGATTGCCACGCTCGTCGAAACGCACGAACACCACGTCGTAGCCGGAGGGAGGCTTGCGGTTCCAGGAGCCATGACGTGCGATGAAGGCGCCGCGGGCGAACTGTTCGCCCATCCGGTTGCCCTCGCCCGTGAAGGCAAGGCCGAGCGCAGCAACATGCGGGCCGAGCGCATATTCGGGATAGCGAGCATATTCGGTCAGGAAGTTGGGCATCGGCGCCTTTACCCGGCGATCGATCGTGTTCTTGTAATAGACCCACGGCCAGCCGTAGTTCGCGCCAATCGGCACGTTGGTCAGGTAGTCGGGCACCAGATCGCCGCCGAGCATGTCGCGCTCGTTCACGGTGGTCCACAGTTCGCCAGACATGGGGTTCCATGCGAGCCCGTTGGGGTTGCGCAGCCCGGTGGCGTAAGGGCGCGCCGAGCCGCTCTCGAGATCGTATTCCCAGATCGTAGCGCGGCCTTCTTCAGTCTCCATCCCGTCATCGCCGATATTGGTCGCGGACCCGACGGCGATGTAGAGATTCTCGCCATCGGGCGAGAGGACGATGTTGCGCATCCAGTGATTGCCGCCGCCGGGCAGGTCCAACAGCTTGCGCGGCTTGCCGGAGATCTGCGTGGAGCCGAGTTCGTACTCGAACGCGAGCAACGCATTGTGATTGGCGACGTAGAGCGTGCCATCGCGATATGCGAGGCCGGAGGGTGAATCCAGACCGGCTTCTCGCACCACCTTCTTGATGTCGGCCCGGCCATCGCCGTTGGTGTCGCGCAGGAGCACCAGCTTGTTCGGTGAAGGCTCTCCAGCCCCGGCCTTGCCCATCAGGCGCTTCATGATGAAGCCCTCGATTCCGCCCACGTCGCGTGGCGGACTATTGGTCAGCGTCACGAGAATATCGCCATTGGGCAGGCGGTACATTATGCGCGGATGATCGAGGCCTTCGGCGAACCGTTGCACCTGCAGACCCTTCGCCGCTCCGGGTACCTCCCCCTTGGCCCAGCCGACCGGCTCTGCCACGTCGATCGTCGGGAAGAGCCCTTCGTCGGGTTCGACCAGCGTCGGATCGGTGCCGGAGACTTCATCGACGCTGAGCGTCGCCGATGTCCCGCGCATCAGGATGGCGATGCCGATGGCAACGATGACGATAATGACGAGCAGGCCGATGCCGATATTGCGAAGAGTGGTCATGGCACCCAAAATAGGCTGCGGGCGCGCAAGCGGCAATCGCCAAAGCGGCGCGGCCCCGAATTAGGAGCTTTGATGTTCGATTTTGCGCTGCCTGCCGATGTAAGTGACGAAGATCGCTATCGCGAATTGGTCAACGCGGCCGATGCCCTGACCGAGGGCGAGACCGATGCCGTCGCCAATATGGCGAACCTTGCTTCGCTGATCTGGAGTTTCGTACCAAAGCTCAACTGGGCGGGTTTCTACCGCATGGTGTCGGACGAGTTGGTGCTGGGCCCCTTCGTCGGCCGTCCTGCGTGTATCCGCATTCCCTTGGGTCAGGGTGTGTGCGGCGCTGCCGCTGCTGATGGCGAAACCCAGCTGGTGGAAGACGTGCATGCATTTCCCGGTCATATCGCCTGCGATCCGGCCAGCCGGTCCGAGCTGGTGGTCCCGGTCCTGCGCTATGGTGAGGTCATCGCGGTCATCGATCTCGACAGTCCCGACAAAGCGCGTTTTTCGCAGGCCGATGCGCGGGGTATCGAGGCGCTCGCGGCGCGAATCGCCGACCGTATCTGACGGATGACCGTGCCCCAGCACGGGACACTGGAATAGTGCCCGCATCCAGTGCGGGATCGTTAATGCTAACTCTTTCTTAACGACTTGAGCGGGCCGGTATTTTCCGGGCCGCCTGGAAAGGGCTAGCTGCGAATGCGTACGACCACTCTTATCGGGATCACCGCACTCGTGGGCCTCTCACCGTCGGCGATGGCGCAAGATTATACTGGTGGGACGTACGAATATTCTGCTCCTGATGCATATGCGTACGCACAACCCACCCCTCAGGGCTATTATGACGGCGATGACTACGTGCGTGTCTGCCACGAGGATCCGCGCGACCGTAGAAGCATCGATGGGTGGAGCGACTGCCGGGATTGGCCGCATTCGGACTACACCGCGATCCCCGATAGTTATGGCTACCGGTACTCGGATGGGTATCGCGGAGGATATCGCAACGAAGGAGATTACGCCTACGGCTACCCTGCAGGTCGGGCAGACCAGCGGTATGGTTATGGCTACGGTTACGGCGGCGGCTACTCGGGAGGCTATTCGGGAGGGTATTCAGCCGCTTATGGTGGAGGTTACGTCACGACCCAGTCCGGTGGTGTAACGGTGATCGTCGAGCATGAGCGTGGTGAGCGCTACATCCCTGTCATCCGCGAAGAGGTTATCGAAGAAACGTACGAGACGACGGAGTACGAGACGGTTCGGGAGCGGGTCGTCGAAGAGGTCCCCGTTCCATATCAGCCGCGGCGTGGCCCCAAATATATCAAGTCGGTGAAGTGAGCCGGGTTGCGCCGCGCAACTCGGCGGAGCTCTAGATTTCTCCGCCTGTGAGGCGCTGACAGAGCAGGTCGAGCTGGTCGAGCGTCTTATATCGGATCGTGATCGCGCCGGAACGCGGGGCCGCATCGGGCTTGATATTCAACGACATGCCCAGAAATTCCTCCAGGTGCCGCTCGACCGCCTCGATGTCGGCATTGCTGCGCGAACTTGCACCACTCGGGCGCTGCGAATTGGACTTCGCACCTTCGGGCTTCGCCCGCACCCGCTTTTCGACTTCGCGGACCGACAGGTTTTTTGCCACTGCCTCATCGGCCAGCGCTTCGGCACGATCGTGTCCGATCAGCGCTCTCGCGTGACCCATGCTGAGCTTGCCGCCCTCGACAAGCTGGATCACAGCTTCGGGTAGAGCAAGCAGGCGCTGGAGGTTCGCGACGTGGCTTCGCGATTTGTCGACCAGCGTTGCAATCTCGGCTTGGCTCATCTCCTCCTGTTCGGCGAGATGCTGGTAGGCACGCGCCTCTTCGATAGGATTCAGGTCTTCCCGCTGGATATTCTCGATCAGCGCGATCGCCATGACCTCGCGTTGATCGAGGTCGCGAATGATCGCCGGAATTTCATGCAGTTTTGCCCGTTGGGCAGCCCGCCAGCGGCGTTCGCCCGCAACCAGCTGGTAACGGCCCTTCCGAGCCAAGGGACGGACGATAATCGGCTGGATGACGCCGCGTTGGGCGATTGAACGCGCCAGTTCGTCGAGCGCTTCGTCATCGAAAACCTTCCGCGGCTGATCGGGCAAGGGCTCGATACGCGCGACGGGAATTTTTGCCAGCCCGGAACGCTCGGCTGCCGCAGTCCCATCACCTTGGGACGAACTGTTCGACACCATCGTGCCGCCTTCGTCCGAAACAACGCTTTCTTCGCGCTGCGTCTCACCAAGCAATGCGCCAAGTCCCCGGCCCAGCTTCCGCTTGCTGCGATCGGGCGACGCTTCCGCTGCACTGGCTGTCTTCGTGTTGGCACTCATGCCGCTTTCCTTTCAGCAGGGAGCCGCCCTAGCAATTCACGTGCAAGCGACATGTAGGCGCGGCTGCCCGCGCAGGAATGGTCGTAGATAAGGGCGGGTAGCCCGTGGCTTGGCGCTTCGGAGAGACGCACGTTGCGCGGAATGACGGTGTCGAACACCAATCCGCCCAGGCATTCGCGCACATCCTCGGCCACCTGATCGGTCAGGCGGTTACGGCGATCGAACATGGTCAGCGTGACACCGATGATCTTGAGCGAAGGGTTGATGCCCTGTTGCACTCGCTCGACAGTCTGGAGCAGCTGGCTCAATCCTTCGAGCGCAAAGAACTCACATTGAAGTGGCACGAGCAGGGAATCGGCCGCGCTTAGCGCATTGACGGTCAACAGGCCCAGCGACGGCGGACAATCGAAGAAACAGACATCGTAAGAGGAATCGACCTCTGAAAGCATCGTCTTGAGCCGATCGATACGATCCTCTTCGCCGACGAGCTCAACCTCGGCACCGCTGAGATCCTGCGTCGCGGGGATGCAATCGAGCTTCGGGATGCGAGTCTGCTGGATGCACTGCTGCGCAGTCCCCTCCCGCATGAGCAACTCGTAGGTCGAATAGTCCCTGTCGCGCGAAGGAATTCCTAGGCCCGTCGACGCGTTACCCTGCGGATCGATGTCGACAAGGAGCGTTCGCCAGCCGCTCGCTGCCATGGCAGTGGCGATGTTGATCGCCGTGGTGGTTTTCCCCACCCCGCCCTTTTGGTTGGCAATCGCAATGCGAATCATGTCCGTCTCCCGACCTTGGGCCTACCTTTGCCGACCAGAATGGCAGCGTCGCGACTTGTGAGCGATTGTTTCACGTGAAACATCTTGCGCTGCGGAGAATCCAGTTCATCCCTTTCCTGCTCTGCCGACCGGCCTTTCGGCAAGAGCCAGATCGTTCGCTCGGTGGAAAAGCGTGCGGACAAGTTGATGAGATCCGGTAATGGGGCGAATGCCCTCGCGCTGATAACGGCCGCGTGAAATGACTCCACCAGCTGCAAACGAGATCCCAGAACGCTGCAGTTGTCGAGCGATGAAAGCTCGATAACGCGTTCAAGCCACGCAACCCGGCGTTTTCGAGACTCGACCAATAGATGTGGAATTTCAGGCCGCATGATCGCAGTGATAATCCCGGGGAATCCGGCACCGGTGCCAAGATCGAGCCAGACCCCCGCTGTTCCACGTGGAACATGATCAAGCAGCTGAGCACTATCTGCGATATGTCGCTGCCATACGCAATCGATTGTCGAACGTGAAATCAGGTTCTGATTTTCGGCCCCCGCCAGCAACTCGGTTACGAACCAATCGAGCAGATCGAATGATTCGGCGCTGCATCGCTCAGCCACAAATTCCCTAGCCTGTTCCTCATTTTCGATCATGCTGCGTGGACGTGCTTGCGTACGAATACGAGCAGCGCAGTTAGGGCTGCTGGGGTGACACCGGGAACGCGTGCAGCCTGGGCGAGCGTGTCGGGACGTGCGGAGCTGAGCCTCTCGATCATTTCGTTAGACAGGCCGGGGATATCGCCGAATGGGAGATCGTGGGGCAGCATCACGCGCTCATTCGCCCTTACCTCTCGCAACTCTGCATCCTGACGTGCCACATAGGGCGCGTAATGGAGGTCCTCCTCAACTTCGCTCAGAAGGTCCTCATCTGTTTCACGTGGAACAAGATCTGCCTCAACCAGACGAGACAGTCCAACGCCGGGAAAACGCGTCCAGTTACTCAAGGATTGCCGACCTGCATCATCGGGCGCGGTGAAGCCAAGAGCCCGCATGTCCGCAGGACCAGCTTCGGTCGAAAGCGCATCTTCGATGCGCTTCCGAGAAGCTTGTCGCGATTCAAACCAAGCCCTTCGCTCCTCGGACACACAACCACTTTCGATCGCTAGCGGCGTCAATCTGCTCGACGCGTTGTTTGCTCGAAGTCGCAGCCGAAACTCCGCCCGCGCCGTGAGCATGCGGTAGGGTTCACTCACACCGTGCAATGTCAAATCATCCGCCATCACAGCGATATAGCTATTCGAGCGATCCAACTGGGGCGGTTCCCTGTCCAGCACCGCGCTGGCCGCGTGAAGGCCCGCAAGCAGACCCTGCGCAGCAGCCTCCTCATAGCCAGTGGTTCCGTTTATCTGACCAGCACAATACAGACCGGTGAGGTTACGCATCTGCAACCAGCGATCGAGCGAACGTGGATCGATGTGGTCATACTCGACGGCATAGCCGGGTTCAGCGACACGAACCTCTTCGAGCCCCTCGATCGTTCGCAGGAAATCCTCCTGTACGTCGGTGGGTAACGAAGTGCTGATCCCGTTCGGATAGACCAGGGGCGTATCGAGCCCTTCCGGCTCCAGGAATATCTGGTGCCCCTCCCTATCGCCAAAGCGATCGATCTTGTCCTCGATAGAGGGACAATATCGCGGCCCCCGCGCATCGATCGCCCCGGAGTAAAGCGGCGAACGTGAGAGGTTGGCGCGAATGATATCGTGGCAACGCGCATTGGTCCGCGTGATTGCGCAGAATATCTGCGGGTTCCGACGTCCGCCAGAGAGCGGCGACATCGTCCACTGATCCTTATCGGACTCCTGCCTTTCCAATTGCGACCAGTGGATGGTCCGCCCATCCAGACGTGGCGGGGTGCCGGTTTTGAGGCGCGCCATCGGCAACGCCGTTTCGCGCAATTGCGAGGCGAGTACTGCAGCAGAGCCCTCGCCCACCCGACCACCTTCGAAACGTTCTTCCCCGCGAAACAGCACTCCGCCGAGGAAGGTGCCGGTACAGAGTACCGCGGCTTCGCATGCAATCGTGTCGCCACTACTCAGGGTTACGCCACGCACGCGGTCACCCGCTATCCGCAAGCCAGACACTTCCCCTTCGATAACGTCCAGGCTTGGCTCGGCAGCCACCGCCGCGCGAACCGCCCTACCGAAGAGAACCCGATCGGCTTGAACCCGCGGGCCCCACACCGCACTCCCCTTCGAACGATTGAGCATGCGGTAATGAATTGCCCCGGCATCCGCCGCCTTGCCGAGCACTCCATCGAAGGCATCGACTTCGCGAACCAAATGTCCCTTGCCGAGGCCGCCGATCGCCGGGTTGCAGCTCATCGCGCCAATCTTCGACGCGTCCATCGTCACGAGCGCCACGCGCACGCCCATCCGGGCTGCTACGCAAGCTGCTTCCACGCCGGCGTGCCCGCCGCCGATCACGATGATAGAATATTCCAGCATTGCGCCCCTATAGAAGGGGCGAACGTCCCTCGCCAGCCCCAGCTATGTTTCACGTGAAACATCACTTGCCGATACAAAAACGCCCAAAAAGCGTGTCGAGCATATCCTCTGTGGCGACATTACCCAGCATGGCGTCCATCGCATGCCGGGCCTGACGTAAGAGCTCACCCACCAACAAAATGTCGCTTAGCACCGCGGCTTCACACAGCGCAGCATGTGCCTGACCGAGAATTTCCCGCTGCCTCTGCGAAATTGCAACCTGCCCCGGCCGGGGCAACCTGTCGCGACCGTAGCTCACCAGCGCAGCCATCAGATCATCCAAACCGGCGCGCGTGCGGGCAGAGACATGCAATGCTCTCTCGCCCTTTCGCTGCGCACCGTCTAGATCGATCATGCTTCCCACTTCGATTGCCCCCTGAGGCCCTGCGCCTTCCGGCCCCAGCCACAGAACGATGTCGGCACGGGCAAGCTCGCGCTCTGCACGCTCGATCCCGATAGCTTCGATTTCTTCCGCACCTTCCCGCCGCAAGCCGGCGGTATCCACCATAACAAACGGGACACCGTCAATCGCCACCGGCCGCTCGATCGCGTCGCGCGTCGTCCCGGCAATCGGCGAGACTATCGCGGCCGCCTCATCCAGAATTGCATTGAAGAGGCTCGACTTTCCCGAGTTCGGAGGCCCCGCCAACACCACCCGCAAGCCGTCGCGCAATCGATCCGATGAAGGAGTCGAAAGCCACCGCTGCATCTCACCTGCGGCTTGTAAGACCGCGTCTCTCCATGCGGACGGCGGTGCCGTACCCTCTTCGTCCTCGTCCGAAAAGTCGAGCTCCTGCTCGACCGCCGCAGACGCCATCAGGATCGCTTCGCGCCACTTGGCAACCCGTGCAGAGGCACTTCCTCCAAGGGAATTCGCCAACACCGCACGCTGGAGCTCGGTTTCCGCAGACAGCATGTCGCCCAATGCCTCCGCCTCGAGCAAGTCCATCCGCCCATTGAGGAACGCGCGGCGGGTGAACTCACCGGCAGACGCCCGCCTGAGGCCCGAGGAGCCTTCCAAAGCCCGTTCAATGGCTCGAATGACGGCGCGACCGCCGTGGCAATGAATCTCTGCGCAGTCCTCACCCGTGGCCGTATTGGGGCCAGGAAACCAAAGCACCACAGCTTGATCGAGCCAGCCAACCTCCGGATCGCGCACATCACGAAGGCTCGCTCTGCGCGGCGCAGGCAGGCGACCCGTCAACCGCTCGAGCGCACTCCCCGCAGCGGGCCCGGAAATGCGGATGACCGCGACGCCGCAAGGCGGCGCACCGGAGGACAGCGCAAAAATCGTCCCGGAAGTATCAGTCGCCAGTTTTCTTCTCACCACCCGACGTCGCTCGAGCCATGTTGGCCGCGCTGCCTTCCATGAAGGCTTGGAACATCTTCAGCCCTGCCTGCCCCATCGGAGCCATCGTCTTTGCGAGTTCCTGCAACTGATCGGGGTTCGAAACCCCACGCATCGCCTTCTCCATTCCTTCGGAATAGGCGGCCTGCGCCTTGCTGAGATCGGGCAGACCCATGAAAGCCCGCGCCTCTTCCGGCGTACAATCAATTTCCACGTGGACCTTCATTGCAGTTTCTCCGTTACCTCTCCTAGAAAACTATCTGGGCCGCGCGACGACAAGGCGCAAGTCAGTGGCAGATCAACGACGGGAGCATATCGATGAGCGAGACGACAAGGATTACCACCCTCGACGGCGACAAGGATTTCATGGCCTATGTCGCGCGACCGGAGGGCACCCCTCGCGCAGCCATCGTGGTGATCCAGGAGATCTTCGGCATCAACGCGGGCATCCGCCGCAAATGCGATCTGCTGGCGGAAGACGGCTATCTCGCCGTAGCACCCGACCTTTTCTGGCAACTGGGTGAAGGAATCGAACTCGATCCCGACATCGAACCCGAGTTCCAGAAGGCGCTCGATCTGATGGGCAAGTTCGATCAGGACGCCGGCGTTCGCGATATCGAAGCCACGATCAAATGGGCGCGCAAGGATTGCGACAAGAAGGTCGGTGCAGTCGGATACTGCCTCGGCGGGCGGCTTGCCTACATGACCGCGGCACGGACCGATTCCGACGCGACCGTCGGATACTACGCGGTGGGGATCGACGAGCTGCTGCGCGAAAAGCACGCAATTTCCAATCCGCTCATGCTGCACATCCCGACCGAGGACGGTTTCGTCGACAAGGAGACGCAGAAAGCCATGCACGAAGGGCTGGACGATCACCCCAAGGTGACACTCCACGATTACCAAGGCATGGACCATGGCTTCGCGACGCAGTTCGGCAAGCGCCGCAATGAGGAAAACGCACAGCTGGCCGACAAGCGAACGATGGAATTCTTCGCCGAGTACCTGGGATGACGCCCACGCAGCAAGGCCTCGCCGAGTGGCACACCCTCGCCACTTCGCCCGACCCGGAACGCCTGGCGCGGCTCGTGGCGGAGGGGGCGGTGTTTCACTCCCCCGTCGTGCACACACCGCAGGAAGGCCGCACGCTTGTCGTCGCCTACCTGTCCGCTGCAGCAGCCACGCTGGGCCAGGGCCAGTTCTGCTATGTCCGCGAGATTGTGGATGGGCCGCACGCCGTGCTCGAATTCGCGTGCGTACTCGATGAGATCCAGGTGAATGGCGTCGATATCATCACTTTCGATGACGCCGGAAAGATCACCGATTTCAAAGTGATGATCCGTCCCATCAAGGCGGTGAACAAGGTCTGGGAAATGATGGCCGCGCAGCTCGAAAAAGCGTCCGCTTCATAGCCTCTCGACGACATAATCTGCGCGGGTGACGAGATCTGACAACGGCAAGGTGATCGGGTTATACCCATAATCGCGCCATGCGCCGAGCACCGCCGCATCGCTATCGACCGCCTCTTCCCAGCTCTGGATACGTTCGTCGTCTAGTCTGTAAATCTCGCGCCAGGGCGGAGCGTGGAAGACCGGGCCTTCGTATCGATATCTTCGGCAAGCGTCGTCGATCGCGGGCGGAACGGCGAGCCCTTCCAGCCTCAGGAACCCGACGATATCGGCAAAGCCACGATCGAACAGGATCGGGGCATCGCCCTCCCCTGCACGATCCCACGACGCACGCTGGGCTTCCAGCATGGCGAGCGCGAAGTCGCTCGGCCGCTCCGCACGCAACTCCATGCCACCGGGACTCTGGAGGATCGCCCGTGCGACCTCCTCCCCCGTAGCAATTCCGCGCCGCGCCACCTCGGCCAGCAGGGTCGACTTGCCCGACCCCGGCGCCCCGGTAACGACGGCGCGTCGCATGATCCTACTGATTCATGGTGTCGAAGAAGTCTTCGTTGGTCTTCGAATCCTTCATCTTGTCGAGCAGGAATTCCATCGAGTCGATGGTGCCCATCTGCATGAGGATACGACGAAGGACCCACATCTTGGAGAGCTTGTCCTTCTCAACCAGCAGTTCTTCCTTGCGCGTACCGGACTTGCCGACGTCGAGCGCGGGGAAGATGCGCTTGTCCGCCACCTTGCGGTCGAGGACGATTTCCGAGTTACCGGTGCCCTTGAATTCTTCGAAGATGACCTCGTCCATGCGGCTGCCGGTATCGATCAGCGCGGTGGCAATGATCGAAAGCGAGCCGCCTTCCTCGATGTTACGCGCGGCACCGAAGAAGCGCTTGGGGCGCTGCAGCGCGTTCGCGTCGACACCACCGGTCAGGACCTTGCCCGAGCTCGGCACCACGGTGTTGTAGGCACGGCCAAGACGCGTGATCGAGTCGAGCAGGATCACCACGTCGCGCTTGTGCTCGACCAAGCGTTTCGCCTTTTCGATCACCATTTCAGCGACTTGCACGTGGCGCTGCGCGGGTTCGTCGAAGGTCGAGGAGATCACCTCGCCATTGACCGAACGCTGCATGTCGGTGACTTCCTCGGGCCGCTCGTCGACCAGCAGCACCAGCAGGAACACCTCGGGGTGGTTGTCGGTGATCGCCTTGGCGATGTTCTGCAGCAGCACGGTCTTACCCGTGCGCGGCGGCGCGACGATCAGTGCGCGCTGGCCCTTGCCCTGCGGCGAGATGATGTCGATCACCCGCGCGCTCTTGTCCTTGACCGTAGGGTCGAGCGTGTCGAGGTTGAGTTTCTGCTCCGGATAGAGCGGCGTCAGGTTGTCGAAATTGGTGCGCATCCGCACCGCTTCAGGGTCGTCGAAGTTGACCGAGCTGAGCTTGGTGAGCGCGAAATAGCGCTCGCCTTCGCGCGGCGCGCGTATTTCGCCTTCGACCGTGTCACCGGTGCGCAGACCCCATTTGCGGATCTGGTTGGGCGATACGTAGATATCGTCAGGCCCGGCGAGGTAGTTCGCCTCGGGCGAGCGCAGGAAGCCGAAACCATCCTGCAGCACCTCGATGGTGCCGATCCCCATGATCTGCTCGTTGTATTCCTCGTCCTCCGCGAGCTCGCGAAGGATGCAGAACATCAGGTCCTGCCGCCGCATGGTGCCCGCGGCCTCGACCCCCAGCTCTTCGGCCATGGAGACGAGTTCGGCCGGAGCCTTTTTCTTTAAGTCTTTGAGATGCATGTGTTTTCTTGTCCGAGATTTGCCGCGCCGGAATCTTCGTAGGGCTTGGAGAAAGCGAAAGAATGTGTCGGCAGAACGCCGCGAGTGCCCGGCTGGGTCATCGCCGAAATAGGTCTAACGACCGCTCAGGTCAATCGAACTTAGCCCGCTTGGTGCCCGAATGCGCCTTCCAGATCAGAAGGGTTTCACGACGACCAGGACGACGATCAGCGCAAGCAGGATCGCGGGCGCTTCGCCAATCAGGCGCAGCCGCTTTTCCTCGATAGGACGTTCGCCGCGCGCCATCTTCTTCGATAGCGCGACCATGTAACCGTGATAACCGCTGAGGATCAGCACCAGCAGCAGCTTCGCGTGGAACCACCCCTGATCCCACGCCCCGATCGAGAACGACAGCGCAAGGCCAAACACCCACACGACGATGATGCTTGGCAGCAGGATGATCTTGGAAAGCTGGCGCGTGCGCTGTGCCCACAGGCTCTCTTCCGCTGAACCGGGAGCAGCCGAGTGCATGTAGACCAGCTGGCGAGGCAGGATGAACAACCCCGCCATCCAGAACACCATGAAGATGATGTGCCCTGCCTTGAGCCAGTAGTAGAGCATTGCGAGCGTTTCCTGCATTACCTCAGCCCTTAACGGCTATGCTGACCGCTGCCAATCGCGCAAACGGGAGAGCGCCTGCTCGACATGCGAAATCGGCGTACGCCGATCAATCCCGTGGCCCAGATTGAAGACGTGCGGACGGCCGCGCAGACTTTCCAGGATATGCACGATGGCCGAGTCGAGTTGATCGCCGCCCGCGAGCAAAAGCAGCGGATCGAGATTGCCCTGAACCGGCATTCCCTTGGGCAAAGCCTCGTTCGCCCACACCGGATCGATCGTCTCGTCGAGGCCGAGTGCCATCACTCCCGTACGTTCGGCATAGCGGACCAGCTTCTCGCCGGCGCCCTTGGGAAAACCGATCACCGGCGTATCCGGGTGCGACTCTTTCAGCGCTGCGACGATCGCCGCATTGGGCGCGATCACCCAGCGATCGAACTCGTCGGGCGCGAGGCTCCCGGCCCAGCTGTCGAACAGCTGGATCGCTTCTGCCCCAGCATCGATCTGGCCGCGCAGATAGACGACGGTGTGATCGACGATGGCCCCGATAATCTCGCGCATCCGCGCCGGATCGCGATAGGCCAGCGCACGGGCCTCGTGCTGATCGCGGCTGCCCTCGCCCGCGATCATGTAAGTCGCGACCGTCCACGGGCTGCCCGCAAAGCCGAGCATCGTCGTGTCCGGTCCCAGCCGTTCACGGCACAGGCGCACGGTCTGGTAAATGGGCTCGTACCGAGACGTTTCCGCATGAAGATCGCTCAGCTCGCTTTCGACCAGCGGCGGCGACAGCTTGGGGCCTTCACCCGCCAGGAATTCCAGGTGCTGCCCCATGGCGTGCGGCACGATCAGGATATCGGAAAACAGGATCGCCCCGTCGAAATCGAACCGATCGATCGGCTGGAGCGTGATCTCGCACGCTGCCTCACTATCGTAAACCAGATCGAGAAAGCCGCCCTTCTCCTCTCGCAAAACGCGATATTCGGGCAGGTACCGCCCAGCCTGACGCATGAACCAGACGGGAGGACGGGCGAGCATTTCGCCGTGGAGGCAATCGAGAAGCGGACCGGGCATAGGTCTCTCTAACCCCAATAATAATTATATTAATAGATGATTGAAGTAAGTTGGCCCTGTGGACAACGATGATAACCCTCCGGCCCACAGGCCCCACGGGAAAACCCGCAGGCTCCATCCGCTCCTCGACTCGCGGCGGTACCATCGTCAATCGAAACTTATCCCGCTTGTCAGACGGGTGTCGAAAACCGGTTCTGCTGTGGGCAGACTCCCGTCCAAGTGCGGCGCGAAAAGGGCATGAATTTGATGCCGGACTTGTCCTCGCATTGGTGAAGTGGTTTATCCTGAGGCTTCTCCACAACCCGGACGGCAGCCTTGTCGCGCACCCACCTGCACCTCTTTTCCGATTCGACTGGCGAGACGCTGCAGATGGTGGCGAACGCCGCGCTCGCCCAGTTCGAAGGGGTGGATGTGGTACGCCACTTCTGGCCCATGGTCCGCTCGCGCCAGCATCTGGAACGGATCGTGCCGGAGCTCGAGAAATCGCCCGGCCTCATTCTCTATACGCTGGTCAACGAGGAAACTCGAAAGGCGCTTGAGGAAAAGTGTCGCCAGCTCGCGTTACCCGCTGTGGATGCGCTGGGCGAAGTCACCGCCGTACTCGAAACGTGTTTCGGCCAGGAGGCGCACGGGCGACCGGGTCGCCAACACCGCATGGACGATGCCTATTTCCGGCGGGTCGACGCAATCCACTATACGATCGCGCACGACGATGGAGTCGGAAGCCACGATTGGCACAAGGCCGACATCCTTCTCACCGGTGTTTCGCGCACGTCCAAGACGCCCACCAGTATCTACCTTGCCAACCGCGGGTACAAGGTCGCGAACATTCCGCTGGTCATCGAAAGCCCGCCGCCGCCGGTGCTGTTCGAACTCAGCGGGCCATTGATCGTCGGGCTCACTACCGCTCCCGAGCGGCTGGTGCAGATCCGCCGTAATCGCCTTCTCTCGCTCAACGAAGGATCGGAAACGAGCTATGCCGAGCATGAGCGCGTGGAGGAGGAAATCCGCTTCGCCCGGCGTATGTTCGCCGACAATAACTGGCCGGTGATCGACGTCACCCGCCGCTCGATCGAAGAGACCGCGGCGGCGATCATCAAGCTTATCAACGATCATCACGTGCGGGCGAAACCGCAGGAGAAGCCGATCTGACCCTCATTCTCGCCTCCAACAGCGCCTCGCGCCGGGCCATGCTCGAAGCTGCGGGTGTGTCGGTCGAGCCGGTCGGCGCCGACGTCGACGAGCGCGCGCTCGAGGCGGAAATGTCCGAGGCCTCGCCCGAAGAGATCGCTCAGGCGCTCGCAGCGGCGAAGGCGAGCGCCGTGTCGGTCGAAAGTCCGGGTGCGCTCGTGCTTGGCGGGGATAGCCTGGTGGTTGTCGATGGGAGGCGTTTCGACAAGCCGCGGAATCGCGAAGAGGCGGCAGAGCACCTGCGCTTCTTTTCCGGCAAGGTCATGCATCTCCACAGCGCTGCCGCGCTCGCGCGCGATGGCCGGATCGTCTGGTTGGGCACCGATGCGGCCGCGCTCCACGTGCGCGAACTGAGCGACGAATTCATCGAGGGTTATCTCGCTGCCGAATGGCCGGCGGTCGGGCACACTGTCGGGGTCTTCCGCATCGAAGCGATGGGCGTACAGCTGTTCGATCGCATCTTCGGCGATCACTTCACCATTCTCGGCATGCCGCTGCTTCAGGTGCTCGACGCGCTTCGCGAAGAGGGCGAACTGGCGTCATGACGATGCCCTATGCCGAAGTGATCGGCGATCCGATTGCCCAGTCCAAGTCGCCCGCGATCCACCGTTTCTGGCTGGAGAAACTCGGCATCGAAGCGGATTATCGCGCCACGCGGGTGAGCGAGGCGGAGGTGGCGGATTACCTGACCGAGCGAAAAGCGGACCCGGACTGGCGCGGCTGCAACGTGACCATGCCGCTCAAACAGACGGTCCAGCCGCATCTGGAATCTGTGAAAGAGCCGGCCGCGTCGATCGGGGCGGTCAACACGATCTATCCGGACAATGACCGTCTTCTCGCCGGCACGAACACGGACGCAGCGGGATTTCTCGAACCGCTGACCAAAGAGCTGCAGTCACCGCACCTTTTCCGCATGGCGCGCATCCTCGGCGCAGGGGGAGCGGCGCGCGCGATTGCTCACGCGCTCGCGAGGGAAAACTTCACTCTCGTCATCGCCGCCCGTCGTGTGGAGCAGGCGGAGGATCTCATCGCCGGGCTTCCCCAAACCACGCAGCACCATGCCGTCTTGCTGGATCATTTCGCGCAGACGACCGATTTCGAGTTCGACGACCGGCAGGGTCTGCTGGATCTCGTGATCAATGCGAGCCCGCTGGGAATGCGCGGCAAGTCCCCGCTCGTTTTCGATTGGAGCCACGCCCCACCCGGCGCAATCGCCTACGACATCGTCACCGACCCGCTCGAAACGGACTTCCTGCGCGCCGCTCGCGAAGCGGGGCACGAAACCATCGACGGGCTTGCGATGCTGATCGGGCAGGCTGCCGAAGCGTTTCGGCTATTTTTCGGCAGCCCGCCGCCGCGCCAGCACGATGCCGAACTACGCGCGCTGCTGACCGCATGACGCGCCCGCTGATCCTCGGCCTGACCGGTTCGATCGGGATGGGCAAATCGGCGGTCGCCGCAATGTTCGAGGCGCACGGCGTGCCCGTGTTCGATGCCGATGCCGAGGTCCGCACGATGCAGGGGCCGGGCGGCCCGGTGCTCGGCGCGATCGAGGCGGCCTTCCCCGGGACGACCGGGCCCGAGGGCGTCGATCGCAGCAAGCTGGGCGCGCTGGTGTTCGGCAACCGCGAAGAGCTCGCCCGGCTCGAAGCGATCATGCACCCTGCGGTGGCGCAGCGCCGGGCGGCATTCCTCGCGGATAACAGCGACGAGCCGATCATCGTGTTCGACATCCCGCTATTGTTCGAAAAAGGCGGCGTGGGCGGTGTCGATCGCGTGGTGGTGGTCTCCGCCCCTCATGTTGTCCAGCGCGAGCGGGTGCTGGCGCGCGAGGGCATGACCGAGGAGAAATTCGAGCAGATCCTCGCGCTGCAAACCCCGGACGAGGAAAAGCGCGCGCGCGCCGACCACGTGATCGATACCGGCCAGTCGCTCGCCGAAACCGAGGCGGAGGTCGCCGAACTTATCGCTCAACTGAAAAGCGAGCGCCCCTCCCCCGCCTGACCTTGCCAGTTGGCCCATGGAGGACGATACTCGGGCCATGCGAGAAATCATTTTCGATACCGAAACCACCGGGATCGACCCCAAGCAGGGGCACCGGATGGTCGAGATCGGGTGTGTCGAGTTGATCGACCGGATGCCGACCGGCGAAACCTTCCACGCCTATTACAACCCCGACCGCGATATGCCCGCCGAAGCCGAGGCGATCCACGGCCTGAGCGCGCAGTTCTTGGCGGACAAGCCGCGCTTCGCCGATGCTGTCGACGAGTTTCTCGATTTCGTCCGCGACGACAAGCTGGTGGCGCATAATGCCGGGTTCGACTTCGCTTTCCTCAATGCCGAGCTGGAGCTTTGCGCGCGCGAACCGATTTGCCTTACCCGCAAGATCGACACGCTGGAAATGGCGCGGCGCAAGAACCCCGGTGGCAAGCACTCGCTCGACGCGCTGTGCTCGCGCTACGGGGTCGATCGCAGCCACCGTGTTTTCCATGGCGCGCTGCTGGACGCGGAGCTTCTGGCGCAAGTTTATATCGAACTGACCGGCGGTCGCCAGATCGCCATGGGCCTTCTGGCCGCCGAGGATGCCAGCACTGCCTCCTCGATTGCGGTCGCGGCCCCCCTCGCCGCATCGGCAGATCGACCGCGACGTGCGCCTCGGCCCCATTCCGCAAGCGAGGCGGAACTGATGCGGCACGCGGCCTTTCTTGAACGTATCGCAAGACCTATCTGGAATAGGTAGGCTGGCCCTCCCCCGGGGTAGCCGAATAAAAAGGAGATTTGCTGAGCATGGATGTCAGGATTTCGGGCCACCAGATCGATACCGGAGCCGCGCTTCAGGAAAGCGCGAGCGACCGTCTCGCAGGCATCGTCGACAAGTATTTCAGCCGTGCGATTTCGGCTCACGCCACGTTCGGCAAGGTGCCGGGCGGTGCCTTTTCGTGCGACATCGTCGCCCATATCAAGCAGGGCCTGACGCTCAAGTCGCGCGGTGAAGCCCACGACATCCACCAGGCGCTCGACGCCTCGGCCGCCAAGCTCGAAAAGCAGCTTCGCCGGTACAAGCGGCGCCTGACCGACAAGCATACCGACCGCGCGCTCTCGCCCGAGGCAGAAGAGGCCGCCTATCGCATCTTCGCTGCAACGCCGGACGAAGACGATAGCGAGGTCGAGGATTCGGCACCCGTGGTAGCGGAAACCAAGACCGACATCCCCGAAGTCTCGGTCGCCGATGCGGTCATGCTGCTCGATCTGCGCGATACCAACGCGCTGTTCTTCAAAAATGCTGGCAGCGGCCGCCATAATATGGTGTACCGCCGCCACGATGGCACGATCGGCTGGGTCGAGCCTCATTGACGAGCGATGGACCGGGGCTTCTCGCCCCGGTCCGCCGTCCCCGCGCTCACCGCGCCCAATTCGTTAGGTTTCTCGTGGCCCGAGGTCGGACGTCTCAGGATCGCGGATGAAACCCACGCTACCAAGGTAGAGAATTCCCCCGTGTCGTTCCCCTTTCGATTGATTCCCGAAGCCGTGCGCTGCGCGACCTGCACCGACAAGCGTGCCATCCTGGCCGAATTGGCGCAGGGATTCGCTTCCGCCTATTCGCTTGAGGATGACGTGGTGCTCGAGGCGCTGCGCGAACGCGAAGCGCTCGGCAGTACGGGTTTCGGGCGGGGAGTGGCGATGCCGCATGCGCGGATGGATACTATCGATCAGCCGCTCGCTATGCTCATTCACCTCGATCAGGATGTCGAATTCGACGCGGCGGACGGTGCGCCGGTGCGCCTGGTCATGGGATTGGTTTCGCCCAGCGATGCAGGTGCCCGGCACCTCCACGCGCTGGCCGCGATGTCTCGCCTGACCCGGGACGAACGCGTTCTGCACTCACTGTTCGAGGCGCAGAGCGAAGAGGAGCTGTTCGCTATCGTCGCCAATGCGGACCTGCGTGACGCAGCCTGAAGAAAGCCAGGGGCCCGTCGCCCATTACCGTGCGCTCGAGCGTCTGTATCGAAGCGCGCCGATCAACAATGCCTTTTCTTCCGAGCTGACGATCGAGCGCGAAGGCCACGCCCGGATTGCATTCGATATCACGGAAAGCGTCTATCATGCGGCGGGCGCAGCGCACGGGACGATCTATTTCAAGATGCTCGACGATGCGGCCTTTTATGCGGCCAACAGCCTCGTTACCGATCGCTTCCTTCTGACCACCGCTTTCAACCTGCACTTTACCAAGCCCGTACGCACGGGACGCGTGATCGCGACGGGTGTATGGGTAAGCGGCCACCGACGGGTTCTCGTCGCCGAATCGCGCCTGGTCGATGAGGAGGGAGACGAGATCGGACGCGGCACGGGCACCTTCATGCGCTCGCGCATCCCGCTCTCCGGCCTCGAAGGCTACACGAGCGATTCGGAATGACCGATTCGCGCCTGCCGACCCACCTCGTCGTCAGCGGGATTTTGCGACAGATTTCGAGCGAAGGCGGCTCGGGAGTTATCCTTGCCAAAGGTGATCGTGAAAGCGGCACCTATGTTCTATTGCTGCGCGACCGCGCCGGAACGGTGAAATTAGTCGAAAGACGGCCTTCGGCGGACTTCGGCTTCGATTGGCAAGTAACGCAAGAAGAAACCGCTGAAAACGAACGAAAAATCTACGATTATTGCGATCGCAGAAGTTCGCAGGACGAAGATTTGTGGGTCATAGAGGCACAGATCGACGATCCGGAACGGTTCGTCGCACAAATGCGGCCTTAACTTGACCTAAGCCCATTCTGCGGCAATGGGCCCGCAACTTCGAATTTGCGCAGGCGGTCGAGGCGACAATGAGGTCGCGCCGATTAGCACGCAGTCGGGGAACGGCCGGCAGGCCTTTTACAGAACCCTCACATTTGCACATTTCATACAAGCGCTTTCGCGCGTGTTGGTTCCAGCCTGCGTCTGAGTTCGTTCACCGCCCTTTGAACGGGATCAATGGGTACCAAGACGAAATTCGGCTTTGCGGCGTTTGTCGCAACCGGACTGATCGCATCCGCAGGCTTTGCCTACGCCGATGCGCAAGCCCAAGAGGGCACCGCTGAAACGCTCATCGCGCCGCAGCCTGAAGCTACGGACGCACCGGTCTTCATCTCGGAAGAAGTGGTCCAGCCGCTTCCGGAAAAGGACGAGACCGCAAAGACCGCCGATGCTTCCGATGCGGAACCGGAATTTGCCAAGGCATCCTCGCTGCGCGAGCTGGTGGCCGAGGTCGACGCCCCCAGCACCATGTCGCCCGAGCTCGAGTGCCTTGCAGGCGCAGTGTACTTCGAATCGCGCGGTGAGCCGATCGAAGGCCAGCTGGCGGTGGCGCAGGTCATCATCAATCGCACCGAATCCTCGGCCTTCCCCTCGGACTATTGCGGCGTCGTCACCCAGCGCGCGCAGTTTTCCTTCGTGAAGAACGGCCGTATCCCGAGCCGCCGCAGCAATGCAGGTGCATGGGAACGCGCACGCAAGATCGCGCGGATCGCCCATGAAGGCCTTTGGGACAGCGAAGCACGCGATTCGCTGTATTTCCACGCGACGTACGTGAAGCCCCGCTGGGCCCGCACCAAGCAGGCCCGCGCTACGATCAAGACCCACGTCTTCTACCGCTGATAGCGCACCAGCGCTCGGCCCAGCTTCCTTAAGACAGGATCAGGCGGCGACCTTCACCCACACGGGTGCATGGTCGCTCGCCTTTTCGCGGCCACGCGCGTCCTTGTCGACGCCCGCAGCCTGCAGCCTGTCGGCCAGTTCGGGCGAAAGCAGGCAGTGATCGATGCGGAAACCATGATCGCGCTGCCATGCGCCGCGCTGGTAGTCCCAGAAGGTCCACACGCCGCCGCGCGGGTTGAGCGTGTCGAGCGCATCGGTCCACCCGTCGGCCAGCAGGCGGCGATAGGCATCGCGTGAGGCGGGCTGCATCAGCGCGTCGTCTGCCATCGCGGGCGGCGACCAGACGTCCTTGTCTTCGGGAATGACGTTGAAATCGCCAAGCACGATCGCCGGCTTCTCCTCCGCCCAGATCGCGGCCATGCGCGCGCGCAGCCGCTCCATCCACGCGAGTTTGTAGTCGAACTTGGGCCCTGGCAACGGGTTGCCATTGGGCAGGTAGAGGTTGGCGATGACCACACCGTCGACCTCCGCCTCAAGATAACGCGCATGATCGTCGCTATCGTCGCCCGGCAATCCGCGCATCCGCTCGGTCATGGTCAGACCGTCCCTGGCGAGGATCGCCACCCCGTTGAAGCTCTTCTGGCCGTGCCAGAGCGCCTGGTAACCGATCTTCTCGAACTCAACAGCGGGGAAGCCATCGTCCTGCGACTTGATTTCCTGCAGGCACGCGACGTCCGGCTGCGTTTCTTCGAGCCATTCGATCAGACGCGGCAGGCGCGCCTTGATTCCGTTGATGTTGAATGTGGCGATACGCATGCAGGCTTCCTGCCCGATGCATTGCGCCTAGTCTAATTCAAATGCCGAAGCTTGAACCGCAGCCGCAACCAGCCGCCGCCTGAGGATTCTCGACCCGGAAGGCGGCCCCGCCCAGCGATTCGACATAATCGACCGTGCTGCCTGCCACGAGATCGAGGCTGACCGGATCGACGATCAGGCGCACCCCTGCGGTTTCGCTGGCAAGATCCTCTTCATCCGGGGCATCGGCCAGTTCGAAGCGATACTGGAAGCCGGAACAGCCTCCGCCATCGACCGCAAGGCGCAGGATGGCGGGCTTGCCCTGCTTGCTGGCGATCGCGGACACGCGTGCGGCGGCAGCCTCGGTAAGGGCGGGTGTAGTGCTCATAAGCACGATATGGGCCTTCGCGTGGCCGGGCTCAAGCGGTCTGGATGTAGCTGCGCATCTCTTCCGCTTCCTGCTCGACCTTGTCGAACCGGTATTTCACCAGATCGCCGATCGAGACGAAGCCTACCATCCGGTCGTTTTCGACCACCGGCAGGTGGCGAATCCGGCGCTTCGTCATCAGGGCCAGCGCCCGGTCGACCTGCTCGGCGCGATTCACCGTGATCGGGGGCGCGGTCATCACCTCGCCCACCGGTCGGTCGAGGCAGGCCCCGTCCTCCCTCGCCATGCAGTAGATCACATCGCGTTCCGAGAATATGCCCACCACACGATCGCCATCCATCACCGGCAGGGCGCCGATGCGCTTTTCCGCCAGCAGTGCGACTGCGTCGCGCATGATCGTCTGCGTGGTACAGCTCAGGATGTCCCCCGCCTGTCGATCCGCCATAAGCCGTTCGATAGTCATGCCTTAGGTCCTCCTTTCCCCTCCGCCCGGATGATGGCACGAAGGCCATCGTTTGGCGAATCGTCACCTAAGGAAGGCCACTTGGCTCCAAAATCTCCTCTCGATGATCCGGAAAAGGCCGCCTTTGCCTGGGCGCGCTACAAAAGAATCATGCGTTTCATGTTCGCGCTCACCCTGCTCGTCGTCGGCGGGGCGATGGTCGCGATCTTCTGGAGCGAGGCGGAGGTTAGCCCGCATTTCTTCATTGCGGTGGCGCTGGGCATCGGGATGACGATGCTGCTCGCCAGCGCGCTGATGGGCCTGGTTTTCCTTTCGAACGGAACCGGGCACGACGAATCGATCCACAATCCGCTGGACGACGAAGACCGCTAGCCTGCCGGGTGGAGGCGGTATGCCTCGACGGGCTCGCCGCCGATCAGATGTTGCTGGATGATCTCTTCAATCACCATCGGCGTGCAGGAATGGTACCAGACCCCATCGGGCTGAACGACGGCGATCGGCCCCGCCTCGCATATTTGCAGGCAATCTGCCTTCGTCCGACGGATGACCAGACCATGCTCACCGCTTTTCGATGGGCCGATACCTAACTGCTTCAGACGCTTCTTGAGATAATTCCACGATTCTTCGCCCTGCGAGCGGTCGCAGCACTTTGCCTTGTGCGGCATCGCGCACAGAAAGATGTGGCGCGCGGCATCCTCGCCGCCGGTCTTGGTCAGGGCCTCGCGCGCCTTGCGCAGCGCCTTGTCCTTGCTCATTCGCCCTCGTCGCCCAGCCAGCGGTCGAGCCAGGTGAACACCGTGTCGTGCCACTGGAGCGAATTGGCGGGCTTGAGCACCCAGTGGTTTTCGTCGGGGAAGACGAGCATCTGCGCCGGAACGTCGCGTTCCTGAAGCGCGGTAAAGGCGCCGAACGCCTGCGTCGAAGGGACGCGGTAGTCCTTCTCTCCGGTGACCACGAGCATAGGCGTCTGCCAGTTGTCGACGTAATTCACCGGATTCCAGCGCTCGTACAGCTTGCTGTTCTGGGCGTAGGAGCCGCCGAAATCCCAGCGGGGAAACCACAATTCCTCAGTCGCGTAATAGAAGCTGCGCATGTCGAACAGCCCGTCATGCTGCACAAGGCACTTGAACCGGTCGGGCCAGTTCCCCTCGATCCAGTTCATCATGTAGCCGCCATAGGACGCGCCCATGGCGCAGGCACGCTCCCCGTCGATCTGGCTGTCGAGCGCCAGCGCGGCCGCCAGACCCTTCTGCAGGTCTTCCAGAGGCTTCCCGCCCCAGTCGCGGTTGATCGCATCGGTGAAGGCCTGCCCGTATCCGGTGGACCCGTGGAAATCGACCGAGATCACCGCGTAGCCTTGGCTGGCAAGAACGCGCGGATTCCACCGGCTCGACCAGCCATCGTTGAACGAGCCCTGCGGGCCGCCATGGACGTAGAGGATCGCGGGGATCTGGCCGTCCACGCCGGAGGGCTTGGTAATCTGGCCGTGAACCGTGTCGCCGCCGGCTCCTGCGAATTCGAAACGGCGCGTCTCGACCGGTGCGAGAGCGGCAATCCGCGCGGTGGCCACGTTGGTCAGCTGGACCCCCTGGCTCCACCCTTCGGACAGGTAGGCTTCGGCAGGTGCGGCAATCGAATCGCGCGTGTAGACGAGCGCCTTGTTCCCCACCGGCGTCACGTTGCCGATATGCGCTTCGTTGCCGCGGACCAGATCGAGTTCGGTGACTGCGCCGGTACGCGGATCGATGCGGAAGGCGGGCGTATCGAGCACGCTCTGTGCGGTGGCGATGATCCAGCGCGAATCGGGCGTCCACGCAAGCGAGGCGAAGCTGCGGTCGAAATCCTGCGTCAGCGCACGGACCTTCCCGGTCGCGAGATCGCGCAGCATGACCACCTGGCGGTCCGATTCGTAGTTCGGACGGGCCATTGCGAGATAGGCGAGGCTCTTGCCATCGGGTGAGGGCGCGGGCGAACCATCGCTTGCCTCGTTGGCATCGGTCAGATTGCTCGGCGCGCTATCGCCCATCGAGAAGCGGTAGATGTCGCTGTTCGTCGATGTCGGTTCGGAACGGTCGGCCTGCCGCGCGACGAAGTAGAGGGTTGAGCCGTCGGGGCTCCACGCCATGTCCTCCAGCCCGCCGAAGGGGCGCAGCGGCGTGTCCCCCACCAGTGCGCCATCCGCTGCGGGGCCATCCACCGCGACGGCGGCACCAGCAGTGGCACTATCTTTCAACGGGGCGACGAACACGCGGCTGAAGGTGCCGGGTGTTTCGTAGCTGTCCCAGTGGCGAACGAACCCGTCATCGGCGTCGAAAAGCATGCCCGAGCCCGGCCCGGCCGCTTCGCTCGCACAGTCGAACTGCGTGCATTCACGTGGCACGTCGCCGAAGATCGCGAGGCTGCTGCCCTGCGGCGAAACTTCGAAGCCGCTGACATCGCGGTTGTAGCGGGTCACCTGCTGCGTCTGGTCCAAGCTGCCATTGTCGCGGAGGATCGCGGTGAACACCTGCATGCCAGTCGAACCGCGTTCGCCGGGGGCCAGGAAATAGAGGCGGTCATTGCCGACGAAGACCGGCAAATTGGCGCCCTCTGGCAGGGTCACGGCAACTTCTTCGCCCGTGGCGAGCGTTTTCAGGCGGTAATCCGTACTGCGCGCCAGTGAGGTCTCGTCGGTCGAGGTGGCCGAATAAAGCATGCGCTTGCCATCCGCGCTGACGCTGGGTCCGCCAAGTCGAGGTATCGTGACCAGATCGAGCGCCGACATCGGCGCAGGCGTGCTGACACCGGACTGGTCCTGAGCGAGAGCGGGGGTGGTGAGAAACGCCGTCGAGAGGGCGAGAAGGGCGAGCGGTTTGAAGGCCTTGCGCATGGGCGCGGAAACTAGGCCTTCAGTCAGAGCCCGCAAGCGAAAACTCGCTGACGGCAGGTGCCCTCAACCCTGTTTCTTGACGATCCGCGCAATTTCCTGGCGCACCAGCTCTTCCACCATCGGCGGAAGGTTCTTGTCGAGCCACTCGGCCAGCATCGGGCGCAACATCTCGCGCACCAGCCCTTCGAGCGATGTTTCGCCCGAGCGAACGATCTGCGGCGGGCTGCCAGGCTCCGAAAGAAGCGCAAGCGTAGCCAGATTGTCGCGCATCGCGTGGCGTGCGGCTTCGCTCATCAAGGACGGTCCTTCGCTATCCTGATCGTCGTCCGACTCGGCGGGCGATTCGCTTTCATCTTCATCGACCAGTTCGGCTTCGGCGAGGTCGAGCACTTCGTCGGCCTCTTCCTCCATCACCGGATCATGCGGAGACGACGGGCTTTCGTCGCGCGTGGTGCGTTCCCGCCGACGGCGGGCTTCCATCGCGCCCGCGCGATTGTCGCGCGCGATCACCTTCTTGATGGAATCGAGAATTTCCTCGACCGACGCTTCCCCATCGTGTCGCACGCTCATGCCCCCCAGCTCCGGCTGACTCAGTCCTCGTCCGGCTCGTTCACCGGGCCGTAGACGCCGCCGATTTCCGCGTTGGCGGGGGGAATGTCAATGGTGCGCGTGCCCTGTGCCTCGGGGTCGGGATCGCGGTCCCAGTCGTTCCACTTGCCAACCACCCGGTCGTAATTATCCAGCGGATCGTACAGCGCGCCGCCCTCGATACCGAGGTCGCGCGCTTCGGCGCGGCCCATCGCGGCGAGCAGGGTGAAGCCGGCAACGTAAGCATTACGGCGAGCCGTCACGAGATCGACTCGCGAGAGCAGCAGTTCCTGTTCGGCGTTCAGCACATCGAGCACGGTGCGATTTCCGATCGAGTTTTCCGCCCGGACACCCTCCAGACTGAGCTCGGCCGAGGCGACCGCTTCGCGCGAACTGTCGATGATCGCGAGGGCTGCCGAATAGCTGGCGTATGCCGCTCGTACCTGCGCAATCACATCACGCTCGGTCGCGATGACCTGGTCGTAGCTGGCGGAAGCGATAGCTTGGGCCTGACGTTGCAGCGCCGCGGGGCGACCGCCCTGAAACAGCGGAATGGTCAGCGACAGCCCCGCCGAGGACGCGGTCGCGGTCTGCGGGCTGCCGACAATCGGGCTGGCAGGGTCGCTCGGGTCGAGTGGTGAGCCCGGAACCGAACCCAGGAAGTTCTGATAATCGTACCCAGCGAATGCCGACACGCGCGGGAGACGACTCGCTCCGGCAACTTCGATGTCGTAACCCGCCGCAGCGGCGCGTTCCTTCGCCGCGATCAAATCGGGGTTGTTTTCGAGCGCCACTTCCACCGCCGTGCGCGGATCGCTTGGCAGGTTGGGCAGGGGCGGTGGTGGTTCGAGCTCACCCGGGGCGGACCCGACCAGCTGGATATAGTTCTCGCGCGCCTGGATCAGCCCCGCCTGCGCCGACCGCAGGTCCCCTTGTGCCAGCGCGAGCCGCGACTGCGACTGGGCGACATCGGTGCGGGTAAGATCGCCGATCTCGAATCGGTCGCTCGTCGCCTGAAGGTTGACCTGAAGCACATCGACCTGGTTGGCGCTCAATCCCACCAGCGCTTCGCTGCGCAGGACGTCCATGTAAGCGGCCACGACCTGGCTGAAGATCGCGCTTTCGGTGCCACGCAAATCGGCACGGCCCGCCTGCACGCGTTCCTTCGCCGCCCGAATGGAGTTCTTGACCGAGCCGCCCGAATAGAGCGGCACGCCCAGATCGACGCCTGCGGTCAGGGCACGGTCGGGTGAGAAAAAGCTGGTGGAGCTCTTCTTCACATACTCGGTCAGCGCGGCCTGTCCGTTCACATTCGGGCGGGCATCGGCTTTCTCGATCGCGACGGTTTCGTCGGTGGCGCGCAATTGCGCCCGCGCGGCCTGCAGGGTGGGGTTCGTGCGATAGGCCTCGGCCAGCGCTTCGCGCAGCGTATCGGCGTGGGCGGGTGCTGCCAGAGCAAGCGCGCTGGTCGCCGCTATGGCGAGGAAACGGGATCGACGTGTCATCATCAGAAAGTCCAGCTCGGTGGCGCGTCGAAGGCTGCGAGACGGGGCAGCTGCGCTTCGGTGACGGAGATCAGCGAAACGCCATCTCCGCTGCGGCGGCCAAGTTCGAGCCGGGTGACGCCGTTGCGGATGACCCCGGTAACGAGTCGCCCCTCGGGCGAGAGGGTGGCAGCCAGCGCGGCGGGCACCTGCTCAACCGCGCCATCGACGATCACCAGATCGAAGGTCCCTTCGACATTCCCGGAAAGCACCGACTCGGGCGTCGCCTGCTCAAGGTCGCCAACCAGTGGTGCCAGTAGCGCGGCGAGATAGCCGGTGGCCGGCCCGACGAGGAGTGCGCGATCTGCGGCATCGGGGCGGGCATGGGTCAGGATCAGGCCCTGCGCGAGCGGTGGCGCAAGAAAAGCGCCATCGCCAAGCGGCACCGTCCGGTCGACATAGGCACCGGCGCGCGCGGCTTCGGGCACGAAATCTTCGCGCGGAACAGCAGCCATCCGCTCGAGCACCCAGGAATCGTTGACCCCGCTGGTGCGCAGCTGGCTTTCGATCATGTGACGGCGTGCGGCCGCGAAATCTGTCGTTTTCTGCGCGGTGGCAATCATTTCTCTCGTCTCGCTATCTATGCCGCTTGGTAGACGGGGATGCGGGCCCCGGCAGACGCCTTAGAGGGGGCGGAAAGGCTCGCCAAGACCCGCATCACTTGTCGCATAGGCCTTTGCTGCTCTATCGGCGCTCCGGTTTCGATCAGTAGAAGGTGCCCGTCGATGAGCGACATGGTTGTTATCAGTGAAGACGATCTCGTCGAAAGTGTCGCCGACGCTTTGCAATTCATATCCTACTACCACCCGATGGACTATATTCGCGCGCTGGGCGAGGCCTATGAGGCCGAGCAGGGGCCCGCCGCGAAGGACGCTATCGCGCAGATCCTGACCAACAGCCGCATGTGTGCAGAGGGTCACCGCCCGATCTGCCAGGATACCGGCATCGTCAACGTGTTCGTGAAATGGGGGCAGGAATGTCGCCTCGATAGCAAGCGTTCGTTGCAGGACGTGGTCGATGAGGGCGTTCGCCGCGCCTACAACCACCCGGACAACAAGCTGCGCGCAAGCATTCTCGCCGATCCCGCCTTCACCCGCCGCAACACGCGCGACAATACCCCTTGTGTGCTTTCGGTCGAGATGGTGCCGGGCAACACGGTCAGCATCGATGTCGCCGCGAAGGGTGGCGGCAGCGAGAACAAGAGCAAGTTCAAAATGATGAACCCCAGCGACAATATCGTCGACTGGGTGGTCGAGCAGATCCCTTCGATGGGTGCGGGCTGGTGCCCGCCGGGGATGCTGGGCATCGGCATCGGTGGCACGGCGGAACATTGCGTCCGGCTGGCCAAGCAGAGCCTGATGGATCCGATCGACATGGGCCAGCTGAAGGCACGCGGCGCTCAGACCGATCTCGAGCAGCTGCGCATCGACATCTTCGATGCGGTCAATGCGCAGGGTATCGGCGCACAGGGCCTCGGAGGCCTCTCCACGGTGCTCGACGTCAAGATCCTCGACTGGCCGTGCCACGCTGCGGGCAAGCCGGTGGCGATGATCCCGAACTGCGCAGCGACTCGCCACGCGCATTTCACGCTCGACGGGTCGGGCCCGACCTATTTGGAAAAACCCGATCTCGATCAGTGGCCCAAGGTCAACTGGCAGCCGGACAGCGCGGCGAAGCGCGTGAACCTCGACACGCTGACGCAGGAAGAGGTCGAAAGCTGGCAGCATGGCGACCGCCTGCTGCTGTCGGGCAAGATGCTGACCGGGCGCGACGCCGCGCACAAACGCATCAAGGATATGCTCGAGGCGGGCGAAGAGCTGCCGGTGAGCTTCAAGGGGCGGGCGATCTACTACGTCGGCCCGGTCGACCCGGTGATGGGCGAAGTCGTCGGCCCGGCAGGCCCGACCACCGCCACCCGGATGGACAAGTTCACCGAGATGATGCTCGACCTCGGCCTGCTGGCGATGATCGGCAAGGCCGAGCGCGGCGCCGACGCGGTCGACGTGATCAGCCGCTTCAAGACCGCCTATCTGATGGCGACCGGCGGCGCGGCCTACCTGGTGGCGCGCGCGATCAAGGAAGCGAAGGTCGTCGCGTTCGAGGAACTGGGCATGGAAGCGATCTACGAATTCACGGTCGAGAACATGCCGGTGACCGTGGCGGTCGATGCGGCGGGCAATAATGTCCACACGCTCGCGCCGGCGCAGTGGAAGAAGCGGATCGCGGAAGAAGGCCTGCTGGACGCGTGATCGCGTTTCTGCGCAGCACAAAGGGGCGCTGGACCATCCGTCTGCTGGCGCTGGGCGTTAGCTTCCTGTTCGCCACCCGCGTGATGGGCATGGCGTGGAATGGGGATGGCCACGCAGTCCTCGTGGTGATTTTTGCGATCGTGCTGCTGGGGTTCGCCTACGCGATCGACATTTTTGTCGGGGTGGCGCTGAGTTTTGCGCCCCAACCTGCCGGCCCGGCAACGAAGATGCAGTTCGAAGGGGCGATCCCTCCGCTGTCGCAAGCAAAGCAGGCGAAGGTTCGCAAGCTCGTCGGGCAGATGGCCGAGGCTGGAGTCTTCGCGCCCGAAACCCCCGATCCGAGCCTGGCTTTCGCGGCCTTCGCCGTCGACCGGCAGCCGGTGGATTGGGTCGGCGTGCTGCAATCGCTGGCCGAGGCGGACTATTATCACCCCGGTTGCGATCCGGAGCGGTGGAGCGACAATCTGGCATGGGGGGAACTGCCGGCGGACTGGCGCGCGCCGGGCGAGGGCAGGGTGCTGGCGGTCCTGTGGGAAGACGAGACCGTGATCTTCTCTCGCGTATGGTCGCGGTCGCTGGCGGGGCTCACCGCGCCGATGGGCAAGGCAGAGCCCTGGACCCCCGTCGACGAGGAAGTATTGCAGGCATTGCGCGACGCGCGCATCTCCATCGGCTGACGGCCTGACGGCAGGCGGGCTTCGACGGGGGCATTCTTAGGATCGACCGGCGGCATGGTATTCATGCGCGAGGCCGGGCAATGACGGCAGACTGTGACAGAAGATACCTCCGACCTGCAGGATAACTCCGTTTCGAGCCGACTGCCGTTCAGGCTGGTGCTGATCTCGATTGCGGGCCTGTGGATCACCTATTTCGCATTGGTCAGCCTGCGGGGCGCGATCGTCGGGCTGGAGCTTCAGGAAGCACTCCTGTGGCGCCGGTCGCTGGTATGCCTCGCCGGGGCTACGGTCACGCTGGGCATGTGGCTGGTGCTGCGGCTGGTCGATCGGCAGTCGCTGATCATCAAGACGGCGACGGCGCTGGTCGTCGCGCTGCCGGCATCGCTGATGATCGCGCAGATAAACCAGATGGTTTTCGCCGATGTCGAAGAGCGCATCTACAAGGAATTCTACCAGAAATATGCCGAGGATCAGGGCGTAGTCATCCGGCGGGACGAGGCGGGCAACATGCTGCTGGAGTTTCCGCCGCTGCCACGCCGCCGCCCGGCGGGCCGCGAAGACAACGAAGACTTGGAAATCGACGACGTGCGGACTTTCGTGCTGGCCCCTGCGCCCACGGGTACGGAACGCTGGCGGCAACTGTCCGACATCGCGCTGGGCCGCTATTTCCTGCTGCTGGCGTGGGCAGCGCTCTATCTCGCGATGCTGGCGGGCGCGCAGGCGAGGGCGGCACAGGCCCGCGAAGAGCGGTTCCGGTCCGCCGCAAAGGCGTCCGAATTGCGCAGCCTGCGCTACCAGATCAATCCTCACTTCCTGTTCAACACGCTCAACTCGCTGTCCTCGCTGGTGATCACCGGCAAGGAAGCGCGCGCCGAAGCGATGATCCAGGCGGTGTCGAACTTCTACCGCCACAGCCTGGCCGAAGAGCCGACCGAAGACGTTGCGCTGGAAGACGAGATTTCCCTGCAGCGCGACTACCTCGCGATCGAGGAAGTGCGTTTTCCGGAACGGCTGGTGGTCGACATCACCCTTCCCGAAGCCCTCGAACGGGCACGCGTGCCGGGGATGATCCTGCAGCCGCTGGTCGAAAACTCCGTTCGCTATGCGGTTGCCCGGTCGACCGCTCGGGTGCACGTCACGATCGAGGCCTTTGCGAAGGAGGATCGCCTGCATCTGGTGGTGGCCGACGATGGACCCGGCCTGGGCGAAAGCGGCGGCGGGGGGTTCGGCATCGGGCTCTCCAATGTGCGCGATCGCCTGCGCGCCCGCTTCGGGGATCGGACGCAGGTCGTATCAGGGCAGCGCGAAGGACGGGGCTACCGAACGGAAATCATCATGCCGCTGGATATGAAGAATGGACGATAACACACCCTTGCGCGTTGTCCTGGTCGACGATGAGCCGCTCGCGATCGAGCGATTGGAAACGCTTTGCAGCCGGATAGAGCGGGTCGAAGTCGTCGGCACGGCCGATCATGGCGAGGCCGCGCTGGAGGTAATCGGAGAGCAGACGCCCGACCTCGTGCTGCTGGACCTGACGATGCCCGGGCTCGACGGGATTGAGGTAGCCAGGAGGCTCGCCAAGAAGCCCACCCCGCCCGCGATCATCTTCGTCACCGCGCACGAGAGTTTCGCGGTCGAGGCGTTCGATCTGGACGCGGTCGATTATGTCCTGAAACCGGTCGCGGCCGAACGGCTGGAACGGGCGATCGGCCGCGCTCTGGCAAAGCGGGGCGAGGCCGCCGAGCCGGGCGATGGCAGATGGCTGCGCGAATTGTGGGTCCCGCACCGCTCGGAACTGGTCCGGGTGTCGGTCTCGGACGTGCGCCGGATCGATGCGGAGCGCGATTACGTCCGACTCTACGTCGGCGACAAGACCTACCTGCTGTTGCAGACGATCGCCGGGCTGGAAGAAAAGCTCGATCCCGAAGCCTTCATCCGCATCCACCGCAGCACGATCCTGCGCAAGGATCACATCGCCGGCCTGCGGCACGATGGTCTCGGGGTCTGGTCGGTCGAGCTGGAAGACGGCGAGACCCTGCGGATCGGCCGGACGTTCCTGCCCAAGGTCAAATCCATGGCAGGCCGTTAGCCCGACCGGTCGCGCACGGGGACATCGCGCCCCGGCGGGCGACCGGCGAGGCGAAAATGTTCGAAGAGTTGGCGCGGTGCAAACGCACGCACGCCAAGCTATTCAAGGTTGCAGCGATCAGCCGGGGATGACGGCCTGCGCGGAGCCACCGTCACCCTCGGGTGCGGCGATGATGTCGCGCGTTACGCGGCCCTTTGCGACGGTCGGCGTGTGCGGGTCGCCCACTGCAGAGCGGATACCCGGCTCGGCCTCGCCTGCCCGGCTGATTGCGGCCGCTTCGACCTGGCTACGCGGAGCCGGGCCACCGAACAGCGCGTCGAGCGCCTGCTCGGCAGCGGTACCCTCGGCCGGGCGTGCGGTGCCCGGCTCGGGCGGCGCGAGGTTGAAATCGGGCGGTACCACCAGCGGCGCCTGACGCTGCACGGCGAATTCGTCGGGCCGTTCGCGACCCAGAATGCCGCCGTTGCTGCCACAGGCAGCCAGGCCCATCGCAAGTGTGCCGAGGATCAGGAGGCTCTTGGTACGCATAATCAGCTCTCTTTCGCAGCGAGGTGCATGTCGTCGTCCGCGCTCTTGTCGCGCAGGAAGAAGGATCGGGCAAGGATGATGAGGACGCCGATGGTGATCGCGGCGTCGGCGATGTTGAAGATGAGGAACGGCCGGAAGGTGCCGAAGTGCAGATCGGCATAGTCGACCACGTAGCCGTACTGCACCCTGTCGAGGATGTTGCCCAGCGCGCCGCCGAGGATCAGGCCGAGGCCGAAAATGTCCCCACCGGTGCGTTCGCGCAGCATCCATAGCAGCACGATCACCGCGATCACGGCGGTGCCGCACACCAGTATCCAGCGCGCCTCGACGCTCTGCGCTTCGAAAAGCCCCAGCGAAATGCCGAAATTCTGCGTGAAGGTCAGGTCGAAGAACGGCAGCAGATGCATGACGTCGCCGACCTGGTCGATCTCCAGCGGCCCGGTGACGAGCCACTTCACGAACTGGTCCAGCCCGAAGACGAGCGCGGCCAGCACGAGGCCGGCGACACGGCGATTCCAGATACCCGGCATCAGTTGACCACCTCCTCGCACCGATCGCACAGCTCGCCATCTTCCGAAACGCTCGGCAGGAGGCGCCAGCAACGGCCACACTTGTTATCGGAAGAGCGCGAAACGGTCACCCTTTCCCCTTCGTGTGTGGAGACTGACGCGGCGATGAACAGTTCCGCAAGATCGCCCATGTCGAAACCTTCGGGGACGGCCCCTTTCGGGACGGAAACGGCAGCTTCGTTGCTGGAGCGGATCGTCTTCTCGCGCCGCAGCGGCTCGATCGCCTCGGTCACGTCCTCGCGAAGCTCGCGCAGCGCGGCGAAGCGGGTGGCGAGTGCCTCGTCGGTCCATTCGCCCGGTAGCGGGTCGATCTGCTGCAGGTGGATGCTCTTCGCATCGGGGAAGCGCGTGGTCCAAACTTCCTCCGCGGTGAACACCAGCACCGGCGCGGCATAGCGGACCAGCGCGTGGAACAGCGTGTCGAGCACGGTCCGGTAGGCGCGGCGTTCGACCCATGCCGGATCGTCGCAATAGAGCCGGTCCTTGCGGATATCGAACAGGAACGCGGACAGATCCTCGTTCGCGAACTCGGTCAGCAGTCGGGTGTATTCGTTGAAGTCGTAGTCAGCGATGCACTGCCGCAGCTTGCCATCGAGCTCGGCCAGCTGGTGCAGCGTATACCGCTCTAACTCGGGCATCTCAGCATAATCGACCGCTTCCGAAGCCTCGTAGCCTTCCAGCGCGCCGAGCAGGTAGCGGAAGGTGTTGCGCAGCTTGCGGTACTGGTCGGCGACGCCCTTCAGGATCTCGTCGCCGATGCGGTGGTCCATCGTCGAATCGACGCTCAGCGCCCACAGCCGCAGGATATCCGCACCGTACTGGTCGACGATCTTAAGCGGATCGACCGTGTTGCCGAGGCTCTTCGACATCTTGCGCCCGTTCTGGTCCATGGTGAAGCCATGGGTCAGCACCTGGTCGTAGGGCGCGCGCCCGCGCGTGGCGCAGCTTTCGAGCAGCGAGGACTGGAACCAGCCGCGATGCTGGTCGGAGCCTTCGAGGTAGAGATTGGCGGGCCAGGTCAGCGCAGGCCAGCGATCGCTTTCGAGCACGAAGACATGCGTGCAGCCCGAATCGAACCACACGTCGAGGATGTCGTGCACCATCTCGAAATCGTCGGGATTGTGCTCGCTCCCGAGGAATTCGGCCTTGCGATCCTCTGACCACGCATCGACGCCGCTTGTCCGGATGGCATCGACGACACGGCTGTTGACGCTCGCGTCCTGCAGGTAGGTACCGTCCTTGCGGACGAACAGCGTGATCGGCACGCCCCACGCGCGCTGGCGCGAAAGCACCCAGTCGGGCCGCCCTTCGACCATCGCGCGGATGCGGTTGCGCCCGCGCTCGGGCACGAAGCGGACGCGCTCGATCTCGGAGAGGGCGCGTTCCCTCAGCGTCGAGCCCTCTCCCTTGAGGGAGAGCGTTGGGTGAGGGTGTTCGGCACTTGCGGGCGTGGGAGACCCCTCCCCCGACCCCTCCCCATCGGGGTGGGGGGATTCCGCACCCAGGTCCCTGTCCATCGGCACGAACCACTGCGGCGTGCAGCGGTAGATGATCTTCGCCTTGGACCGCCACGAATGCGGGTAGGAGTGCTTGTAATCCGCGCTCGCGCTCAGCAGCGCGCCCGCTTCGCGCAGGTCCGAGCAGATCGGCCCGTCGGGCGCGTTGAAGTTGGGGTTGATGACCGAGCGGCGGCGCTCGTCGTCGCCGCCCAGCCACGGCCAGTCGTCGCGATACACCCCGCCATCGTCGACCGCGAAGACCGGGTCGATCCCGTTCTCGCGGCACAGGTAGAAATCGTCCTCGCCATGGTCGGGCGACATGTGAACGAGGCCGGTACCGCTGTCGGTAGTGACGAAATCGCCGGGCAGCATGGGGCGGAGCGTCTCGTAGAATCCGCCAAGCTTGTGCATCGGGTGGCGGACCTTGGTGCCGGCGAGGTCAGAGCCTTTGCCGCGCCATTCCTCGATCACGTCAGCTTCCACACCTGCGGTCGTGTTGCGGGCGAGGAACTGCCCCTTCAGTGCCTCCGCAACCAAGATGCGGAAATCCATCGACCCGTTTCCGGGCTCGGCTCCGATCCCGGGAGCGAAGAAACTGGTTTGAAGGAGCACATACTCAACCTCCGGCCCATAAGCCAAAGCCTGGTTCACCGGGATCGTCCACGGCGTGGTCGTCCAGATCACCGCGTGCGCGCCGACCAGCTCTTCGATCGGCGATTCGACGATCTCGAACGCGACATCGATCTGCGTGCTCGTGATGTCCTCGTATTCGACCTCGGCTTCGGCGAGCGCGGTCTTTTCGACCGGCGACCACATTACCGGCTTGGAGCCGCGATAGAGGTTGCCTGCCTCGGCGAACTTCATCAGCTCGGCGACGATCGTCGCTTCGCTGTCGTAGTCCATGGTGAGGTAGGGATTGTCCCAGTCGCCAAGGATGCCGAGGCGTTTGAGCTGTTCGCGCTGGGTATCGACCCATTTCTGGGCGTAGGCGCGGCATTCGGCGCGGAATTCGGCTGGCGGGACCGCTT
>PBYQ01000001.1 GCA_002729695.1 Citromicrobium sp. | reverse complement strand
GATCGTCGCCGGGATCGCGGCCTGGGGAGGTATCGACATTCTGCGCGACGCACACGGCGAACACCACAAAGCGGTTCACACGGACAAATAGTTGCGGGAGATTCTTTCTGAAAGAAAGGGTTGAAGCTATAGTGACTATAGCAACTAGTCTTGTTCCAAGACGATTCGAGGAGCGACCCGTTGCAGATGACCGACCCCCTACTTGTACCCACCAAACTACTGGATTTTGATGCCGCGCCTCTTGCGCATCTAATTGAGAACCGCAGCTGGCGCGGCTTATCCGAATACGATCGGGTCGGAGCTGCCTATGATTTCGTTCGGAATGAAATCGCGTTCGGATACAATCGAGCTGACGACATCCCCGCATCCGAAGTGCTTTCCGACGGCTATGGGCAGTGCAATACCAAAGGCACGCTCTTGATGGCGCTGCTGCGTGGTGTCGGCATTCGTTGCCGGTTGCATGGGTTTACGATCCACAAAGGCTTGCAGCGCGGTGTTGTCCCTGAGCTGGTGTATCCGCTTGCTCCGCAGGAAATTCTCCACTCATGGGTCGAGATCGAATTTCAAGGTGCCTGGATCAACCTTGAAGGCTTCATCCTGGATGACGCTTTCCTCAAAGTCCTGCAAACGTCTTTCTCGGACACGGACAGTCTCTGCGGGTATGGCGCGGGCACGGATTGTCTTGGCGCGCCTCCCGTCGCCTGGAACGGAGAAGATACCTACATTCAGAAAACCGGCATCGTGCAGGATTTCGGCGTGTTTGATACGCCGGACGCCTTCTATTTTTCCCATGAGCAATCCTTTGGATGGCTGCGTGGTGCCCTTTACCGTCATATAATACGCCACTGGATGAATGCGCGCGTTCGTGGTTTCCGCAGCGACCGCCTCAAGACTGACCGACGCGCGACACACGCGCATGAGGAGCCTGCCAATGCCACATGACCACGGGCACGCGCATATCGATCCGGATTCCGGCGATCGGCGGGTTGCCATCGCGATCTGGGCGAACGGGCTTCTTACCGTTGCGCAAATCGTCGGGGGCATATTGTCGGGCAGCCTGGCAGGCACATTCTAAACTGCGTTGCGACAGATGCTCTATCTTGCTGGAAAGCAAGGAGAACGAGATTGGCCCACATCGAACTGAACCTGCGCGAAAGACGCCAAATTGAAGATATGCTGAATGCCAAGGCACCAGTACGGAAAATCGCAGAGGCCATCGGCAGGCATCCCTCGACGGTCTACCGCGAGATCAAGCGGAACGCCTTCTCTGATGAAGAATTGCCGGAACTGAACGGCTATTACGGGATGGTCGCTCAGAAGGAGGGATGATGTCCCGGGAAGTGGTGTAGCTCCTCATGGGCCTCGCGCTTTCGAGCGGGCCGAGCTGGTCAGTCGCTCTGCGCTGCAGGCAGACTGACACCGAGATCATCGCAGACGGGCGCGAGCGTTTCCAGCGTCATGTATCTGGCGCGCTGGACTGTCCATTCCTCGGTCTGCTCCATGAGGATCGCGCCGACGAGGCGCCGGATCGAAGCCTCGTTCGGAAAGATGCCGACGACGTCCGTGCGTCGCTTGATCTCGCCGTTCAGCCGCTCGATCGGATTGGTGCTGTGCAGCTTGGTGCGATGCTGGGCCGGGAAGGTCATATAGGCCAGGACGTCCTCCTCGGCCGTGTCCATGAGCGTGGCCAGCTTGGGGAGCTTGCCGCGCATCTGGTCCGCCACGAGACGCCACTGGGCCTTCGCCGCCGCGTGGTCGGGCTGGGCAAAGGCCGTGGCGATGAATGCCGAGACCACCCGGCGGCTGTTCTTGCCGGCATGGGCGAGCGCATTGCGCTGGAAGTGGACGCGGCAGCGCTGCCAGGTCGTGGACAGGACCCGGGCGGTGGCGGCCTTGATGCCCTCATGCGCATCGCTGATCACAAGCTTCACGCCGCTGAGGCCACGGCGGACGAGATCACGCAGGAACTCGGTCCAAAAGGGTTCGGCCTCGGAGGCCCCGATCGCCATGCCCAGCACTTCGCGCCTGCCGTCGGTGTTGACGCCCACCGCGAGCGTGACCGCAACCGATACGATCCGGCCGCCCTGGCGCACCTTGAGATAGGTGGCATCGATCCAGAGGTAGGGCCATTCGCCCTCGATCGGCCGTGTCAGAAAGGCATCCACGCGCTCGTCGATCTCCTCGCACAGTCGGCTGACCTGGCTCTTCGACACCCCGGTGCCACCCATGGCCTGCACCAGGTCGTCCATCGATCGCGTTGAGACGCCGTGGACATAGGCCTCCTGGATCACGGCCGTCAGGGCCTTCTCAACAGAGCGCCGCGGCTCGAGGAACGAGGGGAAATAGGAGCCGGTGCGCAGGCGCGGGATGCGCAGTTCGACGCTGCCGGCCCGGGTCTGCCAGTCCCGATCGCGATACCCGTTGCGCTGCGCCAGGCGCTCGCTGGTCTTCTCACCATAGTCAGCACCGGTCTTGGCGCCGACCTCCAACTCCATCAGCCGTTCGGCAGCAAAGCCGATCATCTCGCGAAGCAGGTCGGCATCGGCGCTCTTCTCTACCAGCGCACGCAGGTCCATCATGGGTTTGGTCATCGGGGGCATCCCTCGGTTCAGGTTGGTGTCAGCAAACCGACCCTACCGAGAAACCCGATGGCCACCGAAAGCTACACCACGACCTGGGACCTCACCCCACCAACTCGGCCAATGTGCTCCCTGTCAGTCCAGGGAATGGGTTGGACTATCCAGCTGCGGGTTAAGAAACCTGCGCGCAGGTTGCCTCAAAGGCACGGATGACCACTGCATCGTGCTTGGGACGCTGTGACTGCAATGTGCCAATTATAATGCGGCGCGAAAGCCATGCCCAAGGACCTTCCGGCGCTTCGACTGAAATGTGGGACAACGCGTAGCGCGGCGCGCTAGGCCGCTCGTCGATGACGACCCGATTTCGCAGGGTCAGCACCGTGCCGTCGACAAGCTCCAGGTCGTAGAGCGCATCCAGCTCGCGTGCGCCGTCCAGCCGGTCGAGTTGGCGATCGGCGCCGCCGGACAGGACACGCCCCCGCAATTGCGGGAAATCAGCGCCGCCACGAAAGCTGCCACCAAGAATGTCGATGCGGCGACGGTTGCCGTGGGGACCTCGGCCCAGTTCGACTCTTGGGCCGATCTCGATCAACGCTTCCCACAGCAGGCGACAGCCTGGGGTTTCGACCGGGGTGCCGTCCAAAATGACGGGATGTTCGAATTGGTCTGGGATCATTTCAGGCTGCCTTCGGCCAGGGGACTGAGGCAGGCAAGGACATCAGCGGCAGCTGGCAGCGCGTCCATGGCGCTCGAAAAATCGGCCTTGCGCCGGGAAAGGCCTCCCCAGGCGAGGCAGTCGGCGATTTTCATATCGAGTTGTGTCACTGTCAGCGGATGCCTGATCGTGCCGACGATGAATGCCTGATCGTGGCGCAGGCGACGTCCATCGGTCAAGGTGACCTCAATCGCATAGGCCGCATCGATTCCTTCGGGCCCCATCTGCTGCGGTTTGCGCCGGATGCGTGCCAAAGCCGTGCGATCCGCGACAGTCGCCACGGCCTCGGAGGTGAAGTGGAACAGTGAAACCGATCCTTCCTCCAGAAGTCTCATCACGGGATAGGCCAGGCTGAAGCGCGCCTCGGAGGTGCTTTCAGGGGCATCATATCGCAGGTTGCGAGCAAGGACTTCCGGCATCTCGACCTCGATCTGGTCGATGTCCGACAGACCGATCCCATGCGTTTGCATCAGGGCCTCGACCCCGTCGAGCGCGCGGTGCGAGGCGGCACAGCATGGGAAGCGTTTCACCATCATCCCGTCGGTCAGGAGCGCCCAGGACGTTCCCAGATCGTCCAGCGTCATCTCGCGTTCTGTCCCCGCGAACAGTGCGGCCAAGCCCCAGGGAGCGCTGACGAACTCTGCCTTGGCGCCCAGCCCGGCCTCGGCCAGGGCCGCTGCTGTGACGGCAGCACGTGCGGCAAATCCGGCATGGGTGGGCTTGGCCTCGGCACCGAACTGCAGCTTGGAACCGGAGGACTGCGAGAAAGCGAGGCTCATGGTTCGGGCCATGACATCGGCATCTGCGCCGGTCAGCCGGGCGCAGGCAGCGGCGGCTCCGATGGCGCCAAGTGTCGCGGTGGAGTGCCAGCCGGCGCCGTAATGTTGGGGGTGCATGACGGCTCCGATACGGGCCTGAACTTCCAAGCCGATGACGTAGGCCTGCATCAGGTCGTCCCCTTTGATCGCGGGGCGTCCGGCCGCCATGGCCAGCAGCGCGGGCACCAGGACGGCGCTGGCGTGAGACATCGCCGGGGCGAAGTTGTCATCGTAATCCAGCGCATGGGCCGCTGTGCCCGTCACCAGCGCCGCACCCGCGGGCGAAAGCGTTGTGCCCAGGCCCCAGAGGGCTGCGGGGCCGGTGCCATGGGTTGCTTCGGCCCCCTTGAGAACAGCCTGCGTCGCGCTGTCCGCGCGCCCGGCCAGGATGCAGGCCAGCGTATCGGCAAAGGCTGCGGCCGCGCTGCCGGTCAGCGCCGGGTCAGAGGCATCCGCAGTGGCAGCCCATGCCGCAAGGCGCGCGACCGAGGAATCACTCTGCATGTGACAGCTCCGTGGCCACGACGTTCAGCCAGTAGGCCACGCCATAGGGGATCACCGCGTCGTCGAAATCGTAAAGCGGCGTATGGACGAAAGCGCTCTCGGTGCCGTTTCCGACAGTGGCAAAGCAGCCCGGAACCTTTTCCAGCATGAAGGAGAAATCTTCGCTGGCGCCCACGCGCTCGGCCTCGCCGTCGACCATGGCGGCATCGACCGTCGCCTGGGCCGCAGCCACGGCGCGGCCGGTTTCCTCGGGCCAGTTCACCAGCGGCGGGTAGCGGCGGATGAAGTTGGGGTCGGCCTCGCAGTTGTGCATGGCCGCGGCGGCCTGGCCCAGTTCCGCCAGGCGGCGTTCCACCAGGTCGCGGGTTTCGGGCAGGAAGGTACGGGCGGTGCCGCGCAGGCGGACCTCGGCGGGGATGATGTTGGGGCTGTTGAAATCGCCGGCCGCGACATGGCCGACCGAGATCACCGCGCTGTCGAAGCTTGCGACGTTGCGCGCCACGATGGAGGAGAGGCCGGACAGGAAGCTGGCCAGCGCCATGGTCGGATCGGTGCCCTCGTGGGGCATGGCGCCATGGCCGCCGGTGCCGCGCAGGGTCAACTCCCATGTATCGCCGGCGGACATCATCGCACCGGGGCGGGTTCGGAATTCACCCAGCGGAGTGCCGGGCATGTTGTGCAGCCCGTAGACGGCATCGGAGGGGTGCTGTTCGAACAGGCCTTCCTCGATCATCACCCGCGCCCCGCCAAGGCCCTCTTCGGCAGGCTGGAATATGAACTGGACGGTGCCCGCGAAATCGGGATCGGCGGCCAGTTTCTCGGCCGCGCCCAGCAGCATGGTGGTGTGCCCGTCATGGCCGCAGGCATGCATTTTGCCGGGGATGGTCGAGGCATGGAGCTTGCCCGTCTTTTCCTCGATATGCAGCGCATCCATGTCTGCGCGCAGAGAGATGCGGCGGTTGCCCGGATGACGCCCCTTCAGCACGCCCACCACGCCGGTGCGGGCCAGCCCGCGATGAACCTCGATGCCGCGTTCCTCGAGGAAGTCAGCCACGAGGTCCGAGGTGCGCACCTCTTCAAACGCGGTTTCGGGGTGGCGGTGGATGTCGTGGCGGATCTCGGTCAGGCGGGCGATGAAATCGCTGTCTGCAGCGATCGTCGCGGCGGTGGTGGTCTTCATTGGGGGGCCTTTTGGTCAGTCGTCAAGTCGGCTTCGGCAGTATCGGGTTCGCCAGCGGCTTCGCGGGTGCCGGTCACTGTTGCGAAAGTCCGCGCGAGGCCATGCAGGAAAGTCAGCACGATGAAGGTAGGCACGGCGATGGCCACCCAGATCATCGGCAGCGGCACGGTTTCCGCCATCATGGTCATGTTGCGGTTCAGAAAACCGCGCGTGAGGTTCATCCCCGGCCCGAAGAAGCAGTACCAAAGGATCGGCACGAGGAAGAGCAACACGGCCGCCGCGCGCACCGTGGCGGTGGCCAGCTTCAGCCAGCGGGGCGCACGGGCGGGGATCTTCACCAGCGCCGGATCGAAGCGCTCGTAGTAGGATGCGCTGGCACCCAGCAGGCCGACCCAGACCATGGCGTAGCGCGCCAGTTCCTCAGTCCAGGCGGGCGGCGAGGCAAAGCCGTAGCGGGCCACGACCTGGAGGCAGATCAGCACAACCATGGCCACGAGAAACACGCAGCCGCAGCCCAGCACCACGCTGTTGAGCCCACGGCTGAAGCCGTTCAGCTTGCGGGAGGTTATGGTCAGCATGAGAGGTCCTTTCAGTGGCGCGCGCGGGCGCGAATGGGGGCCGGGACCTGAACGCGCCCGGCGGCGTGACCTGTCTTTGAAAGCCTGGTCATGGCTGGATGCACCTTCCTCTGCGGACCGGGGAACCTCGGCCCGCAGAGGAAGCGCCGGGCGCATGAGGTTTCACGCGCCCGGGGAGAGGCTGCTGGCGATCAGTCCAGGTAGCCTTCCAGCTCGTCCACGATCGCCGGATCGGCGGCTTCGTCCCAGATGGCCTTGGTCGCTTCGACAAACTTGTCACGCTCGCCCGGCTCCAGCTCGGTCACGGTGACGCCAAGGTTGCCCAGCTCGTTGATCAGGTCGGCACCGTAGCTGGCGGACCACTGGCGGTTGGCGGCAATACCGTCGTCGACAGCGGCATCCACCCAGCCCTGCTCTTCCTCGGACAGGCTGCCGTACCAGTCGGAGGACAGCATGATCACGCGGGCCACCGGCATCGCGTCGAGCGGCACGAAGTCCGTCAGGATGTCGGTGTGACGGGCCTTGATGGCCGAGGACGGCGGGTTGAAGTAGCCCTGTGCCACGCCGGTCTGCAGCGCGTTCGGCACTTCGGCAAAGCTGACTACAGTGCCCTTGGCGCCCCAGCTCTCGAAGAACTTGATCTGCTCGCCGTTCTGGGCCCGCAGGCGTACGCCTTCGAGGTCGGACATCTTGGTCACGGGGATATCGGTGGTGAAGATGCCCACCAGGCCGCCGCGCATGTTGAAGCCCGGGATCATCACGCCGTAATCGGCGGTCTGGGCATTCACCTGGTCGAGGATGCCGCTTTCGGCGACCACGTCATCCATCTGCTGTTCGCTCTCGAACATGAAGGGAAGATAGAGAGCAGGTGAGATGGGGGACATCTTGAACAGCATCGCCGGGTTGCCGAGGTTTACCTCGATCAGGCCGGTGGAAACCTGGTCCAGACGCTCGTCTTCCTTGCCCATGGTGTTGTTGGGGTTGATCCTCACCTCGACGTCATGCGCGGCCAGGCTGTTGCGGAAGGCTTCGGCAAAGACGTATTCGCCGTCGACCTTGGCATCTTCCGGACCGGCGAAGGCCAGGTTGATCGGGCCCAAGGCAAAGGCCGGGGTCGAAAGCGCGGCCATGGTTGCGGCCGAGGCAAGCAGGGTCTTGAAGGTCATGTTGGGTCCTTTTCCTGTTGGTTTTGGTGTCTTGCTGTCAGTTGATCAGTCCAAGAAGGCGCGGCAGGGCCAGTGTCACTTCAGGGCAGAGGATGAGAACGGCGAGCAGGATCAGCTCGGCCACGAGGAAGGGCAGCACGGTGCGCACGAGGCGCCAGTAGTCCATCTTCAGCACCGTCGCGAGGATCAGCAGCACGCCGCCCAGAGGGGGCGTCAGCAGGCCCACGGTCAGATTGAAGCCGATGAGGATGCCCATGTGGGTCGGATCGACGCCCAGCAGGATCGCCGGCGGGATCAGCAGCGGGCCCAGCAGCGCCTGGAGGTGCTGGAAGGGCGCCACCAGGTGGAGCGTTCGAAGAAGAACCGCCTGCGACAGAACACCCTGCAGCTCCGCGTGGCCACCGAG